>JAAYBV010000019.1 GCA_012744475.1 Phycisphaerae bacterium
AGATTCAGGTTGATCGTCTCGCTGCCGATGTTGACCAGCTCGATGTACTCGGCGTTCGGATCGAGCGGATGGTACATGACCTCGCTGATCCGCAGATTCTCAGCCACCGGCCCGACACTGAACGTCGTCTCATTCAACGCACTCCACGAGCCATCGCGAAACAGACGCGCCTTGATGCACGTGCTCTCGGTCAATGTCAACGGCCCTTCGTAGCGGATCGCGGTTGGCGAGATCCCACTGGGAACCGCCCCCCCGCCGCCGGTGGTCGAGCTCAGTTCCACGGAAATCAGGAAATCGGTGCTGGTGACGCCATCATTGAGCCCGTGAATCGCCAGGACGTTTCGGCCCAGACGAAGCTGGCCAATCGCCGCGGAGATGTCGAACGTCTCGAATTCGATCGCGTCGAGGTCGGAGTGGCTCCCGGCGGCGCCCGAATTCCAGGAAGGTGCGCCATCAATCATGGCCCGCTGCACTTCGACGCCGTTGAGGTAGGCCACAAAACCATCATCGTATCGCACTCGCAATCGCAGACCGCGAGCCTCGATCAGGACCTCCGGCGTCACCTCGAAGGGAATGCGGATGTAACAGCTCTCGTTATGCTTGTACATGGCGTCCTGCACATCGATGTCAATGAACTGCTCGTACCCTGTACTGCGTTCGTAGCCGACCCCTCCGGCGCCGTGGGTCCAGGTCGAATCGTCGAAGTCTACGTTGCGCCAGGCGTCGCCGGTCGAAGCCGTAGGGACCAGGACCGCCTTCGGCGCATCTTCTGTCACAAAGGCGAACTCGTCACCCGTCTGGCCTCCGGAACCGGGTGTTCGGGGATCGGTCCCATCCATGGTGTACCAGATCGCGCCGGCAGTGCCCGCCATCGTAACGGTCCCGCCGGAGGCGATACGCCCGCCATGCTGAGGCACGCTACCCACATGGAATTCGGGCGGTTCGACGTTTGGGTAGAGACCGGCGTTTCGAAGCCAGCCCAACAGTTGATCGGCGCGATTCGGGAAGTAGCCAGTCAGCTTGCCTTCCTGCGTCTTGAGCCAGTCCTGCTGCTTATGGGGGCGTGACTGCCGGTTGTCGCCCCAGCGGGCCGATTCGCCCACGATAGCGCGCTCGACCTGGTTCATTCTGGCGAGAAACCGGTCGGCCGAGGCGGGATAGCTCAGCGGACCATCGTGGAAGAAGTGACGGTGGATCTGATCAGCGAAGCGAAGGCGATACTCCGCATTCTGCGCGAGCTTGCGGTGAATATCCGACGGGCTCTCCCCGACGTCGTTTCCACCTTCGAGCACGTGCTCGGCATCCCAGGAGTGGAAGCGCCATCTGCCGCCGGGGCCGTTGCGGTGCGTGGCATACCAGTTCTTGTGCGGCCAGTCATGGTTGCCCGTATACCAGTTCGCCAGCAGGTAGGTGATGAAGTCATCTATGTCGAGTTGTCCGCACAGAGCATCGTATGCCGCCAGGTTGTCTGGATCGGCGGCTACCGCGTTTGCCGCCGCCAGCATGGCATTGTAGTTGGCCGAGGCGCTGCCGCCAATGCCGCTGCTGATGACACTGCCGCCGCTATGTTTGACTGCGTCGTACTCGTCCTCGTCGCCGCCGAACACCTGGGCCGCCCAGGCGTGGTCGGGACGCTCGTGGATATAGTACAGGCCCCAGTAGAGGCCGTTGATGTAGACATGCGCGTAGGCACCGTGGGGTGAATGCCCCCCCATGGCGTTGTGGAGATCGGCGATATACTGATCCTGGATGTATAAGGCAGTGTTGCGCTGGCCGCTGTCCGGATGAAGCCAGGAATGGTTCAACACGCTGTCGAGGACTACGGTGTTGTAGCGATCGACCGGAGAGTCGGGAAACAGCCTGAAATCCAGCTTGCCGGGACCGCCGGTGGGGCTCCCATCGTCGGTTTGCGCCTTGAACCGGGGCCGCATGGAGAGCTTGAACGTCTTCCACCGGTCGAGGCTGGTTCCACCTCCGCTGACACCGCCCTGCATCGCGATCGCGCAGTTGACCTGAAGGCCCTGGGCGCCGTTGGGGTCGATGAACTCCATGGACGCGACGCGTTCGGTGCCGTCCTGCGACTGATTGATGTAGATTCCTTTGCTGCCGAACCAGTCGTCCTTGTTCATGACCAGAGAGATGGTCGGGACCGCCTTGAGGTCGTCCCGGATGGAATTGGCGTAGAGGCCGCCGAAGATGTCCTTGCCGTCCTGGCCCACCACGTCCGGGTCCATCTGGTAGTCGCCCGTCACGGAGCCCCACGAGGCGGGGTATCCTTCCGGCGTCACCTGAGCCCCTGTGGAAGGATTCGTCGCCTGCTTTATGACGCCTTCCAGGAAGACGTAGGTGTGAGTCTCAACGTCTGTAGCCTTCCAGCCGGGCCGAAATGCCATGGCTCTCAGACAGGTTGTGGACTGAATCAGGATTGGCCCGTTGTAGACGCTCCCATAGCCCGGCGTGGGCGTGCTCCCATCGAGCGTGAAACGAATCGCAGCCTGCGGCGTGGCCGTCGTGATGACGACCTCGATCGGATGATCGTACAAGCCGCGATCGTGGTTGAACACCAAATCCTCAACCACGGGCAGGTCCTTTCCGTCGTTCGACCCGCCGGGCGTGGGCGTCAGA
Source organism: Phycisphaerae bacterium (assembly GCA_012744475.1). Lineage (GTDB taxonomy): Bacteria > Planctomycetota > Phycisphaerae > Sedimentisphaerales > Anaerobacaceae > Anaerobaca. Next base: position 2,626 of record JAAYBV010000019.1, read on the forward strand.
GTAATCCAGTTGTCCGAGCCATCGGGGTCGCGGCCGAACGAGACATCGGCCCTCTGGGGACCGAAGCGGATGCTGTCAAGCAGGGTCAGTCCGTCGCGGCCATACAGGGCAATCCGGTCCCCGCCTGCGTTGAGCGCCAGGCCGGCGTGCAAACCTGCATCGCCGGTGTCGCCATCCGCCCAGATCACCAGATACCCTTTTGCAGGCAGGACGGTGCCGGCCGGAACCTGCCACTTCGTGGGGTCGTCCAGGTCGTCCGTCAGGTAGAAGCCAGCGAGACTGACCGGTACCCCGCCAAGGTTGAACAACTCGATCCAGTCGTCATAGTCGCCCTGCGGGTCTTTGACCGCCAGATCGTTGGCGGCCATGATCTCGTTGATGCACACATCGGATTGGGCCCGGACACAGACCGCCACCAGGAGCGCCGCGAGGAATACAAGACACATAGATCGTATGCGCAAGCGCATGACTCATCCGTCCTCTACTGAGGGTAGCAACCCGCCGTCCATCGGTCCGGACACCCCGCAATAAGCAGGAGATTCACCTTGTGCATTGTATCAGAATGACGCCTTCGGGTCAATTCCACCGGCGCCTGGGGACTCGGGTTTGCAGGGAGGGAGAAACACGTCAAAGGGGCGGCCGACGTGTGAATGCACGGCCCCCGTTGTGGGGGCCATGGGAGACCGGAGAGGCCGGGATTCGAACCCGGGGTAGGGGTTTACCCCCTACAACGGTTTAGCAAACCGTCGCCTTAAGCCGCTCGGCCACCTCTCCAAACCGTCGATGTCGCCAGTCTACCCGGCCCACCTGCCCTCTGCAAGCAGATAAATCGCGGTTTCGAGATTTTGCCCGCAGGCAGAAGCCACGCAGCCCGATGCCCTCCTTCGGCAGACACTCGGCCATAGGTGGCCGGCTCGAGTGTCCGGCGCCTTCAGACGCCTGTCCCGAGAAAAATACGTGTTTACCACAATTGACCGGACAACTGCCCCTCGACTATGGTGCCCCGCATGGATTCGGAGACCTGCGGTCCGTCGCCTCCAGGTTCGTGTGCAGAGGCGGAGCAAAGGTCTGGCGGAGATCGCCGATTCACAGACGCATAGGGACAGCACCTTGTACCGATCTTCTGGACAGCGGACGAAATCGCCGCCGGGGGAGGTCGCATCGCTCTTTCCGCGTGGGCGGTAACAGAGGCTCTAAGAGCCGTTTCATCTTTAGGGTTGCGGGCCCGTCTCCCCGCAGCCCTTTTTTCTTGAGGCCTGCGAAGGCCTTTGTCTCCGCCTGCCGGTCCAACATTCATTTCACATCGATGGAAATACGTAGTTGCCACAATTGACAGCGAGTCGCGGTCACTCGACAATAGCTGCCAATCTGCGGGTGCAAACCGACTCTTTATGAGCAGTTTTCAATGGACTGAAATCGAGGCACCTCGCAGTGGGGAGACAAGGGTGATGAAGAGAAGTGCTTTACCATCCTTTCGTCTCCCTTTTTGTTGGTCGGGGAATTCTCTGGTGGCTGCGCATGCCTTGATGCTGTATTCGGTGCGAGGACACGGAACATACGCTGGACGAGATGAGAGGCCGCTAAAGCACGCGACGGGCGCGCAGCCACGCCATCGAGACCAGTCCGATGGAAACAAGCATCAGGGTCCCGGAGACGGGGACTGTGCGAGGCCCGGCTGTCATGACGTGATGAATCCAGGTGTTATCCATCACGCCGGTAACCCACGCGCTGTTGCTGCCCCATGCGTAGATCGGAACGTTCGCACCAGTGTGCCCCGCGCTCGTCCAGGCGACGTCCGGATACCGGCCGGCTCCGCCATCGGCCAGAATGCTCAGTCCGCCCGTCTCGTGGTCGGCCGTTACGAGAATCAGCGTGTCCAGTAGCGCCGACCTGTGAATCCAATCCACTGCCGCCCGGACGGCTCGCGAGAACTCCAGCGTCTCACCGATGGTCCTTTCGAGATCATGGGCATGGGCGGCATGGTCGATCCGCCCGCCTTCGACCATGAGGAAGAACCCCTGGGGATCGTTGTCCAGAAGGCTCAGGGCGACCGCCGTCATCTCCGACAGATGCGGCTCCGTCGCCGCCGGGCCCCGGTCGAATTCGTACGTCATGTTGCCGGCGGCAAACTGACCTGAGACGAAGTCGGCACCATCGGTGTCCAGGACCTGGAGCTGCGCCGCATCCTTGACGACGCTGTAACCTGCGGCGGCAGCGTCTGATTCAGACAGATACAGACTGCCGCCGAACAGAACGTTCGGTCGGGTCTGCCCCAAGTAGTCTTGGGCGATCTGGCCATAGTTTCCCCGGGATGGCTCGTGCGCCGCGAACGCCGCCGGCGTGGCATGACTGATGTACGTGGTCGTCACTAGGCCGGTGGCCTTTCCTGCGGCGGCGGCCTGTTCGAGAACAGTCTGTAGCTGGCGCCCATCGCCCGGGCGGGCGACACTGATGATGCCGTTGCGGACCTTGTAGCCGGTCGCCATCGCCGTCGCCGCGGCGGCCGAATCCGTTATCGTCGAGTCGGCCGAGGACGTGATGACCTGAGCCTGATGAGGGAAGGCCTCAAACGACAGCGTACCGGATGCCCCGTTGGCATAGAGGCCCGCTGCCGCAATCTGGCCGTAGCCCATCCCATCGCCGATGAACAGGATGACGTTGGTGGGCATGGCGCTGCCAAGCCGCGCGCACAGCAGGCCCACAGCAAGAACCCATCCAGCGAAACGCCGAAGACCTGGTCCATCCTTGGGCATCTTCACCCCCTGTGATGCCGGTGTTGGCACTACGCCTGACAGGATTCGAACCTGTGACCTTCGGTTCCGTAGACCGACGCTCTATCCAATTGAGCTACAGGCGCACGATGTCTTAACCAGTGGCACTATAGCGTCTTGCGAGCGGAACTGTCAAGGCCCTGCGGGAAAAATACCGGAAAACACCGCCGCCGGGCGTCAGCGGCATTCGGTCCCCTCTCGCCGGCGTGCGGCCCGGTACCAGTCGATTGTCACCAGGAGACCGACATTCAACTGACCGGCTCCGGGTCGTCAGATTGCTCGGTCGCCAGCAAGATGCCCTCAGACGCATCGGCGATATAGAGGAATTCGCGCGATGCCCGGCCCGTTCTGTCAACTGCCGCGACCCGGCCGCGTCCAATTCACACAACACTCGTTTGGTAACGTCGGGAAACCGTCCCCCAATTGCAGGAACGCAACTCCTTCTTCCACAATGGCTTGCGTTAGGTCCGAAAAAATTATGCAGGATTCGTCAAAATCGCGTTACGCACAGTGCCCGATACGGCACTAATGGGTGAACACAACGGAAAACACAATGCCGGTCGGAATAAGGAGGTGGCAGAAATGGCAGTCGGCAGAAGGCAGGAAATCGACTCTTCGGCATGCGGTTTCGGCCGCATGGAGGTTGCCATCCGAGGTCGAGGTCGGCTTTCTGTCCGCTCTGCTCCCATTGGACCCAGAAAGGCTCTCACGGCCTCTAACTTTAACCCAGGTGAACTCAGGTCAGGTCGGAAGCTAAAAACCACATCATACCCGCTATCGCTTCTCTTACGGTAGCAGCTCTCTATCACCTGCCTCCACCAATCAAGCCCCGTCTCGCACGGGACGGGGCTTGGTCCTGGTGGGTCAGCCCGTCGGCTCTCGCATCGCACATCCCATTTACGTCATGTTTACCTCTTTTCTGATTGCCTGCCTGCGAACACACCTTACAATACCCGTCATGTGTCGGCTGGGTGTTCTGGTGAAAGGAATGGACATGAGATCGCTGACCCTCGGTGTTCTGGCTGTTACGTCGATGATGCTGTGCGGCTGCGGCGGAGTCTACTACAACACGATGGAGAAACTCGGCTACGCCAAGCGAGACATGCTGGTCGATCGCGTTCAGGAGGCGCGGGACGCCCAGGAAGAGGCCAAACAGCAGTTCCAGTCCGCCCTGGAACAGTTCACCGCCGTGACGAACTTTCAGGGTGGCGATCTTGAGAAAATGTACAACAAGCTCAAGGGCGAGTTCGACCGCAGCGAATCCAAGGCACAGGCGGTCACCAAACGGATCAACGACGTTGAGAGCGTCGGCGAGGCCCTGTTCAAGGAGTGGGAATCAGAGCTCGATCAGTATTCCAGCCCCGACCTGCGGCGTCTGAGTGAGGACAAACTCCGCCAGACGCGACTGCGCTACGCGCGGGTAGTGGCGGCCATGCGCAGCGCCGAGATGAAGATTGATCCGGTCCTCACTGCTTTCCGCGATCAGGTCCTGTTTCTTAAACACAACCTCAACGCCCAGGCGCTGGCGAGTCTCCAGAACGAACTGGTCTCCATCGAGACGAACGTCGCCGGTCTGATCCAGGAGATGGAGGCATCCATCGCCGAGGCCAACGCCTTTATCGAGGCGATGAACCGCGACGAGAAGAAGTAGCCCCGGGGCCTCCGATCACGATTCGTGCGGCGTTCTTGCCACACGCCGGGTCCGGCTCAGTTCACCGTCTGCGTCTCGACCTCGATCTCGATGGTGATCTGCGGTGGGATTTCCAGGCAGACCGCCAACCCCTGCCCCGGCGCCGCCCGGAAGTTGTCGACCACGTATTCAAACCGATGCGCCGTCTCCGAGGAAGGCACTTTTGCCTGGATCAGACGGACCGCATGGGGCGGAACCGTCACGGATTTTGGCCCGAACCTCCCGGTTCGCTCCATCTCGAGAGGAACATCCGCGTCGTTCCGAAGCGCGAAACGCACGCTGCCGTCCTGGGTGTAATCGATATCGGTGACATCCGTGGCCGCGTCAAAGATCGCCCGGAGATACTCGGGCCTGCCAATCAGCTGGTTCTGATACCAGACCGTGGTCCGTCCGGCCATCAGGGCTTCCTTCAGTGCCGGCAGCGTCTTTTCCCGAGCGAACACCAGCGTCATTGAGCGATGCCTGTCCGGCGTCGATTTCTCGAGCATCGACGGCGAATGGATGTCGGTGTTCCCCATGAACGTCAGGTTCTTGTCGAGCGCCCATCGGTGCACGTCGGGGTAATAGTCATCGCCGTTGACGACCTCGATTCCCCGCATGTACTTCTTCTCATAGAGCGTCGTATGGATGTCGAACCAGCCCTTCTTGTCGGGAATCCAGTCCGGGTGGTTCCACCAGATGAACGCCCCCTGCTTGTCGGCAGCGGCCATGCAGTCCAGCAACTCCTTCGTGTCGAGCGGAACGACATCGTCCAGGAAGATGGCATTGAAGTGTCCGGGCGGCGTGTCTCGCGTGATCTCCGTCCCGCGAATCAACAGGATCCCGAGCGATTTGGCGCGTGGCAGCGCAATTTCGTACGGCCGGTTGTGGTTCGTGGGAATATCTCCCCTGTGCGGCTGGTACTCGATGTGGTCCGTGATCGAAATCACGTCCAGACCCTCCCGCCAGGCCTCGTCGACGCGAACCGTGGGCCAGACCGCCGCGTCCGAGAAGACCGTATGCGTGTGCAGGTCGCATTTCAGCGTCCTGTACCCCATGATGTCCGGGAATTGAATCTCCTGCCGGGTCTGGGCCAACAGTGCCGGCGTCGCCAGCACAATCACGAGCATGCTCACTCGAATCAGCCTGAATCGCGAAACGTATCTCATCGAAAACCCCTTTCCTTCCATCTGCACATAACGTGAAAGCCGGTCACTCGTTGCGGACCTCCATGGCACTGTAGGATAGCACTCCGACGGGCCTTTCGCAACCGTGGTCCGCCGCCACATTCTGCTGTTTCGCGTCTTGACCGGCCGTTGGAATCCCGCTATTGTCATATTTGCGGCTCGTGACGGCGAAGTGGGCGTCCGTCACTGGATGGAACGGGAAGGGCTGTCTGCCGCAAGGTCTTTTGGGAGGCGGTGGGATCATGGATGAGACCGACTCGCTGTTTGTCACTATCGACAAGGTCATCAGGCTGTCTCGACTCAAAGAGCTCGAGTTCATCATGAGCAGCGACCAGACCGAGCGGGTCCGCGAGATCCGTGCGGCTCTGCGGCGCCTGGAGCCGGGGCCATATCTCATCGGAACCGGGCCATCCACTGTCGGCATCATCACCCTGGACGACCAGGAGATTGTATTGGGCCGGCCTCCAACCGTTCTCGAACCGCCATCCGCGTCCGCGCCCGACTACTGGGCCACCGACACGCTGTATTTCGTCCCCCGAGAGGTCTCGCGCAAACACGCCCGGATAGCATTACGGGCCGTCAACGGCGGCTCCTGCCACATCCTGCTCGACCTGCACAGCACGTGCGGCACCTTTGTCAACGACCGCCAGGTGGACCCCAACGGCACGGGGATCGTCCTGAAACACGGCGATGTCATCAGCCTCGGCCCTTCGCGTACCAGCACGTACGTCTATTACGAGGCAACGTCAACGGACCTCGACGTGCCATAAGCGGCTCACGCACGTTCGTTCATCTTCTCACGCCACCGACGCTGCACGACGTCTGCGTCTGCGATGTGTTCCTCGTGCGTTCGCAGATCGAACTCCTTGAGTATGTCCGCCACCCGGACGTCAGGGGAAAGACTCTCGATGATCGTCCATTCCTCCTCGTGAAACGTACGGATGGAGACCTTGCGGGCGTACTTGGCCTGGATCTCCGCAAACCGCCGGCAGAACGGCCATGAGTGCAGAAACGCCTTCTCCAGATTCACCGGCGCGCAAACCCAGTCGGCATACTGTCCTGTGCCGGCGATGGTCCGACCGTCGATATCGCAGATCTTGGTCGTGCCTTTCCACGTGCTGGACACGACGCAGTACTTGTTCTCCCACGCCTTCGTGTTGACCATCGAGCCGCCCCCGAAGGCCGAGGGCCAGAACACCAGCTCGGCGCCTGCTTCCCGCAGCTTTCGCCATCCGTCAGACCACTCGATGTCGAAACAGATCTGCGCGCCGAGCGCGCCGATATCCGTCTTGAACACGGGCGGCTGGGCCGCACCCGGCGCAATGCCGCTGTCCATCTCGCCTACCGTAGGGTGCATCTTCTGGTACTGGCCCACGTACTGCCCGTGGCGATCGATGAAGACCGCCGCGTTGTAATACCGACCGTTCGCGACCGTGTGAATCGGGCAGACCACGTGGCACTTGTGCTTCTCGGCGAACTGTGCGAACGGACGCGAGAACGGCCCAATCGGCTCCTCCGAGGATTCCGCCAGGGACGGCCCCGGGCCGGTGAGATTGGCAAACGGAAACACCTCCGGCAGGCAGACGATGTCGGGCTCGAACGGCGTCACCTCCTCCATGCGGGCCAGCACCTTCTTCGTCATCTCCTTCGGGTTTTCCGCCCGCAGCCCGTTGAGCGAGAGGCTCGCGATCCAAACCTCGCGCGGCAGGCGCTGCGCTTTGGGCGTGCCTCCCATCGGTCCCGATGCGGCCCGCACACGACCGGCCGCCAATCCCAAGCCCAGACCAACCGATGCCGTCTCAATGAAGCGCCGCCGCGTCAATCCACCTGTATCCTCGCTCATTACCGCTCTCCTTCTATCGCAGAAAACCCGGAAGGTACTCGTCGGTGCCGCCAGCCTCGTCAATCCGACCCTGGTGTTCCGGTCGTAAGCCCTCACGCCCCTCGCGCAAGGCCCGGTAGGAACCGCTGACGATGCGGTCTTCTTTGCCTGCGCCCGCGAAGACGCGGATGGCGCTGCGTTGCAGCAACCTCCTGCTCTTGACGTTGATGCCTCGGCAGCGCATCTGGCAGAGGCCGCACCCAACACATCGATCCTGCCGCACTACCGGAGCGAGGTACCCACTGTCTTCGAGAGGCTCGCCCATCTCATCTACCCGGCCGCCAACGCGGACAAACTCGATCGCATTGTACCCGGCCATACGGCATTCATCCACGCACAGTTGGCACGCTTCTCGACCGGCGTGTGGCAGGCATGTGATCCAATCCACCTCGGCCAGCCCGATCCGCGCCACCCGCTTTTCCTCGATGTCCAGAGCCCTTACGGCTCCGGTCGGACAGACTTGTCCGCAGTTGTTGCAGCTCGGTTCGCAACCCGACCAGTCCGGCACGACCTCGGGCGTCCAGAGACCGTTGAATCCGTATTCGAGTCCGGCCGGCTGGAGCACGTTGTTGGGACAGACTTTGATGCACTGGCCACAGCGGACGCAGAGCTGGAGGAATTTGTCCTCGGGCACGCTGCCCGGCGGACGAATTGGAGCCTCGGCGCTCGTGCAAGCTCCTCCGGCCGCCAAAGATGCGCCCAGGCCCGCCACGACAGCACCGCCGAGTCCAGCAAGGACGTTTCGGCGAGAACGAATCGTCTGATCCTCAACTCGACCGTCGTTCGCGCCGCCGTTCTCACGCTTGCGTCGCCAAGGGAACTCGATTGCCTTTGTGGGACAGACGCCGGCACAGGTCCGACAGGACGTGCAGCTCAGCGGGCGGGTGGCGAAATCGTCATTGATCGCTGCGAACGAGCAGACCTTGACGCAGCGTCCGCACTCCACACACGCACGGGTCACCCTGCGTTCGGTCAACCGCAGGAGAGCACACACAGAAAGGAGCGCGCCCGTCGGACACAGGTGGTTGCACCAGAATCGCCGACCCAGAAGCCCCAGGCAGAACACCAGCATCAGCAGGGCAATCGAAATCACGTGGCCGACATTGGCCGGCGGGACAAGGTACCAGCCTTTCGCCAGCCCCATCTGAAAGGGAGCCGCAACGAAGAGCATCGCCCGGGTCAGGACGGGAATCGCCGCAACAAAGCCCGACAACAGCACGCCAGACCCGGCAGCGATCAGCACAACGGCCAACAGGTAGTACCTCACGCCGCTCCACCACCCCCGTTGCCCGAAAGCAGACGGCCTGCCCGCCTTGCCGAGGAGCCAATCGAAGACATCGATCAGGGTTCCCAGTGGGCAGACGTATCCGCAGAAAGCCCGAGGCAGCAGCACACCGACAAGAATCACACCGGCCGCAACCGCCAGGGACCACACGAACATTCTCGCGGCGACAGCCGCCGAGACGCTGACCAGAGGATCGAGAATCAGGAACAACTCGCCGTTCACGATCTCCCTGGCGGCGAACGTCTTGGCGTACTCTCGGGTCCCATACGGCCAGCATACCCAGAAGAACAGGGCCATGAAGATGAACAGACAGACGCTCTGCACCAGTCGGCGCTCGGGCGACGCCGACCACGTCGGCCCCAGCCTTCCGAGAGCCCGCGCCAGGTACCCGCGCAAACCCCTGTGCGTCCGAAGAAAATCTCTGTGCATCCGTCGCCCCGCTACCGCCCCGCCGCCTTCATGCCCTCGGCGAGCGCCTTGGCCGTGGCGTTGAGGATGGCCTCCGAGGTCATCGTCGCCCCGGTGACAGCATCGACGCCTTTGACGCCTTGTTTCGCGATGATCTGATTCGGCGTGTCGGTCAAGGCCGAGTAGAACTGCTTCTCCTCGTGGCTCGTGACGCGAACCGACTGAATTCGACCATCCTTGACCGTCACTTCCACGTACAAAGGCCCGGCGTAGGCGATGCTGCTGGCGGTATACGTGCCGTCGGCGACGCGCGCCACGTCCAGAGCATCAAACAGCCGAATCGCCTCGATGCTGGCCAAGGCCCGTTCCTTGCCCTTGGCGACGTCGCCCTCGCGACCCTGGGCGTCCTTCCCGTCGTACGACCTGCGGTAGTACGCCAGTGCCTCCTCGTAACGACCGGCCAGGCGACAGGCGTCACCGGCAGCCAGGTACGCGACCGTGGGCATGCCGGCCGCCGCCTTCTGCTCCGCAAGCTTCAAAGCCTTGTCGACCTGTCCCATGTCTGCCCACAGCTTGATCAAAGCCCCGTGGCGGGTGTAGTCATGTGAGACATGGGACAGCATCTCCACCGCCATCTCGCGACAACCCAGCTTCCAGTAGCAGTGCGCCAGGTCAATCGGATCGACGTACTGGCCGTACTTGGCGCTGATCCGCCACCAGAACACCGCCCGGGCCCAGTCCTCCAACAGATCATGGAACATCCGGCCGAGCGTTTCCGTCGAGCGCGCCAACTTGGCCCGGTCGTCCTTGTGGCGGATCATCAGGTGGTTCACCAGTTTGATCCCCTCCTTCCAGCGACCAGGATTCGGGTTGATCACATCCCAGATGTACTGCCCCACGTTCTTCCTTGCGTCCCAGGGACCCTCGGCCTTCAGGGGCCAGTCCAGGTCCAGCGTTGGCGGATACGTCAGCTCCACCGAGTCCCACCAGTCCGGCGCTTCGCTGCCGACTTTCTGGATCAGGGCCTCGACCTCGGCACGCGTCCGAGTCACTGTCTCGCTGGGAATCGCATCCTGCGCCGGACAGATGCCGGCAAGCGAAAGGGCCGCGAGGAGCAGCATCCCACGTGATCCCCCCCACCTCCTGCGTCCCCGTCTGCATGACCGGACCACACGACCGCAAACACCGTCACCTTGCTGCGTCATTCGTCTGCTTCCGTGTCTTGCCTCGATGATGGGCTGCCTGCCCGGTCACACAATGTCAGGCTATTAGCCGCCAATCGAGATCAGGTGGGAAAACGTTCTCAGAATCAATCGGCCGTCGGCCACGGCCGGCGTCGCGTGGCTCTTCTCGCCCAATGCATTGACCCCCAGCAGCTTATACTCCGGCCCGGCCAGGAGCACGACGACGTTGCCATCGACCGTCAGGGCATACAGATTCCCGTTGACGCATATGGGCGAGCCATAGAACCGCCCGGCGGGCTTCTCGCTCCACACCACCCGCCCCGTGTCGCTCATCAGACACGACACAAGGCCGCTGTCGTGGAATGCGAACAGCATCCCTTTGTAGGCTACGGATGTGGCGACATATGGCACCACCCGGCTCTCAAGACTGTACACTTCGGGGGCTCGGAACGACGACCCCTCGCAAGTCGGCCGAACCGCCGCCAGTCGCAATCCCTGCCCGCCTTCTCCACAGGTCCCGATCACCAGGTCGCCTGCCACGACAGGCGAGCTTACCACGCGGGCCGGCAGTGCGGAGGCAACTTCCCAGAGCACATCCCCCGTCTGCGGATCGACGCCTGCGATGCCGTGGGCGTTGCTCGTGAAGACAAGCTGCAACCGGCCGGCCGAATCTCCAAAGGTGCAAGGTGTAGAGTACGACGCGTTGACAACTCCGGGCTCTTCACAGCGCCATTTCACCTCGCCCGTGCGCCGGTCGACAGCCAGCCACTGACTCGTAACGCCATCGCTGTTGGTTTCCTGCTCGTGAGACACGATCACGTGGGAACCGCACACGATGGGCGAGCTGCCCTGGCCATGCCGCGTGCGAACTCCCGCCAGCGGCGCCGTCCACGCGTGCCCGCCGTCGTGCGTCAGAGCCAACAGCACTGTCTGCCGGCCATCGGGCCAGAGGACATAGACATGCTCGCCGTCCACCGCCGGCGTCGGGCCGGCATAGCTGTTAAGGTTGGTCAATGGGTACTTCGTAAGGTCTTGTTCTTGCCGCCATCGTTCTGCGCCATCAGCACCGCTGACGCAGAGCAGCATGCCTCGTCCCGCCTTCTGGTCCGCGCAGGTGACAAACAGCTTGCCATCCCAGGCCACCGGGGACGAATGCCCCGTGCCGGGCAGCTCGATCTTCCAGTTGTAGTCCTGCTCGGACCACTTCTTCGGAACGGTCCGGGCATCGCTGATCCCCTGGCCGTTCGGACCGCGAAAGCGTGGCCAGTTGTCCGCCGCCGCAATCGAGGTAAGGAAGACCCCGCAGAGCGTCACGACCCACGCCGGCCTCGGTTGCCCTGTCCAGATGCTGTCTTTCGCCATTGGCCCACTCCCTGCCGCATCCTCAGGTTTCCTCCGCTGTGGTAATTCGATCTACCATCCTATCACCTTTCACCACAGGTTCAAGGACGATCCTCAGGCGACAGAAAGACACTCTCTCTGGCGGGCGCAGATGAAAGGCTCTGAAATTCCGACATCTACTCAGGAGTCAGAGGCGGCGGACCAGGCCGACGACGACCCCTTCGATGTGACAGTTGTTCGTGTAGATCGGCTGGTAATTGGCGTTCGCCGGCTGGAGGCGGACGCAGTGGCTCTCCTTGTAGAGGCGTTTCAGCGTCGCCTCGCCATCATCGACCAGAGCCACGACGAGGTCGCCGTTGTCGGCCACGTTCGTGCGTCGGCAAATCACGTAGTCGCCCGGCTCGATGTTCTCCTCGATCATGCTGTCGCCGGAGACCTCCAGGGCGAATAGACCCTCTCCGAGCCCGAAGCAGGTCTCCAGTGAGATCGATTCGGTATTTTCGATGGCTTCTCGCGGCAGCCCCGCCACGATCCGGCCCACAAGAGGAATCCCCGAGGCCGGTTCGGTGTTCTCACCCGGCTGGCATCCGCCGAGGCGGTCAAGCAGAGCGTGCCCGCTTGAAGTCAGCTTCAAAGAGCGTGCCCTGCCCGGCGAGGTCGCGAGCAATCCCTTTCTTTGCAGTTCGCCGAGGTGTTCGAACACGGTGCTTCGACTGATGTGCATCCTTGACGCCAGTTCGGCGATCGTCGGGGAATAGCGTTGACTGTCGCAGAAAGAGCCGATGAGTCGGAGCACTTCGACCTGACGAGGCGTCAGCCCGTCGATGGGTTCTACGTATCGCACCTGCATCCTTGCGTTCCTCCTGGCCCGCCTGAACCACGCGAGCCGCCTGCATTGTCCCATTGGCGGGCCGGCTGCACCGCACCCCCGACACCACACCCATGATCTCCGCCAGACACGAAAGCACCTTCGTCAGCGCTCCGGCCGAAGGATCGGGAAACGCCAAGTCCGAGGGAGGCCAAGTCGAGAAATACTCGCCGCCCGTCCCGAACTTGCACACCGGGTCGATCCTGCCGTTCCTGTAAGCGTCCATCCTTGAATCCTCACAATCATCTCATTCCGTTCCATTTCGTTCTTCGTTATGCTCTATCGACCATGTCGCTCGAAAAACCCAAACAAAAACCGAACAGAACCCGCACAATCGCCGAACTTTCTTCTCCTCCCCATCCAGCCCTGCACCAGCCCGCGCAATATAGGACGGTGGCGGCAGAATTCAATCGAACCAACCGATGAAATCCGCCGGGAGGGTCTGCGAGACTACACTGCGAGGCCCATCCGCGCCGCAGATGGACTCCAGCCGCGAAACGCCGCTACCGGCATGAACAAAGGGCAGGACAGCGCCGCGCTGCCCTGCCCCTCTTGAGTTCACTCCTTGTTTGCCGTGAACCGTATGCCCTCGCCGCCAAGGCAAGGCCTTCGCAACGATTCAGAACGGCTTGTGGACCGGGGACCTTCTGCCGGCCAGCCAGGCTATTTCGCCGGCCGACAGTGCCTCGCTGTAGATTCGCACGTCGTCGACGGAACCGGTCCAGAACTCGATCTGGTCGCTGACCTGCCGGCCGATATGGGCGCGACTCGGGACCAGGTTCCAGTTCTTGGCCGCCGAAGCGACCTCGACGCCGTCAGCGTACAATCTCGCCGTCGCGCCGTCGTAGGTCAATCCGACGTGGTGCCACTCATTCGTGTCCCAGAAGCCGGGGCTCATCACATCGTCGCCGTGGCCTCCGCCGTAGAGGTCGGGGCCGTAGAGACCGATGAACATCGCTTGGCTCGTCGCCCCGGTACCATAGGCGGCGATCCATCGCCAGCCAACGGCGATGGAACCGGTCTTGCCCCAGCCGGTCATGGAACGCGGCTCCAGGCCGGAAGGCCACCCCGCCGGAGTGCCGAAATCGACGTAGTCCTCGTCGCCACCCAGCAGAAGGGCCTGGCCCTCCACGCCGTCAACGTAGGTCGGCAATCCAATGATCGTACCGTTGTAACCATGTCCCGAGCCGTCGTTGACGTTGCCGTCCAGGGCATAGCGCGCCACCAGACTCGCGGCGTCGGGCTCGACAGGCGTGATGCGCTCGGCCGCCTGCGGGTACAGCCGGATGTCATCGATGAGCACAAGTCCGGCCGCGCCGGCGCCATCGACACCGATCGCCAATTCCGCAACGCTGCGCAGATTCCCGCCGACCGTGGAAAGGTCGATATTCCAGACCTGCCATATCGCGCGGCCGATATCGGTCGCATCGCCATCATAGACGACTTTCGCATCGCCGATTCTCAGGTAGAGCTGGCCCGTATTGCCCGCTCTGCCTCGGAAGGACAAGGCCAGGCTCTGGACGCCATACGCCGTCCAGTCCTGGGGAGAGTCGAACGTCCGCACGGCCTCCGAGTAGTTGGGCGAGACCGTGTTGTCATATCCGAGAGGCATCGACTGCCGACCGCCATGAACGAGCGTTTGTTCGGCAAACGGCACATCGATGTATCCCACGAGCGAGCCGGTGCCATTTTCCCACCCGTCGATCCAGGCCTGGAAGATGGCTCTTCCGGCGTCCACGTCGTCCGTGTAACTCTCCATGTCATCGACGACAACGTACGGACGGACGACGAAACTCCAGATGTCCCCCGTCCACGTGGTCACGGCGTCCGCCTCGTTGACTTCATCGACCCGCCAGTAGTACGTACTGCCCAACGCGAGTCCCTGCGGCGCATGCGCCGGCGACGAGGTGGAATCGACCAGGGCCAGAGACTGCGGATCGGACCCCAGATACACCTCGTGCGAGACCACCTCCCGGCCCGCGCGCCAGGTGAGGACCACGTCGGGGTTCACATCAATCGTCCCATCGGCCGGCTGCGGTTCGCGCGCATGCGCGGGAACGAACAGGAAGCGGACTTCACTGAGCCCGAACTGGCCCATCATCCCGTAGCCGCTGTTGACGGTCAGGCGGACGTACCTGGCGGCGGCGCCGTCGAACGGCACGACGGTGTTGGCGGCATAGGTGGCCTTGGCCGTCGCCTTGGCAAAATCGAAATCGCCCAGGACCGTCCACTCGGCTCCGTCCAGGGAGTACTCCACCGTGACATTCCTGAGGCCAAAGCCGAGGATCAGCTCGAATTGGACGTTGTAATTCCAGACGAGCATCTCACTGAGCTTGTAGACGCGGTCGAACTCGTACTGAATCCACAACGGCTCGGCGCCGGGCGAGGCGAGCCACATGTCCGGCGCATCGGTGGAGTGCTGGTCGTTGGCGCTCAGGCCCGAGCCGTTGACGGTATTCTCCGGGCCGGCGTCCGCCTCCGAGACGCCATTGCTGGTCGCAACCACGTTCGGGACTGCATAGGCAAACGGCTCGACGGTAAAACTCCAGACGGCGCCTTTGAAGATGGTGTTGTCCGGGGCCGCGTTGACTTCATCGACGCGCCAATAGTAGGTCTGCGCGAATTCCAGCAGGCCGGGCGGATCGTAAGCCGCGGCGCTCTGGCCCTGACTGACCAGCACACCCATAGGATTGGCTCGGCTGGCATCATTGACGTCGTCAAACGACGCGCCGAAGTAGACATCATGTGTGGCGGCATATTCGCCGGCCGTCCAGGCCAGAATCACGTCATAGGGCACGTCAGTTGCTTCGTCATCGGGAATCGGATTCGAGGCCAGTTCCGCAGGCGACAGACTCTCCATAGAGGCCACGACCTCTGCGTCATTGAGCGCATGATTGTAGATGCGGATTTCGTTGAGGCGGACCGGTGCAAACTCGGTCACGCCCAGGGCGGCGCCAAAGACGAGATCGGCCGTGTTGTCCGCCGCCGCCGATGTCGTGGCTTCGTTGTCGAGCTGGCCGTTAAGATAGATCTTCTTCGACGCGTTGTCATAAACCATCGCCACGTGGGTCCATTCACCGGCCACGATCGTGCTTCCGATCTGATTGGCCGGTTGGTGTCCGAAAACCCACGCATTGCTCCCGTCGACCCAGATGCCGTACCAGTTGCTGGTCTCCCGTCCCTTGGTCACCACGCCGGACCAGTGCCCCGGCAGAGTGGTGAAGTGGACCCATGCCGTCAGCGCGTAAGCGTCTGCGGCGCCGAATCGCAAGTCCTCCGCGTCGGGGACCCGTACAAGGTCGTTGACGCCATCGAACTCCAGGCATGTCCCCTTTCCATTCCAGCTGGGACTGGTCCACGTGGCACCCTCGATTGTGCCGGTGTGGCCATTGCCGGTCTGGTCGATCACCTGGGTGCCGCTTCCCTCGTTCAGGGGCCAGTACCCGACCAGATCCGCAACCCCCGGCCGCGCAACGCACAGCAGGATCAGACAGACGGAGACAATCAGTTTCCCTCGCATGGCGAACCTCCTCAATGACAGGTGGTACTAACGACAACTTCGCCACGGCGACACGCCGGGGCGATCATCACGGCGCCGTCGCAAGACAGAGCCGGCACATACCTGATTCCTCACAGGGCGGCGTAGTCTTTGAAACTCGCCATCCACTCCGGCCACACGGGTGTGCCACGGATCGCTTGCTCCTGGGCCCACTGCTTGTGCCAGTACACCTCCCACAGTTCTTTCAGACCGATGGGCCGGACGGAGGTGTCCATGAACACGCCGTTCACGAACCCGTGGTGCCGATTGATGCAGAAGCTCCGCATGGCGTTGGTGTACCAGTCCCAGTGACACTGACCGTCGAACTCGGGCGGCTCGTTGGCCGCCAGAGGCAGGCCGTCCACCCACTGGCAATCCACGAAGACCGGCACCCGGTAGCCTCCTTTGATGCGCACCGTACGCCAGTTCCTTTCGGTGTGGACATCGCCCGTGTCGTTGGCGACCCACCCGTTGAGACCAAAGCTCCCGTAGTCGCCCTTGACCGCATAGTCGGGCACGCTCGGCAGCGTGCCTTCGCCATAGACACCCCATCCGACAAAGGGGCCGGTCACGCCATCACTGAAGAACTTGGTCGTCGCCGGACACGCCCGAATCTTCGGCTCGCGGCTGTAGTAGGGACGCATTGCAGGAACCCAGCTATGGCGCGGATCGCTCCCGGCTTCATGATGGAACTTGCCGTCGTTGTCGTCGGTGTACAGCGTGAACGTGTAGCCCATCTGCTTGAGATTGGACTGGCAGGCAACCCCCCGAGCCTGGCTGCGGACCCGCTGCAACGCCGGCATCAGAATCGCCATCAGCAACGCAATGATCGCGATCACCACCAGCAGCTCGATCAGCGTAAATGCCTTCCGCTCGCCCATCGTTCCGCCCTTTCACATGGCTCCGGTCCCATGCCGGCGCTATCGGCAAACCATCGAAGCGCCTTCAAACGTTTGTGGCAAAGACCGCAAACGTTTGCGATAGCCTCAATGCTACCTCGCCGCGCCGCCGGCGTCAATATATTTCCAGGGGTCCTTTGACGACATTCTGGGACGAAGAGCACGCTCGTGCGGACCTGAACTACGGCGTGATTTGCCGGACGGAGGCCCGTTCAATCAGCCGCGTGGGCAAAATGATGCCCTCGCCGGAGAAACGCCCCCGCGATTGGATCTGCTCGAAAAGCAGCCGAACCGCGATCTGTCCCATCCGTTCATTGTCCTGGTCGACCGTCGTCATCGGCGCATGGAGGTACGCGCAGTAGGGCTGATCGTCGAAGCAAATCACCGAGATGTCGCCGGGCACGCTCAGTCCCTCCTCGGAGAGCGCACGCAGAACACCTAAAGTAATCAGGTTGCTCAGCGCGAGAATCGCGGTGATGCCCTTCTTCTTTCCCAGCAGGAGCTTGGCATGGACGTAACCGTTTTCCTGCCCGAAGCTGCTCCCGGCCACCAGCGAATCATCCGGTTCGATGCCGTGGTCCTTCAAGGCCGTCCGGTATCCCCGCACCCGCTCCCGGTTGGGCGAGGTTCCGGCCAGCCCCTGGACACAGGCGATCGTCCGATGCCCGCGATCGATCAGATGGCTCGTGGCCTCCATCGCGCCGCGATAGTTGTCCGACACGACATAGGGCAGCTTCAGATTCGGGAAGTGGCGGTCAATCACCACCAGCGGCAAGCTGCCATCCTGAAGCTCTTCGAGATGCGCCGCCGACTGCCCGACCGGGGCGATCACGAGGCCGTCCACCTTGCGATCGCGCAGAAGCGCCAACGACTCGATTTCCAGTTGCGTGCTCTCCTGGCTGTCACAGAGAATGACCGAGTAGCCTTCGCGACGTGCGGCCATCTCGACATTCCTGGCGATCTCGGCAAAATATGGGTTCGAAATATCCGGAATGAGCAGCCCGATGCTCAGGGTCCGATTCAGGCGCAACCCCCGGGCCAGCGGATCCGGCGAGAAATGCATCTCTTTGGCGGCCCGCAGGACCGCCTCTTCCGTCTTCTTGCTGATGCCATAGGCTTCGGCCTTGCCGTTGAGGGCGCGAGAGACCGTCGTAACGGAAATCCCCAACTGTTTTGCGATCGCCTTGAGCGTCGGCCTTGAGCTCTGTTTCATGTGCCGATCCCGAACAGGACACTGCATCTACCGCGGCGGTTTGAACAGACGTTCATTCTACCAAATATCGACCGACGGCATCAAGAACCTGTGGAGACAGAGGCCGCGAGGGGGTGCACTGCGTGTTTGTAGGTAGGTTCCTGCCGAGGCCAGGAAGGGGGCTGTCACCTCGGAGAGCGTGGCGGATGTCATTTCGACTAAGGGCGAAGCCCGCACGGAGAAATCTGGCCGCGGATAAGGCAATAGCCCCTTCGCAGCCAGATTCCTCCACTACGCTGCGCTCCGGTCGGAATGACAAAGTCGATTGCAGCCTCCGGTGAAGGTTTGCCTACAAACATCAAGTGCACCCGCCGCGAGGGGCAACGGCTTTCACCCAAGATCACTGCTCTCCGGACGGCAGCAGATTGTGGTCCTCGCCACCGATCAGGTGAGGCAGGCCTTCCTCCAGTTCCATCTGCTCGGTCAGCTCGCGCGACAGTTCGGTCAGGAAGCGGCTGGGTTTCATCATGACCAGGTTTCCGCCGCGATTGCGGTAGACCTCAGGGACAACGAGGTACAGCTCGTCCCGCGCCCTCGTAACGGCGACGTGGAAGACCCGCCGCTCCTCCTCCAACTCCTCCTTGCGGTTCATCGCCATATCCGATGGAAACCGCCCGTCCGAAAGCCAGGGGATGAACACGATGGGCCATTCGAGCCCCTTGGCCTGATGTACGGTGCTGAGGATCACGAACTCCTGCTCGTCCGGTCCGGCCACCACGTTCTCGCCGGAGAACTCCCCCGCCAGCGCCACGTCGGCCAGAAACGCCTCGACGCTCTTGTACTGCGACGCGAAGTTCGCCAGTCCGTTGATGTCCTCTTTCCGCAGCGAGGCGCCGTCGTAGTGCGAAACGAGGTAATCCTCGTAGGACCGCTTGAGCACCAGGTCGATGATCTCGGCAGGCGAGTCGATCTCGCTGGCCTCCTTGATCAGTGCCGCGAAATCCTCGTAGAACGGCCGCGCGCTGCCAGGCAGAAGGCTGGCCGTCTCGACCGTGAAGACCTCCTTGACCGGATCGGCCGAGTCACTGATATGCCGCCAGACCCGGCGCGACAGAGCGCTGCCGACGCGCGGCAGCATCTTGAGCAGCCGCAGCCAAGCCAGCTCATCGGTGGGGTTCTGCATGACGCGCAGGTAGCAGAGGATGTCCTTCATGTGGGCCTGCTCGAAGAAACGCAGGCCGCCACGGATATGGAACGGGATGTTGCGCCGCTGAAACTCGAGCTGGATCTCCAGCGAATGCCAATGGCTGCGGTACAGCACCGCAATGTCGTTCAGCGTGCGTCCCTCATCGAGCAGGTGCAGCACATACTCGGCGATGAACCGCGACTGCGTGTAGTGATCGTGACATGGCACGATGGCGGGCTTGAGGCCCGACGACCGGATCGCCTGGAGGTTCTTCGGCAGGCGACGCACGTTGTGTGCGATGCTCGCGTTGGCCAGCGTCAGAATCTCCGGCACCGAGCGATAATTCGTTTCGAGCTTGTATTCGCGGGCGTCGGGATACCGTTCCCTGAACGTGATGATGTTGTCGAAGTTGGCCCCGCGAAAGCTGTAGATCGACTGCGAATCGTCTCCGACCACCGTCAGGCTGCGATGTCTGGAAGCCAGCAGGTCAATGATCGCGCCCTGAATCCTGTTGGTGTCCTGGTACTCGTCGACGAGGATGTGCAGGAACTGGCCGGCGAGCTGCTCGCGCACGTCCTCGTGCTCGGCCATCAGCCGCAGCCAGGCGCTGAGCAGATCGTCGAAGTCCAGCAACTGCCGCTGCCGCTTCTTCTCCGTATACAGCGAGAGCACCTTCTCGACGCCGGAAATCTCCTCGACGAACATGGGATAGCGTTTGCTGAGCACCTCGTCGAGCGGTTCGAGCGTGTTCTGGAGAAACGACGAGATCGCCGCCAGCACCGCCTTCTGCGGAAAGCGGCGCTGGTGGATGTCGATACCCGCCTCGTCCACGCACGAGGCCAGCAGGTCGCGGGCATCCTCACGGTCGAGGATTGTGAAATCGGATGAAATCCCCAGCCGCTGGCCATGGATGCGCAGGATGCGATTGGCGATGTGGTGGAAGGTGCCGCCCCAAATCTCGCGGGTCTTCTGCTTGACGAGCACCTCAACCCGGCTGAGCATCTCGCGGGCCGCCCGGTTCGTGAAGGTCACCAGCAGGATGCGGGACGGGTCGACTCCATGGTGGACCAGCCAGGCCAGCCGGTAGGTCAGGGCGCGGGTCTTGCCGCTGCCGGCGCCGGCCACCACGAGCATGGGTCCGCCCGGCGCGGTCGCCACCGTCAGTTGCTCGCGGTTCAGGTCGGCGGAGAAGTCGATATCCCCGGCCGCTGTGCGGGATTGCAGTGTGAACTTCCTGGCCATCCTTCTCCGAGTACCTTATCCATACCGTTTGTTTCTTTTCGAGGGACTTAAGGCCAGTTTACCAGAAAACCATGGGGCTGTCATTTTCGATTCGGCGGCGCGCGACCGAGGTGGAGATCCGCCTTGCCAGCAGAGGCAAATGGGGGATGGCTTTCCAACGACGGGTCAAAGCGGCATTCGTGCCGGGCCGCTGCACAACCGATCGATATCGCGTGCGACAATTTCGGCCACGAGCTGCTCCAACTGAATCGCGTCCTGGGCCGATGGCTCGCCGGCTCGCTGGGACCCCAGAGCCCCAACCGACAATGGCCCAGTCTCAGCAGGAACGCCGTGACCGCTCCCCGGCGCTCTTCGTTTGCGGGCGGTCATCCGACGCTGCTCCGCCAGGATCTTCTCACCCAAGTCAAACGTGGGAATATGCCTGGCGGGCTCATCGGAGCGGGTCGGTGGGTCCGGCTCCCTCGGCGCTGCCGCTCGCGGCACGGGGCGCGTCCAGGGTTGAATCTTGGACTTGGCCGGCTCGCCGTCGGGCTTGCCGCTGGCGCCGTCCTCTCCGAACGGTGGAATCACATCCATCGCCCGAAGCACTCTCTCCATGTTGCTTCTCATCTTCTTGCCGGTTTCACTCACGTTTCGAACAACCTCCTCGCAGGAGCCACGGTAGCAGAACCACCGCCACCGATCAAGTCTGTTGCCTTGTTCAACACCCTGGGCCGCGGCTATCCCTGAGACACCGGCCCCAGCGAGTACTGGGTGAACCGGCTCAGGTCCAGTTCGCGAATCAACGAGTTCACCTCCTTCACGGTAACCGCCTTGGCGGCCTCCACATCTTCCTCCACGGAGCGATACTGCCCCAGGTACATCCAGTTGAAGCCCAGATCGACCAAGCGACCCATCGGCAGTTCGTTCTTGATCACCAGCGCGCTGAGCACCTTGTTGCGGGCCTTGGTCAGTTCCTCTTCCGAGACCCCGTCTCGGAGCAGGTCCTGGAAGATTCCTTTGACGATTTCCATGACACGAGGGGCGCCGGCGCTGCTGCACCGCAGGTAGTTGTAGAAAATTCCGGTCCCGTCGAGAGGTCCGAAGTGCATCGAGGCCGCCTCGGCGATCGCTTTGTCGACGAGATCCCAGTAGAAGCGGGAGCCGAAGTCGTCGCCAACGATCAGCGTCAGCAGAGACGCCGCAAACCGCCTCGGGTCCTGGGCCGAAACACCGGCATGAACGAGACAGATGTGCTCACGATTCAGATTGGGCTTGCCCAGCCGTTCGGTCGCCCGGGTGCCCTCGAAGTCGGTCAGCAGGCGATCCACGGGCTGAGGCTGCCAGCTTTCGCACCGCCTCTGGACCGTCGCGCAGAACCGGTCCCAGTCGAAGTTCCCGCTGCAAGCCACGATGATGTTGTTGGGCGCGTAGCGCTTCGCGAAATACTGCCGCATCTGCGCGGCGGTCATGCTGTCGATGCTGGCCGCCGTCCCAAGTACACTGTTGCCGCACGGGTGCGCCCCGTAGTGCAGGGTCCGGCATCGGTCCACCACGTCGAACGTCGGCGTGTCTTCGTACATCGCGATCTCTTCTTTGACCACGTTCTTTTCCATCGCGAAGTCGTCGTCGCGCAGCGCCGGACGCATCAGTCCCGCCCACAGTTCGGTGATGTCCTCCAGGTACTCCGGCAGAACGGACGCGTAGTACACCGTGTTCTCCTCGCTGGTGAACGCGTTGAACTGCGCGCCGCGTCGGTCGAACGCCTCGTTGACCTCCAGCGCGCTGAGCGAGTCGGTGCCCTTGAACAACATGTGTTCCAGGAAGTGCGAGACGCCGTTGATCTCCGGCGTCTCGTCGCGCGACCCCGTCCGGACGAAGAACCCGACCGCCGCCGACTTCGCCGACGGATTGACCTCCCCGATCAGCACCAGACCGTTCGATAACTTCTTCTGCTCGAATTGCATAGGCTTACTCGACGCGAACCTCTCGCGGGCCGATGGTCACAATGGTGAAGTCGTTGAAGGGTTTCCGCCTCAAGCACTCCAAAATCGAGTCGACCGTGGTCGCTTCGATTCGTTCCTTGATCTCGTCCAGGCTCCGGACGCGTCCCAGCATGTAGTAGTCGCTGCCGATCGCGCCGGCGCGGCTCCCGGATGACTCGCTCTGCATGATCAGCGCGCTCTTGAGTCCGACCTTGGCCCGTTCCAGCTCCTCCTGGCCGATGCCATCGGCCAAGCGTCGGAACTCGGCGATCACGACGTCGAGGGTTTCCTGCGCCTTGTCGGGGGTCGTGCCGGCATAGCACATGATGCCGGCGGCGTCCTTGAGACTGTGGTAGCGCGCCGCAATGGCGTAGCAGAGCCCGCGTTTCTCCCGAACCTCCGTGAACAGCCTGGCGCTCATGCCACCGGACAAGACGGACGCCGCCACGCGAATGTTGTAGTAGTCCGCGTCGGTGAACGGGACCGCCTCCGTCATGACACCGATGTGGACCTGCGAGCCCTCGTTCGCAACATGCGTGTACTTGCCCGCACGGGCGCCGATCGCGATAGACTGTGGACCGAGGCGCTCACAGCCGCCGAACAGACTCTCCATCTCTTTGCAGACCGCGTCAAAATCGTACTTGCCTGCCACTGCAAAAATCGACCGACCGATGTCGAATCGCGTCCTTACGATCGTTCGCGTTTGCTCGGCGGTCAGACGTTCCAGTTCCTCGATCTCTCCGACCGTGCTGCGTCCCAGCGGGGTCGGATAGAATCTCTTTCGCAGCTCCAGCATCACCTTCTGGCGGGGCTCGTCGTCCAGCGTCAGAACCTCTTCGATGGCCAATTGCCTGGCCGGCGTGAACTCCGCATCGCTCAGATGAGGCCGACAGATCGCGTCGGCGTGCAACGCCAGCGCCTCGGCCAGATTGCTCGATTCCAGGGCCGCCCCGACGGACAGATGCGAACTGCCGATCGAGTCCGACCGCTGCAGGCCCAGCCCGTCGAGCGCGTCACCCAGTTGGCGGTTGTCCCGGTCGCCCGCTCCTCGGAAGACCCAGTCGGAGACGACGTTGGCGGCGCCGCAGGCGCCCTCCGGCATCGCGGCGGCGCCCGCCGGCAGCATGAACTCGAACGCCACCGACTCGACCCCGCCCATGGGTTCACCCAACAGCACCATGCCGTTGTTCAATACGTGTCTGTCCGTCTTGTGCTCCATGCACGATCCTTAAGCGTTCGAAAAAGAACGCGGATTCTATCACCCCGCCGTGGCCCCTTCAACACTATCCGGCGGCGTGATCGGACCGCCCCCTCCGGAATCGAAAATGACTTGAGGCTCCCCCGACAACGGTCCCCCCTGGCTATGCGGCAGCAGGTTCTTCTTCGTATTCGTCGAAGCGCACGCTGATCTTCTTGCTGACGCCCTGCATCTGCATGGTCACGCCAAACAGCACATCCGCGATGCTCATCGTCCGTTTGGTGTGCGTGATGACAATGAACTGGCTTTCTTTCTGGAACTCTCGCAGCAGCAGCGTGAAGCGTTCGGTGTTGGCTTCGTCGAGCGCCGCGTCGACCTCGTCCAGGAAGCAGAACGGAGACGGCTTGCTGCGGAACACCGAAAACAGCAGCGCCAGAGCCGTCATGGATTTCTCTCCGCCGCTGAGCAGCGAAATGCTGCGGGTCTCCTTGCCCGGAGGCTTGGCGATCACTTCGATCCCGGCCTCGAGCACGTCGTCGGCGTCCTCCAGGACGATGTCGGCCTTGCCGCCACCGAAAAGCTTGCGGAAAATCTGCTGGAAGTTCGTCCGGATCTGTTCGAAGGTCTCGACGAACTTCTCCCGGCTCTGCTTGTTGAGCCGGTTGATGAGCTGCTGCAACTGCGACTTGCTCTCGTTGAGGTCCTGCACCTGGTTGGCCAGGAACGTGTGACGCTCTTCCAGCGTGGTCTGTTCTTCAATGGCGTCGAGGTTCACGTTGCCGAGCCGCTCGATCTTGCCCCGCAGCTCGTTGATCTCGCCCTTGACCTGTTCCCAGTTCACGTCGTCGGTCGTCCGCTCGGCAAACACGTCGGCCAGCTCGATCTGCAACTCCTCGCGGACGCGTTCCACGAGATCCTGCTGGCGGACCTCCAACTGACCGATCTGGATGCGAATCTCGGCGATGACGCGTTCGGCCTCCTCCTTGTGCGCCCGGGCGGTCCGAGCCACTTCTTCGCGGCGCTTCTGCTCGGCTGCGAGGCTCTCCAGCTCTTCCTGCAACTGCCGATTGCCCTGCTGTTGCGTCTCCTTCTCCACGAAGAACTCCGAGACGGCAGATTCGCATTCGAGGATGTCCCGCTGTGCCTCGGCGGCCTGCTCGGCACACAGTTGCACGTCCCGCTCGGCCGCCGCGAACGTCTTGAGGTTCGTCTCGATCTGGCTCTCCAGGCTTTCGATGATCTGCTTGAGCCCCTTTTGCTGCTCCATGGCCTGGCCCAACTGAACCTTCAGCTCCGTCAGCTCCCGGACCCGGCTTTGCTGCTGCTGGCGAAGCTCATCGTACATGGTCTCGAGTTCGCGGATATGAGCGGCCCGCTGGTTGTTCACCGCCTCCAGCTCCGTCAGACGCTGCTTCGAGTCGTATTCCTTCTGCACCGACTGGGCGATCTCCTGCTCCAATGATCCCAGTTCGCTGGCGATCAGCGGCTCTTCCTCTTTCAATCGCTTGATGTCCTGCTCGAAGTGCGCCAGCTTCGAGTTCACCTGGGTCTTCTCGGTGTTGGCCTCATAGATGGCGGTGCGCAAGTCCTTGCACAACTTCTCCAGATGGGTCTTCGTCTGCGTGTTCCGCTGGATGTGTCCCTCCAACTGAGCGATCTCGGCGTTGATGTGATCGATGGTCTCCTGCAGTTGGTCGATGCGGCTGCGTCTGGAGATCAACCCCGACGCCTTGCCCAGCGGTCCGAGGCGAAGCAGTCCATCGGCACGAAGGCATTCGCCCGTCGGTGTCACAAAGGAGTAGCCGGCTTGCAGGTGGCCCGAAAGCTCCGTCGCGACCTTCAGCGATTCCACCAGGATCGTCTTGCCCAGCAGTTTCCACGCCAGCGGAGCATAGCGGCTCTCATACGAGACGAACTCGACCAGCCTTCCCCGGACGCCGGGGTACTTCGAGAAATCCACGTCATCCACAAACGGTTCCACCCGGTCGAGGCAGCAGAAGTGCACCCGGCCCGCCAGCGCCGACAATGTGTCCGCATCCGCCAACAGCTTCGCGGTGTTCCTGACCAGCAGCACGTCGGTCATCCCCTCCAGCGCCGCTTCCACCGCGGTGGCGTGTTCCACATGCGTCTTGATCTTGTCGGCCAGAATCCCGTCGATGTAGTCGATCTTGCGGCTCTCATCGGCCTGGGTCTGCAGGATGCTCTTGACGGCCTGTCCCAGACCCTCGTGACGCCTCTCCATGTCGGCCAGCACCGCCAGCTCGCTGCTCAGGGCGCTGCGGGCCTCCTTGTTGCCCGCCAGTTGCCTGCCCTGCTCGACGATCTGGGTTTCCGCCTCTTCGATCTTGTGGCGTTTGGACTCCAGGTTCTCTTCGAGCTCGGTCAGCACGCGCGTGATATCGGTCAGACGGGCATTGTGCTGCGCCTTGTCGGTCAGCAGCCGTTCGAGTTCGGCTTTGGCGATCTGGGCCCGCCCGGCCAGCCGGTTCCGCTGGTTCGACAGGTTGTCGCGGTAGTTCGACAGACTCTGAATCTCGTTGTGAAGCTGAGCGGTCCGACGCACGATGTCGATGATCCCGGACTTCTCGTCGTCGAGTTCCGCCTCCAGGGATGCCAGTTGAGCATCGGCCTCTTCCGTAATCGCCTGGATCTGATGAATCGCCTCGGTGCGCTGCCGGACGGTGTCGTCGCAGCCGGCCACCTCTTCCCGGTGACGGGCCAGATCCCGGCTGACCGCTTCGGCCTGTCCGCGAAGCCGCTCGATTTCGCTGCCGGCCGTCGCTTTTCGCTTGCCCAGTTCTTCGATGCGCGATCGCAGAAAATCGATCCGCTGGAGCTTCTGGTCGATCTTGCTCTGGATGGCGACGAGCGTGTTGCCCGTCTCACTGAGCCGGTGCTCGGTTTCGATGATGGCGTTGCCCAGCCGGCTCATCTCCGCTTCGGCCCCGGCTTCCTCGGCCGCCACGGCGGAGAACCGCTCACCCGCTTCATGCAGGGCACGGTTCCTTTCGTCGAGCTGCTCTTTGTTGCGGCCGTACTCGACCA
The DNA here is from genome assembly GCA_012744475.1 of Phycisphaerae bacterium. Classification (GTDB taxonomy): domain Bacteria; phylum Planctomycetota; class Phycisphaerae; order Sedimentisphaerales; family Anaerobacaceae; genus Anaerobaca. The sequence continues at coordinate 29,485 of JAAYBV010000019.1, forward strand.
GCGAGTAGTTGACCTGCAATTCCTTGAGGCGTGACGTGTATTCGAGGTAGTTGCGCGCCTTGCCCGCCTGGAGCTTGACGCTGCGCAGTCTCTTGGCCACCTCCTCAAGGATGTCGGCCAGCCGCAACAGGTTCTGTTCGGTGCGTTCGAGCTTGCGCAGGGCTTCCTTCTTGTGCGCCTTGTACTTGCTGATGCCGGCAGCCTCTTCGAAGACGATCCGCCGGTCGGCCTTGGAGGCCCCCACCAGTTGCTCGATCTGCCCCTGTTCGATGATGGAATAGCCGCGGTTGCCGACGCCGGTGTCCATGAACAGCTCCCGGACGTCCTTGAGCCGGCAGACCTTGTTGTTGATCCGATACTCGCTCTCGCCGCTGCGATAGATCCGCCTGGACACCTGGACCTGTTCGGTGTCGATCGGCAACCGTCCGCTGGCGCCCCCGCCGGGGTTGGAGATCACCAGAACCACTTCGGCCGAACCGGACGCCTTCCGGCTGCCACTGCCGCTGAAGATCACGTCGGCCATCTGGTCGCTTCGCAGGCTCTTGAGCTTCTGCTCGCCCAGCACCCACTTGACCGCATCGACCACGTTGCTCTTGCCGCACCCGTTAGGTCCGACAATACCGATGATCGAAGCATCGAAATTGAACTCCGTGCGATCGGCAAAGCTCTTGAATCCGTCCAGTATGATCTTCTCAAGTCGCATATTCCATCCGGTTCTGACTGTTCTTCCGCGAAGACACCCACCCCGAGTCCGGGCGATTATCGGACAACACGCCTTGGTGTTATCGGCCTGACGCAGGCCATTCCTTGACTATTCGGCGATTTTTGGCAGGGGACCGGCCCAAAACTCCGCGCTGACAGCACCCTTGGCGGCCAACTGCTCCAGGACCGCCACCACATCCGTGTACGGCACGCCCAGGCCGGAAACGTCTCCGGCGTCTGCGCGAGACCGCTCCGCCCCGAGCGCGCGGACGATCTCGCTGACCGAGAAACTGGTCCGGACCGGCCCGAGCACCCCAAGGCCTGTCGGGTTCTTCCGTGTCAGCGACACGTGGTCCTGGCCGGCGCGGGAATTGACAGTGACCGTCTCATTGGCCGCTTCGGCAAAGATGTTGTCGCGACAGGTCAGCGGGGCGCCGAAGATCACGACCCGCGGCTGACCGCTCCGCGAGACAAAAATGGCCTTGCGGTCGGTCTGGACAACGTGTTCGAGGTGGAAACTGCGTCCGACCAATTCTCGACTCACGGCGGCATCCTCCATGTTTCGCAGCGATTCATATGCCGCCAGAATCATGCGCGCGTCTTTGTCACGCAACAGCCGACGGGCCAGCGAGATGGCGTCGTTTCGCCGGGCTGAGACCATCACAGCTTCCAGCGCCTCGCTTCGAAGGGGCGATGTCTCATCCAGGGCAATGGTCCTCAGTGCCTCAATCGCCCCATCATCCCGCAAATTCAAAGCACATCGAGCCGCTCGCAGTCGAACCTCTTCCTCAGGGGCATTCCACAGGGGCTGCAAACTCGCCAGGCTCTCGCGGCCAATGGCCTCCAGGGCGATCTCGCAACTCTCCCCGGCCTGAGACTCCGCGAGCCCCCTGGCCAGCGTCTCGATCCGAGCAGCCTTCAGTTCCGGCGTCTCGTCCAGGAAGGTGGCAGCCAGCATCGAGACGAATCGCATCTTCCGCCTGCGGTAGTCCGGCGGAATGACGAACTCCACATCGCGCGGTGACACGGCGCGTGCGGTATCTATCCCGTATCGCTCGTTGAGACGATTCCGGATGGCGCTGGCCCTTGCAAAATCGGCCCGGCGCAGCCGGAGATTCCCCACGTAGTCGTATTGAGCGATCCCGCCGCCGAGGACGTAGCCGGTCGTCGGGTCCGGCTCGGCCACGGCGATCGTGTTGATGAACACGGGTCCTTCCACCACTGCCAGTGTCCTGGCCGCCGGGCCGAACGATCCGGCCAGCTTGAGATCCGCCTTGTACAGCCAGCCTCCGTGAAGCGAGGTGGTGTCGGAGCCGGCCACGGGAGTGACCTTCACGTCCAAACGGTCCCCTCGGGACGCCGCAGCGGGAACGACGCCTTCCAGTCGCACGACCGCCGTGGTCTTGCTGTTGATCAGATTGTCGGGAGCCACCGAACCGCCCGGCACCTGCGCCAGGATGAACTGCTTGAGGTAGGCGCGAATATTGGGTGGACAAGACGCCGAACCGGTGCCGGCAAGCCCTCCGACGAGCCCGTACCCTTCCACCTGCAACGGTTCCGGTCTGGCGACATCGGCGACCGAACCAACGGTCAGACCCAGTTCCTTGCCGATCACCGGATCCGCCGTGGCGGCGGACTTGTCGTTTGGCCCGCAGCCGATCAGCATCATCGGCACAAGCAGGAGCCCCACTCCGAATGCGATACGTCCCTGAGATGTCTTCATGTCGGCTGAGTTCCCATTGTAAGATGCGAAATCGACGCAAATTGCACGAGGCTGATACTATGGTCAAGGCGGACAGGCGTCAAGTCTATTCGCTGATCTCGCACGCGCCAAAGGGGACACTCCATGCGCGGGTGCATGACCGTTTCTGCGCTGCTCGCCTGGGCACACCGCCGAAGCACGAAAACCGAAGTCCGAAACAAGCCCGAATGACCCAAAATCCAAGCTCCAAACACGGAGGCCATCGCGCGCAACTCAGCCCTGCCCATGCATACCGGGGTGGATTTGAAGCCTCGGGACTTCGTGCTTTCAATTTGTTTGGAGTTTCGTGCTTCGGATTTCGAGTTTGTCCTTCCCGGCCATGAATCAATGCCCGGCACAGAGGGTCTGACCGAGCCGGATCGCAAGAACGGTCATGCACCCTCCAGCGCAGTGCGTCGCGGAATGCCGCTTTTTCGAAGCCCTCGCATGATATAATAGGGTTATTGATGCAGCCGCAGTCGGGGTTCCGAATCGGCCCGGCATGTTAAGGATGGGACTTGGTGATGAAACAGGGAATGGTCGCAATGGGGCTCGCAGTAGCTGCCGGCGTCTTGCTGGGCGCCGCCGTTGTCGTCCACGCACAGCCTTCCCTCCCGCCCCTTTGCGGGACGCTCTCGATCCAGGACCGAGCGGCCTTTGAGTTCTACGCAAATCGCGAGAATTTCCCAGGAGCGATGCAGGTCCTGGAGGTGAAGTTCCTCATCACAGACGTCGATACCCTCTGCCCACAGTTGCACTTCCAAAACAGCAAGACGTATCCTTATCACTATGATTTTGCGGTCGAGTGTCTGGGCTGGACCATCGATCTGGAGACCTTCAACCGCCAGACCTATTTCTCCGAGCATCGCAAGAACTTGGCCGGAAGCATCATCGCCCACGACCAATACGAGCCCGACGATGCCACTCAGGGCATCTATACCATGGAGTTCTGGCCCACGGACCCGGTGGCATTCGAGTTCGTTGAACTGGCATTCGATCTGATCGGCCGCCAAATGCCCTTTGCCAGGGACAAGCTCCACTACCACGCCGCCGGAGAGACCCAGCGTGCGTTGTACCAGAGCGAAGAGGATTTGTATCAGGCCTCTTCCGTCGCCGTCATCCAGACCGAAGAGCTATTCGCCAGCGTCAGCTACACCGCGCTGACAACCGGGCAGGCCTACGGACGCCTGAGAGTCATCAATGGTCCTGAAACGGTTTCGGCTCGCGACATTGTAGTCTACCGCACGATCCCCAACACGCTTTCTCACGTGGCCGCCATTATAACCGAGATCCCCCAGACACCTCTGTCGCACATCAATGTGAAGGCCAAGCAGAACAACACCCCCAACGCCTACATCCGTGACGCTGCCACCCGGCCGGATATCCTGGCCTTGGCGGATCGGTACGTTCATTTCGTGGCGGCCCCGGACGGATACACACTGCGCGAGGCCTCGCTGGAGGAAGTCGAAGCCTTCCTGGAATCGATCCGGCCCGCCAACCCCCAGACGCCGCCGCGGGACCTGGGTGTCACGCAGATTGCCCCGTTGGCCCAGATCGGCTTCGCCGATTCCAACAGCTTCGGCGCCAAGGCCGCCAACGTGGCCCAGTTGGGCAAGTTCCTGCCCTCGCGCATGGTTCCCGACGGGTTCGCTGTCCCCTTCTACTTCTACGACGAGTTCATGAAGCTCAATGGATTCTATGAGAGAGCGACCGCCATGATGGAGGATCCGGACTTCCAGCGCGACCCGGAGGTTCGCGTCGCCCGGCTGGCATCCTTCCAGCGGAGGCTCCGTGACGGCACTGTACCGGCGTGGATGCTCGACGCCCTCGATGCGATGCACCGATCCTTCGCGCCTGGGACGTCGCTACGCTGCCGCTCCAGCACGAACAACGAAGACCTGCCCGATTTCAACGGCGCCGGGCTCTATGACTCGTATACGCACCACCCGGACGAAGGGCATATCGCCAAGAGCATCCGGCAGGTCTGGGCCAGTCTCTGGACGTATCGGGCGTTCGAGGAGCGAGACTTTCACCGTATCGACCACCTCCAGGCCGCCATGGGCGTGCTCGTCCATCCCAACTACGAGGAGGAGCAGGCCAATGGAGTCGCCGTGACCAAGAACATCTACGACGCCAACTGGCGAGGCTACTATGTCAACATCCAGGTGGGCGAGGACCTGGTGACCAATCCGCCGGCCAATTCCATTCCGGACGAGTTTCTCGTCGCCGATCTGGCGGGTCTGGAGCGGTACGAGATTCAGTATATACGCCGTTCCAACCTTGTCCCGGACGGTGGTCCCATCCTTACGAAGGAACAGATTTTTGAACTGGCGGACGTGATGAGGCTCATCAACATTCACTTCCGCGACCTCTACAACGTACACCCGGCCGATATTCACTTCGCCATGGACATCGAGTTCAAGGTCACGGCCGACGGCCGACTGAATGTCAAGCAGGCCCGGCCGTGGATCGACTGATCCCCTCCTTTGCGCCGCGCCTCTGGTCGGAGCGTTCCGGGAAGGTGCGTCCCACCGCCGCCCCGTTCGCACGGGGCACTGTAACTGGAGGTTTTCCGGGCCAGCGGCTGATTTTCTGCTTGTTAGGCCCCCGCCGATGCAGTCTAATGTGGCCTTCGGAGGTGTGGGAGAAAGACAACAACGGACACAGATTTGAGGTGACGAAAGATGGCAGATCTGAAAGCGTTGGCCGAAGCAGTCATCAAGGGTGACCAGACGACCGCCGTGAGCGTGACCAAGGCGGCGCTCAGCGAAGGGATGGCTCCCAAGAGTATCCTCGACGAAGGGTTGATCGCCGGCATGGACGTCATCGGAGGCCGCTTCAAGAGAAACGAGGTCTATATCCCCGAAGTGCTGATTGCCGCCCGGGCGATGAAGATGGCCATGGAGGTGCTCGAGCCGGAGCTGACCAAAGCCGGCGTGCAGCCGATCGGCAAGCTGGTCATCGGCACCGTTCAGGGCGATCTGCACGACATCGGGAAGAACCTGGTGGCCATGATGCTCAAGGGCGCCGGCTTCGAGGTGATCGATCTGGGGGTTGACGTCGCGCCCGCGAAGTTCGTGGAAGAGGCCAAGGCGAAGAATGCCCAGCTTGTGGGCATGAGCGCCCTGTTGACAACGACCATGCCGGGAATGGAGAAGACGATCAAGGCGCTGAAGGAAGCGGGTGTCAAGGCCAAGATCATGGTCGGTGGCGCTCCGGTGACGCAGAGCTTCGCCGAGAAGATCGGCGCCCAGGGCTACGCCCCGGACGCGGCCTCGGCGGTCGACACCGCCAAGCGCCTGGTTGCCTGACGCCTCCGGCCAAGGCCCGCCGAGACAGACCGGGCCGGACGCGACGGCACGACGAGCTTTCCAAGGACAGGGCAATTCGCTCTGTCCTTTTCTTTTGGCCCCAGGGACGGTAGAATAGACACTTGGCCAAACGGAACAGGAAAGACCGACCGTGCGAAGCATCAAGAATCCCAGCCTGGCCCAGTTGCTGATGCAGCTTCGGTTCACGCCGCAGGACAAGCAGCGAAGTGAACTCGAAGCCGCCGAGAAGCTCTATGCGCTGATCGACGAGACGAAGCAATACCCCTTCGATTTCGTCTCCTTTCACATCACCGGTTTCCATCCCCAAGGCGATATCGACCACCAGCTCATCGAGGGCAGGGAACTGCGTCACGACCTCGAGCTGTTCATCGCCAGGCTTAGCGGCAAACTCGTCACGCCGGCGTGCGAGCAGAGCGAGAAGGTCTACAGCGCCGAAGAGCTGGCCGAGCGATTCAACGTCTCGACGAAGACCATCGCCCGCTGGCGGCGACGCGGTCTGCTGGCGCGCAAGTTTGTCTTCGACGACGGTGGCCACCGATTCGGTTTTCTCGAATCGACGGTTGAACGGTTCGTACACAATCATCCCAGACTTGTCGCCCAAGCCGGCCGCTTCCGCAGATTGACCGCGAAGGAGCGGCAACAGGTGGTTCGCCAGGCCCGCAGTCTGGCGGCCAAGACCTCGCTGTCGCGGCATCAGATCATCGAGGACATCTGCGGCAAGCTGGGCATCGCTCACGAGACCGCACGCTACACGCTTGCGGAATACGAGAAGCAGCATCCCGACCGCCCCGTTTTTCGGCGGCCGTCGGGCCGAATGAGACCGACCGAAGCGGCCGAACTGTATCGCCTCCACAAGCAGGGTATCGGCGTTCGGCAACTGATGGCCCGATTCGACCGCAGCCGTGCGACCATCTACCGGATTGTCAATCAGCGCAGAGCCATGACCCTGCTGGCCCGCAAGATCGAGTTCGTTCCCAGCGACGAGTTTCTCCGAGAAGACGTCCGCAAACACATCCTTGGCTCGCCCCTGAAGATAGACAAACCGGAACCCGGAAAGCGGGTCGAACCGTTTGAGATGGTGGGCGAGAGCCTCCTTCCGGAGTACCTGCAAGTCCTCACGACCACCGCCGTGCTGAGCCGCGACGAGGAGATCGAACTGTTCCGCCGCTACAATTTCCTCAAGTATCTCGTGGCGACCGAACGGCATCGGATTCGACTGGCAAACGTCTCGGCCACGCTGCTGGCCCAACTCGAAGATTATCTCGAACAGGCCGAGAACATCCGTCGCACGCTGATCGAAGCGAATCTGCGTCTGGTTGTCAGCATCGCCAGCAAGCACACCGGCGACGGCGCCAATTTCTCCGAACTGGTCAGCAAGGGCAATTTCGCCCTGATCCAGGCCGTCGAGGAGTATGACCACACCAAGGGCTTTCGCTTCAGCCGTCGGGCGTCGCTCAACATCGCCAAGGAATACGCGAAGGTTTCCGGCCGAAGCACCGAGCTGACCCGCCGGCGGGCCGAATCGCTGGCGACGATCCGGCGCGGCTTGCAGGAGACGGCCGCCGACGTGCTTGCCATCGAACGGACCCGGCAAAGCCTGGCCGAAGTCATCCGCGAGGAACTGGACGAACGCGAGCAATACGTGATTCTACATCATTTCGGACTGGTCGGCACGTCGGTGCGGAAAGAGACCAAGACCCTCAAACAGATCGGTGACGAACTGTGCCTGACCAAAGAGCGTATCCGGCAGATCGAACTGACGGCGCTGCAGAAACTGCGACAGTGCCTCAGCAAAGAGCAGTTCGAATTGCTGACGGGCTGACACAGCCGAGGGCGGCTGTTGCCGTGACAACGCATAGGGAGACTGAATCGCAATGGAAGTCATTGTCGTCTTCCTGGTCGATCCTGAGTTCTGGCATCCCCGGGATCCTCGCCACCGTCGTCGGGGCGTCGTTGGCCTTTCGCCTCTCCAGCACTGTCTTGTCACGCGTGCTTGGCGCGTTCTTGGTGCTCTACGTGCCCTTTCTTGTCGTTCACAGTTCCTTTCAGATCCGGCCCTGTGTGGTGACCAGCGTGTTGGGCGACGTGCTGTCGGGATTCTTTGCCGGCGTGTTCGGTATGGGCGGCGCCGTGCGAGGGATGTTCCTCTCGGCGTTTGACCTGCCCAAGGCAATCTATCTGGCCACCGCCGGGGCGATCGCACTGGCCATCGACACATTCCGCCTGATCACTTACGTGCGCGAGGGGACGCAACTGAATCCCCTGCTGTCCTGGGCCATGCTCCTGTTCATCCCGGCCTCGTTTGTCGGCGCCTGGATCGCCAAACGGTTCGTCAACCGGATTCCCCAACGGTCGATAAGCAGAATGGTGCCCCGACGATGCTCGCCACGATCGCCAGTGCTGTTATCCATTGAGAGGGACATGACCAGGTGCCAAATCCCAGCAATCCAGACTTGAAATTCGCACGGTTCCTGTGGGAAAGGCTGCGTCGTATTGAGACGTGCAACTGCGACATCGAAGTCAAGCTAAGGGCCGACGAATCCCAACTCGCGGAAACCATCATAGCGAGGAAGTAGACGAGACCGGAGTGGCGTCAACGTGGAAGGACATTGACTTGGTCGTCCGTCAGACTTTCAGGTACGCCATGTTGGTCACGGTATGCACCTTTGTCGAAGAGGCGTTAGTTCAGATTGCCGAACGTGTCGATGGAGGGAACTATGCTGAACTCGGAAAAGCCAACCTCCGCCGCAATCCGCTTTAGCGTAACCTTCTCCATGGTCCCACCAGACTCTCATGTAGGTGCCCATCTGATCGATGCAAATGCCCGAGAAGGTATCAACTTGAGGACCCACCGTCACCAAGAAGAGCGGGACCTGCGCCGCGTGGACGCAGGCCCCGTTGGATGTTCTCGTTACAGCAGGCGAAACGTCGGGGACCAGCCGGCCTCAGAACGGCTTGGCTAGCGGTTCCATCCGACCCGCAAGCCAGAGAATCTCGGCGTCGGACAATGCCCGATTGTAGACTCGTACGTCGTCGATCAGACCGATGTACAGTTTGTACAGGCTGCTGTCGGCGTGATTCGTGATCGCGCCGACGTACGCATTGTGCTGCGACGTGCCGGCGAGATTGTAGGTTGCGGCCACCGAGCCGGCGCCTTCCAGATGACCATCAATGTAGATCTCGAGGGCAGTGCCCTTTCGCTGGCCGACCACACAGTGCCATTCATCATCGTTCGTCACGCTCACCGAGTCAACCACGTACTTGGTCACATTGTTATCGGTGACCAGCGAGAGCACGCCTTCTGTGGTTTCGCTCATGATCAAGCAATAGCGATGACCGCCCGTGTTGTCGCCGCCCTTGGCGAAGATCGTCCCTTTGTTGTCGGTGCCGGTGCCGGTGTTGGTGTTCTTGTACCAGGCGGTGACGGCCCAATCCACCGTGCCAAAATCAAGCGAGGGGGCTCTGCCCAAGTCCACGTGGCCGGCGTCGTTGAGCTGAACGGCCTTGCCTTCGCCGCGCTTGCCCGGGCTGACCAGTTGCCCGTCGGTGATGGCGCCGTTGAGGCCGTGGCCGGAGCTGTCGTTGGCGTTGCCCTCGAACTGGTAGGACGCCAGCAGGCTGGCCGCGTCGGGCTCCGTCGGCGTGATGAACTCGGCTGGTTTGCCGTAGAGCCGGATATCGTCGATGTACAGGATGCCCGTCGAGCCGGAACCCTCGACGCCGATTGTCAGCTTGGTCACCTTGTTGAGGGTCCCGCTGACGGTGGACAGATCGACGATCCAGGGCACCCACGCGCCGGCGGCGATGTCGGTTGCTTCGCCGTAGTAGGCTACCTTCGTGTTGTTGATCTTCAGATACATCTCGCCTGTGTTGCCGGACGTCCCGCGGAAGAACAGGCAGAGACTCTTGACGCCGTTGGCGGTCCAATCCTGCGCGCCGGCAAACGTCCGCGTGACTTCCGAGTAGTACGGCGAGGACAGATTGCTGTAGATCACAGGCATCGACTGCGCGTCCTCGTGGACGATCGTCCGTTCGCCGAACGTTCCGTCGATGGAGTCGATGTACCCGACCTGCGAGCCGCTGCTCTTGTCGATGTAGCCGTCGCACCAGGTGTCGAAGATACAGTTGTCGCTGTCGTTGAAGCTCTCGAAGTCGTCGATGACCTTGTAGTCTTCGACCGTAAAGCTCCAGACGGAGCCCTCATACACGCCGGAGTCCATGGTTTCATTGACTTCGTCCACTCGCCAGTAGTATGTCGTCGCAAACTCCAGGTCCGATGGAGTGAAGCTGTGCTCGGTGATGGTCTCGGCCTGTGCCGTGCCCGCGGCCACCGCGTCCGCGTCGGCGCTCAAGTACACCGTGTGCGAAGCGGCCTGGCGTCCGGCGTGCCAATTCAGTGTCGCGTCGATCGCGACTCCGCTGACGCCATTGGGCGGATCGGGAGAAAACGCCGCAACGGGGACGTAGAAGAACCGCACCTCGCTCAGACTGGCGAGGGCACCGCCGCCCCACGTGGCGTTGATGGTCAGCTTCACGTACTTTGCCGGGACGCCGCCGAAGTTCACGGTCGTGTTGTGGACGTAGGTCGCAGCGCCGGTCGCCTTGCTGAACTCGGGCACGTCGGCCAGTTGCGTCCAGGCGACGCCGTCCTGCGAGTACTCGATGGCGACGTCTTTGGCGCCGTACCCGCTGAAGGTCTCGAGCATCGTGTTGGAGTTCCAGACCCACAGTTCATGGAGCATGTAGACCTGGTCGAACTCATACAGAATCCAGTTCGGCTGCGTGCCGTTGCTGAGCCACATATCGGTAGGTTCGGTGGAGTGCTGATCGGCTTCGTTGAGCCCGGAGCGGTCGATCGTATTCGCCGGCCCCATGCTTGTCTGGGAATCGACGGCGGTGGCCGTGATTGCCTTGAGCGGATAGGCATACGTTTCGACGGTGAACGTCCAGAGCTCGCCTTTGCTGACCGTGCCATCGGCGGCATTGACTTCGTCGACCCGCCAGTAGTAGGTCTGGCCGTACGTCAGAACACTCGGGGACTCGTACGTCGCCTCGGTCTGGCCCTCGCTGACCAGCGTGCCCAGATCGCTCGTAGCGGTCGCGTTGTTGACATCGTCCGCGCCGGCGCCGAGGTAGACGTTGTGCTTGCCGGCGCTGGCTGCGGCGGTCCAGGCCAGGACAACGTCTAGGACGACATCGGCCGCGCCGTTTTCAGGAACCGGGTTCCGCGCCTGATCGGGCGGCGGGCACTGTATGATGTCGATGAAGCAGATCTTCGCATTGTTGGCGCCAGCGGCCGGCTTGATCGTCAGGCGACCATCGGTCACCGTGACCCGCCCGGAGTACTCGTCGAAATTGCCCGGGCCGTCCGGGTCCGTGAAGATCACGCCCTCGACATCCAGCGTGTTCACCTGGCTGGTATTGTCCTGTTCGCCACAGACCAAGAACAGGTCGTAGTCGCCCTCCGGCACCTGGATCTCCCACGTCTTGTCGGAACCCTTGGAGAAGTGCACAAACGTGTCGTATCGCTGGTCACTGTGCGTGTTGCGCTCCCGGTCGTCGGAGGTGGCAGCGGCGCTCCAGCCATACGAATAGCCGTTGCCTCGGTCGCCGTACACCTCGCCGCAGTCCATCAGGTATCCTTCAGGGACCACTGCGGTATCCAACTGGAAGTTGATCTTCACGATGAACTGGTCTGCGCCCGCCACACCGGACGTCAAGAATGCACTGATCACAGCAAGCCAAAGCACTGTTCGATACATGACGATCCTCCTTCTACCCACGTGTCCCTTGGTTGCAGCCGCTACTCGCCACAGGCCGTTGCTGGCCATGGCCACGCCCAACGTCTACCGCACTTATACAATCCAGGCGACGTCCGCCAATCCTGTCTTCGGCAGATTTCCCCAGGAGCTATAGGACTCTCGTACCGGGAGACTGCACGTTGTGACCAATGTTGATGTGGGGGGCAATTGGCCGCCGGAAGCGACTCCTCTGCGATCCGGAACCACGCCCTCTCGGATCACCTTCCTTGTCCAGAGCCATACCGATCCTCCGAACACACCCAGCACTCCGCATCGGGGGATGATAACAAGCAGATCATCCACTGTCCCTTATACCATATCGACAAGCCCTTCTTCAAGCCGACATTTCCCATTTGACGTCGCCCGGCTACGCTGCCGAGCCTTCCTGGCCTCCGTAGGTCTCGCTGACGGAACTGTCCACGTCCAGAGTCAACTCGTCCAGGGCGCGACACTGGTGAACACGATCAATCCACGTCCCCGGCAGATCCATCAGCGCCTTGAGGTTCTTCTGGGCCGTCAGGATCTCTGTCTCGAAGCGCCCCATCTGGCTGGTGGAGGCGGCCTGCCGATCCTTGGCGCGGCCGCCGACCACCTGACGCATCGCTGGATCAAAGGCCAGCCGTTCCGCGTCGTTCGTGTCCTCGTAGCCCGCCAGCCGACTGTAGACCAACTGCCGAAGCAAGCCGGTCAACTCATGCGGGGTGTTCTTGCCGCGTCGAGGATCGCGGAACAAGTCGTCCGCCATCGCTGTGAGCCGCAGCGCTTCATCGAGCTCGCGATACGCGACCAATCCCGCATCCGAGGTGACATTCGCGCCGTGGAACTCCAGCTGGATTTGGCTGTCGAAATCGGCCCGCAACGCGTCCTTGCGTGCTTCACCCATAGGATATTCCTCATATTCAGGGACCGAGTGCAAGAATCGACCCTATTCCACGGGGTGAACGCAGAGGGCGCTACCTCAAAATGAGAAGATCATCTGGGAAATCCGGGCCAACAATACTTCCGAAAGGTCCTGGTGGTCTTTCTGTTCCTCGTCGGCCTGCGACTGTTGTTCTGGCCCAGGTAGCATTCTCCATCGGGACACAATGCCGGGCTTTTGCATTGATTTTTCCCGGCTCGGACCCTATCCTACCCCGACGTGAGTCAAGCGTCTGCACGAAGCCATTTCCGGAACACCGGACAAGGAGAAGACTGTGGAGACCATCGGTTTCATCGGCAGCGGCAACATGGCCGAGGCCCTCATCAACGGCGTCTTGAAGGCGGGCGTGTACCGGCCCGGCAAGGTGTACGTCAGTGACATTCGCCCGGAGAGAATCGAGTACCTGCGAGAACACTACGGCGTCCGGACCGCCGACAGCAATGCAGACCTGGCCTCGAAGGTCGACGTTCTGGTGCTGAGCGTCAAACCCCAGAACATGAAGGCCGCTCTGGAAAGCATGAAGGCCAGCGTCAACGAGGACACGCTGGTCATCTCGATCGCCGCCGGCATCACCACCTCGCTGATCTCGTCGATCCTCGGCGATCTGGCCATCGTTCGAGTGATGCCGAACATGCCCGCGTGGGTGGACGAGGCGGCCAGCGCCCTCTACGCCAATGCGAAAGCCCGCACCAAAGTGGAGAAGGCCCGACTCATTCTCTTGAGTGTGGGCAAGGTCATCGTCGTCGAGCGCGAGGACCTGCTCGATCCGGTTACCGCGGTCAGCGGTTCTGGCCCGGCCTACTTCTTCCTGCTGATGCACGAGATGATCAAGGCGGGCGTCGAACTGGGCCTGTCCGAGGAGGATGCACAAAGCCTGGTGCTCCAGACCGCCAGAGGCGCAGCGCTGCTGGCGGAGAAGGCCGCCGGCGAGGGCAACAGCCCCGCAGTGCTCAGTGCGAGAGTCGCCACGCCCAACGGGACCACAGAAGCGGCGTTCAAGGTGTTTCAGGCCGGCGCGTTCGGCGAGATGGTCTCCAAGGCGCTGCGCCGCGCCTCGGAGCGCAGCCGGGAGCTTTCCGCCGGTTGACCGGACGCAGCGAGCACCCTTTGGATCGAACCCCAGGAACAACTGACAATTCGCATCAAGGAGTTGGTAGCACAATGACCAGAAGTCGTATTCCGTCCGCATCTCCTGTCGATCTGCCGCCATTCGTCAATGAACCGATCTTCCCCGGCCCGGACGATCCGAGAGTACGGCAGGCGTTTCCTCTCGCCATTGCCCAGGTCCGCAAGCAGCTCGGCAGGACCTATCCGCTGTACATCGACGGGCGTGACATCACGACCGCGGCCACGCTGGATTCCGTCAACCCGGCCGATCCGGACCAAGTCGTCGGCAAGGTCTGCCAAGCCGGCACGCGTGAAGCCGAGATGGCCCTCGATGCCGCTGAGCGGGCCCTGCTGACCTGGCGAGACGTCGATCCGTCGCAGCGTGCCCTGTATCTCGTCAAGGCCGCCGGAATAGCTCGAAACAGGATATTCCAGTACTCCGCCTGGCAGGTCCTCGAAGAGGGCAAACAGTGGGCCCAAGCCTACAACGACGTGGCCGAGGGCATCGACTTCCTGGAGTACTATGCCCGGGAAATGATCCGCCTGGGCGCACCGCAGGACATGGGCAGCTACGCCGATGAATCGAACTTCTGCTTCTACCAACCCAAGGGCGTCGCCGTAGTCATCGCGCCGTGGAACTTCCCGTTCGCGATCGGCTGCGGGATGTGTGCGGCCGCCATCGTCACGGGCAATCCGGTGGTCTTCAAGCCGTCCAGCCAGTCCTCGGTTGTCGGACATCATCTCGTGGAGGTCTTCCGCGAGGTCGGACTTCCCGACGGCGTTTTCAATTACGTCCCCGGCCCGGGCTCGCAGATCGGCGACCTGCTGGTGGACAGTCCCAAGGTCGCCGTGATCGCCTTCACCGGCTCGATGTCGGTCGGCCTGCGAATCATCGAACGCGCCGGCCGCACGCCCGAGAACCAGGCCTCCGTCAAGAAGGTCATCTGCGAGATGGGAGGCAAGAACGCCATCATCCTCGACGAGGAGTTTGACGAGGAGGCGGCCATTCGCGACGTGCTGTACTCCGCCTTCGGCTACCAGGGCCAGAAGTGTTCGGCCTGTTCGAGGTTGATCGTGGTCGACAAAGTCTACGACCGTTTCGTCCCGAAACTCGTCGCGGCGGCCAGGAAGCTCAGGATCGGGTCGGCGGAAGATCCGGGCAACTACATGGGGCCGGTGATCGACGCCAAGGCACAGCGCACCATCATGCAGTACATTGATCTGGCCGCCACGGAGGGCACGGTGCTCTACCGCAGCGAGGTTCCTGCCAAAGGCTATTACGTCCCGCTGACAATCGTCGAGGGGATTACGCCGCAGAAGCGTCTGGGCCAGGAGGAAGTCTTCGGTCCGGTGCTCTCGATCATGCGTGCGAAGGACTTCGACGAGGCGCTTCGCTGGGCCAATTCAACGCGGTTCGCCTTGACCGGCGCGGTTTTCAGCAGGAACGAAGACCATCTCGACACCGCTGTGCGGCAGTTTCGCGTAGGCAACCTGTACCTGAACCGCGCCAACGTCGGCGCTCTGGTGAGAGTACAGCCCTTCGGCGGCTTCAAGATGTCCGGCGCCGGAACCAAGGCCGGCGGCCCTGACTATCTGCTGCACTTCATGGACCCGCGTTGCGTGACGGAACCCTGAGTGCGACCGGCCTTGAGAGGCGGATCGCAATGACCTGTCCGACGGGATCGCGCCATCACGGCAGCGGCCCGATGGCTTGGTCTACTCAACGATGATCGCCTCCACCGGGCACTCGTCGGCCGCCTGTTGTACGGCGTCTTCGTGCTCGGCCGGGACCACGTCGACGATCACCGTGGCCATGTCATCCCCCATTTCGAACACCTCCGGGCAGGTGTCGCAGCAGAGTCCACACGCCGTGCATGTATCCTCGATTCGTACTTTCATGGCCAACTCCTTTTCTGCGGCGTCCTATCCTCACGGCCCCTTCGGGGCCATCACCTCTGGCTTGACGAATACGGCATCGCTGCGTGCTTGTCAACCCTCTGGGCATGGGTTTTTCAGGCGGCCGGGACCATACAAGACGCTTGTACGAGCCATCCTTTGGCGATATGATGGTGGGAGATTTCGTGCGGCGGCTTGTGATGCAGCCGAATCGCTCGTCACTTCATCACTGGGAGAGTCGATATGAAGACCAGGGCGTTCACCTTGATCGAGCTGCTTGTGGTCATTGCCATCATCGCGGTGCTGATGTCCATCCTGATGCCGTCCCTCAAACGTGCTCGCGAACAGGCGAGAAGTCTGACCTGCCGCAGCAACGTACGAACCCTCGCGCTGGCATGGCTCATGTACAAGGACGAGAACGACGGCAAGCTGGTGTCGGGCACGACGCCGATCGCTCCGCTGTCTGCGTCGAATCCCGCGGCCTGGGTGGTCATTCCGCCGGCAGGAGCAAGCTCCTCCATCGAGGACAAGAAGGAATACATCCAGCAGGGACTGCTGTGGCCTTACGTCAAGGAGCTGGAGGTCTATCGCTGCCCTTCCGACCGGCGGAGGAACAGTCCGGGACATCAGTATGCCTATCGTACCTATTCGATCGCCGGCGGGATGAATGCGGTGCCGGCCGGCACGTGGGAGATCCGCCCCTGCATCAACTACACGGACATCAAGCAACCGGCGACCAAGTACGTCTTCCTGGCCGAGTGCGATCCGCGCGGATACAACAACGGCTCGTGGGTGATGAATCCCAAGTCCAGACAGTGGGTCGATCCGTTCGGGGTCTGGCATCGTGACGACAGTAGCACGCTGGGCTACGCCGACGGCCACGTCGAAATGCAGCGATGGCACAGCCGGGCGCTGATGGAGTGGAACCTTCGATCCCTGCACGAGCCGGCCAGCTTTGCCTTCTACCGAACGCCGGTTGACGAAGAGGAATGGGCGGACTTCGAGGTCATGCTCAAGGGCTACGCCTACCGCTCGCTGCTCTAAGATGGGACGCTATCCCACGTGGTACGCGGCCAGCTCTCGAATAAGCGGCTCGCCCACAGAATCCAACGTGCGCAGACGAAGCATCGCCACCTGAATCGATGCGAACTGTTCAATACGTTTGTGTCCAACGGATTGACCCTCGCAAAGCGATTGCCACGTATCGGGCCCGGTCAGCCCTTCAATCCGGTACCTGCGGATGCGTTCGCCTTGGCGGATGTCCTCCATAATGACGACATGGTCGATGGTCGACGGCTTGGGCAGCCTCAATTCGACCGTAGAGCCGCTGCCCTCCGTACGCGCCAAGGGGGTATCGAATCGTCTGCGGATTTCCTTGCCGAGCTCGACGTAACGTTGAAAATCGGCCTGCGGAACCAGTCCTTCCGGGTTGGGATTGGCGTTGAGCAGCAGATTGCAGTTGCGGCCCACCGAGCGGTAATACATGTCCATTAGTTGCTCGACCGAGTGGAGTTTGTGCTCGGCGTTTGGCGTCCAGAACCACTCATGGTTGCGAACCGGGACATCGCACTCGCCCGGCAGCCAATAGCGACCGTCCGGATCACCCGGGCCGTGATAGTCCTGGCGGTGAGGGACCGTGGCCCAGCAAGGATAGGCGGCAACGCCCTGCTCGTTGCCGATCCATCGGATCGAGGCGGCCGGACCCTGAAAGACAATGGCGTCGGGCTGATGCTTCTGATAGATCGGAACCAGGTCCGGTCCACCTCTCTCCACCGGCAGGGCCCCGCCGTCGAACCAGATCTCGAACAGGTCGCCATAGCGGCTCCACAGTTCCGTCAGCATCTGCTCGCAAATCTTCACATAACGGGCCTGAGCAGCCGGGTCCCCGCCTTTGCCTCGATTGACCAGACCGGGATTGTCTACCTCCAAATACCCATTGGCGGTCACCGAGGCGTACAGACCCGGCTGGATGCCGTATTTGCGGCACGATTCCACGAAGTCGCGAACAACGTCGCCCTTGCCGTCCCGCCATGGAGACTGCTTGACGCCGTAGGGGTAAAGGTCGCTCTGCCACTGGAGGAAGCCACTGCAATGCTTGGCCACGAAAACGGCATACTTGGCCCCCATAGCCCTGGCTGCCTCCATCCACTGGTCCGTGTCCAGCTTGGACGGGCTATACATCTCGGGCGTCGGCTTGTCGCGCCAACTGCGCCAATCCCATCCCGGCTTGTAGATCGGCAGATCGAAATGGAAGAACATCCCGAGTTCCATGTCCTGCCAGCGGGCCTGCTGAGCACTTGGCTTCGGCAAGGCCGCCACATCACCCACCACGCCGGCAGCCCCCAGAGATCTCCGACCCAAAGCAACCACAGAAGCGGCCGCAACATCCTGTAGAAACTGACGTCGATTCACTATCGAGCCTCCTTTTCATCTGGTGGCACAGCACAACCACGGATGGTGTCCAGGTAAACACGATTTTATCATAGGCCCCTTCCGGGTGATCCAGAAAGCTGTTTTTCCTTGTTATATAATGCTCCTTTTGATACAAATAGGAGAGTTCGGAGGTCTCTTCTTGTGCGCGGACCGCCCTTGCTCCGGCGTGGCGTCTTCGTCTGACGGGGAGGAGCAAAACCGGTCCGCAGCGCCAGACCAGCCGGAGGTATGGAGCAATGCCCTGGATTCGACGCACAGCGAAGCCCGGAGTGTCAGCCGATGCCCGTGTAACGTGCCGGATCGGCGCCGGCCATCTCGTGCAATCCACATCCTCTGACAGGAGCATCCACCTCATCGATCGCAACATGACACGTGCCGTACCCGCTTGCGGGCCACGGACAATTCCATTTCGGCGTTGTCTTAAAGAAGGAGGATAGCTATGTGCAAGAAATCGTTTGTGCGAGCATCTCGTGTCGCAGATTTCCGGTCGGTCGCACGACACCCGGAGAGGCCCCCTTCAGTCATCCCAGCATCCCGCGTCCTGTGGCTTGTGGCGTTTGCCCTCGGGTGGATGATGATCGGATTCGGCGGCACTGCCATCGGGCAGGTCGCCGGCGTGGACGATCCGTCGGACATGGCCGATTCGAGCGGCGACATCAAGCGTATTGAGGCATGGGTGGAGGACGGCAAACTGAATCTGACGATGACAGTGCACGGCGTTTTCGCACCTTCCGTAGCACAGACCCCTGCCGGCATGACCAACCGGTATTACTACCATTGGATTCTCGACACGGACAACGATCCGGCCACCGGCTATTACAACGCCGAGTATGAAGGCAATGCGACGGGTGTGAAAACCCCCATAGGCGTTGATGTGGTGGTCCAATTCGGCTGGCGCGACGGCCACACCAACGGCGTGTACGCCTATATTGCATTGACCGAAGAGGCCCTGGTTGAGGACTACGAATACGCGATCGACGGTGATACGATTCACGCGATTATCCCCCTGGCGGATTTGGGATTGACTCCGGACGACATCATTGCGCTGTCCGCGTTTCAGGAAGGCGCATCTAACGGATGGCAGATCGATTGGCTCGAGTCGGTTGTGATGCCGTTGACGGTCGTCAAGGCCACCAATCCCATCCCGGCAACGGGCAGCGACGATATCCCGAGGGATGTGATCCTGGGTTGGAAACCGGGTGCGTCGGCGGCCAGGCACAACGTGTACTTCGGAACGGATTGGGCCGACGTCAACGATGCCTCCGTGCCCACGGCCCAGGATCTGGATGTCAATTCCTTCGATCCCGGCCGCCTTGATTTCGGCCAAACCTATTACTGGCGCGTGGATGAAGTGAATAGCGCACCCGACTTCACCGTATTCAAGGGAGACGTGTGGAACTTCACGACAGAACCCTTCGCCTATCCCAGCGCGAATATCATCGTCACAACCAATGCCATCTCCGAGGCAACGCAAAGCATCGAGAACATCCTCAATGGCTCCGGGCTCGACGAGGCCGACCAGCACTCGACCAAGAGCACCGATATGTGGCTTGGCAGCGCCGCCGGCGCCGATCCCATCTGGATTCAGTTTGAGTTCGATCGCGTATACAAGCTCCACGAGCTCTGGGTCTGGAACTACAATGTCGAGTTCGAACTGGTTCTGGGTTTCGGCATCAAGGAGGTGACGATCGAGTACTCTGCGGATGGAGTGGACTGGATGAGTCTGGGTGACATGGAACTGACCCAGGCCACCGCCAACTCCAGCTACACACACAACACCACCGTGAACTTCGCCGGCGTAGCGGCCAAGTACGTCAGACTCACGGTCAACGGCGGATGGGGCGCAATGGCTCAATACGGGCTCAGCGAGGTTCGCTTCTACTATATTCCGGCCTTTGCTCGGGAACCGCAGCCAGCGAACGGAGCGACGGAAGTTGCCGTCGAGCCGGCGCTGAGCTGGCGGGCGGGACGTGAAGCGGTCTCGCACAACGTTTATCTCGGCACCGATCCCGAGGCTCTCGCGCCAGCGGCGACGACACAGGCCGCGAGCTATGCGCCGGACGATTTGCTCTTCGGCAACGTCTATTACTGGCGAGTCGACGAGGTCAACGAGGCCGCTAGCCCTGCGACGTGGGAAGGCAACCTGTGGAGCTTCACGACCCAGGAATACGCGACGATCGACGATATCGAAGGCTATGCCGACGACATCGACACCGGCCAGGCCGTCTTCCAGACCTGGATCGACGGCTGGACCAACAACACCGGATCGACCACCGGCTACGCCGAGTCGCCGTTTGCCGAGAAGGCCATCGTTCACGGCGGGCGGCAGTCGATGCCGGTGCACTATGACAACAGCGCAGCCCCGTTCTACTCCGAGATCTCGCGAACCTGGGACAGCCCACAAGACTGGACCGGCCACAGCGCAAACACTCTGGTGCTGCACTTCTACGGCCCCGAGGACAACGCCGCCGAGACGCTGTACGTGGCGGTCGAGGATAGCGCCGGTCACGTCGCAGTCGTTGCGCATCCTGATCCCGAGGCGCTGAGGGTCGCCGCCTGGCAGTCCTGGACGGTCCCCTATAGCGAGCTGGCCGGCGTGAACATGGCGCGGGTCGAGACGATGTATATCGGCGTCGGCAATCGCGCCACCCCGACCGCCGGCGGCAGCGGCCTGCTGTTCATCGACGACATCGGCTACGGCGCGCCCTTGGCCGAATAACTGTGAACAAAACCGATTTGCAGGGGCGAGGCATGCCTCGCCCCTGCCGCCCCAGAGAAATCCGGTGCAATGGCCCAGTGACACTGGGGACACGACTGACGCCCTTTTCTCTTGGCGCGTCAGATGGCGTCTGATATTGATGAGTTGGTTCAGAGGTGTCTTCTTGTGAGTGGGTCGCCTCCGCTCGGACTCGGAGTTGTGCGGTAGAAGTCCGACGGCATCCACATCACATGCTGACTCGGAGGCCGGAAGAATGCCTTGGATCGGACGCACAGCGAAGCCTGGAGCGCAGGCCAGTCTCCTTGTGGCGTCTCGGAACTTCTACAGCCACAATCTGCAATGCACGTCCCTTGATAGGATGATCCACTTCACAGATCGCGATAAGACGCGCGCCCGGCCTGTCGCCGGAGCACGACAGATCCCATTTCGGCGTTTTCTTGAAGGAGGATACCCATGTGGAACAAGATGTGCTACGCAATCCTGCTTCTGCTCACGTTGAGCTTCTCTGGGGGCGGCGCCGGAGCCGGCGACGCGACCCTCGTCGGCTGGTGGCCGCTGGACGGCGACACCCTGGACTACTCCGGGTACGGAAACCACGGGACCGTCGTCGGAAGCCCGACGTTTGTCGCGGGCATCATAGGGACAGGAGCACTGGATTTCGGCGGTGCAGACGCGATCGAGATTCCTCATAGCGACAGCCTTTCCATCACCGACGCCATCACCATCGCCGCCTGGACGTACATGAGGTCGAACGCCAGCGGTGAGATGGCGATCGTCAGCAAAGGAAGCTGGGCGGCGAACAACCTGCCTTATGAGTTGACCGAGACGAATGGCGGCGTGATCTTCTGGCAATTCTACGACAACGAAGGACGCGATACCTGTTCGCCCGCCTCGCCGGCCGCCGGCGAATGGCACCACATCGCCGCGACGTACGATAGCACCATCTTCAGATGCTATGTCGACGGACAATTGGGGGAAGAGTGGGCCTATGCCGGAGCGATGCCACAGAACACGTCGCCGGTGACCGTCGGACGGCGCAGTGGAGGCGGGACCTTCTACAACGGGATGATCGACGATGTGGCAGTCTTCCATCGGGCCCTGGAGCAAGATGAGATCGCCAAGCTCATGACAGGCATCAAAGCGCTGGAACTGGCGGCCGATCCGATTCCCGAGGACGGAGCGGTGGATGTGCGCCGCGACGTGGTGCTCCAATGGACGGCGGGCAAATTCGCGAACACCCATGACGTCTATTTCGGCACGCAATTGGACGATGTCAACACGGCCGGGAGGGCGAACCCCCAAGGTGTCCTGGTCAGCCAGGGCCAAACGGCCACCGCATACGATCCTGAAGGTCTGCTGGATTTCCAGACCACCTACTATTGGCGTGTCGATGAGGTCAACGCCCCGCCGGATTCGACCATCTTCCGAGGCCCGCTCTGGAGCTTCACGACGGAACCGTTTGCCTATCCGGTAGAGAACGTCGTCGCCACAACGAACGCGACATCGACCGCCACCGAGAGCGTCGCGAACATCGTCAACGGTTCGGGGCTGGACGCCGCGGACCAGCACTCCACCAGGAGCACCGACATGTGGCTCGGGAAGCCTGCCAACGGCGATCCTATGTGGGTTCAATTCGAGTTCGACCGGACCTACAAGCTCTACGAGCTCTGGGTGTGGAACTACAACGTGGAATTCGAGCTGCTTCTCGGCTTCGGGATCAAGAACGTGACGGTCGAGTATTCCACAGATGCCGCGGATTGGGCCAGTCTGGGTGACGTCGAACTGGTACGGGGTACCGCCAAGTCCGCGTACGCGCACAACACAACCGTGGATCTCGGCGGGCTAGCAGCCAGGTACATCAGGCTGACGGTCAACAGCGGATTCGGCGTGCTCTCGCAGTACGGGCTCAGCGAGGTCCGGTTCATGTACATTCCGGCGTTTGCTCGCGAGCCGGAGCCGGCGGACGGGGCGGCAGGAATGGACGTCGAGGGAACGCTGAGCTGGCGGCCGGGACGCGAGGCGGTCTCGCACAACGTCTATCTGGGCACCGATCCGGCGAATCTGGTCCTGGCCGGGACGGTTGACGCGGCGAGCTTCCAGCCGGATGACCTCGTGTTTGGGAACGTCTACTACTGGCAGGTTGACGAGGTCAACGCCGCCGCCAGCCCCGACACGTGGCAAGGCGACCTGTGGAGCTTCACGACCGCTGAGTATGCGACGATCGACGACATCGAAGCCTACACCGATGACATCGACGCCGGCCAGGCCGTCTTCCAGAACTGGATCGACGGCTGGACCAACAACACCGGATCGACCACCGGCTACACGGATGCCCCGTTTGCCGAGAAGGCGACCGTTCACGGCGGGCGGCAGTCGATGCCCGTAAGCTACGACAACACTTCAGCCCCGTTCTATTCCGAGATTTCGCGGACGTGGGACGGTCCGCAGGACTGGACCGGCCACGGCGCCAACACGCTGGTGCTGTATTTCTACGGCGCCGAGGACAACGCCGCCGAGACGCTGTACGTGGCGGTCGAGGACAGCGCCGGTCAGGTCGCGGTCGTTGCGCATCCTGATCCCGAGGCGCTGCGGGTCGCCGCCTGGCAGTCCTGGACGATCTCCTATAGCGAGCTGGCCGGCGTGAACATGACTCGCATCGAGACGATGTACATCGGCGTCGGCAATCGCGCCACCCCAACCGCCGGCGGCAGCGGCCTGCTGCTTATCGACGACATCGGCTACGGCGCGCCCTTGGCCGAATAACTGTGAACAAAACCGATTTGCAGGGGCGAGGCATGCCTCGCCCCTGCCGCCGCAAAGGAATCTGGTGTGATGCGCCGGTGGCGTGGGACACAAATCTGGAAAGGTTTTGCTGGCCAGGACGGCGACCCTGTGGTATAGTCTGCTCCGGCAGAGCCAAAACGCTCTCCGACTCGGAAACGAAGGTATCTTTTACCGGCCGGGTCCCATGCAAGCCGAGCCCGTGAACCTGGTCAGGCGGGGAACCGAGCAGCCATAAGCGGCAGCTTGGTTGTGTGTGGGTAAACCCGGCCGATCTTTTTTTGATTTACGACTTACGATTTTCGATTGACTATTTCGTCAAAGAGAGAATCCGGTGGATCGTGATGAGCTGAAAGCAAGAACAAAGGACTTCGCACACCGATGCGTAAAGTTGGCCATAGCACTTCCCGAGACGCCACTTGGGCGACATGCTCGTTCGCAACTGATTCGCTGTTCAACAAGTGTGGCGGCCAACTATCGAGCGGCTTGTGTCGCTCAATCGAGAGCTGCCTTCGTTTCTAAGCTGAGCATTGTGTTGGAAGAAGCCGACGAATAGTGCTTCTGGATGGAGTTCGTCAAGGATGAAACCCTGATTGCAGAGAAGATGATTGCCCCGCTGCTTTGCGAGGGTGAAGAGTTGACGTCAATCTTCGTGGCGGCACGGCGTACGACAAGAAACAATAGTAAATAGTAGATCGTAGATAGAACATCCTCATGGCTTACACCGTTCTGGCAAGGAAGTACCGGTCGCAGACGTTCGACGATGTGGTCGGGCAGGACCCGATCTCCAAGACGCTGAAGAACGCAATCGAGACGGGGCGCGTCGCCCATGCGTACCTTTTCTCCGGCACGCGCGGCGTCGGCAAGACCACGATGGCCCGCATTTTGGCCAAGGCTCTCAACTGCCTGAAATCCGACGGGCCGACGACGACCCCCTGCTGCAAGTGCGACAGTTGCGTCGCCATCAACAGCGGCGACGACATCGACGTCATCGAGATCGACGGCGCCTCGAACAACCGTGTGGATGAGATTCGCGAGCTCCGAGAGAACGCCATCTACCGGCCCGCCCGGGCCCGCTACAAGATCTACATCATCGACGAAGTGCACATGCTGACGACGCAGGCGTTCAACGCGCTGCTCAAGACGCTGGAAGAGCCGCCGGAGCATGTGAAATTCATCTTCGCCACGACCGAGCCCAATAAGGTCATCGCGACGATCCAGTCGCGTTGCCAGCGGTTCGACTTCAGCAATATCAACGCGAGACAGATCGCCGACCAGCTCAAGAGCATTCTCAAGAGAGAAAAGATCAAGTATCAGGATGACCTCGTGCTGGCTCTGGCGAAGATGGCCAACGGGTCGATGCGTGACGGCCTGAGTCTGTTGGATCGTCTCCTCAGCACGGGGATTCAACCTCTGTCGGTGGACCTGCTGGAGGACTTCCTCGGCCGGCCCAACGCGGAGAAGGTCCAGACGCTTGTGGCCAGGATCGGCGACGGCGATGCGGCCGGCACGCTCGCAGCCACAGAGGACCTGATCAACACGGGTTTGGGCGAAGCGCAGGTCGTCGACGCTTTGACGGAGCAGATGCGCGATCTGCTGGTGATCGCCTCGGCCGGGGTCGATACTGACCTGCTGATCATGACGGCCGACCAGAAAGAGAAGGCGGCCGAACTTGCGAAGAAATTCGATGCAGCGGCGCTGATCTACAACATCACCGCGCTCGAGAAACTCCGCTGGGCCGTCAAGAACAGCGACACGCCGAGGGCTTTGCTCGACGCCTCTCTGCTGCGATTCGCGCTGAGCGAGCACTTCATCAACGTCGATGAGCTGCTGGCTCGTTCGTCGGGCGGCGCCGGCGCACCGGTCAAAAAAAAACTCCCGGTAGAGCCTGAGCCTGCCCCTGCAATCCTGTCCATCCCGTCCAGGTCGGCCGAGCCCCGCACAACCGTTGTGCCCGTTGCCCATGCAGAGGCGCCTGTCGAGAACCTGGTCGAGTCGTGGCCCGAGGCTCTCGGCAAGATCGCCAAGCGGCTCGGTCCGGCTACGACCGGCCTGCTGACCGGATCGAACCTCAAAAGCATCACCGGTGATACGCTGACAATCGAGTTTCCACCGACGGGCAAGACGCAGAAGCAGATGTGCGAGAGCAACGGACGAGGCGACCAGATCGCGGAAGCCTTGGGGGAGTACCTGGGCCGAGCCGTTCGCGTCAAATTCATGGTGGCACCATCTCCTGTGTCCGACGAAGAACCCGAACGCAAGCCTATCGCGGAACGACAGCGTCAGATCCTCAGCGATCCGGGCGTCAAGACCGTCCTCATGGAGCTGGGCGCCACCGTCACCGGAATCGAAGAGGAATAGCTCCGCCACCAGTGGGGGGAACCATCCCCAAGTCCTGCGGACTTGAGGCTGCCACCCCGTCTGTTGGAAAAGCAGGTGCTCGAACTTTCCGCGCAGACGTGCTATGCTACCCTGAGCCGGCAGGTGCCGTGCGCTGGCTTCGCGCAGAGGATGACGCCGTATAGACAGATTCACAAAGGAGATCCGATGAACACGCCGCACGCTGTCTCTCGCCGGACTTTCGTCAAGCGGTCCCTCGCTACGGCAGCGGGCCTGGGTCTGTGGGGCACGAACCGCTCCTGGGCCGGAGCCAATAACCGGGTCCGCATCGCCGTCGTGGGCATACGAGGCCACGGCTTCGGCAGTCACATCAGAAACTACCCTCTCCTGCCCGACGTCGAAGTGACCGCCCTTTGTGACGTGGATGAGACCCTCTTCCCCGAGCGGCTCAAGTGGTTCGAACAGAACGACAAGGCTCTCCCCAAGACCTACGTCGATATCCGCAAGCTGCTCGAAGACAAAAGCATCGACGCGATCAGCGTCGCCACGCCCAACCACTGGCACGCGCTGGCGGGCGTGTGGGCCTGCCAGGCGGGCAAACACGCCCACATCGAGAAGCCGTTCTGCCACAACATCTTCGAAGGGCAGAAGCTGATCGAGGCAGCGAGGAAGTACCACCGCGTAGTGCATCACGGCACCGAGAACCGCAGTTCGAAGGCATATCAGGAGGCGATGGCGTTTCTGCGAAACGGTGGTCTGGGCGAGGTCTACCTGGCCAAGGGCACCTGCTACAAATGGCGCGACACGATCGGACGCACCCCGGAAGAACCCGTGCCGGCCGGCGTCCACTACGACCTGTGGCTGGGTCCGGCCCCAAAGCGGCCGTTCACACGGAACCGCTTCCACTACAACTGGCACTGGCATTGGGACTACGGCAACGGCGACATCGGCAATCAAGGAGTGCACGAGATCGACATCGCCCGATGGGGACTCGATGTCACACTACCGACTCGCGTCACGGCGATGGGCGCCCACGTGATGTTCGACGACGATCAGGAGACGCCCAACGTGTTGATGGCCACGTACGAATTCGACAATCCGAACGGTCGCGGCGACAAGAAGAAGATCCTTCAGTTCGAGGTCCGCCACTGGATCACCAACTACGAGGGCGGCTTCAGCGAACCGCCGGACAACAACATCGGCAACATCTTCTATGGCTCCGAAGGCTACATGACGATGTACGGGGGACGCTGGCAGACCTTCCTGGGCAGGAAGCGCGAGCCCGGCCCCTCCGGCGTCGAACAAGGCAATACGGATCGCGCCCACTATCAGAGCTTCATCGACGCCATACGGGCCAACGACACATCCGGTCTGCCCGGCAAGGTCGAAGACGGCCACCATAGCTGCGCCCTGATCCATATGGCCAATACCTCCTACCGGCTGGGCCGCTCGCTGGACTTCGACCCCAAGCAACAGCGATATGTCAACGACGACGAAGCCAATCGGATGCTGACGCGAAACTACCGAAGCCCTTTCGTAGTCCCGGCGAGCGTTTAGCCAAACCCTGTCACTGGAGAACCGAGAGCGTCTATGAGCAGTGCGTACACGGAAAGCCTGAATAAGCTGATCGAAGAATTCGGCCGGCTCCCCGGAGTCGGCCCCAAGACCGCCGAGCGGCTGGCGTTTTATGTCCTCAAGGCCGATGCGCCCGAGGCGATGAAGCTGGCCGACGCCATACGGGACGTCAAAACCCGGATCAAGCGCTGCCAAGTTTGCTGGAACCTGTCTGAAGAGGACGTCTGCCAGATCTGCGCCGACCCGCAGCGGGACCAAAGCCTGATCTGCGTGGTGGAACAGCCCAAGGACGTCATCAGTCTCGAAAAGACCGGCACATGCAAATGGCTGTACCATGTCCTGGGCGGCCATATCGCGCCGCTCGATGGAGTCGAGGCGGACGACCTGACGATCAACCAGCTCGTCGAGCGAATCCGCGGCGGACAGGTGCGCGAAGTCGTCATGGCCACGAACCCCAATCTGGAGGGCGACGGCACATCGCTGTACATCAGCTCGCTGCTGCGTCCGCTCGGGGTGCGGATCACGCGGCTGGCCCGTGGTCTGCCGACCGGATCGACGATCGAATACGCCAGCGGCAAAATCCTCACCGACGCCATCCTCGGACGGCAGGAACTGGAATAGGAACCGGCACCAACGCAGTGTCTGATGGAGAAAGGAGGCACGAGAATCATGGCGACTCAGGGACGCGTGAAAGTCGGGATCATCGGCTCGCAGTTCGAGGCGGACATTCACGCCGCATCGTTTCAGATCATGCCGGATGAGGCGGAGGTTGTAGCCGTCGCATCGCCGACGCCCGGACATGCCAAGGCCCTGGCGGAACGCTATGAGATTCCGCGCGTCTTCACCGACTACAGGCAGATGCTCGAAGAGCGCGACATCGAGATGGTGACGATCACCGCTCCCAATGCGCTGCACTGCCAGATGACCGTCGACATCGCCAACGCCGGAAAGCATGTGGTCTGCGAAAAACCTCTGTGCATGACGCTCGAAGAGGCAGACCTCATGATCGACACGTGCCGGCGCAAAGGCGTCCTCCTGATGTACGCGGAGGAACTCTACTTCACGCCGAAGTACGTCAAGGCCAAAGAGATGGCCGACCAGGGGGCGTTCGGCAAGGTCTATCTCGTCAAGCAGAGCGAAAAACACTTCGGGCCGCACGCAGAGTGGTTCTGGGATGTGTCCCGATCAGGGGGAGGGGTCTTCATGGACATGGGCTGTCACGGCATCGCCTTCTGCTGGTGGTTTCTCGGCCGGCCCAAGATCAAGAACGTCTACTGCCAGATGGGCACCTACGTCCACAGCGACAAGACCGAAGGCGAGGACAACTCCGTCTGCATCATCGAGTTCGCCAACGATGCGGTGGGGCTGATCGAGGACAGTTGGGCTCGTCGCGGCGGCATGGAAGACCGGATCGAGGTCTACGGCGAGGGCGGCGTGACGCACGCGGACCTGCACATGGGCAACGCCCTGCCGACGTACAGCGAGTACGGCTACGGCTATGCCGTGGAGAAGGCGCCGACAACCAAAGGCTGGACGTGGCCGGTTTTCGAGGAACTGTGGAACTACGGCTTCCCGCAGGAGATGCACCACTTCGCGCGGTGTGTCCGAGGCAAGGAGACACCTCAGGCGACCGGCGAAGACGGCCGGGTAGTGCAGGAGGCACTTTGCGCGGGCTATCAATCAGCCGGAACCGGCAAGAAGACCGCCCTTCCGTTCCGGCCGCAAGGCGTCAAGAGGCCCATCGACTTGTGGCGGAATCCAGAGACGTAATCCACCTGTTTCGCGGTGATTCGCATGGGAAGAATCGAACTGCGTTTCCTGTCCCACGGTGATATCCAGGCCATCCACAAAGCCAGCCTCATCATTCTCCGCGATACTGGAGTGAAGGTTCACCACGGAGAGGCCCTGAGACTATTGCGCGAAGCCGGAGCGGCCGTTCATGGAGACAACAAGATCGCGCGTCTGCCCGAGCAGCTCGTCATGGATTGCGTTACGCAGACGGGCAAGCAATACGTGCTCCATGGGCGCGATCCGCAGCGCGCCGCGCGGCTTGGCCATGGCGACAGCGTGTGGATGTCCAGCCCCGGCCAGTATACCTGGATCGATTCGCGGAGCGGCCGGCGTCGTGGCGCTACGCTCGGAGACGTTCGCGACGCCGTTCGGCTGGGCGATGCCCTGGACCACATCCATATCGTGGGCGCGATGGGCCAGCCCGAAGAAATCCCCGAGACCTGGCGCGACGTCTTCCTGACGGGCGAACTGGTCAAGGGAACGACCAAACCCACGCGCTGCTGGGTGCGTAACGGTCGCACGGCGCGTGCCATTCTGGAGATATACCGAACGATCACGGGAGGCGAGCAGGCCCTGCGCGACAAGCCCATGGCCGAGGCGTTCCTCGAACCGATCAGCCCGCTCCAGTTGCCCGAACATGGGCTCGAGATCGTCAAGGTGTTTGCGCAGGCCGGTCAGCCTGTGAGCATCGGCCCGATGGCTATGACTTCGGCGACTGCGCCCGGTACGCTCGCGGGCACGCTGGCGCAGGAGAACGCCGAAATCCTCGCCGGACTGGTGGTGACGCAGCTTTTCGCGCGGGGAACACCTGTCATGTACGGCGGCATCCCGCACATCATGGACCCGCGAACGAGCATCTGCTCGTTCGGCTCGCCCGAGCAGGGACTGATGGCCGTCGCCATGGTGCAGATGGCCCGGTTCTACGGCCTCCCGGCGTACGTCAACGTGGGCCTGACGGACGCCAAGACGCTCGACGCACAGGCGGGAATCGAAAAAGCGTCGAGCATGCTGCTGGGGGTTCTGGCCGGCGCCGACACGTTCGGGCATTGCGGCATTTGCGGCACGGACCATGGGGCGAGCCTCGAATGGCTCTACGCCGACAACGAGCTGGCCGCCTATGTCCGGCGCATTGCACGCGGCTTCGAGACCGACGCCGAAACGCTGGCAACCGAGGTCGTTCACCGCGTGGGACCCTGCGGCAACTTTCTGGCGGAGGAACACACGGTCCGGCACTTCCGCGACGAGCTCTGGTTACCCGGTCCGGCCTGGACGCGGCAGAGCTGGGACGGCTGGGAGACCGACGGATCCACATCCATGGCCCAACGCGCATCGGAACGTGTCCGTACGATCCTGGCGGCGCATGAAGTCGAACCTCTGGATGGCAGACTCGCCGCCGAGATCGACCGGATCGTTCAGTGCGCGCAGCGGGAACCCGATTGAGTCTCTCCAGCGAGAGCGGATGCACAGATATCGAAACAAGGCCGTATTGGGGAGTGCGAAGATGGATAATCACAATGGCAAATCGAAGAAGGGCATTTCGCGCCGACGATTCATGAGTCATGCAGCCGCTGTGGCGGCATTCACCGTGGTGCCTCGGCACGTGCTGGGCGGACCACGCCGCATCGCACCCAGCGAGAAGCTCAATGTCGCCGGCATCGGGGTCGGCGGACGCGGCGGCGACGACCTGCAAGGTGTCGAAAGCGAGAACATCGTTGCCCTGTGCGACGTGGACTGGCAGAGCGCGGCGGGAGCATTTCGACGCTATCCCAACGCAAGGAAGTACCGTGACTTTCGCGAGATGCTCGACAAGGAGGGCGACGGGATCGACGCGGTGGTGGTGGCCACGCCCGATCACGTTCACGCGGTCGCGTCGATGGCCGCGATCAAAAAGGGCAAGCACGTCTACTGCGAGAAACCTTTGACGCGGACGATCCACGAGGCACGTGCACTGACGCTGGCGGCGCGCGAGGCAAAAGTGGCCACGCAGATGGGCAATCAGGGTATGGCCTTCGAGGGCAACCGGCTAATCAAGGAGTGGATTTGGGACGGCGCCATCGGAGATGTCCGCGAGGTTCACGTCTGGTCCGACCGGCCGACGCACCAGGGCAAGCTGCCTTTGTGGTGGGCTCAGGGCATCGAACGCCCGACCGACACGCCCGCCGTGCCGGATCACCTGGACTGGGACTTGTGGCTGGGCCCGGCGCCGTATCGCCCCTACCATCCGGCGTACGTCCCCTTCCGCTGGCGGGGCTGGTGGGATTTCGGCTCCGGCGGGCTGGGCGACATGGGCATCCACAACCTGGCGCCGGTCTTCAGCGCGTTGAAACTCGGCGCACCGACCAGCGTCCACGCCAGCTCAACGGCCGTCTACAAAGAGACGTTGCCCCTGGCTTCGACGGTTCACTACGAGTTCCCGGCGCGGGGCGATATGCCGCCGGTGACGGTCCACTGGTATGACGGCGGACTGATCGCGGCCCGTCCGCCGGAGTTGGAGGACGGTCGCGAGCTGCCGCGCGAAGACGGGCTGATCTTCGTCGGCGACAGGGGCACGATGCTCGTGACCGGCTGGGGAGGCAACAGCCCGCGTCTGATCCCCGAGACGAAAATGAAAGCCTACAAACAGCCGCTCAAGACGCTGCCCCGCTCGATCGGCCACTATGAGGAATGGATCAAGGCCTGCAAGGAAGGAACACCGACTGAATCGAGTTTCGATTTCGCCGGCCCCATGACCGAGGCGGTGCTGCTGGGCACCGTCTGTGTCCGCGCAGGTGGGCTCAAGCTCCTGTGGGACAGCGCGTCGATGAAGGTCACGAACCTGCCCGAGGCGAACCAGTACGTGCGCTGCACGTACCGCGAATCCTGGACGCTGTGAGAAAGCGCTTCCGCCGACGCGCCGGCAAATCCGGCTGGCGACTTGACGAAACGTGCGATCCGGCTATCATGGACGCAATGCAGGAACCTGAAGATCGATGCTTGGAGTGCGCAAAGGTGTTTAGATGAAGCTGGAGATGACAGGACAGATGCGGATGGAGCAGCGGATGAAGCTCGCTCCGCACATGATCCAGTCGATGGAGATTCTTCAGCTTCCTATCCAGGCGCTGGCCGAACGCATCGAACAGGAGCTCAACAGCAATCCCGTGCTCGAACTGGACGAGCCGTCCGAGCCCGAGGAGGGCGAGGTCGTGTCCGAGCCGTCCGCGGACGACATGCCGGCCGAAAAGGCCCTTGTCGTCGACCCCGACAGCCCCAAGGCCGAGGACTTCGAACGACTGGAGAGCCTTGGGGACGACTTCAAGGAATTCATCGACCAGTCGGGGCCTTACCGCAGCCGGGCGGATGCCGATGAGAGAGACCGCAAGCTCGAAGCGATCAAGAATGCGGCTGCGCCCCCACAGTCGCTGCATGACTACCTCAACGACCAATGGCGCCTCGTAGACGCCGACGAGCCGGTGAAGAAGGCCGGCCAGGCGATCATCGACTACATCGACGATCGGGGCTATCTCAGCATCCGCCTGGAGCAACTACACAACAAGGATCGCAGCGATTTCCAGCCCGACCATCTCAAGGAGGCCCTGCGTCTGGTGCAACAGCTCGACCCGCCGGGTGTGGGAGCGCGAGACTTGAGGGAGTGCCTCCTGATCCAGATCGCTCAGAATGGCGAGGACATGGGCTGCGAGTACCGCCTGGTGGCCGATCACATGGACGACCTGCTCGAAAACCGTCTGCCGGACATCGCACGCAAGATGGGCCTGAGCATCGAGCAGGTCAACGAGGCCATCGAACGTCTGAGCAAGCTGGATACTTCGCCGGGCCTGCAGGTCGGACGCAACGAGAGCATCCCGATCACGCCGGATGTGATCGTCGAATCGCCCAACGGATCCGACGACTTCACCGTGCGTCTGGCCGAATCCGACCTGCGCGGCCTGAGGCTGAGCAACTACTACACGCGCATGGCCAAGGACACGCAGGTCAGCGACAAGACCCGCAAGTTTCTTCAGAACAACATCCGCTCGGCCCACTGGATCATCGAGGCGATCGAGCAACGCAAGAACACACTTCTGAAGGTCGCACAGGCCATCGTCAGAAACCAACGGGATTTCTTCGAGAAAGGTCCGCTGCATCTGCGTCCGCTGCCCATGTCCAAGGTCGCCGAAGAGGTGGGCGTGCACCTGGCCACCGTCTCGCGAGCGGTTTCGGGCAAGTACATGCAGTGTGCGTGGGGTGTTCTTCCGCTCCGCAAGTTCTTCAGCGGAGGCACGGAGGACGAGAACGGCCAGGCCCACAGTTGGGAGGCCATCCGCGTCAAACTCCAGCAGATCATCGACGAAGAGGACAAGACCAATCCGCTCAACGACGACCAGATCAAAGAGAAGCTGGCGGAAGCCGGCATCCCCAATCTGGCCCGGCGCACGGTCGCCAAATACCGCAAGCTGCTGAACATCCCCACCGCGCGGTTCCGCAAGCGGTATTGAACGCTGTCGTCAAATGGCCCGTGCCGACGACCGCGGGACGGTCGCCTGCGACAAATACCACCCCCGCGTCTGTGGGCCGCCGCCGGTATAGCGTTTGTGCTTGACCCCACTGGGCAACTCTGTTAGTGTGCGTCGGCCGTTCGCAGGCGAGAGTCTTGCCATGTGGAGGCGTTGGAATGGTCGAGGGCCAGGAACACGGGCCGGACGACTCTGAAAATGGACTACCGATCGGAGAGCTTCTGCCGAGATGAAGGATTTCGCTCGTCTGTTTGGATACGTCTGGCCGCAATGGCCCAGCGTCGTGGCGGTTGTGGTCAGCGCCATGGTCATTGCCCTGCTGCTTTCGGTCAGTTTCATGGCAATCATTCCCCTTCTGACGGTCATGATCGGCAACGAAGGCCTGCACGGATGGGCAGACCGCAAGACCTGCGAAACCGCGTATGGACTCGTGTCTGAGGCCACGGAACCGGGCGAAGGGACCGAGCCCGCCCTCCAGAACCACCTGCGGGTGATCCGCGTCAGGGAGGGTGGACTGGCCGAGAAAGCAGGCATCCGCAAAGACGATCACATTGCGAACGTCGGTCCGTCCGTCCCCCCTGTCTCCGAGGTGGAAACCTCGTACGCGCGGATGCTCGAAGAACTGGCTAAGGCAACGGATCAGACGTTGCGCGTGACGTTGCTGCGCCGAGAAAGCACCGACTGGACCCGCCTCGATGTCGAATTGGACACGCCTCGGAACCTGGCAGCGGTGGATGCTCAGAAATGGAACGCATTTCGATATATCAAGTGGCGTGTGCATTTGGTGGGCCTGGCCGCCGCCCGATGGGCGATCGGCTTTCTGCCTCGCGGACACGCGGCCGAGGACCAGGTCCGCGCCGTCGCCGCGATCATGGCCGTGATGCTCTTGATCACGATCATCCGCTGCGTCGCCAAGTACTATCAGGACTATATCGGCCAGAAGATCGTGCAGAGCGCCATCAACGAACTGAGGCAGGATGTCTTCGCCCGCCTGATGCACGTTCCGATCGGCATCTTCGCCACCGAGCGTCCCAGCGATACGATCAGCCGGATCATGCGGGACACGAACACCATGACCTCGGCCATCAAGGTCATGCTCGGCAAGGCGCTGCGGGAGCCGATCAACGCATTGTTCATGCTCGTGTTTGCCATAGCCCTGAACTGGAAACTGTCGCTGGTGTTCCTCACGGCAGCCCCGTTAGTGCTCGTGTTGCTCGGATCGTTCGGACGCAAGATGAAGAAGGCGTCACGTCGCTCGCTGGTCGCCGGCGCCGAGATGCTCTCCAAGCTTCAGGAAGCGGTAACCGGCCTGCGCGTGGTAAAGGTCTACAACCAGCAGCAGTACGAACAGAAACAATTCGGCAAGATCAACGATCGCCTGCTCAAGCAACTGCTGGCGATGTCGAAGGTGGACGCCGCCACCCATCCGGTGCTGGAGGTGCTCGGAATGCTGGCGGGGGCGGGCGCCATCATCGTCGGGATGGCCTGGTTCACGGGCGGCAGCCTGGACGGCACCGAGTTCATCGCGCTATTGGCATTGCTGGGCGGGGCCGCGGAGGCGGTGCGGAAGACCAGCGACATCTGGAACAAGATTCAACAGGCCAACGCCGCGGCCGAACGCGTCTTTGCCGTGCTGGACCATCCGACCGAACCGGAGAAGCCCAACGCCGTGGTCCTCCCGTCGGGTCGGGGCAACGTCGAGTTTCGCGACGTCGTATTCACATATCCTGGAGCAGACCGAACTACACTCAAGGGCGTCAATCTGACGGTGACAGCCGGCCATAACGTGGCCGTCGTCGGGCCCAATGGATCGGGCAAGACCACGCTGGCCAACCTGCTGCCTCGCTTCTACGATCCGGATTCCGGCCATATCCTCATCGGCGGCTACGACATCGCCGAAGTTACGTTGGATAGCCTCCGCAGCCAGATCGGCATGGTGACCCAGGAGGTTATCACCTTCAACGACACGATCACCGCCAATATCGGCTACGGGCGTCGGGGCGCCACACAGGGGGAAATCGTCGAGGCCGCCAGGCGGGCGTTCGCTCACGAGTTCATCAACCAGTTGCCGCTGGGCTACGATACCGTCATCGGCGAGCACGGCGTTGGACTCAGCGGCGGACAGCTCCAGCGGATCGTGATCGCCCGGGCCATCCTGAAGAACCCCGCGATCCTGATCTTCGACGAGGCGACCAGCCAGGTGGACGCCGACAGCGAGGCCAAGATCCACAAGGCCATCACGGAGATCATGCAGGGCCGGACCACGTTCATCATCGCGCACCGCTTCAGTACGGTGGTCGCCGCGGATGTCATCGTCGTGATGGATGGGGGACGGATCGTCGCTCAAGGCAAACATGAGCAGCTCATGCAGACCTGCTCGATCTACCAGGGCCTGTACGAGACGCAGTTGATCAAGGCGTGAGGCTTTATCATGAGCGCGATGTCACGAATCGACAGAGAGAAGAAAGCGCACGAGCTTTTCACGCGCTTCGACGGCAACCCGATCCTCAAGGCCGAAGACTGGCCTTACGCCGCCAACGCGGTCTTCAACCCCGGCGCCGCCCGGCTGGACGGCCAAACGCTGCTGCTGGTCCGCGTCGAAGACATGCGAGGGTTTTCTCATCTGACGGTCGCTCGCAGCCCCAACGGCCTGACCGACTGGACCGTGGACCCCGAGCCGACGCTGACCGCCGACCCAACCACCCACGAGGAACGGTGGGGCCTGGAAGACCCGCGCATCGTCTGGCTCCAGGAGCAGAAGCAGTTCGCGGTCACGTACGTGTCTTTCAGCGAGGGCGGACCGATCGTCTCGCTGGCCATCACCAAGAACTTCCGCACGTTTGCCCGTCTGGGCGGCCTGCTGCCTCCGGAAGACAAGGACGCGTGCCTGTTCCCCCGTCGGTTCGACGGGCGGTTCGCGCTGATTCACCGGCCGATCGTGCGGGGCGAAGCGCACATCTGGATCAGCTTCTCGCCGGACCTGAAGCACTGGGGCGATCACCAGCTCCTGATTCCGACCCGCGCGGCCTATTGGGACTGTCACCGGGTCGGCCTGGCCTGCCAGCCGATCGAGACACCGGAAGGCTGGCTGATCTTCTACCACGGCGTACGCAGCACCACTGCCGGGCAGATCTATCGTACCGGCTTGGCCCTGCTGGACCTGCAACGGCCCTGGATACTCCTGCGCCGAAGCGACGAGTGGATTCTGGGCCCGCACGCCCACTACGAGCGCGTCGGCGACGTCGGCGACGTTGTGTTCCCCACGGGCGCCACGGTCGACAAGAACACCGATGAGCTGCGCCTGTACTATGGGGCCGCCGACTGCACCGTGGCCGTCGCGACCGCCAGGATGACCGACGTGCTCGACTACATCATGGCCAGCCCCGAAGTCGATCACTGACAGCCTGCCAACGGCGGATGGGGGAGAACAAGACAGACACCATCTGTGCTTCGACTGTGCGCACTTGGACCTGCACAGAGGCCAAAGAAAGGTGTGTGAAAACATCCTGGTGTGTGTGTGTGTGGCATCCTCAAGGCGGAGCCTTGGGGATGGCGGACTTGACTGCCGAAGCGACGGCAGAAGGTCGCCCATGCACGGAACCATCCCCAAGCTCTTCGAGCTTGAGGCTGCCACACGCAACTCTCTATGCCTGAATGGGGCTTGCCGTAAAAGCTGGACAGACATGCCGAAGAATGTGTGTGTGAAAATATCGTGGCATGTGGGTGGCAGCCTCAAAGCGTAGTGCAACGGAGCTTTGGGGATGGCGAATGGGAGTGGCGCATCCGTACGGAAAGGCCTCTGCGAGGCGATCCATCCCCAAG
>JAAYBV010000101.1 GCA_012744475.1 Phycisphaerae bacterium
AAGCGTAGTGCAACGGAGCTTTGGGGATGGCGAATGGGAGTGGCGCATCCGTACGGAAAGGCCTCTGCGAGGCGATCCATCCCCAAGTCCTGAGCGGATCCGTTCGGCTTCGCTCAGGACAAGCTTTGAGGCTGCCACCCCTGGCGGGGCTGCGTCCGCAAGGGAATGCTACCCTGAAATCCTGACAGACACGCCGAGCGAGTGTCTGTGAAAATATCCTGGCAGCCGTGTGGCAGCGGCAAGTGCAGGCTTGCCGATGGTGATACGCATGCCGTCGAAGCCATCGGCAGACTCCGCCTTGCTCCGTTTGCCGCTGCCACACAGGGCGCTCCGTGGTGGAAAACGGGCCTTGCCGCGAAATTCGCACAGACACCTTGGTGCCTGCAAACGGGGATTGCCTTTGAACCTGCAAAGGCATATCGCTACAATATGCCGTCAGTGGCGTTGCCGAAGGGTGACATGTGCGAGAGGGCTTGGAGCCATGAATTATCTCTACATTGTCGCGGCCTGCGTTCTCCTCGCCTATGGCTTGGGGTGCAGGGATAGTGGCGGAGAGGGCAATTCGTTGCGCGCTGATTCCGTCGATGAGGTAAGCAGACTCTCAGAAGCCCCGGAATGCGCCGAGGAAGACATTAATCGATTCGCGAACGGCGCAACGCCCTTGTATTGGGCTGCGTTCGACTTGGACGCGGAGGCCGTGAAACGCCTTTTGACCTCCGGAGCGGATGTGAACAAGGGCACTGAGAATGGTCATACACCTCTGCACGGCGCGACGGAGCAAGAATCCGAAGAGGTGCTCGAGATTGTCAAGATCCTCGTCTCGCACGGAGCCGATGTCAACGCCAAGGTCCCGGGCGACGCCACTTCAAATGCGTGGGCGGGGAACACGCCTGTGCATAATGCGGCGAGCGTATCGTTTTTGGGGGACGATCTGGAGCCTCGCGGCAACCTCGCCGTGGTGGAATACCTCCTGGCCCACGACGCCGACGTGAACGCCAGGGATGCATGGGGTTGCACACCTCTGTTCGACAGTCTGTTCGCAGGCAATCTCGCTGTCACAAAGTTGCTGGTCGCCCATGGGGCTGATCTGGGTATTAGGGCCAGCGAAGATGGAGCCACCGTACTTCACGACGCCGTCTCCATCGGCGACCTGGAAGTGGTCAAGCTGTTCGTATCGCATGGCGCCGACATTAGCGCCCAAGACTTCGACGGCGAAACGCCCCTGCATGAGGCCGCACTGCGAAGGGATCGCGAGACCGTGGATTACCTCGTAAGCCAGGGTGCCGACCTCCACGCTCGGTCGAAGCGAGGTGAGACACCCCAGGACTTCCTCGACGAGTCGAACGACGTCGAACCGGTTCTTCTGGCAGGTAGGGACACGTACCCACTTACGTTGATCCGGACGGATCGCTTGCATGTACGCCTGATGTTGAAATCCGCGGGCGTTGACTATGATACCCTCTGGACTCCCTCGGCATCGGACATTGAGGGTCTCGATCGCTCGCTGCGAAGATGGCTCGAAGAAGAGCCCTCTGACACAAAGGACGCACGCGTCGATCCCGAGTATGTCCTGAGCCATTTCGACAGATACCATCGGGAATACGCCGGATTCGTCAAAGACGGCACCGGGTACATTTTTGGCTCCATGGTCCAGGTGTCGACAGACCATCCTGTGCGCGGGCCTCTACGAAATGCGTTCGTGAGCGTGTTGGGCAGAGGCTGTGTGCAGGCTCGCGCCATCTTCGCAGCGCAATCAAAGACTGTGGTCGTATTTCGTTGCGGACGGCATGTGACCCCTGAGACAACAGCACCATAACGAGAAGAGACCGAGTCGACCAGAGACAGTCTCTATTCAGAATGAAGGTGCACGACTGTCTCCAGGGTGCCGGAGGGGGCGGGTTTGTGGATGGCGATGCGGGTGTGTTCAGCGCCTTGGGCCAGGGGCAGGCGCTCGACGCGGACGGTGCAGTCTTGCGGGATCGAGATCGTTGCCAGGCCCTTGTCGCCTCGGATCGTGACGACGCTGTCGGTCTGCTCGACCGGCAGGCTCGTTTGCCAGTAGAATTCGACCGCGTTGCCTTTGGCCAACTCGTATTCGTCGCGAATCGTCAGCACATCGGGCGAGGGTGAATCCCACGTGCGGAGCCATTTCTTGTAGTAGCCGGCCCAGCCTGGCGTCGCGTCGATCTGGGCGCGGAACGCCCGCTCGTCGCCCTTGCCGGTCGGCCTGACGTCGAACGGCAGCGGATTCAACGGGGCCGCACGCTCGGCCATGCCGACCGGCACGAGCATGTTATGGCGCTGGCATTGCTTGTACACCGCATGGATCGGATCGTCATAGTCGCAGATGCCGAGGTCCGCCGCGAAGGTCTGGCCCGCGAACTCAAGCACGAAGCTGCCCTTGTCCTCGTGCGTGTGGCCCGCATTGGCCTTATTGCCCATGATGAAGACCTTCACGCGCTCGCCGCCGAGCGGCCGCGTCGAACCGACGTAGCCGATCTCGGGCAGCTCGATGTACGCCGGCAGAGAGGGCGCTGCGTCCAACAGGGGTTCGCCTCGGGCAGCCTGCTGCTTGTTGTAGAGTGTAGTCCAATAGCTGTTCGGGACCAGCTCGGTCAGGATGCGCAACGTATCGTTGCGGAAGCCGGCCCCCGAATCGCAGACCGCGATCACATCGTCGCTCGTCGTAGAAGCAACGACCGCGGCGTAATTGGCGGTCCGCTTGACGATCGCGGGGACAAGCTCCGAGAGATTGCGGCCACGGGCTCGCGCGTAGTGCTTCATCGCGTTGTAGTCCTCGCGGATCGTTGGATTCAGGTAGCTGGGGCCTTCGAGCGACCCGCCGTCCGGCTCGATGACATTTTCAAGATTGTCGATCGCATCGCCAAGGGCCAGGTCCGTGTAGGGCTTGACGCGGGGCCACTGGCGCTCCAGCACGAGGTACGCGTGCATGCGGCCCGTATTGAAGTACGCGAGCTGGTTGCAGTGGAAGATATACTCATGGCGCCAGGCGACGTAGTTGATCGGCCCGATCCCTTCCTCCGCCAGTCGCCGCATCAGGTACGTCCGCCCGGCGTCGGTGAAGACCTCGCCCGCCAGGTCGAGGATCACGGCGATGTCTTCGGTGGTGTACGAGCGGCGGAACGCCCGGTCCTCCCAGGCGCTGCCCGGCAGGACGGACATGAAGCCCGTGTCCCAGTGCTCGCTCATCGCCAGCGACAGCGCATAGCGAGCGGCCATGCGCAGCGCCTCGGCGTCGCGCAGGACGAGCCCTGCGACAGCAAGCTCGGGATTGCCGGACAGGCGAGGGCGGAACTCGTCCCGCACGCGACTGTGGGCGCTCGTCCTCCCGCCGCTGCCGACGAACTCGCTGATCCCCCTCTCCGGGTGATACTCTCGTGCCACCGCTGCGCGTCGCGTGAACTCCGACTCACCGCCGGCTGCCGCTCCGCCTGCGGCGGATTCGTGTCTGGCCCGCAGGTCCGCCAACTCTTCGCCCGTCAGGAATATGCCGTAACGAGGCTCGAATCGCAGGGTCGCATCCGGCGCCTTCAGGTAGGCGTCCCACTGCATGGCGGAGTAGTCCCACTGGTCGAAGTATTGCGCGAGCCGCTCGCTGTTCTGGAGTCCGATCCAGGTAAGCCAGCCTGCGGCACCGCCCTCGGCCCCGGTTTCAAGTTCCAGTGTGATCGTCTCGATGCAGCGCGCGCCTTGCAGGTCCAGGGCATACTCGGCGCGGTTCTCGGCGGCCGGCTCGGAGACGAACGTGCGCGGGCCCAGGTCCGTTGCCACAGCCACGCGAGTGACACATCCTTTCGGCGGCGACAGACGGACGAGCAGACGATCGTAGGCCGAACAGTCGACGTGGAAGTCGCGGCTCATGCGCAAGGCCGGACCGGCCGCCGGCTTCGAGGCCCACTCGAAATCGACCGCGCTCCAATTCTGCCTGATCCGCAGCCCATGTCCGGTCCCGGGATCGATCTTCCACTTCGGCAAGCCGCTCAGCTCGGGCACCCAGAACGGCTCGATGATCGCCTCGGCCATATTGATTGGAACAGGCTTATGCAACGCCGATGTCCCGCCGGCGCCGCGAGCGGGAACAGGCCGCAGAACGAACAGGAGCAACCACAGAAGCAGACAGGATCGGATGCTCGCAGGAAATCTCATCGTTCTCACCTCGTGCCCGTTCGGAACCGTAGAGGGCGAGGCACACCTCGCCCCTGCTTCAATGCCGGCCGACAAGAAGGACGGCGGCCT
The DNA here is from genome assembly GCA_012744475.1 of Phycisphaerae bacterium. Classification (GTDB taxonomy): domain Bacteria; phylum Planctomycetota; class Phycisphaerae; order Sedimentisphaerales; family Anaerobacaceae; genus Anaerobaca. The sequence goes on from JAAYBV010000101.1 coordinate 4,258, forward strand.
GGAGCACCGGATCGGCCGCCTCCAGTTCGACCGGCGTGGCGTTGACAGCGAAGTCCGGGGCAATGCCCTGCCCTTCGAAACAGGTGCCGTCCGGACGCAGAGCTTTCCAGGAAGGCAAATACACCGTGACTCCGTTGCCCAGATCGACCGGCTTGGGATTGCCCGAGCTTCCGTACGAGGCCGCACCGACCAGCTTGCAGCCGGGCACCTGCTTCATCATGAGCAGGAAGGCCTCGCAACTGCTCATGTTGGCCGGACCCATCAGAACCGCGACCTTGCCGCGATACTTCGGCCGGGGCTTGCTGGGTTCGAGGACGCGTTCCTGCGTCTGACCGAACCCGCTCGGCGCGCTCGCATCGCGATAAACGTGTTTGGCATAGACAACGGGCTTGTCGATGAAACAGCCGGCGAATTTCTGGGCGAGAGGTTCGGCCCCCCCGCTGTTGGGACGCACGTCGACGACCAGGCCCCGCGCGCTGGCCAACTCCCCGAGGGCCACATACACCTGCTCGAGGGCCTCCGTGTGCTTGCTGTCCCAACTGTCGATCCGAATGTAGCCGACGCCGTTGTCGAACCGGCCCGTGTAAACGACGGCGCTGCGTTTCTGGAACACGGGAACGACCTTGGCCAGCGTGTCGAGGTTGTAGTTTCGCACGATGTCACGCTTGAAGGGCTGGACGGTCGTGCCGGCCACCTCGATCCAGATGTGCATGTCCCGTGCGTGGGCCAGCAGCCTGGCGACCGCCTCTGCAAAGGCCGCGGGATTCTTGGCGCCTTCCAGAGCGGGCATGTGTTCGGCAAAGACGGCGGCCCAATCCACGCCGCGCAGATCCTTGTACGAATACTGCGTGTCGATCGCCTCGCGCAGCCTGGCGGCCGCTTGGGCGTTGCCCTGCGAACCCGTAGCCGGTTGTGGCGCATCGTTCGCTGCAGCGGTCCGGAACTGGACCGGACAGGGCACGGCCGATTCGCCGGCAACGTTGCGACACTTCTGTGCGGCGGGACAGTTGACGCTGAGCCGGTACTCATGGTCCGCGACGAGTTGCACGCGCATCACCAGCGTCCGGCTGTCAGCCCAGCGCGGCCGGCCGACCGTCTTGGGAAACAGCGGCCCACCGCCGCAGATCGAATACCCGCCCGTGCTCATGTCCTGATCGAAGACAAACCGCAGCTCCCGCAGATCGGGATCGACGTTCAGATCGCCGTTGCGCGGCACCGTCTCGACCACCTTCGGGGGCACGGCCAAGAGGCTCGCGGCCGGCAATATCACAAGAGCTACCCAGACCAAACCCATCGTTCGCTTCGAGATTCCCATGTCTCCACCTGGACATTCGGATTTACGATCTATGATCTGCGATTGAGTCGCGTTGGAGACGCACAAGGCCAAATCATAATTCACAAATCATAAATCGCAAATCCAAAACCGGCCTGGTAGAGGCGATTCATCATTCGCCCGTATGCGGGTTCACCGGCGTTTCCGGATCACGAGGGTACAGCGACCGAAGTTGGTCGTGGGCTTCTCCACGACCGCTGAGGTGAAGGGGTTAGCCCACGCATCGGTGGGCGGAATGGTCAGCTCGAACCCGCTGTTCGGATCGACGCCGACACTCACCTTGTAGGAGACGACGGGGATCAGGCTTTGCAGGTCCACCCAGTACTTGCCCTGCTCGAGACTGAACGCGTCGAGCGGCAGGTGCCATTGGCAGATGAGCAGTGTCTGGCCGAGCGACAGTCTGCCGAGAGGCAGCGCGATGTTGTATGTGCCGTCGCCCGTCTTTTCGAAAGCCAGCGCGACAGAGTCCTGAGCCGGCCTGCCGGATTCACCGAGCCGCACCGACTCCAACGTGGCATTGGCGTGGGGCAACCGGATCGGCAGGAGCGACGCGTCTTGGGGACCCCTCAGGAGCGTGAGCCAGCCTTCGACTCGAACCCTGGCGTCTGGCAGCACATAGTAGAAGGTCTCCTGACTCCCCACAAACCCTGGTCTGGACCACGAGTGATACCCGGCGCTGGGATCGATGCCTTCGACCGGTGGCAATGGCTCGGGCAGGTCCTCCGGGGCGACATCTTCGGCGTGGAGGTCGCCGTAGATGACGCGATAGGTTTCGGAGTCCTTGGGTCGGTACCAGAAGATAGGCGTCTCGGCCTGGCCCAACATGACCCCTTGGCCCTGATAGGTCCACTCGCCTTCGCCTTGGAAGAAGCGCGTGAACAGCAGGTAGTTCTGGATCGTCTGACCGAGGGCCACCTGCTCTTCACTGGTGAGATTCATCGCCTCCGTCTTCTTGGCGACATCGGGCGCCTGCTTGAGATAGTCCTCCACGGCCACGCCGTCGGGGAAGCGCCCGTCGTTGAATCTCTCGGCCAGCAGCCGCAGACCCTCGATGAAGGCTTCTTCCGTGCCCGCCTGGAGATCGAGCGTCGTTTCCTGCCGGACCGTGTAGCCCTCGGGCACGTCCATGCTGAACAGCGATTCGTCCATGTCCACGTCGAACTGCATGTTCTTGCAGATCGTTCGCATCTGGCCTTCGTTCTGCTCGATGCGCACGGGCAGGCCGGTCTCCGCGTCGGCCCAGAGCGTGATCCCGGTGCGCGGGTGTTTGGCAAGGAAGCCCACGACCTCTCGACCGTCGATCTCCTGAACACCGAGATCCTCGACGACGAAATCGGGGCTCTTATCCAACATCAGCAGGACGTTCTTGAGATGGTCCATGTAGTTCGGTATGGGCGGCAAGCCTTCCAAGCTAATGTACTGGGCCTCCTCCTTCGTCTCGGAGAACGTCAGGATTCGGCCTGCCTCCAGGTCGATGATCGTGACGTCGTCGCCCACGGCAGGGACGGTCCTTCGGATGCGCGATCCCATCACCATGTCGTGGATGATCGGAGCGCCGCCGTCTTCCTTGCCGACGATGATGTCGAATTCAGCGGTGCTGGCTCTGAGAATAGGCTGGATGACCTGGGCAAAGGTCAGCGTCGAGCCCACCGGGTTGCCGATGAAGTGAAACGCAATCAATGCCGCGATCGTGATCCCTGCCGCGGCGGCGATCTTTGTCGTTCTGCTGGTCATGATGATTCTCCATAACGCCGGCTCCGGATGCGCTGTCGCACGCCGGCGGCGCTCTTCCAGCTCGTCGAGGGCGCCGCGCAGCATTCGCTCGTCCGCCCCCGGGCCGGCTGCGATTTGGGATTCGTGGATCAGTCGTCTTATCTCATCTGCCGGTTTCATCGGGTGACCTCACCGTTCAGAAGCAACCGCAGTTTGTCGAGTCCATAACGGTAGCGGCTCTTGGCCGTATTGGTCGAAATCTGCCGCGCCCGGGCGATGGCGCCGAAGGTCATCGAGCCGTGCAGGTGCATCAGGACGACCTCGCGCTGCTCGAACGGCAACTCGGCCATTGCGAGGCTGAGCCGCCCGAGCTGTTCGTTGCACTCGACCTCCTCGACGGGTCCATCGGCATCCACGGGCGTGGTGTCATCGATACCAGCCCCTGACCGGCCGCGTCGCCGCTCGGCCTTGTTCCAGTTGCGAGCGTGGTTGGCTACACAAGTCAGCAGGAAACCCTTGAGACTGCCGGTCAGCCGGAAACCGTCCAGGCCTCGCACGAACGACACGAACACGTCGTGCACCACGTCCTCGCAGGCGCTGCGGTCGTTCAACAGGGCCATCGCGAGGAAGAGCAGGTCCGTCTTGTACTTGCGGTATATGCGCGCAAGGGCCTCCGGGCTTCCACGCTTACATCGATAAACAAGCAGTTTGTCTTCCATAGTGCCGGTCCGGCGAACCCGTCTGCAAACGTCTGTCCGCAATATAACAACCGGCGAGGCGATTCGGGTCTACCGGGCGAAGCGTTTTTTCCACAACCGACGTGTTCGCGGCGCGGGCGCATGGAAAAGGCCGGGTGGAAAGCCCGGCCTGAGGAAATTCGGATTCTCGCAAACGGGCGAGGGGAGCCTGGCCCCGTGTGTAGCGTGCCCGTAAGAGCCTGCCCTGAGCTTGTCGAAGGGGCATCCTCGCCTGCCATAGCGTCTTACGACGCCACTACAAACGAACGGTCAGTTGCCGGCGAGGGCCTCGACGATGGTGCCGGCGAAGAGCGGCACGACGAGCGGTCCGGTCGAGGTGATGATGCGGCCGTCTCTCTCGACCGCCGCACCAGTGAAGACCGCGCCCGAGGCAACCAGGCGGTTCCGTTCGGCCGGCAGACTCGTCGCCCGAACGCCTCGGAGCACTCCGGCGTGGGCCAGGATCACCGGGCCTGTGCTGCTGGCCGCAACTACCTTCTGCTGGGCCACCGCCCGACGCGCCAGGCCGACGGCCAGCGGGCTGTTGTAGTACTCGATCGTCCCGACCCCGCCGATGAAAACGAAGGCATCGAAGTCCTCGACCTTCACCTGGTTCAACGGCATGTCGGCCTGGGCGAAACTGCCGAACGCACCGACGATTCTGCCGGCCCGAGTGCTGGCGATGACCGTCTGCACGCTCGCCAGCGCGAGAGTACGGGCCGTTTCGGAAAGCTCCTGGTCCTGGAATCCGTTGGGCGGCACGATGAGCACGGCCTTGGCGTAGCCCTGTCCCGAGGCGGCTCGAGATCCACCTGCGGCGGACTGGGCTGCGGCGGCCGCCCGCGAGGCCGGATAGCCTATCAGGGCGACATACATCGGGTCCGCTGCCCGCGCCAGCCGCAAAGCCCGTTTGATTGCAGAGCTATCCACGTTGGCTGAGGCGATGTACGTCAGGTCGAGGCTGACCGCCTGGAGCTGGAGGTTCTGCGACATCTGTCCGGCCAGCAGCGACATGACGCTTCTGGCGTTCTGACCGTAGATCGGAGAGAAGTCCCGTACCGAGCCTGTAATGATGACCTGGCAACTGCCCGTGGTGGTCGGCGGAATTGAGGCGTTGGGTTGGCGGCTGAAGACCGCGGCCGCGATGGCCCCGCGCACGTCGTTGTCAGAGATCTGCTGCAAGGCATGACCGATCGGGTCGTAAAGGTACGTCCCTTCAGGCAGCGAGAAATAGACCCTCAACGGGCTCAGGCTGCCGGGCGTGGCCGTGGCGCCTTCGGTCCTGGGAGCAGTCACCCCCTGGGCGGCCCAGGCAAGCTGGCCGATCTCCTCTAATGTCAATTTTTGGTCGGAAGGGAACTCAAGGTTCTGTGAGAGGGTCAGGGCCCTTTCGACACTGACGGCACTCGATGCGGCCGGAGCGGGCAGTTGAACGTTCTTGAGCCTGGCGTTGCGGGGCGTACGGGTCCCCGTCGCGTCCCGGCCAGCCTGTTCCTGTCCCCAGCAGATGACCGACATGGCCAGAAGGACAGGCACCCATCGCAACCCACATCGCCGGCAGGCAACGGAAGAAGTCTTGCGCGTCATATGCTGTTCCTCCAAATGGACCAAAGCCCATTCTACAGCGTAACACGTTGGGCGGGATTTCGCCACAGGATTCCTGGCAGGGACGAGGCGGTCTCTGGGGTCCTTCAGGTCCCTTTGGTCCTTCTGGGCCCGAGAAGGACCCAAGGGACCTAAAGGATCGAAAGGACTCTATGCCGCCACGCCACAAACCTGATACAATCGCGCGGTATGGGCGATCCGCCTCTGGCGGAATGATTCGCCCATACAGTTTGTCCGACACGGTAGTTCTTCGAGGCACCGAACATGGCGATGGCACAACGGCGGAAATGGATGATCCTGGCCCTGGCGCTCTATTGGCCGGCGCTGTTTGTGCTGGCGCACATCCCGATCCCGCCGGTTGTGCGCGAGGCCAACATCTCGGACAAGGGTATCCACTTCCTGGTGTACGCCATTCTGACGTTCCTGCTGTGGTCGGCGGTCGGTCCCGATGCGAAAGTCAATTGGCGCCGGCCCGGGGGTTGGCTCATACTTGCCGCGGTCCTTCTTTACAGCCTCTGCGACGAGGGTCTCCAGCATTTCGTGTCGGGCCGCTCGGCGGACGCGAGAGATCTTGTGGCGGACCTGGCGGGAGCGGCGGTGGCGCTGGGCATCCTGACGGTCTTTTCCTTCTGGCCCGCCGGAGCCATCGTCACGGCCATGACGGTCTACATGCTGCCTGTCCTGGCCCGCCGGAACCTGATGAACCTGCTGCCCGTGATGACCACTGTGTTCTACGTGGGGGGCTATGCAACCTTCACCCTTCTCTGGACGCGCTGCCTGCGTTCGCCCAAGGGCGCCAGAACAACCGGTTGGGCATGGCTTGCGGCCTCCGTGTCGGGACCGTTGGCCCTGCTGGCGGCTACACGAATCAGTGCGAAGGCGGCGGGCCGGCCGTTCGACCGGTGGGACATGTTGGCGGCCGCGATGGGGATTCTCGTGGGGGTCCTGGTCGCTTGGGGAGTGGGATGGCCCGCCCGCCGGAAGACACGACAGGCGAATGGTGATTCGCCCCTACAGATCGGCTCGAAACGGCCGATAGAGCGGGTCGCCGATGAGCACCAGTTGCCAGGAGTTAAACGGGTTGGTGCGGTAGAAGGCCTCGACCAGACAGCGACCGTCAAACAGCTCTGAGAAGAATGCCTTGGGCGGCGGAAAGCTGTGCAGATAAGGCTCGGCCACGGGACCGAGCGTCGCGGTGATCCCTCGGGCGAGCATGGCGGGACACCACTGCGTGCTGTTGGGGTCGTGCAGGCCCCCCGCCTCGAAGCTGGCAATGTGGAACCCCACGGCGCCCGGGGCGAACTCGAAGGCGTCGACGTACTTGCTGACGCTGTACCAGCCGCAATAGATCGCCGTGTCGGGACAACTGCCCGGCTCGAACAGGGCCGCCGTGCGCTCCTCCTTGACCGGCAGCGGCGTTCGCAACTGGATCAGCAGCGCCAGGTCTCGAAGATACTGGTCGTAACGGCTGTAGGGATCCTTGCCGAAGAGGCCGCGCGAATCGATGTAGGCCGTTCCCTTCAGGCCCTGGGCCTCGGCGGCCAGGGCCTTGTCGACCAGTCCCTTGGCGATCGTGTCGTCGGGGCCGTCGAGCCGGGAGACCATCAGGGTGCGGAAGGGCTGCGGCCCGGTGCTGCGCAGCATGTTCGGCTGCCATCGGTAGAGCTCATAGGCGCCGAACAGGACCATCGACAATTCGCTGTCGACGGACGCGTTGGTCTCGGTTCCGCTGATGCAGTCGATCTCACCCTGAATGAAGGTCACCTGGAGGCTGCGCCGGCGGTGCTCGACCGAGTCCTTTTGCCCATTGGCCTCCAGTTGAGCGACCGCTTCCTTCTCCTGCTCCAACTGCTGACGCAGTTGCTCGAGCCGGTCTTCGGACTTGGCGAGCGGGCCTCGCGGTCCGACGCGAAAAGGCACCCCGTACGTCGCGACGAGACACGTGATGTGGGCGAGGTCCTGCCGGGTGGCGAAGAGCCGGCGGATGGGCCGGGCGATCTGCATGTCGTAGTCGTCCCGGCTGATGGAATCGCGAAGGGTCGCGCCCAGGACCAGCGGGACCACGTGGCGGTTCGGCACGCCCCGACGCTCGCAGTAGTACCGCGCCAGGCGCACCGAAGCGGGGTTGTTCACGTTCGCCAGAACCAGGATGTCGTTGGGTTCCAATGCGCGAACAGGCCGGCCGCACAGCAGGATCAGGAGAACACAAAACGATCGGCTCTTCGTCATTCCAGGAGTACCTCCATCCGCCCGCCGGCATGGCTCCTTGCTCGCAGGACCGCGAGGAATTCCGCGGACGCGGCGCCCAGGCAGACTCATTCGGGACCGTACGACCGATAGGGCAGGTTCGCCGGGTGCTCGCGAGTCACTTCCTCATAATCATCCAGCCAGCAGGCCTGCGGGTTGCTGGCAAAGGCCAGCATCCGGCCGCTGTCGGCGTCGTTGGCGGCGCGATGGTACCGGAAGTACACCCGATCCGACAGCTTGCCGAGAATCTCGATCTTCCCGGTGGCGTGGCTCATCACGAAGCGCAGCCGTTTCGCCAGCCCGGAGACGCGCGACTTGGCCTGTTCGACGATCTCGCAGCCGGCTTCGATCGGGACCGTGTACGCCCGGTTGCCCACCGCCGGACGGCATTGGAAGATGTAGTAGGGAACCGCGCCGATGAACGACAGCCTTGCCAGAAGCGTCGCCAGCGTTTCGGGGTCGTCGTTGACGCCGCGAATCAGAGGGGTCTGATTGGCCGTGATGGCCCCGGCCTCCTGGAGCGCGTCCACCGCCTCGACGGCCACGTCGGTCAGCTCGCGCGGATGGATGAAATGCGTCATCACGTAGAGGCGCTTGCGAGGCGTGCTGTATCGCCGGATCAGGTCTGTCAGCGCCGCGTCCTCGAGAATCCGATAGGGATTGAACGTCGGCATGCGCGTGCCGATGCGGACGATCTGCACGTGCTCAATCTGACGAATCCGACCTACAATGTCCGCCAGCTTCGACGTCGCCAGGACCAGAGGGTCGCCGCCGGTCAGGAGGACGTTCGTGATCTCACGATGCTCGGCGATATAGGCCATCGCCGCCGGGATGTCACGAAGGTATTCCCACTGGGGGCGGATGAACACGCGTTTGCGGAAACAATACCGGCAAATCCCCTCGCAGACGTTGCTGACCAGCAGCAGGACGGTCGTAGGGTACTTGTGTTCGAGCCCGGGCATGACCGTGTAGGTCTGTTCGTCGGACGGATCGAGGCGGCCCCACTCCTCCAGTTCCTCCAGGTTCGGCACGACCGCCCGGCGAATCGGGTCGTTCGGATCGTTCCAGTCGATCAGCGACAGGTAGTAGTCGTTGCAGCGAAAGGCGAACCGTTGCGCGACCAGCTCCAGCGCCGCCCGTTCCTGATCGTCGAGCTGCTCGATCTGGTCGAGCCGCGTGAGGTACTTGCACTGATGTGGCGGGTTGGCTGTCATGAGCGCTCGTCCTGATTCGTACGGTTTTCGGCTTGTTCCAGGGTCTTTTCCCCTCGGACCGATTCGTTCTGCGAGTATCTCTCTTCGTAGATGCCCTTGCGTCCGCACAATCGTGCGAGTGTGGCCAGAAGGACAACCGCGTCGAGCCGCAGGCCCGCCCGTTCCACGTACTGAACGTCGAGTTCCAGCTTCTGTTCCCGCGTGAGAGCGCCGCGCCCGGCGATTTGCGCCAGGCCGGTCAGCCCCGGCCGGACAGACAGCCGCCGCCTCTGCCGGTCGTTCCACTCGGCGATCTGCGAAACGTACAGCGGTCGAGGCCCCACGAGACTCATATCCCCCTTGACTATGTTAGCCAACTGGGGCAATTCGTCAAGCGAACGCTCCCGGAGCCATCGGCCGACGCCCGTAAGCCGCGGATCGCCGGGCGACCTCGGACTGGGCCCGAACGGTTCAACGTCAAGTCGCATCGTCCGGAATTTGTAGAGCGTAAAGGGCTTCCCGCCCTTGCCCGCGCGCTGCTGCGCGAACAGGGCCGGCCCCCTGCTGCTCAGTCGAATCGCCAGCGCTATGGCCAGCAGCAGCGGCGCCAGCAACACCAGCAGCACGCCGGCAACAAGAATGTCGAATGCTCGTTTCGCGATCTCAGCCCAGAAACCCGAGGATGGCGTCGACCACCGCGTCCTGCATCTCGTCGGTCAGCTCGGGATATATCGGAAGCGCCATGATCTCTTTGGCGGCTTTCTCGGATGCGGGGAAACTGCCTTCTTTGCACCCCAGATAGGCGAAGCATTCCTGCAAGTGCGCCGGAACGGGATAGTAGATCTCACAGCCGATGCGACTGGCCTGCAGATGCGCAACGACCTCGTCTCGCCGCGGCACGCAGATGCAATACTGGTTGTAAATCGTCCGGCAGTCGGGACTTACATACGGCGTCTGAACGACCGTGCCTTTGAACCTCTTGTCGTAGTAGGCCGCGTTATCCCGCCGGGCCTGCGACCAGTCGTCCAGGTGCGGCAGCTTCACCAGCAGCGCCACCGCCTGGATCGGGTCGAGACGGAAGTTGGCGCCGACGTATTTGTGGTAGTACTTCGGCTCCATCCCATGGTTGCGCATCAGGACCAGACGCTTGTAGAGCGCCTCATCGTTGGTGACGACCATGCCCCCGTCGCCGATGCCGCCGAGGTTCTTGCTCGGGAAGAAGCTGAAGCAGCCGGCCGTGCCGATGCTGCCGGCCTTCCTGCCTTTGTAGGTGCTCGTGATAGACTGGGCGGCATCCTCGATCACCGCCAGATTGTACCGCTCCGCCACGTCCATGATCACATCCATGTCCGCCATCTGGCCGAACAGATGTACCGGCATGATCGCTTTGGTGTTCTTGGTGATCGCGGCCTCAATCAGGTCGGGATCGATATTGTACGTTTTCGGGTCGATATCCACGAAGACCGGCCGGGCCCCGACCCGCGCGATGCAGCCGACGGTTGCGAAGAACGTGAAGGGGGTGGTGATGACCTCGTCGCCCGGACCGATCTGAAGGCTCATCAGGCAGTTCAACAGCGCATCGGTCCCGCTGGAAACACCGACCGCGTATTGGCAGTCGCTCACCTGGGCGATCTGCCTCTCGAGTTCCTCCACCTTCGGGCCCCCGATGCACCGCTGGGATTCAAGCACTTCGGCCACGGCCGCCAGCACCTCGTCCTTGATGGTTGCATACTGTGCCTTCAAATCCAACAACGGTACCTGCATAGGACCTTCCCTGAGAAGCCGTTTCGGTTCGCCCCGTCGGTTGCCTGAGCGTGCACATTTCGATGTGCGGCCGGGACCGTCCCATTATGGCCGATCACGCCGCCGCCGGCAACCTTTACTCGCCCGCTCTGCTCGGGGGTGCCGCGTTCGCGTGGCCGACGACCCGTGCAAGGAGGCTTTCGAGGCGAGCCGCAAGCAGGTTGCGGTCAAACTCGCGTTCTGCCAGCGCCCGGGCGTTGCGCCCCATCTGCGCGCACAGCGCAGGATTTTGCGACAGCTCCATCAGCGCCTCAGCCAAGGCGGCGGGGCGATCCGGCGCGACAAAGCGACCGCAGCCGTTCCCTTCGATCGTCTCGGCCAGCCAGCCGCCAGCATTGATAACCACCGGCTTGCCCGCCGCCAGCGAATCGAACATCTTGTTGGGAGACCACGTGGGTTTCTCGCCGCCTCGGACGATCGTCAAGCAGACGTCGCAGCCGGCTACGATGCCCGCGATCTCTTCCTTGGGCACCAGATCGCCAAAGACGACATTTCGCAGGTTGTACCGTCTGGCCATTGCCTCCAGTTCACTGCGTTTGCCGCCCCCGCCCTGAAGGACCAGGACGACGTGGTCCTGCCTTCGCTCGGCCAGGACCCTGCCGGCTTCAACTACGTATTCCAGGCCGTTGGCCAGGCCCATGGCCCCAAAATACAGCGCGGCGAATCGGTCACCCAGCCCCAGCCGACGGCGCGCCGCACTGCCGTCCAGATCGGGACGAAACAGATCCAGGTCGCTGCCGTTGGGAATCACTGTGACGCTGGAGGCGGCGACTCCCGCCCGCACGATACCCTCCTTCATGCCGGGCGACAGCGCCACGATGTGGTCGGCGCCCCGGTAGATCTTCCGCGCCATACGCCGGAGCCACCAGATTGCCAGCGGGTTGTTCAAGGCACCGATCTCCACGAGCGCCTCGGGCCACAGATCGCGGACCTCGAAGACGAACGGCACGCCAAAATGTCGGCCGGCTGCGATGCCCGCCAGGCCCACCGTCAGCGGCGTGTGCGTCGCGAAGACGACGTCGGGCCGGTCCTGCTCTTTGGCGATTCGCGCGGCCACCCGCGCGAATTCGTAGAACTTGAGCATCCGTCGCCAGCCGCTCAGGGCCGTTCCCATGTGCGGGTCGTTGTACCCCCCCGCCACGGACACCACGCGGATTCCGTCGACCTCGTACTGGCCGTACCGCCTGCCCGCGGGCGCCGGGAACTCGGCGTTGGCCAGACCGGAGGTGATCATGGTCACGCGGTGGCCCCTGCCCACCAGGTGGCGGCTGAACTCGTACGATCGCGTCCCGGTTCGGCCCTTGCGCGATGCGAAGTACTGATGGATGTAGAGGATATGCATGTTTGCAGGCCTACCGGCTCAGACCTTCCCGACCTACTTTCTGTCGGGCAGACCCGATAATCTCGCCGCCTTTACACCAAGACGCAGCATGTCGCATTTTACTCCGTCTTCCACTCTTTCCCATGTTAACTCTGTGTGGTATAATGGGTGCGTCTCCTTGCAGAATGGCAGGATGACGCATCAGGGCGAAAGCCCTGGCGCCAGGGAGGTTGTGTCGACAGATGGGGGAAAGAGGTCATATGAGTCAGCTTTCAGTGCAGCAGCCTCGAACGGTGCGGCCTGTCGCCTTGCTTGTGGCTGTTCTCGTGATGGCCTGTGTCTCGACCGCATGGAGCGGCATCAAGAAATATGAGGGCGACCTGCCCACGATCGATCCGGCCTTCTCCGCGATCGCGCCCGAGAACCGCCCGCTGCTGTACGAACGCCTCATCGCCAGCTATGGGCGGGACTACCTGTTCCGCATGGCGGCCAACGACGGTCGGAAGCTCTCTGACGGGATGGCCGTATACTACCTCCAGCGCGAGCTTCAGTCCCTCGTCGACATGTGGAGAGGAACCGGAAATCCGGCCTATCTCGACATGGCCAAGGGCCTGACCTTGCAGGCCATCGACGAAGCAACCGCCCATCCCTTGCCCCTGGTCTGGCACGACGAGCCGCGCGGCGAATGGCCCTGTTTCTACCTCGAGACCGTCGCGGGCGAGACCGGCGGGCACAGTCAGCTCTGCGACTTCCAGGGCAGCGCCGGATTCCTGCTGGTCGCCCGCGCCCTGTCCGAGATTGCCGATCCCAACTGGCGTCCGATCGCCGATTTCGTCGAACGCGAGGTCATCGAGAAATGGCTCTACCACCAGCCCGCAATCACCTCCACAGACCTGGTCCGGCCCGATTCGTTTGCGATCGTCCTGAGAATCCTCAACGGCGCACGCGACGTTCGGGAGCACTTCGCCTGTCTGTGTCTCGACCTGGATGAGCTTGGCTGTCGCACGTATGCCTATCCGACATGGGCCGAGCGCCTCATTGAGCTGTATCTGACGCCCCGCTACGATCCGAACGAGCCGGCGCCGAACTCGGAGGGTATCGAGCGCGCGATCCCGGCCGACTGGGGCCTGTTCGTGCAGGTGGCCGAGGAAGGCTACGTCTGGTTGCTGATCCCGGACTACGGAGCCGCTGCTGCGGACGCAGCCCTCGACACGTCGCACGCCAATCGAACGGCATGGCTGGCCTGCCGAGCGTACGCCAAGGGTCTCATCGACGAATCGATCATGGACGGACTGATCAACACCTTCAAGTTCCGTATCTGGGCGCCAGCGAAGGGTCCGTTCTACTTCAACAACTACACCGACGGCAGCGATGGCATGCTAGGCGCTCTGCAACCCGGCCGTGGAGGCAATGTCTGGTTCGGCTGGCACCGCCTGGCCTCTTTCGATCCTGACCTCGAAACTCTGTTTCTGTCGCTCGCGTACGATCTGACCAACGGCGGTCCCAACCTGCCCGACGGCGCTCAGAACAAGATGATGCAAAATGCGCCGCTGTGCCTGGAGGCGTGGGGCACACGGTTGCTCGGTTCCAAAGGCCAGTTGTACAGTTTCCCGTAGGCCGACACAGTGTTCACGGGGCGCCGATCGCTCAGGAAGACGAACGGACGGCCTCGCTCCGGCCCGCACCCTTGGATATGCCGAACTCCTGGAAGACGTGGACGATGCGCTCGGCCGTCCGGCCGTCCCACAGCGCCGGGATCGTGCCTTCTTTCCATCGGCCCGACAGGATCCGGTCGGACTTCTCCTCGATCGTCCCCATGTCCACCAGCTCGTTCGTCCCCTGGGAAATGGTGATGGGCCGTTCGGTGTTCGGACGCAGGGTCAGGCACGGCAGTCTCAGATAGGTCGTCTCTTCCTGAATGCCGCCGGAATCCGTCAGGACGAATCGCGCATTCTTCTGAAGCACGATGAATTCCCGATACCGAACCGGCTCGATGATCCGAAGGTCACGCGCCAGCGCGATATCGATCCCAAACCGTTCGATGTTCTTGCGGGTCCTCGGATGCATCGGGAACACGACAGGCAGCTTCTCCGACAGTCGGTTCAGGTAGACGAGGATCTGCCTCAGGCTCTCCGCTTCGTCCACGTTCGATGGACGGTGCAGCGTCACCAGAACATAGGAACTCTTTTCCAAAGCAAGATCGCGCAGCGTCTGCGCTTCCTGGTCGGCGCTGACGCGCCCCAGGATCGTCACAAGCGAATCGATCATGATGTTGCCGACGCAGTGCACGCGACCGTTCAGGGCGCCTTCGCGACGGAGGTTCTCGTCTCCATCGATCGACGGCGTCAGCAGGAGGTCGGAAATCGCATCGGTCACGCGCCGATTGATCTCCTCCGGCATCGTTTCGTCGAAGCTGCGTAGGCCCGCCTCGACGTGGGCGACGGGAACGAGCTGCTTCTTCGCGGTGAGGCTGCAGGCCACCGTCGAGTTGACGTCGCCGAAGACGACGACGAGATCGGGACGCTCCTGGACGAGCACCTTCTCGAATTCGATCATGACTTTGGCCGTCTGCTCCGCGTGGCTGCCCGAGCCGACCCCGAGGTAATGGTGGGACTCCGGCAGTTGCAGGTCTTCGAAGAAAGCCTGCGACATCACGTAGTCGTAGTGCTGGCCCGTATGAACGATAACCGGCTCAAATCCCTCGGCCCGCGTCAGCTCGAAATACAGCGGCGCCATTTTCATGAAGTTTGGCCGGGCTCCGACGATCAGCAGTATCTTGGACACAGTCCTGCCCTCCAGTGGTCCCGAGAAGAGTTGCATACATATGACAGAGTTTGTGGCTCTCGTTTTCCCAGTTGTACAACGTGCGGATGGCGGCAAGGCCGCGTTCGCCCATGGCCCGCGCCTCGTCCGGACATTCGATCAGGTGCGTGATCGCTGCGGCGATGTCGTTCGGTCTGGACGGATCAACAATCAGTCCGCAGCGGTTCGGCTCGACCACTTCCCTGTACAACGGGAAATTCGACGCCACGACCGGCACGCCTACCAGCATATAGTCAAACAGCTTGTTCGGCAAGCAGCTCATGTTGTTGGCATAAGGCAAATACGTAATGATACCTATCGATGCCTGCGAGGTGAGTCTCTCCTTCTCCTCGTAGGGCACCCAGGGAAGAAGATCTACGTTGTTCTCGATGCCGCGCTGCTTGACCAATGTCTTCAGCTCGTCCTCGAAGGGGGCGGGCCTCGCCACGCCGACCAGGACCAGACGCCAGTCCGGGTGCCTCGCCGCCACCAGGGCGAATGCCTCGATCAGCTCGACCAGGCCGCGGATGCGGGACATCGCACCGATATAGATGATTTTCTTCTGTGGGTCCTTCTCGAACGCGCCGGACAGGGCGACGATCGGGTAGTTCTCGATCCGGCCGGACCGCACCTTCAGCTTCCGGTAGCGGGCGCCGACGAACGGGGTCGTGTAGATCACCAGGTCGAAGAACCGCACCACCGCCCGCTCAAAGAGGTCGAACGACTTGCTGACACAACGCCGCAGGCCCTTTGAAATCCAGAACTTGTCGAGGATGCTGTTGGGGTAATGCTCGTGCACGTCCCAAACCACCTTCTTGCCCCTCACCTTCAGGAGCAGGCCGACGATCATCAGCTCGGGATCGTGGAAGTGGTATACGTCCGCGTCCTCTCGCACCGCCTGTCGGTACAGCTTCCAGGTCACGCTCGTCATGCGGCGGAAGCGGCTTCGCGGCTCGGGCACCGGCACGATGCGCACGCCATCGATCGTCTCGGCCTTGGTGTGCCGGGCGATCAGCACGACGTCATAGCCGGCTCTCGCCAGACTCTTCGCCTCCTTGTGGAAAATGCGCCCGTCGAACGGCACGTGAACCGTCGTCAACATGCACACCTTCGCTCGAACTGGCTTCGCTGCATCAGCCATTGCCGCTGTTTGCCCTTGATGCCAGCGACCACAGCGCATCGGCGAATGCCTTGGCGTTGCGGTCGGAATCAAATACGTCACGCGCGCGCGACAGTCCGTTCTGGCCCGCGGCGGCGCGAAACGCCGCATCGGCGATCATCCGCTCGATGGCGCTGCACAGTTGCTCGACGTTCCGCGATTCAACGAGCAGCCCTGTCTGGCCGTCGATCACGGCCTCCGGCACGCCTCCCACGCGCGTCGCGACCACCGGCAGTCCGCAATCCATCGCCTCCAGAATCGCCTGGGGCATGCCCTCGCTGTGCGAAGGCAGAACCAGGAAATCGGCGCCTTGCAGATAGTGCGACACATCTTCCGGCGGCACTCGGCCCGGCAGAAGGACCGCGTCTCTGCGCGCCACCCGTGCCGAAAGCTGCGCCAACACATTCCGCGAAGGGCCGTCGCCCACACACACCAGACGCAACCTCTCGTGCTTGTTCAGAAGAGGCTCGCAGGCCGCCGCCAGCTCGTTGATTCCCTTGGTCTCGACCAGACCGCCGACGTAGATGGCGACGACGCAATCCGTCGGCCAGCCCAGCCGCTGGCGGACCTTCATCTTGTCCTGAGCCGGGCGGAACTGTTCCGCGTCCCTGCCGAGATAGACGCACAGCGGCTCACGTCGGCACGCGCCCGTCTGGCCCAGTCTCGCACAGGTCGACTGACTAACCCCGACAGGCAGATCGACCTGCGCCAGCGTACCACGCAACCGCTTCCACAGGACCGGCATCCGGTCGGGATAGACCATCACGTCGCTGCCGACCGCCAGAGACGCAACGGGCAGACCGAGCTTGCTGCCTATGGTTACGGCCGCTTCCGCGTCCGGCAGCATCGAGACCCCCAGAACCACATCGAACGGCTCGGCCTGGTGCCACCGCTTCGCCTGCGCCATGGCGCTGAACGCCAGCGATGCGCCCTCGAACCGCCGGAACCCAAATCCGGGCGGGCGGAGGTAACTGACCCGACGCGCCCGCAGACCATCCGGTGCGGCCAGCGGATTGCCGGGACCATAATCACGCCATCGCGAGGCGCGACACAGCGGCCAGGGGGCCCACGGCCGGCCCACGAGGAAATCACAGTCGATCCCGTGCCGGCGCAGGTGCCGAGCCTCGCGACACATGAAGATCCCGTGCCTTGGCGAGGTCGTGGTTGGGAACATGTGGCTAACCGTCAATATCCGGAGCTTCTTCATCCGTTTCGTCGCAGAATTCGTCGGGGTCGGCATACCACCAACTGAGACGTTCGGCCGCCAGCACGAACGCCAGGAACACCCAATAGTACTTCGCGGACACCTGCTTGATATTCAGGCCCATCACCAGCAGAAACGTCAGGACCGCCCGCGCGTACAGCTTCTCCAGGGTCAGAGGCATGCGTCTGACTGTGAGCATCAGCAGGACGACGAAGACGGCGAACAGGACCCCCGCCGGGACGCCGTATACGCCGAGCGCGAAAAAGAAGTCGTTGTGCGGCCAGATCACGCTGTCGGTCCGCTCGAACCAACTGAAGTAGCCCGTGCCCGCCGGTCTCGTGGCCGCCGCCCCGATGGCCTTGTGGATGGGAGCCATGCGGATGTCGATGGCTTCTTTGGCGCGCTGTACGCTGGTCAACCGCGCGGAGACCGAGCTGTCCAAGCCCTGCTGCCGGACCAGAAGCCCCGTGGATAGAGACGCCAACAGAATGACGAGCACCAGCAGGGCCGCCAGCGCCGGTCGGCGCAGGACCTGTCGCACGAACAACAGCGGGCTCAGCACCGTGAAAGCCAGCGCCACCAGACCGCCGCGAGATCCGATCCGAAGCATCATGACGGGCAGGAACAGAATCGCCGCGAGATAAAGGACGCGCCACAGCAGGCTCCGATCGCGGGCGAAGAGATAGACCGCGCAGAGGAACGCCAGGGCCGTGAGGGCCGCAAGCATGTTGGCGTCGATCGCGCGTCCGAGCGTCGCGGCGTACCGCACGTCCCGCGTCTCGTGCGCCGCGCGAATCACCGCGCCCGTGCGGACCGCCAGAACGATCGTGCCCAGCATTCCGATAACATATGAGCGCAACGCCCAGAGAAACGTGGTCTCGCGGTTCGTTTCGAGAATCCAGTAGGCGATCACGACCAGTGCGACCAACTGGAATTGCGTGAAGGCCCGCATCACCTCCATCGCCAGGTATGGCTGCGGCAATGATGCGACGAAGATCCACGCGCTCAGGCCCGCCGCGACCCACAGGGCCTTGTGCCGGATGCGCAGACCCGGCCGGGTCAGCATCACATTCAGCAGGAAACTCGCCGCCACCGCAATACCCACGCCGCGATCGAGACTGAATCCCTGCCCGAACCCCACACCCGCGCCGGTAGGAAGGACCAGCATGAGAATACACAGCGCGAACGTCGGCTTGATGAGCATGCCGAGAAAGGTGGGCAGCGCAATCACCAGTCCCCCAACGAGAGGATTCCTGCCCACAAAGGCGATCCCGGACCCGATCGCGCAGACGATCAGCCACACCGCCAGGAGCAACGTGTTCATGGCGGGCGGGACCGGGATGTCTGACGTCCGCTCCTCGGGCTCGGACAACAAGCCGTCGTAGTCCACTTCTTCGAAGTAAGTCGCGTACATAAGTAACACTGGCGGTGCGGCCGCACCGATGAAGCTCCGGCACCCGGGACCGACGCCGTTCCGCGTCCGATCCCTGCCTGTTCTTTCGTTTCAAAAGACGGGCGGCATGAGAGAGCGTGCCAAGAATCGGCTCGTGCCCGCAGAGGCTTTCAGCTCGCGAGCATCCGGTTCCGATAACTCGACGGCTCAATCAAAGTCCGCTGCCGACCGCCGATTCTTCTGAGCCGCGCCGCAGGACCACAAGCAGCCGCCTGCGCTCTGCGGGGTCGATACTGAACAGCCAGGCGCACAGACACGCTACAGCGCCCGAGGCAACAATCGCGCCCAGCAGCGCCGGCCACGAATCCGGCGGGAGGAGGACCTTCCAGGCAACGATCACTGCGACCGCCGGAAGGCTGCCCGCCAGTGCGGGCCGCCAGACGCACACAAGGCTCTCGCGCGTCGCGATCTTCATCCTCCGGTTGAAGTAGATCGGCACGACCAGACCCGACACGATCGCCATCGGAACGAAGCCGAACCAGGCGATTCCCTCAAGGCCCCAGCCCAGGGATTTGACGGCGAAGACCGAGCCGGCGATGCAGAGGATCGCGGTCACTGCGGCAAGGGCCCCGAAGACACCATGCTCGCCGCGACCGGTGAGAACCAGGAAGTTGCTGTGCTGCGCCAGCATCAGGCCGTGCCCTGCCGTCAGAACGGCCAGAACCGTTGCCAGCGAACCGACGACGGTCGGGTCTGAGAACTTCTCGCCCACCCAGACGCTGAGGAACTCGCGGCCCATGACGATCAGGAAGGCGCTGGCGGGAATCAGAACCAACAGGCTGTATTTCTGTGTCAGGAAGGCGATTTCCTTGACCTTGGCATGGTCGTCGCGGGTGTCCAGCTCGCTGACGGCCGGCTTGATCGCGGCCGTGAAGGCCTGGAGCAACTGGCTCAACAGCAGCACGGCGGCGCTGGCGACGGCGAAGCGGCTGACCGCCGACGTGCCCAGGAAGATCCCTGCGATCAGGTCGCCTGCCTTGCAGACGATCAGGCCGCCCATCGCATAAAGGAACGTGTTCGTTCCATACGAGAGCATGTCCTTCAACAGGACCGGATCGATGTTGCGGCGCGACAGGGACACTCCGGGCAGCAACCGTCGGATGAACAGAGACTGAATCAGCCGCATGACGATCTCGCTCGCGCCAAACACGAGTCCCATCGTCAACAGGCCGTAACCGCAAAGCACAAGGACGACCAGCAGAACGGTCCGCACCGCCAGGACTACCAGCGTCGCCATGTTGATGACATCGTACCTCTGCAGACCGCTGAGCACGGCGGTGGTCAACTGAAGCGGGCTGGCAAGCGCGAACGCAAGGCCCACCACGAGGACCAGCCGGCCGGCCACCTCGATCTGCTCGCGCTCGATCGCAAACCAATCGCCGATCTTCGCGTAGAGCAGAACCGTCAGCAGCGCCAGCACGATCCCCAGGGCCGAGTAAAAGAACAGCGCCGTGCTGACGACCTTTGAAATGCCCTGCTCGTCGCCCTTCGCCAGGCAGACAGGAATCTGCCGGTTGATCGCGCCGTTGAGCCCGAGGCTCAGCATGCCGCGATAGCGAAACAGCGAGCCGACCAGCACCCACACGCCATAGCGGGCCTCTCCCAGACGGCCCAGGAAGAACCGGATCAGGACAAAGCCGATCAACGCGTTACTGACGAGGGCCAGCAGGTTGAACAGCGTGTTGTGGATCAACCGCTTCGAGGTGGTGACAGGTTGTGCCATCGTCCTTTCTTGTCTTGTCCGCATGTTCGAGGCGCGAGACCTCGGACTTCTGCGCGACGCAGAACAGGTTCGCCGAGTCGAAGTATTTCGCATCCCACGCCATGCCTCTGGCGATTGCCGCATGAAGGGGGGCAACCCGGCCGACGAGCAGGTCCGCCATTCTCAACACGCGATGGAAGAGGCCGGCGCCGTCGAACTCAACGGCATCGAACCCGCTGCACCGCAGCAGGCGGGCCAGATGGGCTGCGGAGAAATGCTCGTGCCAGCGTTTGGTCGCCGAGACGTCGCCGATCAGGCCGTCGGCGTTGCGGAGGTACCGCGCGTCGTATTCCGCCTGCGAATGCGTCCGGCAGTAGTACCAGCGGTGCAGCCGGGGAAACCGAAATTTGAGATTGCCCATATCCAGGAACGAGAACACATGCCGACCGGGAACGGTGACGACCAGCACGCCATCGTCCGACAGGACGCGGTGCAGCTCGTCCAGCAGCCCTTCCTGCTCGCCGACGTGTTCGAGGACGTCCATCAGCGTGATCGACGAGAACATCGCGTCCGGGAACGGCAAAGGCATGGCCCCGTCGATATGGATAATCTCCAGTCCACCGGAGGCCTTCTGCGCCCGTTCGACCGCCTGACGGCTGACGTCGACGCCCACGAGGCACTTGATCTCTTTGGTCTTCAACGCCCGGAGGAATCGTCCGTCGCCGCAGCCGAAGTCGAGATGGGCCGCCCCGCCGGCGGGCACATGCTGCCATGCGAACGCATAGCGGTCCCATTTGTACGGGTTGCCGGTTGTGAATCGTGTGCGCATACGCTTGACTTGCCGGGTCCTCAGTCGAGCTTTGGCGGCGCGACGACCTGCCACAACGGACCGGCCCTGCGAAGATCGTATTTGCCGAGCGCAAACGGCGGCGCATAACCCGGGCGGTCCGAGGTCACGTAAACCGGCCGGCGTGCAAGAAGTTGCTCGAACAACTCGGCGTCGTACGGTGGCGCCCCCCTGCTGCGGATAATGCCCGTGACGACCTGCACATCGGCACGCCGGCCCTCGATCTCATGCACCAGCAGCAGCGGCGCCACGGTCGTCGTGTCGGCATAAATGACCGCATCGGGACCGGCCGCCCCCAGCGCATCGCGTGCGAAACACTCGGCGCCGTCATCGCTCGTCTTCCACGGCCGCAGGAAATAGACGTAGTCGTCGCGGTACGCGATGTCGGCCCGCGTTCCAATGTCCAGCCCCATCCGGCGGGCCGCCTCTGGCGCCGCCGCATACACCGCTGGAGGCAGCAGTGCGAAGGCCACGATGAGCATCGCAGTCGCCCGGCGAGGCACGCGTTCTTGAATGCGATGCGCGCCCAGACCGATAATCGCCGATGTCACGGCGTAGAACGGGATGAAGAAGGCGTAGCGGTCGGAGACCGTGTAGCGAAACGCAAAGACGAAGAACAGCACGAGCAACGCCGCGAGAATGGAACGGAACGCCGGGACGGGCCGCATCTTGCACAGCGCTGCGCCGCCAGCGACAAACAGCAGCGCGTTCGGGGTTGGGAAGTTCAGCACAATCAGAAGGAGGTTCTCCCTGACAAGCGTCCACGACAAGGCCGTGTTGAGCACATCCGCCTGCCAGCGATCCCCGAACGCGGCGGAAGCGAGCGTAGCGAGGATCTGGCCGCTATGGATCATCTGCCGGACGATCAGATACTCGTAGGGCAACGCGCCGAGAATCCACAGCAGAGCCATGATCGCAACATCCCTTGGGCGCACGCGTCTCCGCATCAACAGAGCACCCATGAACACGGCGTAACAGACCAGCGGAAGGACCGCGAGCATGTGCACCGAGACAGCCAAGCCATTGACCAGACCCAGGGCGTAGAGATATCGCGTTCGGCCCGTTCGGCCATATTGCAGCAGCACGACCAGCTCGCCCAGAAACAGCGCCGTCCACAGCGTGTACGTCTCCGCGATGCTCGCGTGCTGCCAGAACGTGTGCGACAGCGCCAGCGTCAATGCCGCGACAAGGGCGGGGAATTCCTTGCCCGCCCAGAGCCGCACGAGCAGGTACAGATTCGCCACCGCCACCGCCCCGGCGAAGGCCGAGACCAGGTTGACCCTGTGGGCAAACGAACCGAGCGGGATGTACTTGGCTGCGATGGCCACGAGATAGAACAGCGGATGCGCGATCGCCAGTCCGAGAAATCCTTCGATATCGTTGTGCCAGACTCGAAGTTGAATCAATCCGCTGTCCTGCCACAGCGCCCCCGGCGCGCAACTGATCCCATACAGGACCCCTGCCCCGAGGAGCACGACAAGATACACGATCCCTATGCGCGTGGTTGTCTTGGGCATGAATGTGATGTGCGAATTGCGTTCGGCGTCAACTGACGGTGACGACGAGCCCTTCGTTGCTGATACTGTAGTCGAAGAAGCGGGCCCGCTCGTTCGGCGGCTCGGTCTGGAGCATGCGGCGGACATTCGCGGCATCGGAGCCCGACTTGCAGACCATCAGAAGGAAGCCGCCTCCGCCGGCGCCAAGCAGCTTTGCCCCGTGGATATGCGGCCGGACACGCGCCAGCAGCGCCTCGATCTGTGCATTGCTGCTGTTCGGGTCCAATTGCTTGTTGAGCTGCCAGGCGGCCTCGACCAGATGCCCGAACCGCGCGAGGTCCTTGCGAATGAAGGCGTCCATCACCTCCCGCGCGACCTGCCCGATGTGCGACAGCGTCGCCATCGTGGCCCGTTCACGATTCAGATACCGGCCCACCACCTGCTGAAGGATGTTCTTGGCGAGCCGCGTGATCCCGGTATAGTACAGCAGCGTCGCCTTATCATTACACATCGGGTCTATAATATCCGATGGCACGTAATGGATGTGCGCGTCCGGGACCATGCCCGCCTGCGACACGATCATCTTGACGCCGTCGACGACGCCTCCGATCTGGTCCTGCCAGCCTCCGCCGGTGGTCAGCGCCTGCTCGAGGCGCAACACCTGGTGGAACAGCTCCCGCTGCGAGAGGTCCTTGCCGACGACCCGCGCGATCGCGGCGGTAATCACCGCGCCCATGATACTGGAGGTTCCCAGGCCGCTTCCCTTGGGAATGGCGGCCAGGGTCGTCAACTCGATTCCGCCTCCAAAGTCCTCCAGCGCCTTTCGCAGGGAACCCGCCCCCGATCGGCCGCCCGGCCGGGGCGACAGGCCCGACAACGCCAGGGCCGCCTTGGCCAGGGCGAAACTGCCGGTGGCTTTGCGGTAGTCCAGCAGGTCCTCGAACCGGCGAACCTCGATGCGAACGCCCAGGTCGATCGAGCCGATGCGGATGACCGGCTCGTCGATCACGCGGATGTACGCCTGGATCGGAGGCTGTCCGTTGAGGTTGACCGCCGCGTTCACCACGCAGCCGCCCCACTCGAGCGAATAGGGGGGCGTGTCGGTCCAGCCCCCGCCGATATCGAGCCGCGCCGGCGCGCGGGCCCAGACGATTTCATCGCTGCGCAGCACGCTGCGAGGCGACGCCGCCTCGACGATCCCGCTGCCGACGATCGACCGCTCCAGCGTCTCAAACGCCGCCTGCTGCGCCCGCTGTGACCATGCCAGAATCGACGTGTTGCGCGTCGGAAGCAGGCCGAGAGATTTCAGCCATTTACACTGAGTTCGCGTCAACTCCTCTTCGATGCCGCCAAGCACCTCGACCGCCGGCGCGTCGCGACCTTCACACAGGCGGGCCAGAGCCGATCCCAGCGTGTGCAGGACTCGGGAGAAGGTCAGCGCGGCCATGCCGTGATTCTCCCGGCTCTCGCAATACCGATGTGCTTCCTTCAGAATATCGGCGATCCAGGCCGCGACGTCGTCCCGGCCGCGCAGCAGCGAGGCCAACTCCTGTGAGGAGAACTTGCTTTCCGGCCGGAACATCCGGCGCCAGGAGCAACGGATCTCCTGCGCCCTGATCCGGCTGCGACGACGGTAGAACTCGACGTGATCGGCCATCGCCAGAATCTGTTCGAGGCTGTACCGGTCGGCCGTCCGCCAGGCGGAGCGCTGCTCCTGCGAAGCAGTGCCCGGGTCGAACATCCACAGCCAGCGACGGTAGTCGCTGTGCACCTTCACCGCGGGAAACAGGCGGGCATTCCAGATGCTCCGCTCATTCGCTGCGACCCGACGATCCCAAACGTCTTGTGGCTTGGCTCCGACATCCGCCAGCCAGGTGAGAAGGTCTTTGCCGCAGAAGACGGCACCGTCGCCGGCCGGCTCCTTGAGCGCGTCGTCGATTCCATAGCAGCGAACGAACCAGACCCGGGCGGCGTCGCGGTCGCGCCCTTGGATCACGTCGACACATGCACCGGCCGGGACCACCAGCGGCTTCTCGATATCGACACCGACGACCACGTTGCCCCCACCCAGAGTCAGCGAGGACGCGATCCGGCAGCCCTCGACCCAGGCGCCGGTCCCCTGGACCGTCGCCGGCGGCACGACCTCGTTGTTGATATCGAGGTAGGTTTGCAGGAAGGAGATGCCCCGATCCTCCTGGAGCAGCCGGGTTCCGTTGCTGAGGATCCCCCTGCTGCTGCCGAAGTCGAGGAAGTCGCAGTGCTTGAGCAACTGCACGCTGAATGGCGTTTCGCTCAGCACGTCGAACAGCTCCGCCAACATGGTGTCCGACCACCTCGAGCCGCTGCCGCGTGCCGACTTGACGTAGTCTTCCAGACGGGTCTGCGTCCCCATCGCACAGCAGATCTCGCGGTAGAAGTCGAGCCCGCGCTCCAGCACCGCCCTGCCCCGCCTGCCCGCCAGGACCAGGCCGCCCTGCTCGTCGCGGCGAGCGCCGAAGACCTGGAGCAGGCGAACCGCCGTGGCGGCGTCGAAGTGCATCACGCCGATGTCCAGACAGCTCTGTCCGTACGCGTTGATTGCTCCGTGGGCCTTCTGCTCGGGGATGGAAGGCTTTTGCAGGTACAGGCTCACCTCGTCGGCTGGTCCCTGGCAGAACACACCATGCCGGCTCGCCTGCTCGGGATTGGCGTAGCATGCGAGCCCCGTGATGCCCTGCTTCGTCAGGCGGATGTCCGACGGGTCAAACCGCAGCAGGACATCGCCCGAGGCGATCACCACCTGCCCCTGACCGTGCTGCGGCGCCGGCAGCGCCAGGTACGTGGGCAGCTGGCGGTCGAACAGGCTCAGACACACGGCGCTGTCGTTCTCGCCGGGAACGGGAATGAACACCTTGCCGCACGGACCATACGCAGGCAGGCGTCGCGAATCCCCGCCCGCGTGGACAATCAGGATGCGCAGCTCGCTCAGCGCCTCTTCCCAGCGATGCGGGCCGGACTTTTCCGGACCTGGAGCAAGCTGCCTTCGCAAGACCTCCATCAGGCAGTAGAGCGTGCTGCCCCCGCTGCCGACGCGTCGGCCGCCCGGGTCAGGGACCACGACGGCCTCGCGAACGTCGCTGAGCAGTCCAAGTTCCCGCCGCACGGCCAACTGCGATTCGTAAGCTTTCGCCTGCGCCTCGTTGGAGGCGGTGACAATCAGGTAATCCCAGGAACGGCCGCTTGCCTGCATGGCGATCTGTCCTGCCACCACCCTATTTCGTCCCCATGTGCTCGCGGTGCTCGGCGATGATGAACCGCAGCGTCTTTTGGAGGTCCGTCTTCGGTTTCCAGCCGATGGTCTTTCGAATCCGCTCGGTGCATGGAACGCGACGCATCATGTCTTCGATGGGCCGTCCGTAGGCGACCTCGTAGGGTACGAACTCCTGCACGCTGCGGCTGGCAGTCAGCTCGACCACCTTGTCGGCCAATTGCTTGATGCTCACCTCTTCCGAAGAGCCCACGTTGAAGATCTGCCCGACCGCCTCCTCGCACTGCATCAGGCCGATCACCGCATCGACCACATCCTGGACGTAACAGAAACAGCGGCTCTGCTGGCCCGTCCCATAAATGCAGATCGGCTCATCTTTCAGCGCCCACTGGACGAAGCGAGGCACCACCATCCCATAGCGTCCGGTCTGCCGAGGGCCGATGGTATTGAAGAACCGGGCGATGACCACGTCCAGGCCGTACTGCTGGTAGTAGGCCTGGCCCAGGAACTCGTCGATCGCCTTGCTGCACGCATAGGACCACCGCGACAGGCTCGTGCTGCCCAGCACGATGTCGTCTTCTTCGCGAAACGGGATGGCCTCGCTCTTTCCGTAGACCTCGCTCGTGGAGGCGATCAGAACCCGTCGGCCAAACTTGTTGGCGATCGCCAGAACGGTTTCCGTGCCGCCGATGTTGGTCTCGATCGTCCGCACGGGATCGTCGGCGATCAGTTGTACGCCCACCGCCGCAGCCAGATGGAAGATCACGTCGCATTCGGCCGCCAGCAACTGAACCAGCGACACGTCGCGGATGTCTCCTTTGACGAATTGCAGCTTCGGATGGCTGCGAAAGGTTTGCATGTTCTCCAGCCGCCCGGTGCTGAGGTTGTCGAGGATGACCACTTCCTGACCGTCGCCCAGCAACCGCTCGGCCAGGTGCGAACCGATGAAGCCCGCGCCGCCCGTAATCAACGCTTTCATTAGACCGCAGCCCTCATAGACCCGATGTGTGAAGAACTCTCACCGGAGAACAGTAACCGATTCGCGCCTCGCTGGCAATCGTCTGTTTCGGTGGACTCCGTCCCCGTCGGCTGCGCGAAAGCGCACTGCCGGCCCGGCGGCAACGCCCGACCCGCCCGGGCGACGCATGCTTTTCTCCCTTGCCTAAGTATCGGAATCGAAAGAACATAGCTTGAGACAAACCCGCGTGAGGCGCCCCGCGAATCGCGTCGTCCGGCTGCGTCGATTCCTGCCCGGAATGGACCTATAATACGGACTGTCGTGTGCAGTTGATGGCCCCCGACCGGCGCGTGTCTGGATTGTGCCAACGCCACTGACCCATCGCCGACTCAAGGCACCCCAGCGGCCGAACAAACACCTCTCTTATCGGGCCGATGAAGGAGCCTCTCTCCAAACGAACCGCAGGACAGTCACCTCGTCCCTCTCCCATTTCTCCAGCTTCGCACGCAAGCCGTCAGCCCATGCGTCCGAAAGAGCAGGATGTGCACCGTGAAAGATCGCTACGCAGGAGATGCCTTTGCACAGAGCGCGCTTGAGTCTGTTGCTGCCGCTTCTCCTGGCCGTCTTCGTGCAAACGTCGCCCGGCCAGGACCGGACTATTTCCTCGGCCGAGCTACTGGACAAGCTGCACGGCATGTGGCTGGGCCAGCTCATCGGCAACGCCGCAGGACGCGAGACGGAGGGCCTCTATTCCGGCCCCGAGCCTAATCCAAATCCTTCCGTCCCGTGGGTTATCAAGCAGGCCTGGGACGCCGACGACGACACCGATATCGAGTACGTCACCCTGCACATCCTTGAGAGCTGCGGTTTCGACTGCGACGCCAACGACATCGCCCGACAGTGGCTCGACCACATCACCCCCGAGGGGATCTTCATCGCCAACAGGCAGGCATGGTACTTGATGCGCGACGGCTATCGGCCGCCCCACACCGGCAGCCGGCACTACAACCCACACTGGTACTCGATCGACGCCCAGATCGGGACCGAACTGCTGGGCGCCCTGTCCCCCGGAATGCGCCAGACCGCCATCGACCTCGCGGGGACGTTCGGACGGGTTACCAACGCCGGCTTTGCCGTCCATGCGGCCCAATTCTACGCCGCCCTCTACGCCGAGGCGTTCTTCGAGCCGAATGTACCCACGCTGGTCCTCAACGCCCTGGCCGCCCTACCGCCTGACAGCCGCACGACCCAGGTCGTCGCCGACATCTGCGACTGGTATCGGCAGGACGCCCTCGATGGCGTCCTCGACTGGCGCGCTGCGCGGACCAGGCTCTACGACAACTACCAGGGGGCGCGCAGCTTCGGACGCTACTACAATTGGGTCGAGTCCACTATCAATACTGGTGCAACGGTATTGTCCCTCCTCTACGGCCAAGGTGACTTCGAACAAACCGTCCAGATCGCCGTCCTGGCAGGCTGGGACTGCGACTGCAACCCCGCGACGGCCGGTGGTCTGCTCGGCATCATCCACGGCTTGGCCGGGCTGCCCCGCAGCCTGACCGATCTCAACATCTGCGGCGATTCCTACGTGAACGTGGCCCGCCCCGGCCTGCCGGACGCCGACGCCCCCCTGCCCCAATCCGAATCCATTCACAGGATCGCCCAGCGGACGCTGGCCCTGGCCCAGGAGAACATCCTCCGCAATGGCGGGCGGCTCACACCTGGCCGCTTCACTTCTTACTGCCACATCCCCAGGCATGACAGCCCGCATATCAATACCTACAGGCCGGCCATTCTCGGACCCTATGACCTCGTTCCCGCTGCGCTCGACGCCGGACTGAGCGTCACTGCGCATGCATCTGTCGCGCGATTCGACCCGACGAGAGACAGGAACAACCTCGCCTCCATCATCGACGGGCTCATCGACAATTCCTACAACGGAGTCAAACCCTACTGGACGAACGATCCCGCCGATCCGAACGCACCTGCCGAAGCCTGGTTCGAGGTTCGCTTCTCCTCGCCCGTCCTCCTGGCCGGCGTCACTCTCTATGGCGGCGACTTGGTGTGGTCGCACATCAACACCTATTACCGCGACGAGCCGCCCCTAGGCGGTCCGCTGGAAGCGATCGACGTCTCGATCCTCCGGGACGGCGTCTATCTACCGCCGGGCGACATCGTCCTCTACACACCCACAAGTTGGTTGCCTATATACCAGACCATTGCCGTCACCTTTGCCCCGGCCGTAGCAGACGGTATCCGCCTGACATGTACACCCGCGCGCGGCGGCCGCTTTGTGACAATCCTCGAACTGTCCCCCCACGGGGCCATTCTGCCGTCTCCTGATGCTCAAGTCGCGCCTTTATTCCGCCGATGAACCCATCGACGGATCGCGATTTACACTCCGGCTGGCACACCAGCCGGTCGCGATGCAAGATCGACCGAAGGGCATAGGAACTCGCAACAATGGACCCGACAGATCCATCTACCCACATGATACGGCACTTCAGCCTGGGTCTTGACGACCCCCGCCCACTCACACTCGCGGCTCGAATCCAGAGCTTCCGTTGTGCCGCACGCGGCGTTCGCCTCATGCTCCGATCCCAGCACAACGCCTGGCTGCACGCCGTGGCCTCCTGTTGCGTCCTCATCGTCGGAGGCCTGTGTGTGTTGACCGCCGCCGAATGGTGTTGGATCATCCTCGCTATTATGGCCGTCTGGACAGCGGAGGCTCTTAACACCGCTCTCGAATTCCTCGCCGACGCTGCGGCGCCAGAGTTTCACCCCTTCGTCGGATACGCCAAAGACGTGGCCGCCGGCGGGGTCCTGATCTCCGCCATGGGCTCCGCGATCGTCGGCGTCCTCGTCCTCGGACCGCACGTTCTCCGTTCGCTGCGCTCCGCCCTCTAAGCAGTTCGATGTTTCACGTGGAACAAGGCATCTCAGGAATGGGCGCAATCGTGCTGTGCATAGCGCCCGCGTTGTTGTCCCGCTTGTTGCCCTACCTGTGCCCGCGCCCGCCATGGCGCATAGTACCACCATGCGGCCTACGCTGTCTACCCATATAGTCATCCGAGTCCATCTCGATCAAGGCTTGACCACGCCTTGCTGCTCAACGCAATCCCCGTTGCCCGGTTCGCAGGGCGATCACTTCCCGCACGCAGAACCGACCTGCTGCCGATCCTCCTTGCTTCGTGTTCCACGTGGAACAACGTTGCCGATACACCGTCGCGTCGAAACAATTCAACTTTGCCGCGCACGTTTTCCGAAATAGTCCTTGAGGGCCTGCGGCGGCAGACATACAATCAGCCCTCGCCTTTTTGCACAGAACGTGATACCGTGAAGGAGCAGCATGATGATGAGCGGAAAGGGCGACAAGCCCCGTCACCTCGGCAGGGGGCTCGAATCCCTGCTCAGTCCTCTGTCATCTTTTGAAACACTGCCGCCCGAGCAGCCACAGTCCTCTCCAGCTGCGGCGAATTTCCCACCGGACAAGGAGCTCGACGCCTCCTTCCACGAACTGCCCCTCGATTCCATCGGCCCGAACCCTTACCAGGCCAGGACCGTCTGGAACGAGGAGGACCTCCTCGAGCTGACAGACTCCATTCGCGCCAACGGGGTAATCCAGCCCATCATTGTTCGTCCCTTCCAAGGTCGCTACCAGCTCATAGCCGGAGAGCGCCGTTTTCGCGCTGCTCAAATGGCCGCTCTCCCGGCCATCCCCGCCGTTGTCCGCGAGGTCACCGACGAGCAGCTCTTCGAGTGGTCGCTCGTTGAGAACATCCACCGCCGCGACCTCAATGCCATTGAGCGTGCCAAAGCCTACCAGCGCTATCTCAACGCCTTCTCCCTGACCCAGGCCGACGCGGCCGAACGCCTTGGCGAGGACCGCTCTGTAATCGCTAACTACTTGAGATTGCTGGACTTACCGGAAGACGTCAGGCAGATGCTCGTTGACGGAACGCTGTCGATGGGTCATGCCCGAGCGATCCTCGGCCTGCCTACCGATGACCTCAGGCGCAAGCTCGCCAACCGCGCCATGGCCGGCCGGCTAAGCGTTCGCGACGTCGAGAGGCTCGTCCGCAAGCACCTCAGCGAGTCGCCTTCAAACGATCGTGGGGCACGCGCCAAGCCCATGCACATCCGCGATCTCGAGGACAAGCTCAAGCGTCATCTCGGCGCGCGGGTGGCGATTGAGACCCGTCGCAACGGCCAACGCGGCCGAATCGTCATAGAGTTCGATTCGATCGACGAGTTCGCTCGCATCGCCGAATCGCTCGGCCTGGCCTGCACCGAGGACGTGTAGGACAGCCCCCATAAAAAAGGCCGCCAAGACCCTCACGGGCGTCTTGAAATGCCAATTCGTGGTATAATGTACTCCGTGCCCCTGCTGTGGCTCGTTGGGCAGGGCGGCTCAGTATCCGAACAACCGCATTTGAAAAGAGGTCTCCTGTGAAACGCCTGGCAACCTTCACCGCAATCCTGTCCGTATACGCCCTGGCCACCGCCGGCGCCGCCGGGGCCGAATCCAAGATGCCCACCAAGCCCTTCTTTCAAGCCATCAGCACCGCCGACGTCGATGAGGTCAAACTGCACATCGAGCGAGGTGTAGATGTCAACAAAGAAGACGTCAGCCAGAATACGCCCCTTGGCACTGCGGTCGAGAACGGGCGCCTTGCGGTTGTCCAGTTGCTGGTCGAGGCCGGCGCCAATGTCGCGACACCCAGTCGGGCAGGGCTGCCTTTGACCATGGCGGTGATTCGCGGCAACACGGAAGTCGTCAAGTTCCTCGTGGAAAAGGGGGCCAATGTCAATACGGCGGACCCCCAAGGTGTGATCCCTCTCGTTGCCGCCGCCGAGAGCGGCTATCTCGATATCGTCGAGTTCCTTGTCTCCAAAGGCGCCAACGTCAACGCCAAGGACCGGCGCGGCCAGACCCCGCTGAGCATCGCCATGGCGGGCCGCCACACCGAGATTATGGCCCACCTTCGGCAGCATGGCGCCGAGGAACCCGTCAACCCGCTTGACATGCGCGCCTATGGTGGCAGGGGACCTCGCGTTCCGGGCGCGACAATGCCTGCCGGGGAGCCCGAACTCGATTCCGGGCCCGACAGCACTACTGCGAACGTCCAGATTCTCGGAGATCCCAATGAGATCCGCGCCCGCGTCGCGGCCTTTCCCGGTCTGCCCGAGGCCGTCGCGGCTGTGGATGCCAACAGCGCCTCCGAGCAACGCAACTGGCGGCAGCGCCGTGCGGACAACCGAACAATGCTGATTCGCACGGTCGAGAAGCAGTTCGCGGAGGAGATGACCTTTGTCAAGCGGATCGCCCAGACCGAGAAGGCCGTCAAGACCATCGCCGCTGCCGACGATCTTGTCGCCCGCAGGAAGGCACGCTACAAGGTTATCTACGAAGATCTGCGCGACGAGAAACGCGCGGAGATGCTCGAAGAGCGTGAGAACGCGGCCCGCACGCGCACGACGGGACGGTCGCGCGGGCGCACCGGCATGACGGATCCCATGGCCGGTCCCTCGGCCAACGACCCCTACGCAACACCCATGCCTGCAAGGCCGGCGCCCCGTGCTCGCGCTTCGGCGGATGCCAATGAACCGGCCCTCGATGCGGCGACGGGGAATCAACTCCAGGCCTGGCTCGGCGTCGATCCGTTGGACAAACGTGAGCTTCTGGGCAGCGTTCATGCGATGGACCTGCGGGAGTACGACTCCTTGCGTCAAACCGCCGCCGACGAGGAAGCCAAGAAGACCGCGGCCGCGATCGAGGGACTCATGCTGGCTCGCCAGGAGCGTCTGACGAGCATCACGGCCAAGATGGTCGAAGAGGATGAGCGCCTCCAGCGTTTGGAAGAGCGTACCGGCGGAACGATGGCCCCCGGTGCGACCATGGCTCCGGGGACGACTCGCGGCCGAGGCGGTCGCGCCACCACCGGCCAGGAGGAAACCACCACGCAGCGTCGGGGCCGGCGCTACCGATGAACCATTCGGAGGGACGCTGCCCGCCTTCTGTGTGCGCACGCTATTGCAGGTCTACTATTTCTGTCTTTATCCAGTGACGCCAGCTCGGTCGCTGGGACCGGTTCGCTGTAACCTGTGCAACGGCCAATAGATACGCAGCCAGACCATGGTGCCGGTCGGGCCGTGGCGTGTGTGTGTGAATATCCCGGTCCGCCTGTGGCGGATGGCAGCGGCAAGCGCAGGCTTGCCGATGGTGATATGCGTGGTGTCGAAGCCATCGGCAAACTCCGCCTTGCTCGCCGCCTGCGGCGGACCGCTGCCACGCCCGGCTCTGTGCGCCCTGGAGGGAGTGCTGCCCGAAAGCCTTGACAGACGCGAGGGGGCATCAACGGGCGATTCTGTTTGACTTCCTGGCGTGACTCGATTCAATTGTACCCCTTCGGCAGGGTTCCGAGCGTTGTGCGGATGCCTCTCTCGACGGAGCCAGGGTAGATTCTTGGGTGACTTATGCTGACGGACAACATACTGGACTTGATCGGCAACACGCCGTTGCTGCAATTGCGTGGCGAGCGCGTTTTTGCGAAGGCGGAATTTCTCAACCCCGGCGGCAGCATCAAGGATCGCGTCGCGGTGGCCATGCTCGAAGCAGCAAGACGCGACGGCAAGCTCGGTCCCGACGCGATCATCACCGAGCCCACCAGCGGCAATACCGGCATCGGCCTTGCCCTGGTCGGTCGTCTCATGGGCTACCGCGTGCGGATCGTCATGCCGGAGGGAATGAGCGAAGAGCGAAAGAAGCTGATCCGCGGTCTCGGGGCGGATCTGGTGCTGGTCCCGGACGAAGAGGGCATCGGCGGGGCGGTTCGCCACGTCGAGCAGATGGCGGCCGAAGACCCCCGGGTGTTCGTCCCGCAACAGTTCAAGAATCCTGCCAATCCTCGCGTCCATTACGAGCAAACCGCCCGCGAGTTGTGGCGTCAGATGAGCGCTGACATCCAGTGCTTCGTCGCCGGCGTCGGCAGCGGCGGCACCCTCCAGGGCGTCGGCAGCTTCCTGAAGGAGCAGAACAGCAATATCAAGATCGTCGCCGTCGAGCCGGAGAACCGCTCGGCCCTGCTCGGCCACGAACCGGGTCTGCACCAGATTCAGGGCATTGGCGACGGGTTCATACCGGACATCCTCGACGTCTCGATGATCGACGCGGTCATCGAGGTTTCCGACGAGGCCGCCATCGAAACGACGCGCCAGCTCGGCCGCGACTTCGGCCTGCTCGTCGGCATCAGCTCCGGCGCCAACGTCTGGGCGGCCCGCAAGCTCATGGAGAGCCAACCCGGGAATATCGCCACCGTGCTTCCGGACCGCGCTGAACGCTACTTCAGTACGGCTCTGCTTTAGCTGTCCGGCGTCCTATAACCCTTATCCTTCGCTCCATATCACGACCTATCTTCCCAATCTGCCATATCTTGTCCCTGCTTTTCCGTTGACAGTGCAAGGCGCCGTCTGTATCAGTCCAGTTCTAAATTTTGGTGCCCAAATGGCCGATAGGGAACTGACGTGCCCGCCGCGGAGCGAACTCCTTCGCACCGAGGCCAGTACAAGGGCTTCAGCAGGGGAAACCTCGGGAGCCCGGAACCGGCCGGTCAGCACGATCGTTTGTACGTGATCCAAGTGGGACTTTGAGCAAGACGTGAGAAATGGCGAAATCAAACGCGCGAAAATCGCTGGTCATCGTCGAGTCGCCGGCAAAGGCCAAGACGATCAATCGTTATCTCGGTCCCGATTTCGAGGTCAAGGCCTCCATGGGGCACGTTCGCGACCTGCCCTCCAAAGGTCTCAACGTGGACATCGAGAACAACTTCGAGCCCACGTACGATATCATGCCGGGCAAGAAGCGTGTGGTCACCGCTCTCAAGGCCGCGGCCAAAAACTGCGACAAGCTCTATCTGGCAACCGACCTTGACCGAGAGGGGGAGGCCATCGCCTGGCATCTGGGCGAGATCCTCGGTTTTCCCGAAGACCGGACCTACCGGGTCATATTCAACGCGATCACGAAATCGGCCATCAAAGAGGCCTTCGCCGAGCCGGGCCGGATCGACGCCGACAAGGTGATGGCCCAGCAGGCCCGCCGCATCCTCGACCGTATCGTGGGCTATCAGATCAGCCCGCTGCTGTGGAAGAAAGTCACGCGGGGCCTCTCGGCCGGACGTGTCCAGTCCGTCGCCGTCAAGATGATCGTCGAGAAGGAGCGCGAGATCCGCGCGTTCAAGGCCGAGGAATACTGGCTGATCCCGGCTGTCTTCACCACCGACCTGGCCAGCCGCTATCAGCAGCCGTGGCTTGACTTTATCGCCCCGAACGCCAAAGACGGCAAAGGGCCGAGCCTTGAGCAGCAGGGCGAATGGCTCGCGCAGCACAACGCCTTCAAGGCCGAACTGCACAAGATCGGCGATCAGAAGTTCAAGGCGGGCAACGAGGAAGAGGCCCGCAGGGTCTTCGAGGACCTCCAGCGCGCCGAGTTCCGGATCGCGGACATTGAAACCAAGGAATCCGCGTCCAGGCCCTCGCCGCCATTCATCACCTCGACGCTCCAGCAGGCGGCGGCCAATCGCCTCGGATTCAGCGCCAAGCGAACGATGTCGATCGCCCAACAGCTCTACGAAGGCATCGATCTCGGTTCCATGGGCTCCCTCGGTCTGATCACCTACATGCGAACCGACAGCACCCACCTTTCGGGCGAGGCGATGGGCGAGGTGCGCAATTTCATTCAGGGACGCTTCGGGGACGCGTATCTACCGGAGGAACCCAACTTCTACGCGTCAAAGAAGACGGCCCAACAGGCCCACGAAGCCGTCCGGCCAACGGACGTCGATTTGACCCCGGACCAGATCAGAGAGTTTCTCAACAACGAGCAATACCGGCTTTACGATCTGATCTGGCGCCGCTTCGTCGCCTGCCAGATGCAGGCGGCGCGGTGGAACGTCACGACGGTCAACATCACGGCGCCGACCTCCGCCGGCGCTGCTGTATACAAGGCCAGCGGCCGCATGCTCGTCTTCGACGGCTTCACGAAGGTCTGGCCGACCAATTCGAGCGAGCAGCAGTTGCCCGCGGTCCAGACGGGCCAGACGCTGGCGGTGGTGGACATCCGGCCGGAGCAGCACTTCACCAAGCCGCCGGCACGATACACCGAGGCCTCGCTCATCAAAGCGCTCGAGAAGGAAGGGATTGGCCGACCGAGCACCTACGCGCCGATCATCAGCACGATTCAGGAGCGCGGCTACGTCGAGCAGAAAGACAAGAAATTTCACGCCACCGATCTGGGCGAGGTCGTCACCGGAAAGCTCGACGAGTACTTTCCCAGAATCATGGACATCGCCTTCACCCGCCACATGGAAGAGCAGCTCGACAAGATCGAAGAGCAGCACCTCAACTGGCAGGGCGTCCTCGGGGATTTTTATGGGCCTTTCAAACAGAATCTCGAAACCGCCCAGGAACGGATGACGCATGCCAAGGCCGAGTCGACGCCCAGCGAGTACACCTGTCCCGATTGCGGCAAGCCCATGGTCTACCGCTTCGGCAAGAACGGTCGGTTCCTGAGCTGTTCGACGTACCCCGAGTGCAGGTTCGCCTGTCCCTGCGACAAAGACGGCAAGATGCTCCGCGAAGAAGTCACCGAGCACAAGTGCCCCAAGTGCGGCAAACCGATGATCCGCAAGAACGGCCGCTACGGGGCCTTCCTCGGATGCAGCGACTACCCCGAGTGCAAGACGACGCTGCGACTGGACAAGGAAGGCAACGCGATGCCGCCGAAACCTCAGGCGGAGCCCTCCGGCGTCAAGTGCCACAAGTGCAAGCAGGGGGAGCTGGTCATCCGCCAAAGCAAGCGAGGCCCCTTCCTCGGCTGCAACCGCTTCCCGCGATGCCGGACGATCGTCGGCATCAAGCAGCTCGATCATCTCAAGGAGCTCCAGGCGGCAGGGCAGTGGCCGCCGGACAGCCTCGAAAAGGCCGACGAGATCCTTGGCAGAGCCAAAGACAAGAAGACGGCCGTGGCCAAGTGAGCCCGGCATGCGCCCCTGTCGCTGCGCTTGTACCTCGCCATAGAAACAGAAAGGGAGCCCTGAGGGCCTCTGTGGGAGTCAGCCACAGAGCAGAGCCTCAGGACTCCCGTTTCCGTCATCTTCGAATGATTGAGCGGCTTGGCGCGGTGATCGCCCCTACTGCTGTACCTGCTCAACCCTTTGCACTTGCGCGGTGCCGGCCTGCATGGCCGTGATGACCGAGCCCACCGAACCAGGGCCGCCGCCGAGCGATGAGTTCTGCATAACGGCCAGACAGGAATCCTCCGCCACGGCTCCCATCACGTTGCTTGCCCCCTGGCCCTGATTCAGCAGTACCGAGTTACTGGCGCCCGCTCCCCCCGGACCCAGTTCTTTGGCCAGCGACTGGGTGCCAATGACGGCCACGCCCTGACCCTGTGCAACCTGCCCGAGGCAACCTGTGATACTCTGGACCTGCCCTGCTGCGCTGGTGCCACCGAAGGGGACCGCCGCATCGATACTGCCGGCCATGAGCACCTGATCCACGGTCAGGCCGGCGCACATTCCGTCAGCGAACCCGACCTGATTGAGCATGCCGTGAATGCCTTGGCCGGCAGCCGTCCCGACGCCTGTCGCGGACTGATCGTTGCCCACCAGCAGATTCTGCGCCAAAGATCCCGTGCCCGGCCCGGCCGGCAGACTGATTGAGCCGATGAGATTGGCGTCGAAATTGAAACCCTGAAAGATGTCCCCCAGCGCAAAAGCACTGGAGCCGATGAAGAGGACGACAATCGTCGAAACTGCAATCGCCTTTACCATGATTCGAATCCTTTCTACTGTTGTTGCCTTGGCTTACTATCGGACCGCCAATCCCGAATTGGCGATCGAAAAACCAGTCAAACGCTCCTTCGCATCACCTGCCGCGACAACCTCCTTCCTCCCCCTTGCTCCCGTGGAAACCATTCATCCATTCCTTCACCCCGGCGCGACCTCCTTTCTCCCCGCTCACGGTCGTTTCATCTTCCGGTTTCTTCTTACGCACCACCGCACCGATTGAGGCACGTCAATTCCACCAAGTTCCCCGCCCCACCGTTGTCCAGGGGATGCTTGTGCTGTTGTGAACCTCGGCGCGTACACACCCCGCTGGCCATCCTGCCTGCTCCGTTGAATGTGACGACCTCCACGGTACGTACCGGGCAAGAACCCAAGCCCTTTACGGCGAAACCTCTGCGTTTACAGACTGCGGCCTCCGTAGTATCCAGTGTCCTTGAGGCCGGCTCGATGGGTGGACCTGAGCCAAGGTAGACGAGCTGCCCGACACCGATGAGCACGGCCTCGATTTCCTTATCGAGTACTGTCTCATCACCCTCCCGAAGGACCGCAACCAGGCAGGTGTGCGCATTACCAGCCCGCCCTCGTTGTGCCACGGACGATCACCGTTGGCACC
Organism: Phycisphaerae bacterium; assembly: GCA_012744475.1. Classification (GTDB taxonomy): domain Bacteria; phylum Planctomycetota; class Phycisphaerae; order Sedimentisphaerales; family Anaerobacaceae; genus Anaerobaca. The sequence goes on from JAAYBV010000101.1 coordinate 42,535, forward strand.
GCGAGTGGCGCGCGAGCGTGAATACCCTCAACCGCACAACCGACTCGGCCCGTCCTTCATCCTGTCGACAACACCGTCATCGCAGAAATGAAAACAGGCGATGGTAACCTCCGATTCCCCTTCTTCTCCGTAATCCGCCGGGGTCACGATCCTCCGTTCACCCAGCATCTCCAAAGGCGGATCTCGATGGTATCCGATAGTGTACGACTGAAGATCCGTTTGTCAAGTCTAAAGTTGGGAAAATCGGCTCTTGCAGCATGTGACATTCGCTCGCCGATGACCCATGGCGGCTCCGCGGTGAACGGCCTGCTCCGACGCAAGCAACGTGGACTCGCCGGGTCCGGTTATGAAGCGTACGACCTCCCCGCGCGCCGCAGGCAACGATCGCATGGCCCCCTCCGTCCCGGCCGTGCAACTCGCTTGGCAAACCGGCGTACCGCGTTATAATGGCGGCGCGTATTGCGGCGTCGCGTTGCAGTGAGGTGGAACGGAAGATGGCCAAGAACGAAGTCCCGGAACCGCAGCCCTTCGAGACCGTCGAGCCGATCGGCAAGCGGATCCTCATCCGCAAAGACGAGGACAAGAAGGAAACCAAAGGCGGCATCCGGCTGCCCGACAATATCGAAATCCCGACGATCACGGGACGCATCGTCGCCGTCTCGGCCGAGGTCGAGAGCATGCCCGAGATCCCGCTGGCCCGATACGACAAGGTCCTGTTCAATCCCAAGGGGGCGATCCCCGTCGACTTCGAGGGCGACAACCGCCTGTTCGTGGTGGAAGTCGAGAACGTCGTCGCGGTCTTTCGGAAAGCCTGAGCTCATATCCGTGGCATCGGTGGTCCTGAAGCTCTCAGATATATGCATGAGTACCGTCCGGAGGCGTTAGGCCATGCCTCTCGTGACGACAGTTGGCCAAGTGTCGGCGTCATGATGTCGTCGCGATGGCATCATCATAGGTGAGGAGTTCGCTAAGCAGCGAAGTTCATGGATGATGTGTGATTTGGAGCACGCCAGTTGATTGTTGCGGAGTGAGTGCCACTCATATATGATGAGGCATGCGGGCACGAATATTGCTGGAGTTGAGCAGACCGAAGCGTCTTCGGCGACAGTATCGGAGCGAAAGATATCTGAGGGGAGCATGTATGGACTCGGAAGAGAAGATCAAGGCGTATTTGGAGGACCAGGATCTGCTGATGAGAGAATGGTACCGAAAGCAGGTCGCCTACGCCACGGGTATCGATCCTGGTGAACCGGTCAGTACTGTGGAAGACATCAAGAAAGGATTTGACAATTGGGTGAGCAAGCACGCGGCAAGCCTCCGCAAAGTCGTCTGTCCGAACATGGATGAGATCCGAGCGGCTGACGGCGCCTTTGCCGCTGTAGGTATCATCTCGCGAGCGCTGCGTTACGAGGAGTACATCGGGCCCCTCCTCGAAACCGCCTGCTTCTTGTTTGTGTACGGGGCCGAAAGACTCTGTCAAACCAATGTGCCCTGAGGAACTGGATGATAGTCTATTGCTCCTCTTCAGCCGGGAAACGCAGGAGCCGCTGGGAACTGGCTTCTTTGTTACCGAGGATGGTGATTTTGTCACTACCTATCATGTCCTGTCCCTTAACCTGGACAATGCGACGCGAATCTCTTGCCAATGGAATGGTCATCGCTTGGCAGTCCAGTTGATCAGAGGGCTACAGACGTTCTACGAGAAGCTAGACCGCGGAGCCGCCCAAACCGATCTCATTCTGCTTAAGGCGCGCATCCCCAACAAGAACCTCCGATCCAAACCTCTGCCTGTCAACCTATTCGATGCCAACGCTCAAATTCCCGCCTTGCTAAGGGTCTGGGGGAAAGGTTTTCGCACAGAAGGGAGGAAGCACTGGGGCGATGCGGAACTCTGTCCGTTCAAAGTAAACTTGGAGACATACCACAAGGAGAATGGAACGTGGTCATGTACATCTGAGCGACCGATCTTCAAAGGGTTCAGCGGTTCTCCGGCAATTATCGAAGGAGCCCAGGAAGCCATGGGTGTTGTTGTCAGACGTGCGGAAGAGGAGCGGCCTCTTGCCATCGTCCAGTCCCTTCACATGCTTGGTACCCAACTCGAAGCTTGCGGATATGACTGCAGCCGACTGCGTCTGACTCCTCGGTCGCTATATGGCCAGTACCGTCGAATTCAGTCCACACTGTTCGAAAGGGACGACTGGCCTTACGCAATTGACAAGGAGGTCTTCGTCAACGCGTTCGATTACGAGACGGCGCGCTTTCCTCTGGACAAAGTCGTGTCTGCCACGCGATACGGGCGTTGCATTCGTTTTGCCGCTGAACAGTTGAGCCACCTCCCCGTCTTTTGTATCGGAAACTACGGCATGGGGAAGACAACCATATCCAAGTTCCTCTTCGCAGAATACACGTCGTATTCTCCAGCCGGCAGCCCGATCTTCATTCCTTTGTCGGGAAAGCGGCTCCCGGAACCGCATGGGCAGAATGCCCATGATTTCGCTATAGAGCAGTTGTACCAGACCTTTCGTCAGGAGCAGCGTCGTGCCGGATGGAAGCTTGACATCAGTGATGAGTTGCTGCGCGGATACCTACGCGCATTTGTTCGCGACAACCAAGTCGTTCTGATCCTCGACGGGATCGATGAAGCCATTATCCCCAGTCGGGCTTCGCTGACGCTCTTCGCACACTGGCTCAAGTCGCTCGATTGGACATATTTCTTGACCAGCCGGAAAGAATTCCACGCCTTTTTTGAACTAGTCGGCCGTGAGATGGTTTCGTGCGACCACGTTGTCATCGAGCTCAAATCATGGGGGCCGAAACAGTGGGATACATATGCGTCCGCCCTATCCACCAAGTACCGACACAAGGTGACGCAGGTCGACAGGTTGAGACAGAGCCTGAACAGCAGGGCGTATGGTGATTTGCCCGAGAGGCCTTTGTTTCTGAAGATGATTTCCGATCTTGAACTGAATGACGAAACGTACCTGGGGGAGATCCCTCCTGAGCTAAGGGACAACAAGGCTGAGATCTACTGCTTCTATCTGAAGTGGAAGATTCAAGATGACTATGAGAGGAAACAGGGGAAATTCCATGTCTCGGATCGCCGGCGTTTTACCGCCCAGTGTTTTGAACTCTTCAGAAGACTGGCTGCGGTGGAATACGCACGAAGCAGTCCGCGCGAAAGCGTTACCCGGCCAGATGGGTCGCGTGTCGATACAACCGATGCCCTGGGATACTCGGGATTTACTGAGGATGATGTGGCCCAGGCGTGCGATGGGCTGTGGATGCTGAGGGCAGAGTTCGTTCTCAAGCACCTGTCAGGTTCTCCGTTCTTCTCTATGATACAGGCGCGCATCGGAAACGGCGAGGAGGAGTTGTACAGGTTCTCTCACAAGTCATTCTGTGAATACCTATTTGCATATGATCTGGCGGAGACGATATTCCGAGGACCACCGGAACGAGCCGAATGCGGACGCGAATGGGATCTGTATCAGACCTTCGAAGTCAGTGCGTTCTTCAAGGATGAGATAGAACGGAGACGTATTCGCCAGAAGCTTCTCTCTCTCGAACAGATTTCCGGGTATTTGCAGAGCGCCTTCGAGAAAGAATTTCTTGCTCGAACGGAGTTCTCGACCTACTCCGAACGCCTGGAAGAGGTCCTCTACTATACAGGTAGGTTCGCCGTCCGGTCGCCGAAGATCCTGTCGGTCCTCAAGCAGATCGTCGCAGACCCGATCGGTGTCCATGCTGTCTATTACCGCACCGCTCACATTGCCCTGGCCTTCTCCGAGTCGATCGATTATTGCATCAAGTATGTGGCCTATCTTATCCACAGCTACCACAGCGACCGAAAGGCCTTCCAGTTGGATTCTGAGATCCAAGCAAATTATTACGGCAAAGGCAATCTACACAAGGCCCTGAAGATGGACATCGACGCATTCATCCAGACAGGGGAGTCCGATGCCATTTTGCCGTTGCGCCTCTTCTCGTACTTCACCTGTCTCCCTTTCGGCACGGACGAGATTGACCAAGCTAGGCAGTACTTGGCCGATGTGAAAGACGCCTGCAACCGAAAGAAGTGTCACCGAATGAGCCGAATCCTTGGCAAGGTGGGTGCTATTATGGAGGAGATCAGCAGGGTGGCAGCGCAATGAGTCGTAAGAGATACTATCTCTGGGCAGGCCCAGTGGAACACATCCTCAAAGCCATGGGAGAAGGTCAGAATCAGGTAACTGTTTCGACGGACCTGAACAGAAGCGTGTCCACTGTCGCCATCCACCATGGCGTGGCGATTTTTGACGCCCACACCACGTTGGATAAGCAACAACTGCTTGGCATCGCCAAGAAGAAGTGGCGAGTGTTCATCCTCGAAGGCAATGCAGTTAGAATAGCGGAGTCCCGAGACACACACTACCGGAAACTGGTCCCGACAGAGGGAGCACCTACACTCGAGATTGACGGTGTCAAAATGCATCGATCGAAGGGGATTGACCCATTTGATGACGCTAGAGAGAAAGTGGATCAGGTCGTCAAGACCGGACATCGCGTCTTGGATACGTGCGGAGGCCTGGGTTACACAGCCATCTGGTCGCTTCGGCTCGGCGCACGCGAAGTTCTATCCGTGGAGTATGACAATAGTATCGAGTTGCTCAGGCGCGACAATCCATGGTCACAGGAGTTATACGATCAGCGAACAACGCTTGTTTCTGCTGATATCTTCGGTTTCATCCAGACTCTGCCAACAGGTACTTTCGACAGTATCCTGCATGACCCTCCAAGGTTCTCGCTCGCGGGACATCTCTATGGCGAGGACTTCTACGAACAGCTCCATAGAGTTCTTGGCAAAGGAGGCGCTCTGTTCCATTATACTGGTATGCCGTACATAGTCCGGCGAGGTGACGGCTTTCTCGCCAGTACAGCGAAGAGGCTGAGGTCGGTAGGCTTCGGTATCGTCATACCGAAGCAAGGCATTCTTGGGGTGAAAGCAGTCAAGTGAACGTCGTCCTGCGGGCCAGGTCGTGTCAGATTTCTGCCTCGACGAAACGATCGCCCGGCTGGACGTGCCAGCCGTTGATGAAGTCTTTGAACTCCATAAGTCCCGAGCCGGCCGGCTTGATCTTGCGGATGCCGAGTTTGCCGTCTCCGCAGGCCACGTTCAGGTCCTCGTCAAACGTCCCGGGGACGGCCGAGGCCGGAGTCGGGCCCCAGATGACATCAGCCAGAGCCAACGTCACACGTACGGTCTTTCCCGTCCTTGTGCTGAGGTAGTGCGACGAGGCCCCCGGCCAAGGCCAGAACCCTCGCACCTTGTCGGCGACCACGTAGGCGGGAAGGCGGAAGTCGACCTCGCCGTCGGCCTTCTTGAGCTTCGGTGCTTTCGACGCGAGGAACTCGTCCTGCTTCGTGTACGTTGCGGTGCCCTCCTCGATCCGGTCGAGCGTCTCCAGCAGCAGCGGCGGCGCCACCCGGGCCAGCCGGTCGTGCAGTTCGCCCGCCGTCTCGTGGACGCCGATTTGCGTGCCGCGCTGGGCCAGAATGTCGCCGGCGTCCATCCGGTCGGCCACGGTGATGATGCTCACCCCTGTTTCTTTCTCGCCTCGGATGATCGCCCAGTTGATCGGCGCCGCGCCGCGATACTTCGGCAGCAGAGATGCATGTACGTTGATGGCGCCGTGGGGTGGGAGAGCCAGCAGTTCCGGCCCGATCTTCTGGCCGAATGCGATCACCACGAGAATGTCGGGCCGGACCGCCGCGATGCGTTTACTGACATCGGCGGCGTTGACGTTATCGGTCTCGATGGATGGCTTCGCATGGCTCTCGGCCCAGTGGCCCACGGGCATCGGACAGCACTTGCGCCCGCGACCGGCCGGCTGCGGTGGCTGCGTCACCACGAGGGCAATCTCGTGATGCGATGCCTTCAGCGCATCCAGGCACGGGACGCCGAATTCGCCACTGCCGAGATAGACGATGTTCATATCGATGGCCCGTTCCGAATCGGGCGTCTCGAAGCAGGCGGGCGACCGCCCATCCGCGACCCCCGTTCTCCTGTGCTATTTGCCCTCGTGCTTGTCGATGAGCTTCTTGATCTGTCGCCGATTCGCGATCTTTGCAGCCGCACCCATACGATTAACGATCGTCATCCCATCGAGGTGGTCGCTCTCGTGCTGCAAGCAGCGGGCGTACAACCCGTCGGCCTCCTCGGTGAACTCATGGCCGTCGAGGTCGGTGGCGGTGACCGTGGCCCTCTTGTAGCGCCGGATCTTCGGGTAGATTCCCGGCACCGAAAGGCAGCCTTCGCCGTTCTCGTCCAGGTCGCCGGCCGGCGTGACGGTGGGGTTGACGTACGCTCGGACCTGCTCGCGCGAACCATCCATGGAGATGATGAACAGCCGCAGGCCGACGCCCGCCTGCGGAGCCGCCAGGCCCATCCCCTTGTTCTCGATCATGATGTCGGTCATCTTCTCGACCAGCCGCCGGATCGTCTCGTCGATCTTCTCCACCGGCGCCGCCGGCTGGCCCAGCACCGCCGCCGGATACCGCGTGATTCTGCACTTGTCAACATCGATCATGATACGGACCTCGTACTCCAGGCTCTCGTAACCTCACTGCACCCGGTGGTCATTTGTCATCGAACTCGTGGCCGGCGAAAGTGTTGCCGAGGTAACTCTTCTTGACCAGCTCGTTGCGGATGATCTCGGCGGGCGGACCGGCCGCAATGACCTGGCCGTGGTCGATAATATAGGCCTTGTCCGCCACTTCGAGCGTCCGTTCGACGTTGTGGTCGGTGATCAGCACGCTAACGCCCGAGCTGACCAGATGGCGGATCTCCCCCTGCAAGTCCTGCACCGCGATCGGGTCGACCCCGCTGAACGGCTCGTCCAGCAGGATCAGCGATGGGTCGGTCACCATGGCCCGCGCGATCTCGAGCTTGCGGCGCTCGCCCCCCGAGAGGAACCGTCCATGGCTCTTGGCCACCTCTTTGAGGTCGAACCGCTCGATGAGCATGTCCGCCTTCTCGCGCCGTTCCGCTCGGGTCAAAGACATCGTCTCGAGGATCGCCAGCAGGTTGTCCCGAACGCTGAGGCGTTGGAAGATGCTCGGTTCCTGCGAGAGATAGCCGAGCCCGAGGCGAGCCCGCTTGTACATGGGCAGCTTGGTGATCTCGCGGCCCTCGAAGACGACCTTGCCGGCATCGGGGGTGACCATGCCCATGACCATCCGGAAGGTGGTGGTCTTGCCGGCGCCGTTGCGGCCCAGAAGGCCCACGATGCTCCGCTGATCGATGGTCACCGAGACCTCGTTGACGACGGCCCGACCCGAATACCGCTTGACCAGTTTGTGCGTTTCCAGAAGGGTGATGCCAACCAATAGAGCACCTCGCGTACACACAGTTGCGGACAAAGCCGCATTATACCAAGCCCCTAGGGGCAGGCAAGGGCGCACTTGGGCTGCCGGGACGCCGGTCCGGACGCACTTGCGGCAGGCTCGGGACAGGCCTGCCCGCGTGCGAAAGCGAATAAAACTTCTGGCAATCGAGGGCCTTTTTTGCTATGGAGTGTGTTTTCGTCGCATGGCCAAGCCCATTCGGGAGTCCATAAAAGAGAGCATATGTTTGCTGTCGTGAGCGATATCCATTCGAATATTGAAGCCCTGAGCACAGTCCTGGCGGACATCGAGAAGCGGGGTATCCAGAAGATCTACTGCCTGGGCGACGTGGTCGGCTACGGGCCGAACCCCACTGAGTGCCTCGATCTGATGATCGAACGCACCGAGTGGTGCGTGCTCGGCAACCACGACTACGCGGTGTTCTACGAGCCGACGAACTTCAACTACGGGGCCGAGCAGGCCAGTTTCTGGACGCGGGACGTGATGGAGACCGACCCGGACAAGGCCCGCAGCGACAAGCGATGGCGTTTCCTGGGCGAGCTGCCCATGCGCCGGACGCTGGAGACCCAGTTGGGGCCGACCAAGGCCACCATCGACTTCGTCCACGCCTCTCCGCGCCGGCCGATCAACGAGTACATCTTCCCCGACGACGTCTACACCAATCCGGCCAAGGTCCGCGTCCTGTTCGAGCGGATTCCCCACGTCTGCTTCGTGGGACACACGCACATGCCGGGCGTGTTCCTCGATGAGCCGGACTTCTACCTGCCCGACGAGCTGGGCGGGGTCTATCCCATCATCGAGGAGGAGAAGGCCATCATCAACATCGGCTCGGTGGGCCAGCCCCGCGACAAGGACAACCGCGCCAGCTACGTGTACGTCGAGGAAAACAAGGTCCATTTCGTTCGGCTGGAATACGACTTCGAGACGACGATGAAGAAGATATACGCCATCGACCGCCTGGACAATTTCCACGCCGAGCGGCTTCGGGACGGTCGATGAGAGGTGAGCGGTCGGTTTGATGCCCGCTGAGACCGGGCGGCCTCGGCAGCCATGCGCCCGCCGGGCGCGGACGACCTGTGACTTGCCAAGTGGTTCGAACATAAAGGATTGTATGAGTCCGAGAAAATCAGTCGTTGTGGTGCTTGTCTGCTTCTGCCTGCTGTGCGGCGGGCTGATCTTCGAGTCAGGGGCCTTCCGCACGTCCGCATCGCCCGAGGGGATCGATTCGCCGGTGGCACGGTCCGGCTTGCTGCTGCTCCAGCAGACCGCGGAGGTCAACGTTCCCGGCGCTGCTCTGACACCGTTGCCGCCCACGCCGCAACCACAGCTTCAACCGGCGCCGTCCGAGGTCTTCGGCGCCGTCGGCGGCCCCAGCCGGCGCACCACCGTCGGTTCGGCGGACCCGAAGTCCGCGTTCAAATTCCAGCTCGAACTCGACTCCAAAGGGGCCGCCATCCGCACCGCCACGTTCAGCGGATTCAAGGATCGTAACTACAGAGACCCGCAGCCGCTGGTCTTCCTCTCGCCCGCCGAGTCGGGCAACGGACGCGAAATGCTGTCGATGGCCAACAGAGGCCTGGTCCTTGTCAACCAGCAGCAACAGCTCAGTCTCGACGCCTTGAGCTGGAGGACACTCGGCGCCGAAACCACAGACGCCGGAGATCAGACCGTTTCCTTTGAAGCCACCATCACCGGTTCGCAGGATCGACCGTTCCTGAGACTGGTCAAAACGTACCACGTCAAGCCCGACAGCTATCTCGTCGAATGCTCCCTGACGATCGACAACCTCTCGGACGAGACGCAGAAGGTGCGCTACGATCTCGGCGGGCCCTTGGGCCTGGAGCGGGAGGCCTTTCGAGAGGACATGAGAAGCATCATCGGCGGCTACCAGGGCGCCCAAGGCCAGATCACTCGGAGCAAGCTCGACAAGAAGACCCTGCTCAAGGCCGGCACGCCGCTGCCGATCGAGCCGAAGAACGGAGGCGGCCAGTTCCTCTGGGCCGCGGCGGTCAACAAGTACTTCGCCGCCATCCTGGTGCCGGTGCCCGACGCCAACGACGCCTTCTGCGATTGGATTAGCGGACGTACCGGCCGGCTGTACAACCCTGATGGTGACCGCAAGGCGGACACCGGGGACGAGACGGTGGGCCTCGATTTCTCAGTAGCGTCGGCGACGCTCGCTCCCGCCGGACAGCCAGACAGCGCCCGCACGTACAACTTCCAGCTCTATCTCGGGCCCAAGGACAAGAGCCTCTTCGACAAAAACGAACTCTACAAGCGGCTCGGATTCGTCCAGACCATCGATTTCATGGGCTGCTGCTGCCCCGCGAGCATCATCAACCCGCTGGCCTTCGCCATCCTGGCCATCATGAAGGCGATGTACACCGTCATCCACAACTACGGCGTCGTCATCATCATCCTGGTCTTCCTCATGCGGCTGATCCTCCACCCGATCACCAAGAAGAGCCAGGTCTCCATGAGCAAGATGAGCCAGTTGGCGCCCCGGGCCGAGGAGATCAAGAAGAAGTACGCCAGCAACAAGGCGGAGATGAACAAGAAGCTCATGGAGCTCTACCGCGAGCAGGGGGCCTCGCCGATCATGGGCTTCCTTCCCATGATGGTGCAGATGCCCATCTGGATCGCCCTCTGGAGCGCCGTGTATACGAGCATCGACCTGCGCGGGGCGGCGTTCCTGCCGTTCTGGATCACGGATCTGTCGGTGCCCGATGCGCTGATTCGCTGGTCGCCGATCACCATTCCGCTGCTGGGCTGGAAGGTGGAATCGCTCAACGTGCTGCCCCTGCTGATGGGCGTGGCGTTCTATCTCCAGCAGAAGCTGATGCCGACCCAGGTCAATGCGGCCACGAATCCGCAGATGGCCCAGCAGCAGAAGATGATGATGATCATGATGCCGCTGCTGTTCCCGCTGATGCTGTACAACGGCCCATCCGGCGTGAACCTTTACATCATGGCCAGCACCTTCGCCGGCGTGATCGAGCAGCACGTGATCCGCAAGCATATCCGCGCGCGCGAAGAGGCCGAAGCCCAGGGCCTGGTCTCCGTCACAAGCAAGACCGGCGGCAAGGTCAAGAAGAGGAAACCCAAGCCGTTCTACAAGTTCTAAAGCAGCCTTTTTATAGGTCCTATTGGTCCTATGGGTCCCATAGGACCAATGAGACCGATAGGACCTATGCAATTCTCCGACACCATCGTGGCCGTCAGCTCCGCAGCAGGGGGGCTGCGCTCCATCGTTCGCATCACCGGTCCCGACGCGCTGACGCCGTGCCAGCGCGTGTTCACGGACCCCATCGCACTCCGCACGAACGGCATTCTGTCCGGCCCGGTCTCCATCGCTCCCGGCGTGACAGTACACGGGCGGCTCTATCTGTTCTTCGCACCGCATTCGTATACCGGCGAGACCCTCGCCGAGCTTCACATCTATGCCAGCCCGGTCCTGGTCGCGACGCTGGTGCAGAATCTTCTGGCGACGGGTCTTCGCGCGGCTGGTCCGGGCGAGTTCACCGCCCGCGCCTACCTCAACGGCAAGATGGACCTGGCCCAGGCCGAGGCGGTCAACGAGATCGTCGCCGGCTCCAATCGCTTCCAGGTCGAAGCCGCCGAAAGGCTCCTGAGCGGCCGGCTGACCGCGACCACCAGGGCGGTCCACTCCGCTCTTGTGGATTGCCTGAGCCTGATCGAGGCCGGCCTCGATTTCAGTACCGAAGACATCGCCTTTATCGGCCCTCGCGAGGCGGTAGGGCGGCTCGACCGGATCAAGAGCAACCTCGAAGGCCTTCTGAGCGGCAGCATCCGCTACGAGTCGCTGATCGATCTGCCTTCCGTCGGCATCGCCGGCGCGCCCAACGCCGGTAAGAGCAGTCTCCTGAACGCGATGCTGGGCCACGAGAGGAGCCTCGTCTCGGATCGTCCCAGGACGACCCGCGACGTTCTCAGCGGCCTGCTGGCGACGGATCGACTTCAGTGCGTGCTGTTCGATTGCGCCGGCCTGCTAACCGCACCCGAAAGCATCCTCGATCGACTGGCCCAACAGGCGGCGATCGAGGCGCTGCGACGTTGCCAGGTGGTCATCTTCTGCGTCGATGCGGCCAAGCCCGACATCCGCGAAGACCTCGCCATCCGCGCCCTGATCCGGCCGGAAACCGTGCTCTACGTCGCGACCAAAGCCGACCTGCTGAACCCCGCAGATTCGCAGCGTGCCGTCGAGACGCTGGCGCAAGCGTTCGCAGGCCCGTTCCTGGCCGTCTCGGCCCTGACAGGGCAGGGACTGCGACAATTACAGGACCTGATCGCGCGGTCGCTTTCAGCCGGACCACAAGCGGCAGCACGGGAAGGCCACGACGCTGTGGCGCTGACGGCCCGACACCGCCAGGCCGTAAGCGAGGCGATTGCGAACCTCGACCAGGCCATGGTCCAGATCGAGCAGGGGGCCGAAGAGGTCGCCGCCGCAATGATCCGCGAAGCGTGCCAGGCGTTGTCCGAGATCGAGCAGCAGCCCATCGACGAGCAGATCCTCGACCGCATCTTCAGCCGCTTCTGCGTCGGCAAGTGAGAATCCAATTCGACGATTCCTCGAATTGGATTCTCATCCCTTCGGCAGGCTCAGGGCAGGCTCTGAGACGAAGCCGAAGGATCTCCCCAGAGCCGCGTGGCAGCCTCAAAGCGCAGTGCAACGGAGCTTTGGGGATGGCGCACAGAGTCTGGCCATGTGTACCGAGAGACACCTGCGCACTCGACCATCTCCAAACGCTTCCGTGGTTCAGAGCGCTCATGCCGTACGCATCTGGGCCAGACCCCTGCGCCTCGCGGCGATTCGGGACATTCAGATTTCGTATTTGGGGTTTGTTTCGAGATTCGTGCTTCCGATTTCGATATTCGCAGTCGTTACGCCGTTTGGGCTTGCAGGTGTTCCTCGCGGACTCTGGTCCGCCGTTCCGGCGGCCATTCCCTCGGGAAATTCACAGAGGCGAACTCGCCGAAGTATTTGACCGCCGCGTAGTCGTACGCCCGGGCCGCCTCGACCTCATCGTCGAAATACCCGAGGTGGTGCAGACGGCCGTTGAGCCGGTAGTGCGCCGCCCACTTGCGCATGCGCTTGTTGAAGGTCACGCCCTTGAAGCGCGAGAGGCCGGTGCGCCGCTTGCGCTGGTTGAAGCGATTCTCGTTGCGTGTGCAGATCCGCAGGTTGGACCGGCAGGCATTGCATCGGTTCCCGTCGATGTGGTCCACGACCTTGTCCGGCGGCGCCTCCATGATCTCGCGGTGCATGAGCACCGCTCGCCTTCCGTCCAGTCGGCAGGGGTACCCGTTTACCAGACGCCAGTGGTACTGGTTGAGCCACTCGTAATCGGCCCCGTCCACCAGCGCGTAACCGCCGCCGGAGAGCGGGATCAGGCGGACGCTGTCGTCCTCGGGGGGCATCGGCCGGGGCTGGTAGTTCTCACACCCGACCCCTGGCACGTAGTGCACCACGCCAGGCCACTGGGGGTGATTCGCGCACTTGGGCACGATCGGCTCACCCAGGTACAGCGACCGAAGCCAGTCCTCCGGGTCGAAAATGCAATACACGCAATTGTTGCAGCATGGTCCAGACATGACTCCTCCCTTCCACACCAGACGTAGGACACGAATATCGAATCTCGAAACTCGAAACAAATTCAAATGTCCCAAGCTCGAAACTCAAAGCCTCCCGGCTGGGCGAAAGCCGTTTTGAACATTGGGATTTCGGTCCTTCGAGCTTGTTTCGGATTTCGACATTCGTATTTTACCAGCTTGCTCATCACCGCTTCATCAGCGCGAACACGCCCCAGCCTAAGTATTCACGCGTGTACGCGGCGTGGCGCTGCGGTTCCGAGGTCAGTTTGGCTCGAACCTCTTTGGCGAGCTCGTCGTCGGGATTGGCCTCCAGCCATCGGCGCATGGTGAGCCACTTGGCCGCCTCGTATCGGTCCCAACTGTCCTGGTCTGCCAAGACCATTTCCACGACGTCGTAGCCGAGCCGGCCGAAAGACGCGAGAAGCTCCGGGAGCAGGAGAAAGTCGGAGATGGAGTTGGCCAGACACCCCCTGGCGACATCTTCCGTCGGCGGTAACTGCCGCCAGTAAGGCTCGCCGATGAGAATGATCCCTCCGGGGCGCAGGCTCCGCGCCAGAAGCTCGATCGTGCCGGCGACTCCCCCGCCGATCCACGTGGCGCCGAGACAGGCGGCCACACCGGCCTTCTCGTCAGAGACGTAGCCGGCCGCATCGCCATGGATGAACTTGACTCGATCGGCGACGCCGAGTTCTTCAGCGCGGAGTTTCGCCTGCTCGGTGAACAACTGGCTCATGTCGACGCCGGTGCCGACGACTCCGTAATCGCGCGCCCAGGTGCACAGCATCTCCCCCGAACCGCTGCCGAGGTCGAGCACGCGGGTCCCCCTTTCCAGACGCAGCGCGGCGCCGAGCGTGGCGAGCTTTTCGGGTGTTAACGGGTTGTGGATGCGGTGAGCGCTTTCGCTGATGTTGAAGATCCGTGGAATGTCCATCTTCGGGAAATCTCCTTTCGGGTGTGAATGGATTCGGTCACGGCCTGACGATCCCGCTGAGGGGCGCGCTTCAGCGCGTGCCCTCCGGCGGGTCAGGCCCCATCGTTCTTTCGCCATAGTCGAGGAATGAAACGGCCCGTATGTTTCGCATAGGTCAGATATGCGTTACCGAATTGGGCAACCATGTTCTCTTCCTCATCAACAATGACGAAATGCCAGAGGAGGTGAAGTGCCATGACCCAAAGAAGACCAATCCAATGGTTGAGGAAGACTGCAAGGCCGGGAGCACCTATGGTAATAAAGGATGCGTATAACGGATGACGTACCCAGCGATAGGCGCCTTGCGTACACAAGCCACGGCCACGCTGAGAGGCAGGGAGGGATCGGAAAGACCAGATGGCTCCCGCCAAGGCACATATGCCGGCAATTACGAGGACGAGGTAGCGGACCATCGGCGAAAGAGCCAGGGTGCCAGATGGGTAGTGCTCTTGACCCCACAATGCGAGACAGAGAAGGCCGACAGTGAGGATGACCCCAAGCGGACCGGACCCAAATATGCGAACGAAGTTATTCATACAGTCGCCAAGTATTGTGCCTAACCGTTGACTAACAGGTCAATTTGCCCTGATATCATGCTCTGCCTATCAGACATCGCCATCGGTGTGCTTTGCACGCCCTACGTCACTCTAGCCTCAGAGAGGCCGAGACCTTTCCGTCATTCCCAGAGGTCCAATACTTCGGCTGGCCGAGAATGACACTTCCGTCCGGAGCGAACTGGGCGGCGAATATCTCATTCTCAATTGTCATCAAGTCCCCAAGATTGCGCTTGGCGATCTCTCTGAAGGGGACCTTGATAACGCCAGGATTCATGTGGTGCACGTCATTCCTAAAGCTCCCACAGATTCGACGGGACGCATTGGCACAATTGATGGAGATGATACCTTGCTTGTGGAGTTCATCAATCAAATCGGGAATGCCTCTTGTCTTGCCGCCTTGGCCCTCCTTCTGAAGGCTAATATTGTTCGTTTCGGCAACGAATCTCATCATACCTTCGTTGACGGCTTGGGTCACCATGACCGCGCTAATGAAATGACCGTCACGGTAAACCCTAATGCACTCGGCGGAGGCTGCGGAGAAATGGTGGTGGGCAACAACGCCTTTGGGGTCCATCTCCAGGAATCTCTCGACTCGCTCCGCTATGGTTGCATTCAATTCGCCCCTGATGCGTTGTTCTACTTGAAACCGTTTCATTTGCCGTGAATCCATGTGCCAAGTCCTTCGTGCCCCAGTCTCGTAGGGTGTGCACCGCACACCATCTCTTCTCGAACAAGGCCAATGATGAGGAGACCGCACCAGCCGGCGTTTGACCGGGTTGGGATGTACCGCCTGGCTTATATCGGCGAATGTAATCCGGCACGGGTCTGCCCTCCTATATGACACCCTGTTCACTCGACAACCCGATGGTGTGCAATGCACACTACGCCTGCCCGGAGCGATCGAAAAGGAGCTCAAGAGCGCACCAGCATCGCGGCTGAGGCGCGTTGTTAGGGATCGCTTCCAGCCGGTTTGTTGGATGCAGCCTTTATGGTCCGCATCTGCATCATCAAATGCTCACCTCGCTTTGTAAGGCTCCAGAATAGGGCCATATTGCCCTTTGTCGTCTTTGTGTAATTGGTTGTGATTAAGCCGAGTGCTTGGAACTGCGTACGGACAGTCTGGAAGTCGTCATACTGCACCTCGACAGTTCGAACCGAACCTGAATGCGACATGCGGTACAGCGCGGAACCGAGCTTGAAATTGACGGAACGGTCATTGGGGTGCTCAAGAAGATAAGGGGCAATCCGAGCGAACATCTCTCCCCATGACGCTCTGACCTTCCCGGTCTTCTCGTGCGATGCGTACCTATCTCTATCTGTCCATTCGAGCATTACCTCGTACACGTCGTCGAGTCCAGCTAGGTCTTCGTTCTCCGGAATAGGCCTTGATTGTGCTTCTGCAAGACTCGCCTTCAGTTTGCTGTTCTCTTTCCTGAGCTCATTCAGATCGAGAAGGAGATCGTCCTGCGACACGTTGCTTGCTCGCACCCAGCCGACCGCCGGGTATATCTTGATCGTCTTCGAAAGGCTGAGTGCAACAAGTCCGGGGAGTTCGGCAGCTGACTTCCAGAACTTGACGAGGCGATTCTCAGACACACGGTTTCGAAAGGCATCCAGTTTCTCTCGGAGGACAGGGTCAATGTCTGATTTGCCAACCGGTATGTCGCCCGGCGACTCGTGTATGAAAGCCAGGACTTTCAGACCAATAGATATCGCATAGTCGTATTCCTGCTCTGTGTAGCTGATCCCCTCTGGCGTCAGCGATCCATAACGTCCTCCAATGATGAGGACGTAGTAGTCGCAGTCATCAATGACACGTTTTATGAATTCCCACTGCTCTTCGTCAGCAGCAGGGAAGAGCTCCATGCCAGCCGGGATGCAGTCCATCTCCATCAGGGCCTGAATCACCTTTTGGCGCTCCTGTTGCAGGTCCGCGTAGGTGGAGCTTACAAACACCTGAAATCGTTTGTCCATAGTTCATACATCCAACTCTCAGCATCAGCAGCGGCACGCAGCGCCGGCCGCTGCATGCCATTGTTGGGCAGCCACGTAGGGTGTGCACCGCACACCATCACCACGTCGTGACGAGAATCCGCTGTCTCTCGCCTGCGACGCGAAGGCCCATGCGTTTCTCACAGCGATTGAAAATGAACTACTCCTCGCCATTCATCAAGCGATCGAGTTCTTCCGGGTCCATCTGCTTGATGAGCTTCTCAATTTCCCTGTCGTAGGCGCGGTCGTTCGGGTCCCAACAATTCGGGTGTGTCTTACGTCCGTACTGCCTGAGGAATACGGCGATACGCGCTTTGAGCTTCTTTTGGTCACGCTTCGACACAAGGCTACCCAACCACGTAGGGTGTGCATTGCACACCATCTCTTCTCGTCGCGGGTTTGGCCGGCACGACTTCCTGGGAGTATTATGGTGGCAACCGCACGGGAAACCAAGCGAAAAGCGGGGCGGGAGCGGTGCGGTTTGGCGTTGATCGGGTCTCGCATGAATCCCTCCGTGCGCGCTTTGGACGCAGGCGCGCTTCGATCCGCATGGGCTAAAGCCCATCCTACGATTCGTTCGGGCGAGGGCGGTTTGGGGGTCGCCTTCGCCCGCTCGGTATATGTGTAACGACGCCGGCTGTTTCGCGTGGCGAGAGCGTCCCGCTCTTGCGTCGCACGGCCGTCTCGGCCGTGACATAGGGTACAAGGGCAGGATGCCCTCGCCACGACCAATCTCAGTTGTCCTTGGCTTCGAACTCCGCGTCGATCACGTCGTCGCCGCCTTTGCGCTTGACCTCGCCTTCCTGCGGCGGGGTCTTGGGCTGCGACGCCTGGGCGCCGGCAGCCGCCTGCTTCTTGGCCGCTTCTTCGTAGAGGACCTTGCCAAGCTCCTGGCCGGTTTCGCTGAGGTTCTCGAGGGCCTTCTTGATCGCGGATGGATCGTCGCCCTTGACGACCTCCTTGAGGTTGTTGACGGCGTTCTCGATCTTGCCGCGAGTGTCGGCCGAGACCTTGTCGCCGTGCTCTTTCAGGGTCTTCTCGGTCGAGTAGACCAACTGGTCCGCCTGGTTCTTCAGGTCGACGACCTCGCGCCGCTTCTTGTCTTCTGCGGCGTGCGATTCGGCCTCGCGCGTCATCCGGCTGATCTCCTCCTCGTTCAGGCCGGAACTCGACTTGATCACGATCGACTGCTGCTTGCCGGTCCCGAGGTCCTTGGCCGAGACGTTCAAAATGCCGTTCGCATCGATGTCGAAGGCCACCTCGATCTGCGGGATGCCGCGCGGCGCCGGCGGGATGTCCGTAAGCTGGAACCGGCCCAGCGTCCGGTTGTCACGGGCGAACTCGCGCTCGCCCTGCAACACGTGGATGTCCACCGTCGTCTGGCTGTCGGCCGCGGTCGAGAAGACCTCTTTCTTGCTGGTCGGGATCGTCGTGTTGCGCTCGATCAGCTTGGTCATCACGCCGCCGAGCGTCTCGACGCCCAGCGAAAGCGGCGTGACGTCCAGCAGCAGAATGTCTTTGACGCCGGCATCGCCCGCCAGGACCGCGCCCTGGATGGCGGCGCCGAGCGCCACGACCTCGTCGGGATTGAGGCTCTTATTCGGCTCTTTGCCGAAGACCTCTTTGGCAATCGCCTGGACCTTCGGGATTCTCGTCGAACCACCGACCAGGAGCACCTCGGCGATCTCTCTGGGCTGGAGCTTGGCGTCCTCGATGGCCTTGAGGCACGGCCGTTTGAGCCGCTCGAAGACCGGCTCGACCAGCGACTCGAACTTGCTCCGCGTGAGGGTGATTTGCAGGTGCTTGGGCCCGGAGGCGTCGGCGGTGATGAACGGCAGATTGACCGTCGATTCGACCTGGGTGCTCAGCTCGCACTTGGCCTTCTCGGCGGCCTCTTTCAGACGCTGATGGGCCATGGGGTCCTGGCGCAGGTCGATCCCCTCGGTCTTCTTGAACTCGTCGGCCAGGTAGTTGATGAGAACCGCATCGAGGTCGTCGCCACCGAGATGGGTATCGCCGTTGGTGCTGAGGACTTCGAAGACGTTGTCGCCGATGTCGAGAATCGAGATGTCGAAGGTGCCGCCGCCGAAATCGAAGACGGCGACCTTTTCGTTCTTCTTCTTCTCCAGGCCGTAAGCGAGGGCGGCGGCGGTCGGCTCGTTGATGATCCGCTCGACCTCGAGACCCGCGATCTTGCCGGCGTCCTTCGTCGCCTGACGCTGGGAATCGTTGAAGTACGCCGGGACGGTGATGACCGCCTTGTCGACCTTCTCGCCCAGGTAATCTTCCGCGGTCTTCTTGAGGTCCTGGAGAATCATGGCCGAGACTTCCGGCGGCGTGTACTCCTTGCCCCGAACCTTGACCTTCACCAGTTCACTCGGACCGCCCGTGATCGCATAAGGAACGATCTTCTCTTCCGAGGCGACCTCATTGTGCCGCCGCCCCATGAACCGCTTGATCGAGAAGACAGTATTCTCGGGGTTGGTCACTTGCTGATGCTTGGCGATCTGCCCGACGAGCCGCTCTCCCTTGTCGGTGAAACCCACCACCGAAGGGGTCAGGCGCGAGCCGGAGGCATTCACCAGAACCTTCGGCGATGAACCCTCCATCACCGCCACCACCGAGTTGGTCGTGCCCAGGTCAATCCCGATAATCTTAGCCATCACAAACGTCCTTTCCTTGGTACCGCATCGCGTTCGAAGCCATTCAGCAAGTGCGATCCGCCGGGCGAACCGCGCATGAGAAACAATCAGTCGGACAATTGGAAATGCAAAAAACGTGCCAGCAACTCCCGCGACGCGCCACAAACCATCTAACCCGTTTGCGTGTATGACCTTACGCACTGGACACCGTACCCATCAACGGGCCGGATCGGCGCGGAAGACCCCCGGATTGTCACGTTCTGTGCCATTTTGGCAGGGTGTTGGACGGCGTCTCCGTGCTGAGGCCCGCTTCGGCCACGTGATCGAGGGTTTTTGGTTTGCCGGGCACTTGTGGGCCCCCTATAATACATCGTCCAGCTAATCGCAGGGAGCTGTGACAGGATGGCCGTGGAAGGTCCCGTCATCCCCATGGGGATTCGGTCGGCCTTCGAACCCGGTCAGGACAGATCAGATAGATTCATGTTCATGGCGCAACGCCTCGGCCGAGTGGCGGAATGGCAGACGCTGGGGCCTTAAAAGCCCCTGCTCGCAAGGGCGTGTGGGTTCGAATCCCACCTCGGCTATTCTGCGTCCGCGACGGACAGCCCCCCGTCGCAACGGCCAGACAGCGCCGGACAACGGACGTGTGTCCAGAGATTGGAGAAGCTAAGTAATGGCAGAAAAGGACCTTAAGCTCGTCGACACCGAAACCCCCAACCTCCATCGCCAGACGTTCCCCTACAGTGAGTTCCCCAAGATCATCTTCAATTGCGAACGGGTCGAATACGAGATTCCCGATGAGATCTGGATTACGGATACGACGTTTCGCGACGGCCAGCAGGCTCGGCCGCCATACAAGCCCGAGCAGATCCTTCGTATCTTCGACCTCCTGCACGATATCGACGGCGGGACCGGCCTGATCCGCCAGTGCGAGTTCTTCCTCTATTCCGAGCGGGACCGCAAGGCGGTCGAACTGTGCCAGGAACGGGGCTACCAATACCCCGAGATCACCGGGTGGATTCGCGCTGTGGCCTCCGACTTCAAGCTCGTTTCGCAAATGGGCCTGAAGGAGACCGGCATCCTGACCTCCGCCAGCGACTATCACATCTTCCTGAAGCTGCGAAAGACGCGGTCGCAAGCCCTCAGCGCCTATCTCGATATCGTCAAGGCGTCGCTCGACAGCGGCGTTCGGCCTCGCTGCCACTTCGAAGACATCACGCGGGCTGATTTCGGCGGCTTCGTCCTGCCGTTCGCCAACGAACTGCTGAAGCTCGGCGAGGCCTACAACCAGCCGGTCAAGATCCGCCTGTGCGATACGCTGGGTTTCGGGCTTCCGTGGGCGGGAGTGGCCCTGCCTCGCAGCGTCCCGAAGCTGGTGCACGGCCTCCGCAGGATCGGGGTCGCGGCCGAGCAGCTCGAATGGCACGGCCACAACGACTTTCATAAGGTGCTTGTCGACGCTTCGACCGCCTGGCTCTATGGCTGCTGCGCCGCCAACGCGGCGATCTTCGGCTGTGGCGAACGCACGGGCAACCCGCCGCTCGAGGCCCTGGTCATCGAGCATGCCCAGTTGAAGGGCATGACCAGCGGCGTCAACTACGCGGCAATCACCGAACTGGCCGACTACGTGCATAAGGAGATGAACTTCGAGATCCCGCGCAACTATCCGCTGGTCGGACGCGACTTCAACGTGACGCGAGCCGGCATCCACGCCGACGGCCTGCTCAAGAACGAAGAGATCTACAACTGCTTCGACACCCAGAAACTGCTCAATCGCTCCGTCGGCGTGGCCATCACCGACAAGACGGGGGCGGCCGGCATCAAGCACTGGGTCGAGGCCCACTACGACATCCAGATCGCCAAGCACGATCCGCGCATCGTCTGGATCAAGGATCAGATCGACGCCGAGTACGCCGCCGACCGCGTCTCGGTGATCTCCGACGACGAGATGTTCGCCTGGATCCGCGAGGCCTTCGGGCCGGACCTGCCGCCAATGAGGCAATGAGAATCCAACGCTGCTTCGGACTTGGGCTCATGGACCAGATCAAGGCCGTTCTGTTTGACCTCGGAGAGACCCTGCTGAGCTTCGGCAAGTTCAGCAAGACCAGGTTGATCCTGCAGGGGGCGCGGTCGTCGTACGACTACCTGAGGGAGCAGGACCAGCCCGTTGGGAGTTTCGCGGGGTATTTCCTGCGTTATCTTGTGCGGCTGCGCGTACGCTACTTCCTGGCCGAATTCCGGGGCAAAGACTTCGATTCGCTGGCCCTGCTCCAGCGGATCGGACGCAGGGAGGGCATCGATTTGCCCCGCGAGCAGTGGGAGGAGGTGATCTGGCGCTGGTACGAGCCGCTGAGCGTCCTGGCCGAGACGGAGCCCGACCTGCACGAAACGCTGGCGCGCCTCAAGAGAGCGGGTCTGAAACTGGGCATCGTCTCGAACACCTTCGTGAGCCGCGCCTCGCTCGACAGACAACTGGAGGGTCTCGGTCTTCTCGATTTCTTTCCCATGCGATTGTACTCGTATGAGCTGGCGATGCGCAAACCCGATCCGCGTCTGTTTCGCATCGCGTCCGAGCAGATCGGCGAAGCTCCGGCGCGCATTCTCTTCATCGGGGACCGCGTCGACATGGATGTCCGGCCCGCACTCGATTGCGGCATGGCCGCCGCGCTGAAAGACGCGCGCACCAACCGGGGCAAGCCGACCCCCGTCGGAGCGCACCGGATTCGCCATCTGTCCGAACTGCCCGCCCTGATCGAACGCATCAATTCCTCCTCCGCGCAGCTCAGTCGGGCCTGAAAGAGGCTCCCACGACCCCACCAACACGAGCCAGGGTCTTCTCGTATACAGAACGCAGAGTCGCCACTCGCTCCTTCACGCCGGAAACGCCGGGTGTGTGCGAAAACATCCTGGCAACCGTGTGGCAGCCTCAAGGCGGAGCCTTGGGGATGGCCGACACGATTTCAGTCTGAGCATCGAGAGGCGGTGGTACTGCCCGCCATCCCCAAGTCCTGCGGACTTGAGGCTGCCACCCAGACGCTTCAACGACTCATCAGTGGCGATGCCCGAAAACCTGCATAGACACAACGCCGGCAGTGAGCTCAAAGCGGGTTGACACCTGTTGGCTTACCCCATAGTATCGCGGCTCGACCATCGATTCGACGAATGCCTTATCTTCGAGGAGAACAAGGATGGCTACAGGCAAGACGATTGAAGTGACCGATGCCGATTTCGCCAGTGAGGTCCTGGATTCCGACGTCCCCGTAATCGTGGATTTCTGGGCGCCGTGGTGTGGCCCGTGCCGGATGGCGGCCCCCGTGCTGGAGAAGATCGCCGAAGAATACGAGGGACAACTGAAGGTCTGCAAGGTCAACATCGACGACCAGCGCGAAGTGGCGACCCAGTTCGGCATCATGAGTATCCCCACGATGTTCGTGTTCGACAGCGGGCAGCTCGTCGACCAGATCACAGGGGTCACCCCGAGTTTCGAAACCGATTTGAAGAGGAAGATCGACGCCGCGATCGCGGCCAGATAGAGGCTACAGGTCCCGCAGGACCCCCCGTGGAGATACCATGGCTCAAACGACTCACGACGTAATCATCATCGGCGCCGGGCCGGCGGGCCTCGGCGCCGGTTTGTACACCGCCCGGGACCGGCTGGACACGCTGATCCTCGAGAAGTTCATGCCGGGCGGCCAGATCAATAACACCGACCGCATCGAGAACTATCCCGGCATCGAGAAGATCGACGGGCCGGGCCTGATCGAGAGCATGCAGAAACAGGTCGAGAGCTTCGGCGCCCGGATCGAAAACGGCGCCGACGTCGAGCGCCTGGAAAAGCTCCAGAACGGACATATCGCCGTTCACGCGGGTAAGAACTCCTACATCGCGCGCGCGGTGATTCTCTCGCCGGGAAGCAGCTACCGCAAGCTGGGCGTGCCCGGCGAGGAGGAGTTCCGCAACGCCGGAGCGGGCGTCAGCTACTGCGGCACCTGCGATGCGCCGTTCTTTCGCGACCGGGAAGTCGTCTCGGTCGGCGGAGGCAACACCGCGCTCGAGGAAACGCTGCACCTGACCAAGTATGCGAACAAGGTGACGCTGATTCACCGGCGCAACGAATTCCGCGCCGAGAAGATCCTCGTCGAGGAGTTGCTCGCGAAGGCCAATGAGCCAGACTCGAATCTCGTGATCAAGTACGACACCGTCGCCACCGCCATCGAAGGCCAGGGCAAGGTCCAGTCGGTCAAGCTCAAGAACGTCAAGACGAACGCAGAGGAATCGTATCCCTGCGATGGCGTCTTCATCTTCGTCGGCATGATCCCCAACACGGGCTTCCTCCAGGGCTTCGTGGAGCTGACGGACGCGGGTTTCATCCGATGCGACTGCGCGTACCTGCGGACGAGCGTTCCCGGCGTCTTTGCGGCCGGCGACTGCCGCATCGGCGCCGCGATGCAGCTCGTCACCGCGGTCGCCGACGGCGTCAACGCCGCGATGCAATTGAAGCAGTACTTCCGCGATCCCGCCTGGTGGAATACGCCGGTCAGTGACATGCTCAGCCCCGGCGGCTGGTGAGTGCACGCAGGACCGATAGGACGAATGGGACCTGCAGGACTTTCTACCAGAAGATGACGTAGAAGACCGCGACCGCCGCCAGCACGATGAACGCCGCGATCTTCACCTCGGGCGCCGTCCGCGTGTCCAGGTCTTCGCGGACAGGCAGCGCCCTCGGCTTGTCCAGCGGCTTGAGTAGTGTGATCAGCGCCATGATCGCCACGACGATCACGAAGGTCAGAGCGACCTGGATCAGGAAGTGCAGTCCGCCCGCATATTTCTGGAACAGCCTGTAGACGATCGGGCCGCCGATCAGGGCCGCCACGCCCGCGGCGCCGGGCGCCTTCGGAACCACCATGCCGAAGAGGAAAGCGGCCACCACGCCAGGCCAGATGTAACCCTGGTTGTTCTGGATGAACTGGAACACGCCACCGAATCTCGGGCTGGCCAGGACCGGCGCCAGCAGGCAGCCGGCGACGAGAAAGACGGCCGTCGCCACGCGTCCCAGGACGAGCAGTCGTCTCTGTGAGGCCTGCGGATCGAGCATCCTCTGGTAGACGTCCATCGTGAAGATCGTGGAAGCGGAGTTCAGCATGGACGCCAGCGAGCTGATGACCGCACCGGCGATGGCCGCGAGCATGAACCCGCGCAGGCCCGCCGGAATCAGGTTGCGGATGAGCGTCGGAAACGCCTCGTCGGCCGCCGCCATCTGATTGCCGTAGAGCTGATACGACATGATGCCCGGCAGCACGATGGCGAACGGAATCAGCAGCCACAGCGCACCGGCGAAGATCACCCCGAGCTGCCCGTCCCGGAGGGTCTTGGCCGCCAGGTTCCGTTGCACGATGAACTGATTCAGGCCGCAATAATAGATCTCTACGATCCACATACCGGAAAGCACACCCGTCCAGGGCAGCCCCTCGTGGCTGGCTGGCAGGACCATGTGCAGCTTGTCGGCGTTGACGGTTGAGAACTGCTCCCAGCCGCCGCAGGCGCGCAGGCCCAGGAAGAACGTGACAATGCCGCCGATCAATAGTGCGCCGCCCTGGAACAGATCCGCCCAGGCCACCGCCTTGAGCCCGCCCCAGACGGTGTAGATCGCGGCGATCGAGCCGATCAGCCAGATGCTCTTGATCAGACCGACGCCGAAGATCTTGTTCAAAGTCAGGCCGCCCGAATACAGCACCGCCGCCAGCAGCACCGCGACATAGATCACCACGGTGGTCAGCGCCATGAGCGCCCGCGCCGCCGAGTTGTAGCGGTACTCCAGGTACTCGGGCATGGTATAGATACCCGCCTTGAGGAAGCGGGGCAGAAGCGTGAAGGCGATCACGACGATGCCGATGCTTCCGAACAACTGCCAGTTGCTCACCGCCAGACCGATGCTGCCGGCGCCCTGGCCGGCCATGCCGACGAACTGCTCGGTGGAGATGTTGGCCGCCACGATGGAGAGCCCGATGAGCGGCCAGGTCAGGCCGCGACCGGCCAGGAAGTAATCCTCGCTGGTCTTCTCGCGCCGGCTCTTGAACATGCTGAAGGCGACGACCACGCCGAAGAACGCCAGAAAGACACCGATATCGAAGGGATTCAGATCCATGCGTCAATCCATCCAAAAAGCCGGTCTCGGGACACACGTGACACCATTATAGGGTCTGGCGATTCGGTCTCAATGATAAAGCACATCGGGCTGCCTGGTGGCCGGCTACGAGCCGGCGCCCTTCCGCGCCGTTGCCGATTTACGACCGGTAAAATACGTCGATCTGCCGATCGATCCCTTCTCCCCGACAACCGAGCCGCATTGGCGCGGGCGCAACACCACCCCAGTCAAAAGGAGGTTCAATCCGGATGGAGTTGTCGCATGTGCCTGCCGATAGGACTTCCATGGCGGCAACCGTGGAGGGTTGCCTGGGGGCACAAAGACAAGGCCATCACAACCCTGATGGACTTCGGGACAGCAGGAGGCGGGTGACAGCCCTGAAGCACGGCGCGGAAACGGTTCGGCGCCGCCAGCCTCCCTGAAGACTGCGCGATCGGAACGCATGGAAAGGCAGCACCTTATGACGAATCAGTTCGAGCAGCGGCTTGACAGAAGGCAGTTTCTCAAGACGGCGCTGGCCGTAGCCGGAGGGATCACCACATTCGGGGTCAATCCGAGCTTCGCCGGTGCCGGCCAGGAGCCGGCGCATTGGGCGTTTCTCTCGGATACCCACATCGCGGGCGATCCCGACCACAAGTTCTTAGGCTTCTGCCCCTATCAGAACCTGCGGGAGATCTGCCATCAGATCGAGGCCGGTCCGCCGGACGGCCTCGTGGTCACCGGTGACCTCGCCCGATTGAGGGGCCATGCGGAGGACTACAAGAACCTGCGCGAGCTGGTCGCGCCCATCGCCCAGAAACGCCCGATCCACCTGGCCACGGGCAATCACGACGACCGCGAGAACCTCCTGCACGCGTTCCAGAAACCCAACTACCCCACCTGGACCGTCAACGGCAAGCACATGCTCACCGTCGACGCCGGCCCGGTGAAGCTGATCGTCCTCGATTCACTTCTCTTCGTGGACCTGCCCTGGGGCCGTCTGGGCAAAGGGCAGCGCAGGTGGCTGGAGATGTATCTCCACGCCTGCGACGAGGCGCCGGTGGTCCTGATGCTGCACCATCCGGTTCTCGGCATGGACGCGCTCTGGGACGCCAAGTCGCTCCTCAAGATCGTCAAGCCGATGGCGAAGGTCAAGGCCATCGTGTACGGACATTCGCACCGGTTTGCCTTCTCCGAGTACGAAGGCATTCACCTGATCAACCTTCCGGCCACCGGCTTCACCGGGTACAGCAGCCAGCCCGTCGGATGGGTCGAAGCTCGTCTGGCGAAAGACGAAGGTCTGTTCACCCTGCATGCGCTTGAGGGCAACACACGGCTGAACGGCCAGACCACTCGCCTGCGCTGGAGAAGCTGAAGACCGGCTGCACCGAGGAAGGGCGGCGTCGCACAGGGATGAGCACGGATGCGGAAGGTGGGGGGATAGCAGGCCGCAGGGACTGTTCCGGCCTACAGCTCGTCCGGCTGACGGACGTGGATGCGAACGTTCTGCCGGTAGACCTCGGTTTCGTCTTGCGCGCCTCGGTCGATCCGGCTCTGGGCCCAGAAGATCCGGATGGCGATGACGCCGCAGCCGAGACCTGACACGAAGAATACACCGGCTGCCAGATACGCAAAGAACTCCGGGAGAGCCGCAATCAGGACGCCAAATCCGATCAGCAGCAGCCCCACGATCATGATCGCGCTGGCGACGCTGCGCGACGCTCCAGACAAGGCGTTCGAGTAGAAACGAAACGTCATTTTCGGTACTCCTTCCTGCGAAGTGTACGAAAAAGGAGCGGGTCCCGTTCGGGACCCGCTCGGCACTCGTCTCTCGGTCAATACATATCGCCGCCCGGAGGCATCGCAGGTTGCTTCTTCTTCTCAGGAATCTCGCTGACCACCGCATCGGTCGTCAGCAACAGCGCCGCGATCGAGGCGCCGTTCTGAAGGGCCGTGCGCTCGACCTTGGTCGGCACGATCACCCCGAACTTGACCATGTCGCCGTACTGCTTGCGCAGGGCGTCGTAGCCGAAGTTCTTCTCCGAGGACTCCATGACCTTCTGGGCCACGATCGAACCGTCCAGGCCCGCGTTCGTGGCGATCTGCTTGATCGGAGCGACCACGGCGCGCCGCACGATGTCCACACCGATGCTCTCGTCGCCCTTGGTCTTGAGCTTGTCCAGGGCCGGCAGGACCCGCAACATGGCGACGCCGCCGCCGGGGAGAATGCCTTCTTCGGCCGCAGCGCGGCAGGCGTGAAGCGCATCCTCCACGCGGGCCTTCTTCTCCTTCATCTCGGCCTCGGTCGCGGCGCCGACGTTGATCTGGGCGACGCCGCCGGACAGCTTGGCCAGACGCTCCTGGAGCTTCTCGATGTCGTAGTCGCTGGTGGAGTTGTCGATCTCGGCCTTGATCTGCTCGATGCGGGCCTTGATCGCCTCGGTGCTGCCGGCGCCCTCAATGATCGTCGTGGCGTCCTTGTCGATCTTGATCTGCTTGGCCCGGCCGAGCTGCTGGAGCTCGATATTTTCAAGGTTCAGACCGAGGTCTTCGAAGATCGCCTCGGCGCCCGTCAGCACGGCGATGTCGCTGAGCAGGGCCTTGCGCCGGTCGCCGAAACCGGGGGCCTTCACCGCCGCGACCTGGAGCACGCCGCGCAGCTTGTTGACCACCAGCGTCGCCAGCGCTTCGCCCTCGACGTCCTCGGCGATCACCAGCAGCGGCTTGCCCTGCTTGGCCACCTTCTCCAGCAGCGGGACCAGCGATTTGATCGAGCTGATCTTCTTCTCGTGGACCAGAATGTACGGCTTGTCCAGGACAACCGACATGCTCTCGACGTTGTTGACGAAATGCGGGCTCAGATACCCCTTGTCGAACTGCATGCCCTCGACCAGCTCGACCGTCGTCTCCAGCGACTGGCCCTCCTCTACGGTGATCACGCCATCTTTGCCGACCTTCTCCATCGCCTCGGCGAGCTTCTTGCCGATCTCGGCGTCCTGGTTGGCCGAGCAGGTGGCCACCTGTTCGATCTGCTTGGTCGACTCGACCGGCATGGCCATCTTGCCCAGCTCGTCCACGATGGTCTCGACGGCCGTCTCGATCCCGCGCTTGACCTGCATCGGGTTGGCGCCGGCGGTGATGTTCTTGAGACCCTCCTCGAAAATGCTCTCGGCCAGGATCGTGGCGGTGGTGGTTCCGTCGCCGGCCACGCTGGAGGTCTTCGAGGCCACTTCCTTGACCATCTGGGCGCCCATGTTCTCGTAGGCGTCTTCCAGCTCGATCTCCTTGGCGACGCTGACACCGTCCTTGGTGACGGTGGGCGAGCCGAACGATTTCTCGAGAATCACGTTTCTGCCGCACGGGCCGAGTGTAATCTTGACGGCGCCGGCGAGCTTTCGGACGCCTTCCCGAATGGCGCCGCGTGCGTCGGTGCCGTATGCGATCTTCTTAGCTGCCATATCTTGCTTTCTCCTTCATGCACTGGTTTGAAGTTTCACGTTTCAAGTTTGAAGTCCAGGAGCTTCACGAGCTGCCATTTCGGCCGAGGCTGATGATCAAGCCTTGGAGCATTCGCGAGATTTCCGTCACCTCGGTTCGGAGTCTGACACAGGCCTCGTCATCCACCACGTTCGCCTGGCCTGCGATGTGAAGCTGCGTTCGCAATTCTGCGGCTGACCCTTTCGAGATACGCAGGAATCGAACGAAATCCTTCTGCGAACTCCGTTCAGCGCCTTCGGCAATGTTGGACGGTATCGAGACAGCGGATCGCAACATCTGGTCCTTGATCCCATGTTCCCGACAGTTGTCCAACAGCCTGTAGAGCCCAACGGCCACATTGACCGACCTCTTCCAAACGTCGAGATCCTCGTATGAGTAATACATTGCCTCCCTCCGCAGCAAACCGGCGTTGATCGATCTCTTCAGACTTCAAACCTCACACTTTGCACTTTACACTTCACACTTCACACTCTTTCTGCCTATTTCTCGATCACGGCCATGACGTCCGACTCGTCCATGATCAGGTACTCCTTGCCGTCGACCTTGATCTCGGTGCCGGCGTAGCTGGTGAACAGCACCAGATCACCCTTCTTGAGCTGGACCTCTCGCCGGGTGCCGTCTTCGAGCAGTCTGCCTTCGCCCACGTTGACGATTTTGCCTCTCTGGGGCTTCTCCTTGGCCGTATCCGGCAGCACGATCCCGCCGGCCGTCTTCGACTCCGCCTCAACGCGCTCAACCAGCACTTTATCCGCCAATGGTCGAATGTTCATTTGTTCCTACTCCTTTCCACTTGCATTGCATGGGGTTGACCGTACCATCGTGTCCAAACCTGCGTATATCGCATAACTATCTATTTGCAAACCACTTAGCAGGATCACTGTGCGAAGATGTCGCTGTTGTACTTTTTCAGGAACAGGCGGTTCAGGAGCTGCTGAAGGACCTCCATGTTGACGGGTTTGCCGATGACGCCGAACACGTCGAGCGCCAGCGCTCGGCCGAGCACATCCGCGTCGACCCGGCTGGTCAGCAGGATGCAGGGCAGCAGCGGGTAGTCCATCCGGATGATCTTGATCGTCGCCAGCGCGTTGGAGCGCTCGGAGTCCATGTCGAGGATGGTCGTGTGGATCCGGGTCCTTCCAAGGATATGAACGAATTCTCCGGCGTTCTCGGCGACCATGAGGTTGATGCCCCTGGGCCTGAAGAGACTGCGCAGGGCTTCCGGCCAGGCCCAGCTTGCCGCACTGGCCAGGACATTCACGTCGCCGAGTTGTGACCGTTCTGTAGACATAGTCATCCTACCGCAGCCGGAAAGTGCAAATGCCGTGCCAACGGCTGGACCCGCCGATGGGTCGTCTGTAAGCCGTCTATTGACAACGTGTTACGACACGGAGCCCAACGAGGCGTCCCTCTGGCAAAATTGCAGCCTGCTCTCCCCGGCCCTGCCAGCCTGGCAGCCGGCTCACGCGGGCGGCCCTGCTGCGCCTGGCGCGGAAACCTGTTGGCAGCAGCCCCCTGATGTGTTAGGAATGGCCCCGAGCACGGGGCAGCTATGGAAGGTCGGTCGAGCTATGGACAGGGTGGTCTTTGCACAGTCATGGGAGCCGTACTTCGCCCGCTTGGGCCTGAGGACGTTCGACGATTTTCACAGCTACCCCGAGACCGTCGCCGTCAACAGGAATCGCAAGCGCGACGTCGTGAAACTGACGCTCGGCGAGGGCGCCGACAGGCACGTCTTCTTCATGAAGCGGTTCCATGACCCCCATCTCAAGGACATCCTCGCCACGTGGCGCGGCTGCAACGGCTTGACCTCGCAGGCTGGCGTGGAGTGGGGGAATTCGCGACATCTGCAAGAAGACGGCATCGGAACCTACCAGGGCGTCTGCATGGGCGAGCGGACCCGCTGGGGCCTGGAGAAGGCCTCCTTTTTCCTCACCCTCAAGCTCGACGCCGTCTGTCTGCTCGACTATGTGGAAGAGACGTGGCAGGCTCTCGATCGCGGCCGCCAGGAGAGGATCGTCGTGGCCATGGCCCGCTTCGCCAGGACCCTGCACGGACTGAACATCTCGCTGCCGGACCTGCAACTCTGGCATCTATACCTCCACACGGACGGCTCGCTCAGCGTGATCGACCTGCACCGCATGACCTGGCCCGCCCGCAGCCAGCGCAAGAAGGCCAAGGACATGGGCCGGCTTCTCTGGAGCCTGCTGCCGGACTACTTCGACGCCGACCATCGGCAAATGCTGCTGGATACGTACTTTGCAGACCTCGACGGCACCCGTCGGCAGACCCTCGTCCGCCGCATCGAACGCTTCGAAGCCACCTTCAACCGCCGCCACACCGCTCGCCGCTACTACAAGACCACCCAGGACCAGTCCGCTCGCTGATAGTATGCCGGGAGGCTTGCGACACCTTCCGGTCTTCGCCCGCGATGTACACCGGCAGATGGCCGGTCTACCCTGCGCAATGAGCGCCGATCGTGATAGAATAGTGTCATGGATGAGATGGAACGACAACGTGTCCGACAGTGGATCCGGAACTGGGAGGCGGCGGGTGCCATGCTGGAGCAGGCCCGCGCCAGAGCCATCCGAGAGACAGACACCGCCACCGCGATCGAGCAGCTTTACGATGCCTTCGAGTCCGCCCGGCTTCACTGGCAACCCCCAACCACCTCAGGCCTGGTGGAGCAGCAGCGCCTGTTTGCGAGGCTGGGCGGTTGCAGACAGGGGCTCCGCGGACCGATCAGCGGATCAGCTTGATGATCTCCTGGAGGTCGTTGGGAGCTTCGATGGGGGCGTTGCTGAACTGACCCTGGTTCTCCTTGTGGTAGTTGACGGTAACGTTGGGGTCCTTCAGCGCGTGGCCGGTCAGGACGCAAGCGACGCGGTCGCTCCTGGCGACCGTGCCGTCGGCCAGCAGGTGCTTGAGGCCCGCGATGGTGGCGGCCGAGGCCGGCTCGCAGCCCAGTCCGTACTTGCCGATCAGGGCCTTGGCGTCGCAGATTTCCTCGTCGGTGACCGCCAAGACAACGCCTTTGCAGACGTCGATCGCGCGGAGGCACTTCTTGAGGTTCACCGGCCGTGAGATTTCGATGGCGGATGCGCACGTGTGCGGCGAGAAGTGCCGTGCCGTCAGATCGGCATAGTAGTCGTCGATGATCTTCTGGTTCACATGGCCGCCGTTCCAGACGAGCTTCTTGTTGTTGACCAGGTCGGTCAGCGTATCGGCGCCGGTGGCGTTGACGATCGCCATGCGCGGCACGCGGTCGATCAGGCCGAGCTGCTTGAGCTCCAGGAACGCCTTGCCGAACGCGCTGGAGTTGCCGAGGTTGCCGCCGGGCACGACGATCCAGTCGGGCGCCTGCCAGCCGAGGGCCTCGATGATGCGGTACATGATCGTCTTCTGGCCTTCCAGCCGGAACGGGTTGAGCGAGTTGAGCAGATACAGCCCCAGTTCGGTGCAGACCGCCTGCACCTGCCTCATGCAATCGTCGAAGTCGCCCCGGATCTGGATCGTCTGGGCGCCGTAGTCCATCGCCTGGCTGAGCTTGCCGAACGCGATCCGCCCCGAGCCGATGAAGACGGTACACTTGAGGCCGCAACTGTGGGCGTACAGCGCCACCGACGCCGACGTGTTGCCCGTCGAGGCGCACGCGCACGAGGTCGCGCCGACCATCATCGCGTGGCTGAACGCGGCGGTCATACCGTTGTCCTTGAACGAGCCGGAGGGGTTCAAGCCTTCATACTGAAGATGCAGCGCATCGGGTTTCATCCCGAGGTGCTCGGCGATCTGGCGGTTCTGCTGGAGTATCGTCTGGCCTTCGCCGATGGTGACCTTGTATTCGTCGGGGCAGAAGTCCAGCAGCTCGCGGAAGCGCCACACGCCGGAGAAGTCCAGCCGCCGGTCCCGCGTCGCCCAGCGCTTGCCGAACTCGCTGAGCCTGTCCGGCACGGGCACCCGATCCCAGTCGTACTGCGCGTCGAGCAGGTCCCCGCACTTGGGGCACTTGAAAATCGCCTGCCCGCAATCGAACTCGGCGCCACACGCCGGATTGATGCACCTCTGAAACGCCACATCAGCCATATCGAATTCTCCAGTCGTACGATAGACCCGGCATTATAGCCGATCCACGGGCTCCCCGCCAACCCATGTGCCAAGCCCGAAATCGAGATGTCGAAGCCTGAGGGGTGGCAGCCTCAGACTCGAAGAGCTTGGGGATGGCGGCGACGCCGTTCGAGTATGACAATAGGCAGAGGCGTCGCAAAGAAATGGCCCTTCACACTTTCTTCGGCAGCATCTTGAACGAGTTGCGGTGTCGGCGATAGGATAGATGGGAGATCTCCGGCCGGTTGCCGAACACATGTAAGAGATGTCCGGGAGGGAACTGAGATGGCGGACGAGACGAAAGTAGACAACGGCATCAGCCAGGAAGAGGGCGGCGAGTCGCCGGTGTGCATCCGGTGTTTTCGGCCGGTGGACCCAGTGGCGCACTATTGTCCCAACTGCGGCGCCGCGACGGGGCAGCTCACGCATTATCTGCCGGTGGAGAGCATTCGCTGGCAGGCGAGCGTGTGGGGACAGGCTTGGCGTCAGATCCGGTACCGCGACGTCTCCCTCGCGGGCCGGCTGTTCCGCCTGCTCATGGTCGTGTGGAACGTCCCGATCATGCTGATCGGTCTGCTGTTCCGGTCCACTGACAAGGCAGAGGAAACCCCGGATCAGGACGACAGCGTGGACCGCAGCGAATGACCGGCCAGCGAAACCGATGCGCGAAGGGAACGGCGATGAGCATGCGAAGCATAAGCGTGATTCTGGTGTTGGTTCTGGTCTCGGCGATGGCGGCAGGGGGGCAGCGGCGCTGGATGATCGAGGATTCCAACGACATCGTTCACCTGTCGCAGATTTACCTGCGGGACGTGTGCATCCTGCCGGATGCGGCCAGCCGGACCTACTACATGGTCGGCCCCGGCTTCAACAGCGTGCGCATCTACACCAGCAAGGACCTCAAGACCTGGCAGGGGCCCCGGACGATCTTCCGCACGCCCGACGACATCTGGGGCGACATCCGCGTGGTGAACATCTGGGCGCCTGAGATGCACAAGTACAGGGACAAGTACTACCTGTTCCTCACGTTCGACACGCGCAACCGCTTCGCCGAGCAGTGGCGCGACTGGCTGCCCCGCGTGACGCGCGGCTCACAGGTCCTCGCGTCGGACCGGCCGACCGGGCCGTTCGCGCCTTTTGCCAACCGCTCGACGCTGCCGACCGACATGATGACGCTCGACGGCACGCTGTGGGTCGAGGACGGCACGCCGTACATGGTCTTCTGCCATGAATGGGTGCAGATCAAAGACGGCACCGTCGAATATGTCCAGCTCACCGACGACCTGTCGGCCACGGTGGGCGAGCCCAAGCGTCTCTTCCATGGCAGCGACGCCAAGTGGAGCAAGAAATCCGACCAGTACGGTTGTCACGTCACGGATGGGCCGTACCTGTACACCAGCAAATCGGGCAAGCTGTTCATGATCTGGACCAGCGGAGGCTACAGCGGCTACACGACGGGCATCGCGATCAGCGACTCCGGCAGACTCGCCGGACCCTGGCGGCACCAGGATGAACCGATCTACGCCAACGACGGCGGTCACGGCATGCTCTTCACAACCTTCGATCCCGGCGCGCCGGGATTGATGATGGTGCTGCACGCGCCCAACAACCGCGACGCCCAGCCGCACCTCTTCGAAATGGAAGACACCGGCGAAACCCTCCGGATCGCCCGCGAATTCACCGGCGAATAACCGCCACATGATGCGACACTGCGCCGGGGAGCGGAAAGCGACATGGCCGTGAAAGCGAAGGAACACTCAGCGCGACTTCGTCATTCCGAGCAACGTCGAGAGCCTGTCCTGAGCGAAGTCGAACGGAAATCTGGGCGCGAACGCGGCCCACTCCGCATCCGTGGCCAGACCCCTCGACTGCGCTCGGGGTGACAAACAGGGATGTAGGCGTGGGCAAGACGCAGCAAGAAGACGCGCCAGACAGGACGTCTCGCCGCTTTGGAAGCCGTTTGGGATGCTCTGCTGGAAGGCGTAAGATATGAAACCCCGAATCATGTATGTCGAATTGAAGACACATGGCGGTGGTCACGACGACAACGGACCCGCCTGGATTTCCCGTGTCACTTTCTCCAAGACCGGCAGAACTATCTACTGGCGTAACAAGCGGCTCCGACGCGGCAAGCGAGGATGCGCGAATCACTTCGATCTCGACACAGGAGACACGTACTGGATATCAGGCCCGAAGAAGAACGGCGAAGACCGCTACCCGTGGGCCGCGGAGAAAGTCAGAATCGACCCGGATGTCCGGCAGGAGTATTGGACGCAGATCAGAAGACAGCCAAACAAGGTAAACGAAGAGTTCGCCTGACATCAAAGAGCGCCTGGACTATTCTCACTTTCGTTCCTCAGACACTAGGCGTACGCACAGATCATTCTTGGATAGACCTGGATGGCACGCGCGAAACGGACGGTGGTAGTGGGCATCGATCTGGCGGGTTCGCCTCGGCGGCCGACGGGGCTGTGCGTGCTGCATGGTCTCAGGGCGCGGACCCAGGTCGCGCATACTGACGAGGAGATTCTCGGTGCGGTCGAGCAGGCCAGGCCCGACCTCGTTCCGATCGATGCGCCGCTGAGTCTGCCGCCCGGACGCACGAGCATTCACGATCGCAGCGGCGAGCACCTTCGCGAATGCGACCGCGAATTGCGGCGTCGCAAGATCCGGTTCTTCCCCATCACGCTCGGCCCGATGCGCATGCTGACCGAACGCGGTCTGGCGCTGAAGGCGAAGATCGAGGCGATGGGCTTTGCGGTCGTCGAATGCTACCCCGGCGCTGCGCAGGACCTCTGGCACATCCCGCGCCAGCACCGTGACCGAACAGGGTTGCTGCGTGGTCTGGCCGATCTCGGCGTCAAGGGCCTGACCGCCGAGATGACCGGCGATGAGCTCGACGCCGTAACCGCCGCCCTCGTCGGACACTGGCGCCTCAAGGGCAAAGGCGAAATGCTCAGCGGCGACGCCGGTATCCTCGTCCCCCGGTTGCCGTAGGCGCAGCGTGTGGCAGCCTCGCGGCTTCGTAGGGCGTGCACTGCACACCAATCTGTACCGTTCACGCGCAGCTCTGGCATCGCCAGCCGTCGCCGAGGTAGATCGGCAGGCTCCGCCGGCGCTCGATCAGCAACGAGAAGGCGTTCAGTTCCAGCTCGCTGAAGTACCCCAGCTCGACGATCTGCGCGCCGCAGTCGTAGTCGTACGTTTCCGCATACGCAGCCATGTGCATACCTCCTGATGCAGGCGGCTCCATTTCGCACACATTCACGATCCCGTCCGCCCCCCCCATCATTACCACCGCGCGAGATTTCGATATGTCTTCCATAAACAGCGTCCCCCGCCTTGCAGAAGGCAGTTGAAATTGGGATGGCGCAAGTTTAGTTTGGTCGGGGCGTGGGGCGGTTGGATCCCGCGGCGCGCGGGGAATTGAGATAGGACAAGAAAACGAAGGAGGTTCCGCATGGGCAAGCATATCACGGGGATTGGATTCGTTGTTCTGGTCTCTGTCTTGGGGCAGGCAGCTTCTGGGCAGGAGGGGGGGCGGGTGGCTTCCGGGAAGGGGGCGGGGCGGGTGCGGTGGCAGCATCTTTCGAGCACGGCGGGGCAGATACCGACGCCGGACGTGGGGCGGCAGGTGGCGACGCTGATCCTCGACGTCGATGGCGACGGGGTCAACGACTTCATGGTGGCCAGCTATGAGAAGATCGCGTGGTTTCGACGCAGCGCCGACGGCTGGACGCGGTACGCGATAGAGAACGGTGCGCAGGGCGTGCGTCTCGAAGCCGGAGGCGACGTCCTCGACATCGCCGGCGACGGCGACCTCGACATCGTCATGGGCGCACAGTCCAAGGCCGGCGAGATATGGTGGTGGGCCAATCCCAGCCCCGACTTCGACGCCCAGACGCCCTGGAAGCGGCACGAGGTCATTGCCGTCGGAGGCACGCACCACGACCAGATCTTCGGCGACTTCGACGGCGACGGCAAGGTCGAGCTGGCCTTCTGGTACAACGCGGGCAAGCAGTTGTACCTGGCGGAGATTCCTGCCGACCCGACGCAACGCTGGCCCATCACCGAGATCGCCAGGCTCAGCGCCGACAAGGCCAACCCCGAGGGTTTCGCCAAAATCGACATCAACGGCGACGGCAAGCTCGACATCGTCGGCGGGGGCCACTGGTTCGAGCAAGTCAACGGCACGACGTTCAAGGCCCACGTCATCGACGACGACTATCAGTTCACCCGCTCGGCGGCCGGCGACCTGATCGAAGGCGGCCGGCCCGAAGTGGTGATCGGCTCGGGCGACGGCGTTGGGCCGCTGGCGCTATACGAATACAAGGATGGCACGTGGGCCAAGCGCGTGCTGATCGAAGGCGTGGATCACGGACACAGCCTCCAGGTCGGCGACCTCGACGGCGACGGCCACGGCGACATCTACACGGGCGAGATGTACAACCCCGGCTCGGGGGCCAGGTGCAGGCAGTGGGTGCTCTACGGCGACGGCAGGGGCAACTTCGAGACGCAGTTGATCTCGACGGGCATCGGCTGTCACGAGTGCCGGATCGGCGATCTCGACGGAGACGGTGACATGGACATCCTCCAGAAGGACTTCCAGCAGGACCGGCGCGTGGACGTCTGGCTCAACGGCGGCACGCGCCCGGGCGCTGCCGGCGTCGGCGCCGGCGCCGAGTTTCGCGGCCCCGTCGGCCTCCAACTCTACAGCCTGCGCGACGTCTTCAAGGACAATGTCGCGCTGGGGCTCCAACTGACGCAGAACTTCGGCTTCGTGGAGGTCGAGCTGGCCGGCACATATGGCCTGACACCCGCCGAATTCCTCAAGCGCCTGGCGTGGCACGGACTCAAACCGATCGCGGCGCACTGGTCCTACGAGCAATGGGAGAAGGACCCGGCGGCGGTGGTGGCCGAGGCCAAGGCGCTGGGCCTGGCCTATGCCGGCTGCGCGTGGATTCCCCACGATGGTCCGTTCGACGAGGCGCTGTGCCGTCGTGCGGCGGCCGTGTTCAACCGCGCCGGCGAGGTCGCCGCGGCGCAGGGCATCAGGTTCTACTATCACAACCACGGCTACGAATTCGTCCCGCATGGCGACGGCACGCTGTTCGATCTGCTGCTGGCCGAGACGAAGCCCGAGCTGGTCACGTACGAGATGGACGTGTTCTGGACGGTCCACCCGGGCCAGGACCCGGTCAAGCTGCTGCGCCGCTATCCGAACCGCTGGGAGCTGTTCCACATCAAGGACCTGAAGAAGGGCGTCGCCACCGGCAAGCTGACCGGCTCGGAGGACGTCCGCAACGACGTGGTCCTCGGCACCGGCCAGATCGACCTGCGCGCGGTCCTGCGCGCCGCCCAGGAGATCGGCGTGAAGCACTACTTCATCGAGGACGAGTCCCCCACGGTGATTCAGCAGATCCCGCAGAGCCTGCGGTTCCTCGAATCGCTGTCGTGGTGAGGCGCAGCGCGTTCCGAGACGCTCAGCCGACATCGAGAGTGAACACCTCTGCGGCGTCGGGATCGGCGGCGATGTGCCAGGTGGTTCGCGTCAGCGCCTGGAGGAATCGGCGGTCGTGGCTGACCAGCAGCAGACTGCACGGGCAGTCGGCCAGGGCCGCTTCCAGCGCCTCGATGGAGGGCAGGTCCATGTGGTTGGTCGGCTCGTCCATAATGATGATATGCGGGGCGCCGAGCATGCCCAGCGCCAGCAGGAGCTTGCGGGTCTCGCCCGGGCTGGGGTCATCGCTTGCGAGCAGACGGTCGGGGCGGGAGCCGAGCCGGCTGACGATGGTCATCAGGTGACCGAGCCGGTCCTTGGCCAATCGCCTGACCTGATCGAGCATCTGCCGCGATCGGCCGGCGTCGATCTCCTGCGGCACGTAGGTCAACTGTCCCGGCGAGACCTCCAGTTTCGCCAGTAGATGCCGCACCAGCGTGCTTTTGCCCGAGCCGTTGACGCCGGTCAGCGCGATGCGGTCCGTCGGACGGATCGTCAGGTCGGGATACGCAAGCCGTCGATGCTCGCCCAGAGGGAGCGAGCCGGCCGGCAGCTCCAGCAGCGCGTTTCGCTTCGACGTCGAACCCGGCAGCCAGATGCCGATCTCGTGCTGCTTCTTGACTCGTGTGGTCTGCGACCTCTCCTCGGCGCCGGCGAGTTGCCCGCGAAGCTGCCGCCGGAGCTTGCCGCCGACGCCATCCTTGCCGCTGACGCGGGCGCGGTCCTTCTTCTCTCGCGCATCGTGGTCCCTGATCGCCAGGTGCCGCTTCGAGCGTCGGCTCTGGGCCTGCCTAGCCAGCTCCTCTCGGCGGACCGCCTCGCGCCGGACCTTCTCGTACGCACGCTTGTTCTGCTCGTGCTGCCTTTGTGCCGTCTGCTGCTCGAGCCTGGCGGCCTCGGCGCCCTTCGTGACACCGCCCGGCCGGACCGTCACATCGGGCGGGTCGATGAACACGCACTGCGTGCACAGACTGTCGAGCAGCTCTCTGTCGTGACTGACCAGAAGACCCACGCCGCGAAACGACCGCAACGACGTCGCCACAAGGTCCCGCGCGAGCGCATCGAGGTGGTTGGTCGGCTCGTCGATGGCGAGCACCTCGGGTTCGAGCCACAGGGCGGTGGCAATCTGGGCGCGCTTGCGCTCACCATGCGAAAGCGTATCCCAGCGATTCGCCCAGTCGCCCTCGACGCTCAACATCTCGCGGATGGTCCAGGCGGATTTCGTCTGGGCGCCGGCGAACTGCCCGAAGCGGTCGGGCACGTCGTCCGTTCGCTGCGGGCAGTAGACGGCGCGCGCCGGCATCTCGACCGTGCCCGTATCCGGCCTCAGTTGACCGGCGGCGAGTCTCAGAAGGGTGGTCTTGCCTGTCCCGTTGGCGCCGACGACGCCGGACCAGCCGCGCGGAAGGTGCAGGGACAGATCGCGAAACAGCGGCTCAGCGGCGGATGGATAGGCAAACGTGATGTTGTGGAATCGGACAAATAACCGGCTCATGGCTTCGTTCCCGACGGTCTGACGACGAATCGGCTCTCCGCCGCCGACGTCGCCAAGAGAAACGCCCTTCTTGGGCAGGCTGGTCGAACTACGGCTCGGGGTATCTGTCTAATTCCGCATGTACTGGGCTCCAGGACATCACAGGAGATTCAACTCTTCCTTACAGATTTGCCGGTGCGCTGTCAAGACCGTCGTCACTTCAGGAGGTGGCGGCGGAACCAGTCGCGGGTTCGGCGCCACATCTCGGCTGAGAGGACGTGGCCGGAACCGGGCTCGATGTAGTGGGTGAAGTTCTGCGTCGCGCCGGCCCGTTCGTAGGCGCGGGCGATGGTCTCGATCCCCTGGCGGACCTCGTCGATGGGGCTGCCTGTGTCGCGTTCGCCGAAGTTCAGATGGAGCGGTCGGGGCGCGATGAGGCCGGCGATGTCCGGCGTGTCGCCATATTGGAACCAGCCGGGGATGAAGTTCGGGAAGCAGTGCAGAATGTGCGTGCGGTGAATCGCCGCATACGTGGGCAGACAGCAGTTGGCGACCAGGCAGGCCAGCCTCCGCTCCCACGGCCCGACGAGCCAGGTGTGGGTCGCGCCCATCGAGTGGCCGTAGCAGCCGATGCGGTCGGCCCTGACCTCGGGCCTCGAGCAGAGATAATCCACGGCGCGGCGCATGTCGAGGATGTTCTTCCAGGCCATGCACTTGCCCGCCACGACGTAGCGGAGAAACTCGAATCGCTCGAAGTCGCCGCCTCGCAGCCTGTCGTTCTGTCTTTCCTCGAAGCACAATGCGTCGGGGCAGAGGACGACGTATCCCTCCTTGACGAGCGCGACGCCCGTGTGGTGCATCGGGTCGCCCGCCAGTCCGGCCGGCTCGTTCTTGCCCAGATGATACTGGCCGTTGTGCTGGTGCCAGACGGCCACCGCCCCAGCAGGATGGTTGGCATCGACACCGTCGGGAACCAGAAGCATTGCCGGCACGCGATCGTCCGGCGCAACTTCATACGTCACCGACTCGATGCGGTAGCCGTTCTTGCGGATGGTCTCGCGAACGACCGGCCGCAGGTCGCAGGGGTCGGGCCACGGTCCGCCCAGGCAGGCCAGCAACTTCGTTTTCAAATCGTCGGATACCATCGCTTTCTCCTCACCGCAGACCGGGCTGCCGAACATCTCTGAAGCCGCCACTATGGCAACCCCTGTCGCTGACTGCTTGAGAAACCGTCGCCTTGGGATTCCGTCCGGCGGTTTGCGCGCCGTGCTCATGCCTTGCGCTCCAGGTAACATCTCCAGATGGCGTCGAGCGCAGGGCTGGCTCGCATGGCCAGCCGGATGTCAACCAAGTGGGTCACGCGGCTGACATCCGGATTGATCTCGACGGTCGTCGCTCGCAACTGGGCGGCAAAACGCACCGGCTCGGCGATGTACGGAAAGACGCTGCTCGTGCCCACGGAGAAAACGATGTCGAAGCCCTTGTTCAGTTCGTTGAAAAGTTGCTGGACCTTGTCCTCGTCCAGCATCTCGCCGAACAGGACCACGTCGGGCCGCAGGATGGCGCTGCAATCAGGGCATCGCGGCGGAACCGACAGTTCGCTGTAGTCGTCCACGGTGCGCCGATACGCGCAGCGCGTGCAGAGCAGGTGGTGCAGGTCTCCGTGGATGTCGATGATGTTGCGTGCTCCGGCAGCCTTGTGCAGCCCATCGACGTTCTGTGTCAGCACCCAGAGCCGCTCGAAATGGTCCTGCATCTCGGCGATCACCTGATGGCCCCGGTTAGGCCGGGCGCCGCGACAGTTCTTCTCGATCTGGCTGAGGTATTTCCAGGTCAGCTCCGGCCGCTCGTCCATGATCTCGCCGGAGAGGGCCCGCTCGATGGGCATGTCGTCCTCGGTCGTATTGACGTTGTAAAGCCCCCCGATGCCGCGATAGGTCGGCAGGCCCGAGTCGGCGGAGATCCCCGCCCCGGTGATGAACAGCACGCTGCGGCTCCGCGCCAGCCTGGCCGCGATGCGTTCGATGGCCTCGTCGTTGTTGAGTATGGATTCCATGGGTTGCCAGAAACCGGGCATACGCGGCCCCGGCCGGGAGCGGCGGTATGCCACCAGCCATAGACTACCCCACCGGACGGCAATTGCAAGGCCGTTCCTGCACAGCGCGTTGGACCCGCTGGCGGGTGTGCAGAAACGTCCTGGCGTACGTGTGGCAGCGGCAAGCGAAGGCTTGCCGATGGTGATACGCATGCCGTCAAAGCCATCGGCAAACTCCGCCTTGCTCCGTTTGCCGCTGCCACACACGGCTTTCTATGCTTGAAACAGGCCTTGCCTTGAAGTCGGTACAGACACAGCGCCGCCAAACGGCGCGGAACGACGATTGACAAGGGCGAGCCCGACCTGCATACTCAGGGTTTCGCGCGGCGGGCCGGGCCACGAGAAGTGGGCCTCGGAGAAGGAGGAGGGCGTTCTCGGAACAGGATGGACAATGAAGACCTATGAGCAGATCAACCAGCGGATCGAGTCGGGCAAAGCGGTGGTGCTGACGGCCGACGAGATTATGGACTACGTGGAC
>JAAYBV010000020.1 GCA_012744475.1 Phycisphaerae bacterium
GGGGCTATTGCCTTATCCTCGGCCAGATTTCTCCGTGCGGGCTTCGCCCTTAGTCGAAATGACATCCGCCACGCTCTCCGAGATGACAGCCCCCTTCCTGGCCTCGGCAGGAACCTACCTACAAACAGGCCGTGCACCCGCCGCTGCGGGCAGGGGGACAAAAGGATGGCGACGATGCCCTGGAATGCTATGATATCGCGCTTTGAGTCTGGCTTTAGGGGTTTGCAGAATGAAGCAGGGGTACGGTCTGATTTTCGATGTCGATGGGCTGATCGCCGATACCGAGCCGCTGAACGCGCGGGTGACCATCCGCGTCCTGGCGGAGATGTTCGGGCTTCAGGGTGTCCGGCCGGAGGACTTCGCCGCAGGCTATGGCAAGGGGGCCGAGGCGTTTGTCAAGGCGGGCGCCAGAGTCCATGGGCTGGAGCTGACCGACGCACAGGCCCATGCCGGGGCCGAGCTGCGCGAGCGATATCTGACCGAGGCCGTGCGGGCGGAAGGGCTGCCGGCCTTTCCGGGCGTTCTGGACCTGATCCATGCGGCCTTGGGCGAAAACGGCTTCCGGCTGGCCATCGCGACGTCGGCGACGCGGGAGCTTTCCGAGGCGATTCTCGACGCGGTGAAGGTGCCGCATCAGAAGATGGTCTATGTCAGCGGCAGCGAGGTCACGAAGAAGAAGC
Source organism: Phycisphaerae bacterium (assembly GCA_012744475.1). Lineage (GTDB taxonomy): Bacteria > Planctomycetota > Phycisphaerae > Sedimentisphaerales > Anaerobacaceae > Anaerobaca. The sequence continues at coordinate 681 of JAAYBV010000020.1, forward strand.
CCGATCCGCAGATCTTCCTGATCGCCATCCGTCGCCTGGGCATCGAGGCACAGCGCTGCATCGTGTTCGAGGATGCTCCCAGCGGCGTGCAGGCCGCCAGGGCCGCCGGCGCCCGCTGCGTCGCCGTGACCAACACCGTGCCCGCCGAAGAACTGGCCGGTGCGGATCGAATTTGCGATTCGCTCGAAGAGATCGACTTGACCGCACTCTGTGAGCTTGTGGACTGACCTGACATGGTGATGCGACGCCGGGCATATCCAGTCTGTGTCGCGCTCCTTCTGCTGGTTGCCAGCAGGGCAGGGACTGCCCCGCCTTCGTTGGACACAGTGTTCGAACCGATTTGCGAGGCGAACGGACTGCTGGCGCTGGCGGCGGCGGTGGTGAAGGGCGGCCAGACCATTGCTGTCGGCGCAGTCGGGGTTCGCAAGGCAGGTTCTTCCGAACGTGTGACGGCCGACGACAAATGGCACATCGGCTCGTGCACCAAGTCGATGACCGCGGCGCTGGCCGCCATGCTGGTCGAAGACGGCGCGCTGCGATGGGACATGACGCTGGCCGAGATGTTCCCTGAGATGGAGGCGGACATGCAGGCCGAGTGGCGGGATGTGACGCTGGAGCAGCTTCTGTCCCATCATGGCGGCGCCCCCCACGAGTTGGAGGAGAGCGGCTTGTGGAGCCGGCTCTGGCAGCGCGCCGACCAGCCGCCGCGTACGCAGCGCGAGTACCTGTCGCGTGAACTGCTCACGAAGCACAAGCCCGTGGCGCCTCCCGGCACGAAGTACATCTACTCCAACGCCGGCTATGCCCTCGTCGGTCACGCGATTGAGGAGATTCTTGATCGTCCGTGGGAGGAGGTGCTGCGGGAGCGGCTCTTTGCGCCGCTCGGCATGACCTCAGCGGGGTTCGGCGCGCCCGCCAGCGTTGACACAGTGGACCAGCCCTGGGGCCACAAGGCTCGCCAGGATGGCACGTTCCAGCCGGTTGCGCCGGGCCTGAACGCGGACAATCCCGCCGCGATCGGTCCGGGTGGGACGGTGCATTGTAGCATGGGCGACTTCGCCAAGTACGCGGCCTGGCACTTGGCCGGCGCGCGTGGAGAGGGCACGTTGCTGCACCCCGAGACGTTCGAGAGACTGCACGCGCCGTTCGCCTCCGACAGCGAATATGCCTTCGGATGGGTGGCCACCCAGCGCTCCTGGGGCGGCGGCACCGTCCTGACGCACGCCGGCTCCAACACGATGTTCTACGCCGTCATCTGGATCGCCCCGCAGAAAGACTTCGCCGTCGTCGTCTGCACCAACGCCGGGGGCCCCGTCGCCGAGAAAGCCACCGACACCACCGCCGCAACCCTCATCCACGACCACCTGTCGCAAGACTGACTCGCCCAATCGCGTTCCGAAGTCATGGCGGCGCAGAGACGCCGGCAGCGCCATTCACCTCGGCTACGTTCAGGCCTCAACACGGATGGGTTGGCGTGCCACGTGCCAACACACAGCCCTGTTGTTGGCACGTGGCACGCCATCGCCCCTACGGGCATGCGACAGGCGCTGTTCGCAGTGGCGTCGCCAGACACTATGGTCTTCATGCTCTTACGAGCACACTACGAACGGGCCAGGTCGATGACGGGGGCGGCGGGGCAAAAGGCTGGCTCTTCTCTGCGCCAGGAGGTATACTGCATCTATCGATATGGCTTTTGCAGAGGCAGAAAGGCCGCAGTCCACGTGCTCAACAAGAACGAAGAGCGGTACCGATGGCTGGCTTGGAGGCCGTGAATGCTCTGTTTTGTGTGGGACCCGAACAAGGCGAAGCGGAATGTTGAACTCCATGACGTCTCTTTTGACGAGGCCAGCACGGCCTTTCGCGATCCCCTGTCTTTGGCGATCTATGATCCGCTGCATTCCGAAGAGGAGGACAGGTTCGTCTTGATCGGAAACTCTTACAAGGATCGTCTTCTGGTCGTTGTTCACACTGAGCGGGGCGACCACATCCGGCTCATTAGCGCACGAAGGGCATCCAAAAAAGAAAGAACGCAGTATGAAGAGAATGCAAGAAGATCCGGACATGCTTAAAGAGTATGATTTCACCAAAGGTGTCCCGGGCAAATACGCACAACGCTATGCCGAAGGAACGAATGTCGTGGTCATCGACCCGGATGTGGCGGAGGTTTTCCCGGACCATGACTCGGTGAATCAGGCCTTGAGGTCACTGGCAGAAATCATCCGAAGACAGAAGAAGCCCGCATAACCATGTCATACACCGGGAACGGTATCCGTCTCGGGCGCGCCATCGCCGGATAGGGGCGAGGCATGCCTCGCCCTTGCGGGCATGCGACAGGCGCTGTTCGTAGTGGCGTCGCCAGACGCTATGGTTTGTATGCTCTTACAAGCACACTACGAACGGGCCAGGTCGATGACGGGGGCGTCGGGGAGTCGGCGGGCGACGATCTCGGCGGCGAGGTTGGTCCAGTGGGGACAGGCGTCGAGGATGACGCTGTCGGTGGTGACGACGACGGGAGGCAGTTGGCGGCGGGCTGGGAACTGAGGACTGTCCACTGTGAACTGGCCGCGCAGCTCCGCGTCGGGATTCAGCGACAGGCGGACGGTCCAGGGCCAGTGGTGGTCCCGGGCCAGGTTGCCGATCAGCGTCTTGAGACGGCCGCTGTTGGAGACGGGACTGTCCAGCAGCCACCATGCGCCGGCAATGCCGATCTCGGCCAGGAAGCTGCCGATCAGCGTCAGGGCGGGGATCGTTTCTTCGACCTTGCGGTAGGTTCCGTGAATGCTGGCCAGGTCGCGGAAGCAGCCATCCCGGCCGCGAAAGATCAGGCCTCCGCTCAGGGCCGCCTCGATCGTGATCAGCAGGTTGTACCCATCGATTGCCAGCGTCCGGCCGGGCAGCGCGCCGATCTCGACCCGGCGCGACAGCCGCGACTGCCTCTGCGCATCGGAGCAGGCCGATCGCATCACCGCCAGCCGCTGCCGCTGCGTCAGGCCGAAGCGGTCGCCCACCAGCTTCAGGACGCTCTTGTCGGCGTAGCCCTTGCTCAGCAGCAGCGAGAAATCCGCCAGCGCCTCGCGCAGCGCCGGCGCCTTGTCGGCGGCGAACAGCGTCGCATCGGCCGGATGCGGTCCTCGATGTTCTCGTTTGTCAGGCACGGTTTTGGATTTACGGTTTGTGATTTACGAATTATGATTTGGCCTCGTACGCCTCAGGCGTGGCTCAATCGTAAATCATAAATCGTAAGCCGTAAATCCGAATGTCCAGTCACAACCTGTCAGAGATACAACTCGGCGATCTCACGGTCCTCGGCTACTCGGTGGCCGGCGAGGAGACGGTGATCGCGCTGCCCCAGCTCGACGTCTGCTTCGACGTGGGCAAAGCCCCCGACCAGATCATCCCCATCAGCCACGTCCTGCTGACGCACGGGCACATGGACCATTCGGCGGGGTTCGCCTATTACCTCTCGCAGCGCAAATTCTGCGGGATGGCGCCCGGCACGATCCTGGCGCCGGCCAACCTGATCCGGACGATGGAGGAGATCCTCGACTCCTGGGGCCGGCTCGACGGCAACCGCATTCCCGCCAATCTCGTCGGCGTGCGGCCGGGCGATGAATATGCGATCAAGCCCAACCTCTTCGCCCGGGCCTTTCCCACCCGGCACACCGCCGGCTCGGTGGGCTTCACCGTCCTGGAAAAGCGCAAGAAGCTCAAGGCCGAGTACGCCGGCCTGACCGGTCCCCAGATCGTCGAGCTCAAAAAGCAGGGGATCGCCATCGACAATCCCGTGGAGATTCCCATCGTCACCTACCTGGGTGACACGCAGTACGTCGATTTCTCCCAGCTCGATTACGTCGTCCACAGCCGGATCCTGATCGCCGAGTGTACGTTCTACGAGGACGAGCATGTCGGCCGGGCCAGCGCCGGACGGCACATGCACGTCGACGAGCTTGCCGGCCTGCTCGGCCGCCTGGACAACGAGCACGTCATCATCTCCCACCTGACGGCCCGCACGCCCATGAGCGAGGCCCGCAAGATGCTCAAGAAGGCCCTGCCGCCCGCGACGCACGAGAAAGTCATCATCCTGATGGACCGCAAGTACCGCCGTCCGTAGGGGCGAGGGCGGATTTCGGAGTGAGGATTGCGGATTTGGCGTGCGGAGGCGAATCGGCAATCGGAAATCTACAATTATTTGTTTCCCATCAGGTCTCATAACCTCCTCTGTGTGTTTGGTTTATCGCACCTTGCACAAGAGCGATCACAAAATATCCAACAAAATCCTGGACAGGTACTCGTGGTCGAGTACAATCTTTCGGAAATATGGTTGATAGACAATGCTGCCCTGAGGCGGCCGTGTGGGCCGTCGGGGCCCGCCGGACCTGGTTGGGAGAAAGGATATGAATATGACCATCAGACTTGACCCGAAACAGGCCAATGCCAGGCGCGAGCTGTGTCGCATCGAGAGCCGCTTGTGCCAGGGGTCTGCCAGGGCTTCTGGCCGGGCGGACGGCGGGCGGCAGGACGGGTCGTTCGAGACGGCGCACGAAGCGGTGGCGGATCTGGAACGGCAGCATGGCCGTCGGTCCGGCCAGTGGGCGTACTTCGACGCGGTCGGCGATCCGGCCGGCCTGATCCTGCGATGGGACCGGCCCGTGGGCAAAGAGATTCGGCCGGCCCATCGCGGGCCGGATGGACGCTGGCGGATCGGCGGGATGCCTGTGCCGCGTCCGCTGTACAACCTGCCGGCTTTGCTGGCCCGGCCGGACGAGACGGTCTACGTCGGCGAGGGCGAGAAGGTGGCCGATGCCGCCGGCCTGCTGGGGCTGCTGGGCACGACCAGCCCGCACGGCAGCGGCAGCGCCGCCAAGGCCGACTGGCGTCCTCTGGCCGGACGCGACGTCGTGCTGCTGCCGGACAACGACGAGGCGGGCCGTCGCTACGTGCAGACCGTCGCGGAGATCCTGCAAAGCCTCTATCCCCCGGCCCGCGTGCGCATCGTCGAGCTGCCCGGCCTGGAGCCCAACGGCGATCTGTTCAACTGGGTCAACGCCGGCCAGAGCATCGATGAACGACAGAACACGCTGGCGGCCCTGGTCGAGGCGGCGGCGGTTTGCGGTGTTCCGGTTCGTAGTGTGCCCGTAAGGGCATACCCAACCACAGACGGGATAACGCCTTACGGCGTCACTACGAACGAGGTAGCGCCTTACGGCGTCACTACAGACGGGGTAACGCGTCCCGGCGTCAGTACGAACGTCGCCACCAGCGTGCCGATCCTTCAGTGCTTCGCCGACGTGGTTCCGACGTCGGTGCGGTGGCTGTGGCCGGGGCGGATCGCGATAGGCCGTCTGACGCTGCTGGTGGGCCGGCCGGGCGAGGGCAAGAGCTTCCTGACGACCGACCTGGCGGCGCGGGTCTCGACGGGCCGGCCCTGGCCCGATGGCAGCGAGGGCGTCAGCGGGTCGGTGATCTTCATCTGTGCCGAGGACGACCCGGCCGACACGCTGCGGCCGCGTCTGGACGCCCACGGGGCGGATGTGCGACGCACGCACCTGCTGTCGATGGTCCGGCGGACCACGGCCGAGGGACGCACCTACGATGCGGCATTCACTCTGAACGACATCGAGCCGCTGGAGCGGTGTCTCCAGATGCACCCGGACTGCCGGCTGGTCGTGGTCGACCCGATCGGCTCGTACCTGGGCAGCGGGACCGACTCCTACCGCGACAGCGACGTGCGGCTGCTGCTGGACCCTGTGGCCCGGCTGGCGGAACAGTACGGTCCGGCGGTGCTGCTCGTGGCCCACCGACGCAAGAACGCCGCCGTCGCCCATGCCGACGACCTGGCCCTGGGCAGCCGGGCGTTCACCGGGGTGGCCCGCTCCGTCTGGCATCTGATCCGCGATCCCAAGGACCGCGACCGGCGCCTGCTGCTGCCGGGCAAGAACAACTTGGCCGCCGAGGGCCAGGGCCTGGCCTTCACCATCGCCGGCGACCCGCCCGCCGTCTGCTGGCAGACCGAAGCGGTAGACATGACCGCCACCGATGCCCTCGCCGCCGAGACCGCCGGCGCCGAGTCCTCTCGCGACCGTCCGGCCCGCGACGAAGCCCAATCCTGGCTGGCCGACGTGCTCGCCGACGGACCCGTTCCCACCGCCGAGATCCGCGAAGAAGCCGAAGCCGCCGGCCTGGCCTGGCGGACCATCCAGCGCGCCCGAATCGCGCTGTCCGTTGAACCGATCCGAGGCGATGGCCGCAACGCGTGGCTCTGGCAATTGCCCGGCAAATGACGCGCTCCTGATGGCGTGCCACGTGCCAACAACAGGGGTGTCTGATGGCACGTGGCACGCCATCGCGGTCGTCGGGGCTACGAATCGGAAACCCACACATGTGGGACTGTGCTGGTTGACTACCGGCGCCTTGTTGCATCTTGCACTTTCGAATGGTAGCATAGTGAGAGCAGACTATCGCTCGGAGACGTTTCCAGATGGGTCGGGTGCAGAAGAGCATCATGCAGCACCCGGGAACGAGATTTGTCGTCTGTAAGGGAGCTTCGCACACCATGAATTACTGGACCGATCTATTCACACCCGAGACGTATGAAGCATTCAGCCGTTCCGATCGTTCCATCTCCGGTTTTCGCGAATCTCAGCGAGGAATGGCAGCCAGAGTGCGTCCCGGGGACAAGTTCATCTGCTATATGGTCAGAATGTCTCGTTGGATCGGTATCCTCGAAGTGGTCGACGGGCCGTTCATGGACGACAAGCCCATATTCGTTCCAGAAGACGATCCCTTTGTCGTGCGTTTCAAGGTCCAGCCCACCGTGTGGCTGCATAGCGAACACACCGTACCGATGCGAGAACCCGAGGTATTCTCACATCTGACTTTTACGCGCGATGTTGAGTCGGGCGGTTATTGGCTCGGTCCACTCCGTCGAAGCTTACAGAAGTTGAACGAAGCGGATGGTGAATTCCTGGAAGCGCTTCTTCACCGACAACAAGAGGAACAGAAACCCTTTGAGCTGGATCGAGATCAGTATGACAGGGCGTTGAAGCGTCGAATTCAACGGGTGGAGGGCTCAGTTGTCGTCAGCGTCCCAGACGACAGCCATGAGGATGGAGTTGCGATCCAACACCCTTCGACGGACCGCGAGTCAATCCGCATACAAGCGGACTTGTGCCGTATCGGAGAGGCGATGGGTCTGAAGATATGGCTCCCGATGGCTGACAGGTCGAGAGTTACGGAATTCTGGACGCCGCAGACAGGAGTTCTTCTGGAACGTCTTCCGTTGAACTATGATGAGACAACGCTCGATACAGTCATGCGTATCGACGTCCTGTGGCTCAAAGGCCGAGCCATTACCCGGGCCTTTGAGATTGAGCACACAACGGCGATTTATTCCGGCCTCCTTCGAATGGCAGACCTGTGTGCTCTCTTGCCGAACATCAATGTCTCATTGCATATCGTTGCCCCGGAAACACGACGTGATAAGGTGTTCCAGGAGATCACACGCCCGGTGTTCTCCCTTCTGGAGCATTCGCCGCTTTCAGAACGATGCACGTATCTTTCGTACGACAGTGTCCATGAACTGACCAAACTGCAGTACTTGGCGCACACGACCGACAGCGTTCTTGACGAATTCGTCGAATATGCCGACAGCATGTAGGCTTTGATTGTGTTCGATGAGCCGGTTACGGATGGCGTGCCACGTGCCAACAACAGGGGTGTGTGTTGGCACGTGGCACGCCATCGTGTGCGCGGGCGGATCATCATTCGGCACTGCGGGTCGGGGGGATCAGTGGAGATGGCGCAGGCGGGTGTTGATGGCTTTGAGGTCGAAGACCTCGGGGTCGTAATGGCCGGCCCATTCGAGCAGTTCTCCGTGGCGCGGGTCGTCGGGATGTTCCCTGGCTTTGATGAGGCTGGCGTAGCCCCATGTCCCGCCGCAATCCTCGGGCGGACAGGCGCGCTTGCCGGCCAGGCACAAGGGATACCGCACGCCGGCCTCGGGCTCGAGGATCTTCTCGACGGTCAGGCTGTGACGCCAGCCGTCGCCGAAATCGTACGTGTAGCGGAGCTTGGCTTTTTCCCGCGTGACGACGTCGCAGAGCCTCACATCGGTGTCGCCGGCGGTCGTCGCCGTATCGAATTCCTCGTTGACCGAAGGCGCATAGCGGTTGTTGCCGACGCGAAACTCGTGCAGATGGCAGTTCTCCCAGCCCATGGCCACCTGGATGACGTCGTGCAGCTCGGCCAGCCTGATCTCGCCGGGGACCTGCACGCGCCGCCAGATGGGCGGGCGAATGTCATCCAGCGTGATCTTGATCTGATAGATCTTCTGTTCACTCATCAGGTGCCTTTGACCTCCTTCTTGATCCGCTGGATGTGGCCCCGGCCGAGGGCCTTGACCTCGCAGCCGAGCTCGAAGTACCGCCGGATGCGAGCGTCGTCGAGAATCCCGAAGCAATCCACCACCGCCAGCGGTCCGCCCGCCCAGCCGACCACCTGATCGGGGTCGAGCTTCAGGTACGCCTCGTGCGGGACCGCCAGGATCAGCGCCTCAGCGCCGGCGATCGCCTTGGCCAGGTCCTTCTGGACGACCGTGCTGGTCAGGTGCTCCTGGTTGCGGAAGAAGCGCGACCACGAGTGTCCCGGAGCCGGGTAGGTGTCTTGCGATTCCAGCTCGTACCAGTGGTCAACGTAGGGATCGTGGACGCGAATGTCGGCGCCCATCTCCGTCAGCTTGCGCGCCACCATCTCGCTGCCGCTGTACCGCGTGTCGCCGACGTCCTGGCGGTAGCTGGCGCCGCAGATCAGGACCTCGGCGCCGGCGATGTAGCGACCCATGTTCCGCAGGGCGTCGCGGGTCAGTTGCGCCACGTGCAGGCCGCGCGTGTCGTTGATGTCGATCGCGGTGGGGGTGAGTCTGAAAACTTCGTCGCCGTCCTCGAAGCCGAGGATGTGCTTGTAGGCCCAGTAGCCCAGGCCGCCGTCCTTGGGCAGGCAGTAGCCGCCGATGCCCGGGCCGGGGAAGATCATGTTGTTGTGCGTCGGGCGCATCCGGATGGCGTTGATGACCTTGATGAGGTCCACGCCGTTGCGCTCGGCGAACAGGCTCCACTCGTTCAGGAAGGCCAGGGTGGTGGCGCGGTAGGAGTTCTCGACGATTTTGGTGGTCTCCGATTCGATGGGCCGGTCCATCACGGTCAGCGGGAACTGCTCGGTGTTGAGGACCTCGCGGAGGAATTTCTCGACGCGGCGGCGGGCCTCGGCGTTGCAGCCGGAGCAGACGCGCCAGAAGTCGCGGATCGACGAGACGTAGTGCCGGCCGGGCATGACGCGCTCGAAGCTGTGCGCCAGCAGAGGTTCGGAGTGAATTCCCCGCGTGGCGAACGCCTTCTTCATGATCGGCCAGGCGACGAACTCCGTGGTGCCCGGCGCGACGGTGGTCTCGATGAGCACCAGGCACGGCGGCTCGATCCGCTCGCCGATCGTCCGCATGGTCGCCTCCAGGGCGCTCATCTCGGCCTCGCCGCTGCGCATGTTGCCCAGCTCGTGCTTGGTGTAGTCGCACTGGACGTCGACGACGACGCAGTCGGCCAGCTTCAGACAGTCGCTGTTGTAGGTGGCGATCAGGGTCTTCTTTTCGAGGACGCATCGCGCGATCATCGGGTCGACCTCGGGGTCCTCGGCCTTGACCGGGGACTGGCCGCGATTGAGCAGGGGGATCTTCCAGTAGCTGCGCGAGCTGGGACGCTGGCAGCCGATGACGAACTTGTTGGGCCGGCCCGTCTGCCTGTCCACCGTGTCGGCGATGATGGCCGCCATCACTGCGCCGACGAAGCCGACGCCCATCACCACGACCACCTCCTTGCCTTCGGCCCGGGCGGCCTCGGCGAGAGCGCGGACGCGCTCGAATTCCCCCGCGTACTGCTCGGGGCTCGGCAGTTCAAATTTCTCTCCCGTCGGACTTGCGGAATACTGGCTCATGCTCGAGTTCCTCTTAAAGTCACCAATCCCTGGACGCACGGCCGGCGATCCCGACGTCTGTCGGAACCTGCACGCCACGCATCGCATGAGCTTAGCCACAAACCCGCGCAAGGCAAGGCTTTTCCGCTCATTTGGACGCAGTCTTGCGGGCCGAAGGGGTGGCGTGGGTTTTGCATCGGAGGGACGGAAATGCTATAATACCGGGGCGGCAAGTCGCCAAGCTGTCCGGCGGTCCGGCCGGGCACATCGGAAGGCGGAGTTGGAGGTCGAAGTCATGCCAACGGCAGGGTGGTTCGCTGCCTGGACGGTGTTGCTGTGCTGTACGTCTGCGCTTCGGGCGGACGGGGGGGACCTGGAGTACCCCAGTGCTCTGCGCGACGCCTACGATGCCGATGACAGTTGCTGGATCGGCATGGGCGTGACCGGGGAGTATCCCGTCGCGGTTGTGCCGGAAAAGTGGCTGGTCGGGCCTCCGCCGTCGGAGCTGTCGGCGGTTACGATGCCGACCGATCACTGGGTGGAACTGCTGTACCGTGGCCGGATCGTGGGTGCCGACGGCAACGATGTACTGATCCGCGAGTGGGGCAAGGCCGGCGAAGAGGCGATCGTGTTTCTCACCGACGGAGCCGACCAGGAATACCCTATCGCCTTGGCCAAGGCGGACCTGGCGATCCAGGCGGTCAGCTATATCGATCTGGCCCTGCCCGAGGTGTTCACGCCGTTTGCCCCTCGCGGCGTACGTCTGGTGGCGCTGGACAACGGGGGAGGCGCGCCGGGGTTCGATGTGGCGTCGGTGCAGGCCCGTGTCCTGCGGGCCTGCGGTCCGAAGGCCGACCATCCTGCCCCTGTCGACGGCGCGACGGGAGTTGCGCCCGACGTGACGCTGGTCTGGACGCCTGCATGCGCTGCGGTCGACCAGAGCCTGTACCTCAGCGACAGGCGGTCTCTGGTCGAATCGGCCGATGCATCGGTCCGGCTCTCGCTTCTGCCGCCCGACGCCAACTGCTTCGAGCCCAACGGATTGACGCTGAACACGAAGTACTACTGGCGGGTGGACGCCAACGGGGCCGGCCCCGGCGAGGTCTGGTCCTTCACCACGGTCGATCATATCGTGATCGACGACTTCGACACCTACGGCATCTCCGGCGGCTATCTCTACGAGACCTGGCACACACGCGGCAAGGCGCGCGTCGGAGAAGAGTCGTTTCAGGCCCGACGCAGTTGCCCTCAGTGCATGCGGTTCATCTACTACTACGACAGCGTCTACCTCTCCGAGACGTATCGCGACTTCCAGCCGGCGCAGGACTGGACGCAGGCAGGGGTCCGGACCCTCGTGTTGTGGCTGTACGGCATGCCGGGCAACGACACCCAGGGCCGGATGTACGCGGCGCTGAGCGACGGGACTGCCGAGTGCCGCGTGACCTACGACGGCGACAAGGGAATCTTCACGAGGCCGGAGTGGGGCGTCTGGCGAGTTCCGCTGGCGGATTTCAACGGGGTGGACCTGAGCGCGGTTTCCAGTCTGGCGTTGGGATTTGTTTTTCCCTCGGCCCAGCCGGGCGAGTACGGCAGTGGAACCATCTACGTCGACGACGTCAGTCTCTACTCATCGCTGTGCCTTGAGGAGCATCGTTCGTCGGCCGACCTGACGGCCGATTGCCGGGTCGATCACCGTGACCTGAGGCAGATGGCGATGCAGTGGCTCGGCAGTCGCGGCCGGGTGGTGGATGTGGTCGCCCCGGGCGCGCCGGTGCTGTGGTATGCGTTCGACGGCAACGCCTACGACAGCGCGGGATTCGCCCACGGGCAGATCCAGGGGCGTCCGACGTTCGAGACCGGCGTGCACGGACGCGCCATCCACATGGTCAATCGGGGTGACGCCGTGGTGGTTTCCAACACACCGACCGTGTTCGCGGGCATTGGCGACGCGATCACGATTGCATTCTGGCAGCGCGGCGACGATTCGGCCCATCGCAACGACACGCTGTGCTGCTCGGACTACGCGTACGGCCGGTCCAATCCATCGATTGCCGTGCACCTGGGCTGCTGGAGGGATGCGGGGCAGTATCGGTGGGATTGCGGCTCGCCCTGGTCGTTTGCCAATCGCGTCGCGGGTCATCACCGTTCCAGTAACGAATGGACCGGACGCTGGAACCACTGGGCCTTCACCAAGGACGTTCGGGTCGGATCGCCGGGACAGAAGGGCCTGATGCGGGTCTATCTCAACGGTGTGCTCTACGACAGCCGCCCGGGCACCGATTCTCCGATCCGAGACATCAAATCGTTCCAGGTCGGGTCGGGATGGTATGGACACTACGACGGCCTGATCGACGACTTCCAGATCTACGACTACGCGTTGAGCGAGGCGGAGGTCGCCTATCTGGCCAGTGACGGCACGGGCCGGCTCCCTTGGGACCTGGGTTTGACCGCCGATCTGGACGACAGTTGGACCGTGGACTTTGGCGATTTCGCGATCCTGGCCGACGCATGGCTCGACAGCCAGCTCTGGCCGTAGGGGCCTAACGTGGTTCCGGCTTGGAACGAAGATCGCGCGATGTGGCCAGAGCGATGACGCGCCCCTGGTCGCCGACGGCGCAGTAGAAGTGGTAGACGATTCCCTCGTGTTTGACCAGCCAGGGTTTGTGGGCATAGGTTTCGTCGTACGGTTCCGAGGGCGCCACCAGGTCGGGGCCGTCCCACCTGGTCCAGTGCACCAGGTCGTGGGAGCAGGCGAACGTGTCGAAGGCCTTGGGTCGCCAGAACGCTCCGAAGTAGAACATCACCCAGACATCGCCCATCCGCACGACCTGCGGATCGCCGGAGATGCCGGTGTGGTTGTCGATCACCGGTTCGGTCCCGTATCGCAGCCATTGCCGCATGTCGTGGGAGACCGCCATGCCGATCCGCTCGGGGCTGCCCTGGGCCTTGCCGTTGTAGAACATCACGAACGGATAACCGAGCGTCCGATCCTTGTCGTGAATGATGTTGCTCTTGTACTGCGTCAGGCTCTCCCAGGGACGCACATCCGGCTGATCGCGTGACAGAACCGGCTCGTCGAGGCGATGCCATGGAGCCGGTCGGGTCGGCTCCTGCGTCCAGGCGATGCCGATCGCCAGCGGGTCGGTCTCATAGCCCTTCAGCGCGCCGCCGATGTAGGACATCCAGCATTTACCGTCGTAGGGTTCCAGTTCGTACGAGCCTGCCCACGTGGTGTCCTGGAGGGCGACGTAGCCGGCCGCCTGCACCGCGTCCCATCCCTCGTTGCGGAACGGCAGAATCCGGCCCAGCGGTCGCCAGTTCAGCAGGTCGTTGCTGTCGGCGATGGCGGTCTCGTATCCATCGCCGTCGAAGAGGATGTAGATCATGTACCATTTCGCATCGCACCGAAAGACGCTGGGGCAGTCGAGTTTCTTGTCGTGTTCGCCTTTGAGGATCACGCCGTATTTGAACAGCGTCCGAGCCTCCTCGTAGACATGCTGCATGACCGCCGGCTCCACCGTCTTTCGCTGCGACTGGGCCGGCACGACCTGACGCTCCACGGCGGCGCTGCCGGTCGTCCGAGAGCCAAGGAATGCCGCCACTGCAAGGACTATCGCTGTCTTCGTCGTCATCAGCACTTCTCCGGCTGCTCGATCAACATCGCATTTCGGAATCCCCGACGCTGTGCACCATGATACCGCGATGCAATCCGCACGACAACGGAGACTCGCTTGGCGCAGTCTCAGCGACGCAGGAGCGAATTCGCGAACCGCTCCCGCATCGGTGGTCGTATGGAGATGCAGATACGCAGCAGTGGCTGCATCCCTTATGAAGAATGACCATCCAGGTTTTGCTGGAGGACAAGGCGATGGAAGCCAAGAAGACCATTCTCGTTGTCGGCGCGACGGGCGCCCAGGGCGGCAGTGTTGCACGTCACTTGTTGGCCGGCAACACGTTCCAAGTCCGCTGTCTGACCCGGCATCCGGATTCCGAGAAGGCAAGAGCATTGCGCCAAGCAGACGCGGAGATCGTCCAGGGCGACCTCGAAGACGCCGCATCTCGACATGAAGGCGCAGCTCGAAGAATACACGCGTCGTCTCGGCCTGAAAGCCACGTTCGTCCACGTCGCATTCTACTTCGAGAACTTCCTGACGTTCTTCCCGCCGCAGGCGCAGGAGGACGGCTCCTTCGCGTTCGGATTCCCCCAGGCAGACACTCCCCTGGCGGGGGTCGCGGTCGAGGACGTGGGCAGTATCGTCTCGATCCTCTTCGAGAGGCCACAGGATTATCTCGGCCAAGTGGTCGGCATCATCGGCGACGACCTGACGGGCGACCAGTACGCCGAGACGATGACGCGCATCCTGGGAACCAGGGTGACCTATCGCCACGTGCCCCGCGAGGAGTTCGCCGCTCCGGGGAACCCCGGCGTCGAAGATCTGGCCAACATGTTCGAGTTCAACCGCTTCTACATTCCCAACCGACGGGCGGATGTGGAGATGTGCCGGGCCTTGAACCCGAAGATGCAGACGTTCGAAACCTGGCTCACGTCGAACAAAGGAGCCTTCGTGAGACTCTTTGAACGCGAGCACGCCCGCCTGCACTGACGCGGGTCGTCAGGCGCGTTTAGGGCAACGGACGAGCCTACTCGACGTGAATGACGTTGCGGGTGCGGTCTGCTTCGAGTCCAGCTTCCTTGATGACGTCGTACAGGTCGCGACAGCCGTGCACCTTGATGAAGTCGAAGTGAGGGTCGGATTCGTCCTTGGCGGTCAGTTGAACCGTGCCGATACCGAGCAGGCAGTCCCAGAGCGAGCGGCGCAATTTCAGGTCGATCACGCGAAACATGTCGATGTTGTCGACGCGACGGTCGAAGATCCCTCGCGACCACTCGATCCGATCCGGCGTGACTTCGTAGTAGATGCTCTTCAGGGAGAGGATATTCCAGAGCAGCACGGACAGGGCCGCTGCGATGAACGCCAGCGCGCCGAGGTCAATCCATGCCTCGACCTGGGTCAGTCGCTGGGCCGGAATGTTCACCTTCGGCAGGTAGGCGTCCACGAAGACGGCCACCTGGGTCACGCGGTACTTCAGGACCGCCCAGCAGATGGCGACGAGGACGCCTGTCTTGATCGCGGCGCCCGTCAGGGCGAACACGCTCGGCCGGCCGTACCAGAGAACGTCATCGTCTTCGGCCTGTTCATCCGGCAGATCTGGATCCGCCTCTTCGAAATCAGGATCAGGATCGGACGGGCCGAACCTCGTTCGGGTCTGGGCCCGGTCACCGTGCAGAAACTCGCCGCAGAAGCGGCACTTGATCGCCTCGTAACGGATTTCCTCGGCACAATAGGGACACGGTTTCGTGCGATGCCGGAGCCGCTGGGGCAAGTAAGTCGGTTCCGCTGGTTTTGGCATAGCTGATGCACCCCGGACTGTTTCGTTCCGTCAAATCCGATTCGCCCGCGCCGGCCGCGACCGCCGGGCGGTTCCATACGTTTATCGGCCAGATCGGACGGATCGGACCAGTGCGCGAGACGATCCGGAGGCATTTTGGGTTATCGGGCGTGCCGCGACGCTATGTTGGGGGTGGGACTCTGGCGAGCAATCCTTCTTCCGGCATGACGCAGTGGAGCGGATTCCCGATGTATTCCTCGATGGCGGGGATGATGAACGACTCGTCCTCGCAGGCGAACGAGATGGAGGTGCCGGCCACGCCGGCGCGCCCGGTGCGCCCGATGCGGTGGACATAATCCTCCGGCTCGTAGGGGAACTCGTAGTTGACCACCAGGCCGATGTCCTTGACGTGCAGACCCCGTCCGGCGACGTCGGTGGCCACGACCACCTGCACCGTGCCGGTGCGGAAGTCCTCCAAAATGCGCAGCCGCTTGTTCTGGGGCACCGCCCCGGAGAGCAGCTCGCACGCGATGCCGTGTTTCTTCAGCTTGTTGACCAGAGCCTGGGTGTGGTCCCGCCGGTTGCAGAAGATCAGCGTCCGATCGTCGGCCCGCTTCTTGAGAATGTTGTAGAGCAGCTTGAACTTGTCTCGCGACGTGACGATGTAGACAATCTGGTGGACCGTCTCGACCGCCACGTGTTCGGGCTCGACCTCGCAAATGACCGGATCGGGCATCCACTGGGACGCCAGGCGCAGGACATCCTCCGTCAGCGTGGCGCTGAAGAGCATGGTGCGACGGTGGTTCTTCGGCGGGGTCTCGCGGATGATGCGCTTGACTTCCGGGATGAAGCCCATGTCGAGCATCCGGTCCGCTTCGTCGATGACCAGAATCTCGACGTCCTTGAGCTTAATGCTGCCTCGCTTGACGAAGTCGAGCAGACGTCCGGGGGTCGCCACAATCAGATCGACGGGCGCCCTGTCCAGACGCCGCTGCTGCCGCCTGACCTCCAGACCTCCATAGACCGCCAGGCAGTTGAAGTGACAGTACTTGCCGAGGTCTTCGGCGTCCTTTGCGATCTGGATGGCCAGCTCTCGCGTGGGCGCCAGCACGAGGGCGCGAGGCGATCCGGCCGGCCTTTCTGTCTGGATGGGGTCCTGGAGGAACTTGCTGAAGATCGTGATAAGGAACGCGGCGGTCTTTCCGGTTCCCGTCTGGGCTCGGCCGGAGATGTTCTGTCCGGCGTGTGCATGGATCAGGACCTTCGCCTGGATCGGCGTGCAATACTTGAATCCCAGGTCGGCGATCGCGTGCATGATCGGGTCGGGAATCCCCAGATCATGAAACCGCACCTCGCCCGGTTTCTCGGGCACCTGGAACTGCTCGATGCTCCAGGACGTTTTCTTCCTGCCGCCGCGCCGTCTTCGGGATCGTTTGGCACGCCGCTCGGTATCAGGCGGGGGCGGCGTCACTGCCTCATTGATGCACGGCTCGCCGGATTGCGACGCCTCTTCAGTCGATTCTGTGGACGGCGATGAGTCTGTCGAGGTTGTTTCCCTGTGTCGTGGTCTTGTCATGGTCAGCATTGAACTACAGAATCGCTGCAAAAGCGAGAGGAAAACACGACAGGAAGCCAGCGCAGGGCGTGAGCACGAGATCGCGGCGTCTGCGTTTCGTTCCGTTTGAGTGGCCAGTGGTCTATGCAGAGTGGGGCCTCGCTTTCCTGCGACGGCGCCAGGCCGGCCCGCTCTTGGCACGGACCGACGATGGTCGAGCGGCGACGAAGGTCCTGCCGTGACGGCGCGGCGGGGGATTCTTCTTCGGCTCCGCCGGCGCCGGCTCCATCGCGACACAGGCGAACCCCGGGCACGTCTGTGGGCTGAAGCGTCGTCCGATGAACTTTTCAATCTGCCCGAGGTACTTCTTTTCGTCCTGCGAGACGAACGTGATGGCGTCGCCGGTGGCGGTGGCGCGTCCGGTGCGACCGATCCGATGGATGTAGTCTTCCGCGAACGCCGGGACGTCGAAATTGATCACGTGCGAGATGCCCGAAACGTCGATGCCGCGTGCGGCAATGTCCGTCGCGACCATGACCTGGTACTTGCCGCTCTTGAAGCCATCCAGGGCCCGTTGCCGCTGACCCTGGCTGCGTCCGGAGTGGATCGCGACCGAGACGATGCCCGACCGTTCGAGCCGACGCGTGATCTTGTCGGCCCCGTGCTTGGTTCGCGAGAAGACCAGGACGCTGTACATCGGGCTGTTCTTGAGCATGTGCAACAGAAGATCGATCTTCTGCGATTTCTCGACGGGATAGACATGCTGCGTGACGGTCTCGATGGGATTCTGGGGACGGCCGATCTGAATCATCTTCGGCGACTTCTGCATGCCGGCCGACAGTCCCTTGATCTCGGGGCTGATGGTGGCGGAGAAGAGCATCGTCTGACGGTTTGTGGGCAGGGCGTCAACGATCTTCCGCACGTCTCGGATGAAGCCCATGTCCAGCATGCGATCGGCCTCATCCAGAACGAGCACCTCGATCGCTTCGAAGCGGATCGAGCCTCGCTGCATGTGGTCGAGCAGCCGGCCCGGCGTGGACACGACGATGTCGACGCCGCGTCGCAGGGCGCTCAATTGGTTTTCGATGCTGACACCGCCGTAGATGGCGAGCGTCCGCAGGCGGAGAAACCGACCATAGCCGAGGATCGACTGCTCGATCTGCACCGCCAGCTCGCGCGTCGGTGTCAGGATCAACGACTTGATTCCTTTCTTGTGCCTGCTTCTTTCGTGAGCGAGCCGGTTGAGGATCGGCAGGACGAACGCGGCCGTCTTGCCCGTCCCGGTCTGGGCGCAGCCGATGACATCATGGCCGTCGAGCGCGACCGGGATCGCCTGCGATTGGATTTCTGTGGGTGTGGTGTAGCCGGTGGCAAGGATTCCCTGCACCAGCGGTTCGGAAAGACCAAACGTCTTAAATGGCATGAAACAATCCTAAAGGTAGGACGGACGTACAAGCGCCCGACCTGGTGACGAAAATGACAATCCCCAAGGGATGGCACAACCACCCCTCAGCGGGACTACAGGTGTGGAGTGAGGTTCTGACGCGGTGTAGCAAACGTCGTGAGACTCCACTAAGAACCATACGGCGCCCGCCGGACCGACGGACCCCATCGACGTGGAGCCCGTTGCCGGCTGCGTTCTCGGCTTCCCGGCGTGACAGCGCCACGCCCGGGAGCCTTGGCAGCGGACCGGAGATCCTTACTTCCGGACCGGCTGCTGGTTCTTCTCACGACGTCGGTTGACGATTTCTTCGGCCAGGCGTGTCGGGACCTGAGCGTAACGGCACATCTCCATCGAGAACGTGGCCATGCCCCGACTCAGTCCTCGCACAACGGTCGCGTAACCGAACATGTTGGCCAACGGCACTTCGGCACGGATCACGGTATACGTGTCACGTGCGGTGGTTTGCATGATGATTCCGCGACGGCTGTTGAGATCGCCCACGATAGGGCCCTGGAACTCGGTCGGCGTTTCGACCTCCACGGTCATGATCGGCTCCTGGAGGCAGGGCCTGGACCGCTTGAAGGCTTCGATGAAGGCGTCCCTTCCGGCGATTCGGAACGCCATCTCGCTGGAATCGACCGCGTGGAAGGACCCATCATCGAGGCACATCTTGCAGCCGACGATCTCGTATCCGGCCAGCGGCCCCTTCTTCATCGCGGCCTGGAAACCCTTGTTGACGGCGGGGATGTACTCGCTGGGGATGCGTCCGGAGGTGATGTTGTCCTCGAACTCGTACGGCCCGTCGGCGTCCGGTCCCAGAGGGATCAGGCGGCCGATCACGTGGGCGTACTGGCCCGACCCGCCGGTCTGCTTCTTGTGGCGATAGTTGAATTCGGACTCGACGGTGGGCGATTCCCGGTAGCTGACGTTCGGGGCGCCGACTGTGACGCTGGCCTTGAACTCCCGCCGCATCCGTTCCACATAGATGTCCAGATGGAGCTCGCCCATGCCGGCAATGACCGTTTCGCCTGTCTCCGGGTCCGTCGAGACGCGAAACGTCGGGTCCTCTTTCATGAACCGGCTCAGTGCCTTGGCCATGTGCTCCTGGTCGGCCGAGGTGGCCGGCGTGATGGACAGGCTGATGACCGGGTCGGCTACGAAGATGCTCTCGAGCGAGTAGTTGATGCCTTCGCCGCAGATCGTGTCGCCGCTGGCACACTCGACCGCCAGCAGGGCGATGATGTCACCCGGACCGGCGTCAGTGATGTCGGCGCGGTCGTTTGCGTGCATGCGGACGATGCGCCCCATGCGCAGCATGCGGTTGGTGCGGGCGTTGCGGTATTGCCGGCCCTTGACGATCCGGCCCTGATACACGCGGACGTAGCTCAGTTGTCCGAAGGATTCATCCGCAATCTTGAAAACCATCCCCACCAGCGGGGCGTCGGGATCGCTGGCCAGCGGGGTTTCCGTTCCCGCGTTATCGTGGTCGCGAGCGAAATAGGAACGATCCATCGGGCTGGGCAGGAAGTCGCACACGGCGTCCATCAGCGGCTGGACCCCTTTGTTCTTGAAGGCCGAGCCCATCACCATCGGAACGATGTCACGGTTGATCGTGGCCTCACGAATGACTCTGCGAATCAGGCTCTCCTCGACCGGCCGGTCCTCCAGAAGCACCTCGATCAGCCGATCGTTGTACATGCTCAGCGCCTCGAGCATCGCCTGGCGTGCCTTCCCGGCAGCTTGGAGGCAGGCGTCGGGGATCGGACCACGGACCACCTTCTCGCCGTCCTTGCCTTCGAAGACGATCGCCTCCATGGTGATCAGGTCGATCACCCCCTTGAAAGTGTCGCCGCAGCCCATGGGCAGTTGGATCGGTACGACGTTCAGCCCGAGCTTCTGGGTCATGTCCTGCCGGACGCGGTCGGGGTCGGCGCCGGTCCGGTCCATCTTGTTGACGAACGCGATCCGCGGCACACGATAGCGTTTCATCTGCTGGTCGACCGTGATCGACTGGCTTTGAACGCCGCCGACGGCGCACAGGACCATGATCGCCCCGTCCAGAACACGCAGCGACCGCTCGACTTCGACGGTGAAGTCTACGTGCCCGGGCGTGTCGATGAGATTGATGCTCTTGTCCTTCCAGGCGACCTGCGTCGCGGCCGAGGCGATGGTGATCCCTCGCTCGCGTTCGAGTTCCATGAAGTCCATCGTCGCGCCGCCCTGGCCGGTGTGGACCTCCTGCATGCGGTGAATGCGGCCGGCATAGAACAGAATGCGCTCGCTCAAGGTGGTCTTACCCGAGTCGATGTGCGCTGAAATTCCGATGTTCCGAATCCTGCTGATCTTTTCCATATCTTCCCAAAGCCATTCTCTAACGCACCACAACACTCGCCTGCCCTTATCGGCAGGAGGAGCTTCAAATCTGTCCTGTCGTTGGTGATTCTTCGCCCTTGCCACCTGTTTCCTGGGTTGCATTGACCGGCGGGTGCCTACCCTCCCTCCCAGCAGAGCGAAGAACTCATCATCCTATCGGACAAATTGCGGGGGAGCAAGAGAAATCTGCCGCTCTCGGCAGAAAAATAACACTTGACCTGTTCAGCGGCCCATGAGCCGGCCTTGTCGACGGGGGTGAAACAGCCCCCCGGAAACGGGCGAATGGTGCGATACGACGGGCGCACCGCGTGTGGGGCCCGAGGGGAGGGCCGATAACTGGTGGTGAGGGCTTGAACGCCCTGGTCCTGACCGGGCCGAAGCGTCTCTGGCCGTCTGTGATGAGCTATTTCGTCAGTAGCGGCTTGCGAGCTCGACGCCGGCCCTTGGCGGTCTTATCTGTGACCTTCAACTCGGGCGACGATTCGCACAACGATTGAGGTTCGGCCACGCGGCGATACCCCAACGCCTTGATGACTTCGAGGACCTCCGTCCAGGTCGGAAATGGCCGCGCATTGGCTCGCTTGTATTCGTCAATAGCCATCACGAACTCGAATTGCTCGTCTGACATCTGGCCCTCCTCTGCAGCCTTGCGATCCTCACTGCGCCGCCGTCCGGGGCCACGACGTCGATCCAGCCCAAGTCGGCGGTCCACCACATTCTGTCTGCGTTCCACCCCGCTTCGCCGCTCCACGAAATCCGGGCTGGTGGTGTCCGCTTCCTTCTTGCGCCTGTCGCCGGTGCAGTCACAGCGACCTTCTCGGCAACAGGGTCTGTCGGTGTGTTTCTTCTCTGCCTCTACCATAGTGGGTCGGCCCTCTCTCTTGTACGATTGCTCCGCGTCTGCCGCCGCCTGGACGGAGGAATCGATGATTGCGCCTGTGCGGTACGCCGTCGGGCGTATCAGTACTCGTCGTCCAGCAGGTCCGCGTCGAAATCGACCTCTTCCTCGTCTTCCATCGCATAGTCGTAGAAGTCGTCATAGGCATCCTGCGACTCGATCACGACATGGGCCTCATCGAGGAAGTCCTCGGGCACCATGATAGCTACCCCCTTGTGCTCGCCGCTGGGATCGAGCTGCTCCTTGATCGTGGCGGGGATGTCGTTGAGCTTCAGCAGGGTTTGGTACTCCTTGGCTTGGTCCACGTCGTTCAGGAGTGTGACGACCACCAGATCCTTGAGTTTCGCCTGCCCGTTGTTCTTCTTGTCCATCGGCTTTCTCATCTTCGCGCTCCATAACAGAACCACGTGCTCTTCATCATCCAGGAGTCCGGTGTCGCAGGCCCGCGGGCCGAAACGGGCGACATGGAACCCTCTCTCCTGGTTCGTCTGGGCCTGGATCACAGGCAGCGGCGGCCACAACGCCCAGCCACCGGCCCCAAGCTCACTGGAGCCTATCGGCCTTGGAGGGGCAGGAATTTAGGGGGTTTGGCGTTTTTTTTGTTGCATTAGGACGGGTCCTGGGCAAGATGGTCAGCAAATCCCGTGCGGCACCGGGGGGTAGCGTGCCGAGGAATGTCTCGTTACCGGTTTTCTGTGTCAGGGAGGACCATGGCGATGCCCAAAAAGAAGAGGGAGGCATTGGTGGTGGCAAGCAAGGTCAAAGCCCATATCAAGGGTCAGAAGATGATGACCTCGTCTGAGGCCCTGGAGGCCATCAGTGAGCGTGTCTATGATATGCTTGATGCGGCGATTGCCCGCGCCAGAGCGAACCGTCGCAGTACCGTCAAGGCACAAGACCTGTAGTCGGGCAGTCGGCCGTCGCCTGTCCGCACACGCAGGTGTTGCGATTGGCCTGTCGCAAACGAGCTGTTTCGGGATATGGCGGAACGGCTTTGCTGTTGACGCGGGTCGCGTCAGCGGCGTGAATCCCGACGGCATGATGGGGAATTGCGATCTCTCGGCGGCCTCTGGGAAGAGGCTTGGGCATACTGGCGTGAGGCCAGGGGGTGTGTTCGGCAGAGCGGCGGACGGCGCCAACAGCCTATAAAACAGGGGGCAGCAGTGCCTCAAGTACGGTTTTTTCCAAGAATTGCTATACTCCTGGGGTGGGAATGGCCGATGAATACATTGATATTCCTGTGACAAGTGGAAAATTTTTTGCGCACAGAGATCAAGCGGGTGGACGTGGCTGCCGATACCTTAGACATATTAGGAAGGCGCCACAGGGGCGTCTCCTTCGAGCGACGTTCGCCAGACCAGTGTTCGGTGGTGGGCTCGACAGCGGCCAGATTCCACCGGACCCCGGAAAGAAGTGAGGACCTATGGGACGGAACGAAGAGGGGGAGCACATTCGAGTCTTCATGCTGGGTTGGGAGTTCCCACCCTTCATCAGTGGAGGGCTCGGCACAGCGTGCTACGGTCTGACGCGGGCGATGGACCAGCTCGGCGTGAAGGTGACCTTCGTGCTTCCGAAAACGGTCGAGAGCGAGTACGTAACGCACGTCAAACTCCTGTCGCCGCGTTCCTGCAAGACCCCCGGTTCTCACCGATCAACGGACTGTGACCTGACGAATGTGATCTTCAAGACGATTTCTTCTCCTCTGCAGGCCTATGCGACTCCGGAGAGCTACAACGAACGGCTGGAGGAGAGCCTGCGGCTTCGGGCCGAAATGGGGGAGAACCAGACGGGCGATGACTTGGACCGCGGTGGTGACTATGGCGGCGACATGTACCGGGAGATCCGCCGGTATGCAACGATGGCAGTTCGGCTGGCCCGGAGCGAGCAGTTCGACGTGGTTCACGCCCATGACTGGATGACCTATCCGGCCGGTGTGGCCGTCGCGGCGGTCACGGGCAAGCCCCTGGTCGTGCACGTGCACTCGACAGAGTTCGACCGGAGCGGCGAGCACGTCAACCAGGTCGTGTACGACATCGAACGCGAGGGCATGGAGCGGGCTCACAAGGTGATCACGGTCAGCCATTACACGCGAAGCATCGTGATCAGTCGCTACGGGATCAGTCCGGAGAAGGTCGAGGTCGTCTACAACGGCGTCGAACGCAACGGTTCCTGGTCGGTGGGCGAAGCGAGCATCAAACGGGAGGAGAAGCTGGTCCTGTTTCTCGGCCGGATCACCATGCAGAAAGGGCCCGAGTATTTCCTGCATGCCGCCAAGAAGGTGCTCGATGTCATGGACAACGTCAAGTTCGTCATGGCCGGGTCGGGCGACCTGATGTACCGCTCGGTCGAGTTGGCGGCGCAACTGGGAATCGGGCACAAGGTGTTGTTCACCGGATTCCTCCGGGGCGACGATGTTCGCAAGATCTACCAGATGGCGGATCTGTACGTCATGCCGTCGGTGTCGGAGCCCTTCGGCATCGCGCCGCTGGAGGCGCTCGACAACGACGTGCCGGTGATTATCAGCAAGCAGAGCGGCGTCTCCGAGGTCCTTCGGCATGCCCTGAAGGTGGATTTCTGGGACGTCAATGAGATGGCGAACAAGATCGTGGCCGTGCTGCGTTACCCGCCGCTGCAGATGACGCTGCGCAACCACGGGAATTTCGAGGTTCGCAAGTTGCGATGGAAGGACGCCGCCAGGCAGTGCGCGAGCATCTACGAGCAACTGCTCGTTCCCGCCTGACGAAAGGGATGCCGCTCAGGGAAGGGCGTTTGTTAAGAAAAGGATTGGGTGTTGGTATGCCTTCGGTTTGCTTCTACTTCCAAGTCCACCAGCCGATGCGGCTGCGTCACTACACGGTGTTCGACAACGATCAGCGGTACTTCGACGACTACAAGAACGCCGCGATCTGCCGGAAGGTGGCCAACAAGTGCTATCTGCCGGCCAACCGACTTCTCCTCAAGCTCATCGAGAAGCACCGGGGACGCTTCCGCATCTCCTACAGTCTGACGGGTATTCTGCTCGAACAGCTTCAGATGTACAGCCCCGAGGTGCTCAGTACGTTCCACGCGCTGGCCCAGACCGGGTGCGTCGAGTTCCTGGCGGAGACGTACTACCATAGTCTGAGCTTCCTCTATTCGCGTCATGAATTCGTCGAGCAGGTCAAGAAGCACGCCGACACGATTGAGGACCTCTTCGGTCAGAGGCCCAAGGTGTTCCGCAACACCGAACTGATCTACAACAACGAACTGGCCCTCCTGGTCGAGGCGATGGGATGCTTCGACGCGGTCATTACCGAAGGGGCCGACCACATCCTTGGCTATCGAAGTCCGAACTTCGTCTATCGCCCAAAGGGCTGCAAGCACCTCAAGCTGCTGCTGAAGAACTACTCGCTCAGCGACGACATTGCGTTCCGCTTTTCGAACCGTCATTGGGTCGAGTGGCCCCTGACGGCGTCGAAGTTCAGCCAGTGGGTCAACGCGGTCAACGGAAACGGCCATGTGGTCAACCTGTTCATGGACTACGAGACCCTCGGCGAGCATCAGTGGGAAGACACAGGCATCTTTGAATTCATGCGACATCTGCCGGAGGAGGTCCTCAAGCATCCGGACAACAATTTCAAGACCCCCAGCGAGGTGGCCGCCAGCTACGAACCGATCGGCGAGGTCGATGTGCGTCACATGATCAGTTGGGCCGACACCGAACGCGACCTGTCGGCCTGGCTGGGCAACCCGATGCAGTCGAACGCCATTCACGAGCTGTATCGCCTCGAGAAGCAGATCAAGAGAGCCAACGACGAGCAGATCCTCTCGGACTGGCGCCGGTTGCAGGTCTCCGATCATTTCTATTACATGTGCACGAAGTACTTCAGCGACGGCGACGTGCACAAGTACTTCAACCCGTACGATTCGCCCTACGATTCCTACATCAACTACATGAACGTGTTGGATCATCTTCAGAGGCGCTGTGCCGGATCCAGCATTCAGGCTGTGCCGAGGCCCTCACGCGCCGACGTGTCGAGCATGTCGGTGGCCAATTGACGGAACCGGGCCGGCGGCACGCGAAGATGTCCACAACGTCAGGTGTCGGGATCGCCGGTTCACGGGGAGGACTGCCGTGTTGACACAACCGAAGGTCGGGGCCGACGAGATCGTCCGGGTGGCCATCGAAGGGAATGACTGCACGAGCCTGCTCGACCGCGAATGGCTCCTGACCAACGAGCGGGGCAGCTACGCTTCGGGCACCATCATCGGCTGCAACACGAGCGGATACCATGGTCTGCTGATCGGAGCGTTGAATCCGCCGGTAGACCGGGTCATGGCCCTGTCGAATTGCCTGGAGATCGTCACGTGTGGCGAGAAGGCATTCCATCTGTCGACATTCGAGTTCTCCGGCGAGCCGGTCCTGGCGCCGTGCCCGTACCTGCGCGAGTTCCGCCGGGACAGCGGGGCGCACTTCATCTACGAGTTTGAATCCATCGAGCTGGACAAGGCGGTCTACCTTGCACCCGACAGCGATACGGTCGTGGTGGAATATGCTTTCGAAGGCATCATGGAGCCGGTCGAGTTTATCGTGCGTCCCTTCGTGGGTCTCAGAGACTTCCACCACATGCAGCACGGCGACACGGCGATGCGATGCGATCACCTGGAACCGGGGCTGCTCGTACGCCGGGATACATTGGGCAGTTGCGCACTGCGGATGGACTGTCCGGCGATGCGTTTCGAGGATGACGCCCAATGGTGGTTCGATTTCAGCTACCGCGTCAACCGCCAGCGGGGCCAGCATGCCAGCGAAGACCTCTGGACGCCCGGCTTCTGGAGAGGGGTACTCGAAGAAGATGGACGCATCGTCTTCTGGGCGCGTCTGGATGAGCGCTATCGTCCGGACCGGCCGGTGACGGTGGAGGTCGGGATGGTGAAGAACCGGCTGGCGGCGCATCAGCGGGAGATTTTCCGTGAAGCGCAGGCTGCCGATGAGGCGGACCGGAAGCTCGTTCTGGCGGCCGATCAGTTCATCGTCAATCGCCGGTACGGCGACGTCGAGGGGACGACCATCGTGGCCGGTTACCCCTGGTTCGCCGACTGGGGTCGCGATACGTTCATTGCCATGCCCGGGCTGCTGCTGGCGACGGGGCGGTTCGATGAGGCCCGGTCAGTGTTGTGTACGTTCGCCGCCGCCGCCGACGGCGGACTGATTCCGAACCGCTTTGACGATCGCAGCGGGCCGGCCCATTTCAACAGTGTGGATGCGTCGCTGTGGTTTGTCCACGCCGCTTTTGAGTATCTCGAAGCGACGGAAGACAAGAACACCTTCGGCCAGGAACTGCTGCCGGTGATTCGGTGGATCATCGATTCCTTCCAGAACGGTACGCGGTTCGGGATCCACGCTGACGTGGACGGATTGATCCAGGCCGGCGACAAGGACACGCAGTTGACGTGGATGGACGCCAAATACGACGGCGTCGTATTCACGCCTCGCTGGGGCAAGCCGGTGGAGGTCAACGCGCTGTGGCACAACGCGTTGTGCCGTATGCACGAGTTCTGCCTTCGGACGGATCAAATCTCTGACGCCAGGCGGTATGCCAAGATGGCGCAGCAGGCCGGCGACGGTTTCTGCGAGCGGTTCTGGAACGAATCGGCCGGGTATCTGAACGACACGGTGATGCCGGATGGGCGCGTCGACGCGAGCCTGCGGCCGAACCAGATCTTTGCGGTCTCCCTTCCATACGGTCCGCCGCTAAGCGGGGCTCGGCAGAAGGCCATCGTTGCGGCTGTCGAGCGGGAGCTATTGACCCCATACGGGCTGCGGACGCTAAGCCCACGCGACGCCTGCTATCAGGGTCGCTATGAAGGGCCTCAACGAAATAGAGATGCGGCGTATCATCAGGGGACGGTCTGGCCCTATCTGATGGGGCCGTTCGTCGAGGCCTATCTGAAAGTCAACGACTTCAAGCCGGCCGCCCTCCGTAGGGCAGGGGAGATGATCGAGCCGCTCCTGAAGCACCTGACCACGACCGGCTGCCTTGGCAGCATCTCCGAGATCTTCGACGGCGACGAGCCTCACGAGCCCAAGGGCTGTCAGGCCCAGGCCTGGAGCGTGGGCGAACTGCTTCGAATCCATCGCCTCCTGAAAAACGCGCGACGCTGAGAGCCGACGAGGTTCACAGGGTCCAGGGGCTGCGCATCGGGCGGCGGAGCATGCGGTTGGCCGGATCGTCTGCGACGAACAACTCCTTCTGAGGGTCCCAGTGCAGCTTGCGGCCCAGACGGATGGCGATGTCATCCAGGTGACAGATCGTGTCTGACCGGACGGCCGCTTCGATGGAACTGACCGTCTTGCCTCGCGTCCGCACGCATTCGAGGAAATTCCGCTTGTGGTCGTTGCTGGCGGGCAGGCGAATCTCGCCGGAGCCGAAGGTTTCCTGTAGCAGCGCCTTGGGTCTGGCGTCGATGCCGCCACGCGAGACGATGACCCAGCCATCCGTCCCGATGAAAAGAATGCCGCAGCCCGGGATTTGCAGCGAGCCGGCAGCCTCGGCGAATTGCGAAAACTCGGCCGCCGTGTGCCGCGAATCCATGTGGATCATACGCACACCGTTGGCGTAGAGGTGTTCGACCCGCCAGAAGAGCGGCGTATCGCAGAGCCCGTCCCGAGGGATCACGCCGGTCCCTTCGATCTCCACGGGGCCAGTGTCATCGGTGCCGTTGCCCCATTGCGCGATATCGACGTGATGGATGCCCCAGGCGCCGCTCAGGCAGCCAAGGCCATAGTCGTGGATGTGCATCCAGTGGCCGTCGCTGCCTTCGGCCCGGGAGGCAGCCCGTTCGAATGAATACGGCGCCCAAGGCGCTGGACCCAGCCACATGTCGTAATCGAACTGGCGCGGATCGGGCTCCGGTTGGGTCGGCTGGTTGGGCAGCGACAGGCCTTGCACGGAGCCGACCACGATGGTCTGCAATCTGCCGATTCTCTTGTTCCGCACCAACTCGCAAGCGAAGCGGAAGTCCCGGCCGGAACGCTGCTGGGTGCCGAACTGGAAGACGACGCCGTAGTCGTTCACCGCTCGGCGCAGGGCCTTCGCGGCGGCGACGTGCACGTCGGCCGGCTTCTCCAGATACATGTCCTTGCCGTTTCGGGCGGCCTCGATTCCGATCAGGGCGTGCCAGTGGTCCGGCGTTGCGACGCAGACGGCATCGATATCCGGACGGGCCAGCAGCTCGCGAAAGTCATGATAGGTCCTGGCATCCTGGCTTGCGTACCTTTCATCGATTTGCCGCTTGGCCTTCTGGCGGAAGGCTTCGCGAAGGTCGCAGGCCGCGACGACTCGCACGTCTTGCTGGCCGAGGAAGGCGCGCAGATGGCCGCCGCCCATGCTGCCGACGCCGATGCAGCCCATGACGATCTTTTCGCTGGGCGGGGTGGCGCCTTGGGCTCCCAGCACGCGGCCCGGCACGAAATAGGGGAATCCCAAGGCCGCGCCGAAAACGGCGCCGCTCTTGAGGAACCGGCGGCGAGTGACTGCCCCTTGCGTGTACGATCCCGGTCTGGCCACAGGCACGGCTCGGGCTGCTCTTGCTGTCTTCGTCATGCATCATCCCCTTTCATCGTACAGCGAGTGTCCGCACAGAGCCCTCGATGGCAGGATTATAGCAGCCTGTCACGTCTTCCGCCAGCGGCATGATCGGGCGGCTGATTCGGCTTGGGTTCTGGCCTGTGCTGCGGTACACTATTGTGGTGTCTCGATGCGGCGACAGCTTCCGATCGATAGACCGACGTCCGTATTCAATGACCGAGGTGTGAGCATGGGCAGCGACAGAAAGACATCGAGAAGGCAGTTCGTCCAATCGGCCACCGGCGCGATCGCCGCGTTCACGATCGTTCCGCGTCACGTCCTGGGGCAGGGGCAGACTCCCCCCAGCGACAAGCTCAACGTCGCCTGCATCGGCGTCGGGGGGCGAGGCGGCGCCAGTGTCGACGGGAGCAGGAACGAGAACATCGTGGCGATGTGCGACGTGGACAGTCGCCGGGCCGCGGGGGCCTTCACGAGTTTCCCCAAGGCGAAGAAATATCGCGACTACCGCAAGCTGTTCGATGAGATGGGCGACCGGATCGACGCGGTGACCGTTGCCACGCCCGACCACACGCACGCCGTAGTCGCTATGGAGGCAATCCGGCGGGGCAAGCACGTCTACTGCGAGAAACCGCTGGCCCATTCGATTCACGAGGTCCGTACCCTGATGAGGGCGGCCCGCGAGCACAAGGTGGTCACGCAGCTCGGCAATCAGGGCCATTCCTACGACACGATTCGGATGTTCTGCGAATGGATTTGGGATGGGGCCATCGGCAACGTTACGGAGGTCCACGCTGCGTGTGGTTCGGTCTACAGCGCCATCGACAATCTGTCGAAGCTCCAGGAGAAGCACGAGATTCCGGCCGAGCTGGACTGGGACCTGTGGCTGGGGCCGGCAAAACATCGGCCGTACCATCCGATGTACGTGCCGGGCACGTGGCGACGCTGGATGCCGTTCGGCTGCGGCGTCATCGGCGACTGGGTCTGCCACGTGGTCGATCCGGTCTTCTGGGCCCTCGACCTTGGCGCTCCCAAGACGGTCCAGGCCCGGGCAAAAGACTATGACCCCAAGGCTCATGGCGACACATTCCCCAAAGGCACCGTTGTGACCTACGGGTTCGAGGCCAAGGGCAATCGCGGTCCGGTCAGGCTCGTCTGGCATGATGGGGTCGAGACGATCCCGCGACCGGACGACCTGGAACCCGGGCGGGAGGTGCCCGGCACGGGGGCGATTGTCATCGGGGACAAGGGCAAGATCATGTACGGCTCGCACGGGGCCGGCAGTTTGCGGATCTTCCCCGAGGAGAAGATGAGGGTCTACAAGCAGCCGGCCAGGACGCTGCCGCGCGTGAAGGACCACTTCGTCGACTGGCTCGATGCGATCAAGAGCGGCAGACGGGCCGGCTCGCACTTCGACTACGGCGGGCCGCTCACGGAGATCGCGCTGCTGGGCATCATTGCGACGAAGATGCTGGGCGAGAAACTCGAATGGGACGGTCCGAACATGCGGTTCGCCAATTCCGAGCAGGCCAATCAGTATCTCAATCCTCCCTATCGCGAGGGCTGGACGCTGTGACCCGCTTGTAGTGTGCCCGTAAGGGCATACTTCCCGTCGAGCGCGTAACGCCTTAAGGCGTCACCACGAACGGCGTCGAAGCTCGTCGGCGATCAGGCAGCCTTCGCAGGGGCAGAAGGCGCGCAGGTTCGCCTCCGGCGTCCCGGGCGGGACTTCGCAGCCGGGCTGAAGGATGAACTTCGCCCCCGCCGATGCGATACAATTTCGCGCCGCTTGGGCGACGTCTTCGGGCGTGCCCTGGAGCAACACGGCGCTTGGGTCGAAATTGCCGGCCAGCGTGATGTCGGGACCGACCGCCTCGCGCGCTGCGGCAAGCGAGACCATCCAGTCGACGTCGATGATGTCGGCGCCGGTCCGGGCCATCAAGGCGATGTTGTTGGCGATGTTGCCGCAGATGTGAAGCTTGACCGTCGCGCCCGCTTCGTGAATGGCGTCGATCAGCTTCTTCTCGAACGGCAGCACGTACTGCTCGTACATGGCGGGATTGATAAGGCTGGCGACCGCATCGCCCATGCCGATCATGTCCGCGCCGGCATCGATCTGGGCTCGTGCGAAACGGATCGCGTTGTCGATGAGGATGCCGGCGGCCTGGACGTACATCTCGGGCTTGTCGATCAGGTCCATGAACGTGTTCTCGACGCCCCGCAGGTCGGCGTACTCGGCGATGGGGCCCTCGACCCAGCCGAGAACGCTGTGGGTCGCGCCGACGGCTTGGGCCATCTTGCGGACGCTCTCGATACGTTGCCTGGGACGCTCCGCCTTCTCGATCTCAAACGGCGCAAGCCGTGCGACGTCGTCGGGGGTCTGAATCAGCATTCCCCTGGGTTTGCCGACGCCGTCGGGCGGATAGTCGAACTCCATCCCATAGGCGGACGCTTCGCGCCAGGGATCGCTGATCGCGCTGGCCTGGTCGAGGCCGAACGCGTGCGTCACCGCCAGTTGCGATTCGACCAGGACGTCACCGTCGAGGTAGTAATCCCGATAGGTGTGTCCAATGAAGCTGGCGGACCAAGCCATGAAGATTGGTGTCACGGCCCGCCGATCGACGGGTTGGCCTCGCAGGGTCGCGTAGATTCGCTCTTTCGGTGTCATCACGGTCTCCATCAATCACTCCCGTCGCCAGGGCTCCGGCTCACCGGTTCGTTCGCCGGCATGCACACCTTCCGCATGATACCGCTGCGGCCGGCAATGTCCACGGCCTTTCCCTGGACCTGCGATTTGTCAGGCGAATGCAAGAAAATCGCTTGGCGGCCCTCGGGCGCGTTTGATAGAATCCGGCATCTTAAACGTGCCGATTGGAGAATCTTGGCGCTATGAGATGCACGATTGGGCCAAGGGAAGAAAGATCACCTCGCGGGCTGCCTGACCGAACACCTACAGGCGCCGAGCCCACACCATAGGGAGGTCTGTTGCGATGTTGAAAGTGGGAATCGTCGGGTTCGGATTCATGGGACGCATGCATTTTCGCTGCTGGAAGGCGCGGGAAGATGCGCGGGTAGTCGCGGTCTGCGACGCGAACCCCAACATCAAAGAGGACACGCACCGGGCGGTGGGGAACATCGACGGGGCCGCCGGCGACATCGACTTTGCAGGAATCGAAGTGTTCGCCGATTTCGACCGGATGATCGCGAAGGCGGGGCTCGATGCGATCTCGCTGACCCTGCCTACCTATCTTCACGCCGAGTTTTCCGAGCGGGCGCTGTCACGGGGCGTCCACGTGCTGTGCGAGAAGCCGATGGCGCTGACCGTGGGCGACTGCGACCGCATGATCGCGGCCGCCCGCAAGAGCGGCAAGGTCCTCCAGATCGGCCACTGTCTGCGATTCTGGCCGGAATACGTCAAGGCCAAGGAACTGGTCGACAGCGGCAAGTACGGCAAGGTGGTCGCGGCGATGTTTCAGCGGCTGGGTTCGCCTCCCGGCTGGAGTCTGGACAACTGGTTCGCGGATGAGCAGCGCAGCGGCGGAGTCGCGCTGGACCTGCACATTCACGACACCGACTACGTGCAGTACCTTCTCGGCATACCCAAGGCGGTCTGCGCTCATGGGGCCGTCGGGCCGCGAGGGCAGTTGCTCCACATCGTCACGCAGTATGTCTATGGCGACGACCAGGTCGTCACCGCCGAGGGCGGCTGGGGGATGATGCCAGGCTTTGGTTTCGAAATGAGTTTCAATCTGATTCTCGAGAAGGCCACGATCGTCTACGACGTGACGCGGCAGCCGGCTTTGCGGGTCTGCCCGGCCCAGGGCGAGGTCTTCACGCCACAGGTGCTGCCGCAGGATGGCTACGTCCGCCAGGTTGAGCACTTCGCCAAGGCGATCCAGGGGCAGGCGGTGCCGCCGGTCATCACGCTGGAGCAATCCCGCGACTCGGTGAAGATCGTGGAAGCGGAGAAGGAGTCGATCCGCACGCGAGAGCGAGTCGCCATTCGGTAATCGGGGGCATAAAGACAGGAGACTGACATGAGATGCAGGAACTGGCCCGTAGGCGTTTGCAGTTGGTCGCTCCAGACGGACATCCCCGGCGTGGCCAAGGCGATGAAGAAGCTGGGTTTGCAGCACGTGCACCTGGCGATTGCCGGCGCGATCGGCGCCGGTGGCAAGCAGTGTCTCGACGCGATCAAGGCCCAGGACTGGACGATCACCTCGACCATGCTGAACTTCGCGCATGAGGACTACTCGACGCTGGACACCATCAAGGTCACCGGCGGCATCGTTCCCGATGAATACTGGCAGGGCGATAGCGACCTGTTTGCCCAGGCGGCCGAGATCACCGCCGAGCTGGGGGTCAAGTACCTCTCGATGCACGCCGGCTTCATCGACGAGACGGACAAGGCTCACGCCGCCAAGATCACGGACCGAATCCGCACCTTGGCCGATATGGCCGAAGAGAATGGCGTGATCTTCCTGCTGGAGACGGGGCAGGAGAGCGCCAAAGAGCTGCGTCACTTTCTCGAAAAACTCGACCACAATTCCGTCGGCGTCAACTTCGATCCGGCCAACATGATCCTCTACGACAAGGGCAATCCCATCAAGGCGGTTCACACCCTGGCGCCGTGGATTCGACACATCCACGTCAAGGACGCGCTGCGCACCAGCGAGCCTGGCACGTGGGGGGCCGAGGTGCCTTGGGGCGACGGCCAGGTCGGCATCGCCGAGTTCCTCGCGGCGCTGGAGGAGGTGGGATACGACGGGGCGCTGGCCATCGAGCGCGAGGCGGGTGACGATCGTTTCGGCGATATCCAGAAGGCAGTCCAGCGGTTGGCTGCTGCGAGTTGACCTGACCAACGGCGGCGTGGCGATTCAAGGAGAATGACATGACTTTCGGGATGGATTCGACCCTGTATTGGAAGCTCAGCGCGTTGATGGCTTTGGAGTTTGCAGTATGGGGGGCGTGGTATCCGGTATTGGCGGCGCGGCTGCTGGGCCCGCTGAAGTTCAGCGGAAAGCAGACCGGCTGGGTCTATTCGGCCTTGCCGTTAGCTTGTATCTTCATGCCGTTGCTGGCAGGCTATCTGGCGGATAAGTACTTCAACACGGAGTACATTCTGGCGGTGGCCCACCTTGCCGGCATGGTGCTGCTGTTTGTCGCGAGCTATCGCAAGGACTTTCAATCGCTGTTTACGGTGATTCTGCTCTACGCGCTGTGTTATGCGGCGACCTTGCCTCTGGTCAACTCGCTGATGTTCTATCACCTGGCCAAGAACAACGTCGACACGGCGAAATCCGCCTACATCTTCATGTGGGCGCCGATTGCCTGGGCGGTGGCCGGCTACTTCCTGACCGGCTGGCGCTGGATCTTCAAGACCGGCGAAGAAGGCCGGGATTGCCTGATATTGGCGGCCGTCTTGTCGGTGGCGATGGCGGTTGTCTGCGGTGGATTCATGCCGAGCACGCCGGCGGCCGGTGAGGCTGGAAGCTCCGCGTTGGGCATGTTGAAGATCCCGACGTTCCTGATCTTCCTGCTGATTTCGATGGTCGCGCCGGGAATGATGCAGTTCTACTTCCTCGGGACCGCACAGTTCATGCAGGACAATCGCATCCAGGCGAAGAACGTGCCGGCCTCGATGGCCATCGCGCA
>JAAYBV010000102.1 GCA_012744475.1 Phycisphaerae bacterium
CGAGGCCAGGAAGGGGGCTGTCATCTCGGAGAGCGTGGCGGATGTCATTTCGACTAAGGGCGAAGCCCGCGCGGAGAAATCTGGCCGAGGATAAGGCAATAGCCCCTTCGCCGCCAGATTCCTCCACTACGCTGCGCTCCGGTCGGAATGACAAAGTCGATTGCAGCCTCCGTTGAAGGTTTACCTACAAACATCAAGTGCACCCCGTCACGCGGGAAGGCGGCACAGTCAAATCCGCCGGCGACGGATCGAGCGGTCGCTATGACGAGTGGCGGATGGCGGCGGCGATCACCTCGGAGGGGCCGGCCTTGGACAGGAAGACCTCGGCGCCGGCCTTGAGCATGCGCTCGCGGGTCGTGTCCTCTTCGAGCATCGACAGCGCCACGACACGCACGTGCGGCCACTGGGCTCTGATCTGGCGCGTGGCCTCCTCTCCGTTGATGATCGGCATGACCACGTCCATGACGACGACATCGGGTTTCAGTTGGCCCGTCAGGGTGATGGCGTCGCGGCCGTTTCCGGCCTGCCCCACTACCTCGATGTCCGGCTCTTCTTCGAGCAGGGCGGCCAGTCCGTCACGCATGACCTTGTGGTCGTCCACCAGCAGGATGCGGAAGCGCTGCCTGGCGGCGGGCGTGTCCGTGGCCGGCTGCGCGGCCGGCCGGAACGGGATCGAAAGGATCGGCGCGCCGGTCTTCTGGGCGGCAGCTTCGCCCGGCACATTCAGCGGAATGGTCAGGATGAAACGGCTGCCCCGGTCGGGAACGCTCTGGACGGTCAGCGAGCCCCGAGGAACTGGACGCGCTCGCGAATGTTGAAAAGGCCGAACCCATTCTGCCCGGCAGCATCCAGACGCTCCGGCTCGAATCCACGCCCTTTGTCCGACACGGTCACGAAGAGGACTCGATTTCGCTGCTGAACCACGACGGCGGCCTGTTTGACGTTGGCGTGTTTGACCACGTTGAAGAGCATCTCGCGTGCGGCCTTGTAGAGGAATGTCTTGAGCGTCTGGGAAGAGAGGTCCACGCCGGCGCCGATCTTCAGTCGCACCCTCAGCCCGCACGTCGTATGAATCTGCTCGATGAGCCACTGGAGCACTTCGCGAAGGTCTCCGTGATGCAGGACAGGCGGACTGAGCTCGTGGGACAAGCCGCGAGATTTGTGGATGGACTCGGCGATCAGGCTGGTGGTTTCGTCCACGATTTCGCGGAGCTCCGGCGTGCCTTTGAGCCTCCTGGTGAGGATATTGAGCCGCAGTTTGGACCCGACCAGCAGTTGCTGAAGATCATCGTGGAGCAGCTCGGCCAGTCGCCGGCGCTCTCGATCCTCGGCCTCCGACAGTTCGGCCGTCAGCCTCTGGAGCTGCGACGTTCGTTTCTCCAGCTCTTGCATTGTTTCCTGGCGGGCCGTCACATCCTGCAAGTTCAGCACGAGGAACCGGACCTCGCCGGCGTCGTCCAGAAGAGGGGTCAGTTGCCAGTTCCAGTAGCTGACCCCGCGTTCCGGGTGCTCCGGATAGGCGAACGGTTTGGCGAGGGCATGGTACGGTTGTTTCGTCCGGACCACCTGCTCGAAAATCGCCTGGTTCTCCGCGTTCAAATACAGGTCGAAGTGGTTCTTGCCGATGAAGTCTTCGGGTTCTCTGTCGTCCACTCTGGCATAGGCATCGTTCACCTGGACGAAGTTGAATTGGCGATCCATGAACGCCAGCGGCGTGATGGTGTGTCGGAAGAAACCCTCCAGCAGTCGCGACCGTTCGCGAAGACTCTTCTCCGCCAGCCGGCGCCGCGCCACCTCCTCCTCCAGCCGGCTCACCGTATTGCCCAGCTCCTCCGTCTGGGCGCGGACCTCTTCGGCCAACTGCTCGTTCAGGCGACGCAGCTCCGCCTCCATCTCCTTCCGCTGTGTCACGTCGTATAGCACGCCGAGCATGCGAACGCCTCGATTCTGCTCGTCGCGAATGACCCGGCCCCGTGACGTGAGCCAGGCGATCTTCTGGTCGGGACGGACGATGCGAAACTCCGTCTGGAAGTCACCGGCCGTCGTCAGGATGTCCTGTATCTGCACCTGGAGTCTGTCTCGATCCGCCGGATGTACATAGTCGAAGAAGAACGTGGCCGCAGGCCGGGTCTGGGGATCGGCGCCGATCAGTTCATATACGCGCTCGTCCCAGAAACCGCACTCGTTCTGAACATCCCATTCCCACAAGCCCATCCGCCCGCCTTCGAGGGCCAGGCGCAGCCGCTGCGCGCTCTCTTGCAGAGTCTGCTCGGTTCGTTTGCGCTCGGTGATGTCCTGAACGATCCCGAAGCCGCCCAGCACCTCGTCTTCCTCATCCAACTCCAGAGAAGCCCTCGCGCGCACCCATTTAACCTGTCCGCCGACCACAATGCGGTGCTCGACGTCGTAAGGCTCTCCTCGCAGCGCGAGTTGCCATTTCCTGTCAATGTGCGAACGGTCGTCGGGATGGACGGCCGCCAGAAACGTCTCATAGGTCACGGGGGTGCCCTGTGGCACGCCGAAGATACGGTAGCTCTCGTCGGACCACGACAGAACGTTCCGCCGCACGTCCATCCGCCAACTGCCGATCTGTCCGACCATCTGGGCGCGATCCAGGTCCTCCTGGCTTCGGCGCAGCGCTGTTTCCGTCTCGATGCGCTGCATGGCGACCGCCACAAGATCGGAGACCTCCT
Organism: Phycisphaerae bacterium; assembly: GCA_012744475.1. GTDB lineage: Bacteria > Planctomycetota > Phycisphaerae > Sedimentisphaerales > Anaerobacaceae > Anaerobaca. The sequence goes on from JAAYBV010000102.1 coordinate 2,694, forward strand.
TCATCACGGCGATGTGTTCGGGCCGGAACCGGGTCCGCGAGCGAGTGCCGAACGACAGGGTTCCGATGAGACGGTCCTGGACCAGGAGGGGATGGCAGCAATAGGCTTGGATGCCGTACGACTTGATCAGTTCCGTGCGGGAGTCCGCGGTGTTCAGGACATCCTCGACCACGACCCGTGTGCGGTCGCGCGCCGCACAACCGCAGACGGCGGCGCCGTAGTCGAGCCACGCGATCCGGCGCGCTTGTTCCTCGGGGATTCCTGCGCAGGCGTTCAGGCGCAGTCTCCCGGCCTGCTCATCGACGAGGAAGTTGAAGAAGGTGTGACAGTCAAGGAAGTCCATGATCTGCCGACAGAGATCCTCGACGAGCCTCTGGGGATCGCCGCTCTGAAGGAGATGTGCCGCAGTGTTCGAAAGCAGCTCGTCTCGACGGGCGCTCCACCGGGCGGCCTCTTCGGCGGCCTTGCGGCCCGTGATGTCGTAGCCGTACAGGTTCGCGCATCGTTCCGAGCCAATGGGCGCCACGGAGAAGGCATAGGTCGTGCGCGCGCATGTCACTTCCATCTCACAGACCTGACCATCTTCCAGGGCCTGCTCAACCTTCTTCCGGATGGCATCGGGCACCACGCGGCCCGCGTTGCAGTGCCAAAATCGCAGCAAGCGCTTGCTGGCGGCGTTGGCGAACAATAGGATGCCGTCGCGTGAAACGCGGAGCACCGGCGAAGGGTTCTGGTCGGGGAACAGCGCCGTCGCCCGCAAGGTCTCCTGCGCCTTCTGGTGTTCGGCCACGGCCTTCTTGAGTTCTTCATTGGCGTGCTGGAGCTTGACGGTTTGTGCCTGTACGCGCTGCTGCAATTCCTCAGCAGTCGTCTCGACGGGCGCCCGATCGGCGTCACCGGTCGGCAAAGCATGTGACGTCGAAACGGGTCGCAGCGGCGCGACCGCCGGTGGCGAATGCTGTTTGCGGCGACGGCCGAGCCGGCCGGCGGCGGCCTCCTGTTTCGAATCCTCGGTCATCGCGTGGTCTTCTGTGTCCACTTCCATCTGCCCCCTACGCTCTGCCCCGTCTCCGCCGCAGGCCGAAACACCATCCTGCCGTAGTATACGCGACAGCGGCTCTGTCAAGAAGCACAATTGCGGCAGGATCAAAGCAAAGATCAAACCGCAAAGTGCAGAAAAGAGGAAGTCATCCGCCGAAGGCGGATGCCGCTATTTTGATTTTTGCCTCTTGCTTTTTGCTTGGAATCGCCCTTGGTTTTCCTGTAAACGCCCGGACACCAGGACGGCTCTATAGGGGTAGAGATCTCGATCCCGATTTCGCTCGCGTCGTCGGGAGGCCATGGCTTGGAAACGATCGTTTTGCAGGACAGAGCGGCTTTGTCTGACAAGAGCTTTGAAAACTTGGTCCATGAGTACGGCCGGCAGGTGCTCAACACGGCTCTGCGCGTGCTGGGCGATGTGAATCTGGCCAATGATGTCCATCAGGAGGTGTTCTTATCCATCTGGCGTCGCTGGCCCAGCTACAACGGACAGACCTGCTGGCCTGCGTATCTGTACCGCGCTACGGTGCGAAAGGCTCTGGAGGTTGCGCGGCGGGCCAACGGGTACCGCCCGCAAGCTCCGCCGGGGCCGGACCGGGATGACCGCCGGCCCGACGGCGACATGCAGGCCGATGAGCTCCGGCAGAAGCTGGGAGCGGCGCTGGCGAAGCTGCCGGCCCATCAGGCGGATGCGTTTGTGCTGCTGCGTCTGGAAGGTCTGCCGACAGCTGAGGTGGCCGAGATCCTGGGCTGCTCGGGCCAGACGGTCCGCGTCCATCTCCATCGTGCGTTGAAGAAGCTCGGTCGCGAGTTGAAGCCCTATCTGGGCTGAGTGAAAGGTAGTGTATGAATCGCCACAGACAGATCAACAGACTCCTTCCGGCGTTCGCGTTGGGCGAACTGGATCCGACGCAGGCTTCGCAGGTGCGCCGCCATGTAGCGGAATGCTCTCGGTGTCGGCAGGATCTGGAGCGGCAGGAACGACTGCTGGCGCGCATCGCCTGTCTGGGCGAGCAATCGGTAGATCGGCAAGCGTGCGAGTCGGCGGGGCGCAGAGTCCTGTCGGCCGCGACCCAGGAACGAATGGAACGACCGCGCCGGGCCGTCGAATCCGGTGGCGCGAGCATATGGAGAATTGTCATGAAGAGTGGAACCACAAAACTTGCTGTTGCCGCCCTGATCGTTGTGGGCTTGGCCCTCGCTTTGTACACGTTCAGCGGCGCCGGCGCGACCGATGCTTACGCCCAAGTCGTGGACCGGCTGCACAACGCCCAAACCCTGACGTACAGCATCGTCAACAAGACGGGCATGGAGACCATGCCGACCGTTCGGACACAGATCGCCTTCAAGGAGCCGGGCTATCTGCGAACCTCCACGGCCGACGGGTATGTGACTGTCATGCACGCGTCCGAGGCCGGCGTCAGAGGGCTGAATCTCATACCCCTGCAGAAGAAGTACATGACCTTCGAGTTCACGAACGTGCCGGACACTCCCGACACCGGGCCCTATGTGTCTGTCGAAAAACTGCGCGCCCTTCCGAGCCAGGCCGATGAGGGCCTGGGGCAGATGAAGATCGACGGGAGGACCCTGGAGGGCTACCGGGTTCGCGAGGCCGACACGACCACCACGGTATGGGTGGACCCGCGAAGCGGAGAGCCTGCCCGCGTGGAGATGGAATTCGCTGCGGCGCCGGGCATGGACATGGTCCTCAGCGACTTCCAGTTCGATGTCACGTTGGACGATTCGCTGTTCAGCCTCGAACCGCCGGCCGGATACGAGCCTATGGGGCTCGATCTCCAGGCCGACATGGACGAGGTCGGCGAAAAGGACCTCATCGCGTTCCTGCGGCTCTGGTCGAGCTGGACCACAGACCGGACCTTCCCCCCGACCCTGACGGGTACCGAGATCGGCAAGATCGCCATGCAGATGGGCCAGGAAGGCAAGTTCACCGGCTCCTCGGGGTCCGATCGCGATCAGGAAGCGAAGATCATGTACAACGCGATGGTGTTCATGCGCAAGCTGCCCTCGGGCTCATGGCGCTATGCTGGCCAAAATGTCTCCTTCGGGGACCCGCAGACGCCGATCTTCTGGTACTGTCCGGAAGGTGCAGCGACCTGGCGGGTGATCTACGCGGACCTGAACGTCAAGACCGTTACGCCGGAAATGCTGCCCAAGTAGCCGTCGTGCCGACGTCGAGAAGACAGGGGCCGGGTCCCGATGGCTGTCGGGACCGGCCCCTTCGCGTTGGCCCCTACGGGGCGGTTACAGTGACCTCCACCGTCATGCTGTTGATGAATCCGTCGTTGTCGATTACGAGGCACGTTACAGTCCCCGAGAATTCGCAGTCCCAGGTGTGGTTGATGGTGGGCGTCATGGTGTAGTCATCGACGTGCCCGTCGTTGTCCCAGTCCCACGCGTACTGATCGATGTACCCGTCCGGGTCGTGGCACTCGCTGGCATCGAACGTGATGGGGGTTCCGACGGTGCCCACGTAAGGCCCGATCCCAACCGTGATGGGCACACAGGCGCCCAGTGTTTTGAGCGTTACGGGGACGCTCTTGGTGACGCCGGCAGAGCAACTCACGGTGATCGAGCCATTGGCTATGCCCATGAACGCCTTCGGGATGGCGATGCGCGCGTGGACCTCGTGCTGACAGTCGGGCTCGACCGTGAAGCCGGTCGAATCGAACGAGACATTCGAACTGGCAATCAGGTTCCCCGGTCCGGTGATGTGGCTGCATTGCAGAGTGACCGACTCCAGCGCGACCTTCCCGTACGTTTCGCAGACCTGAAGGGCGACATCGTATACCGCATCCGGTTCCACGGTTAGTGTGACCTGATCCGGCGTGACCGCCAGCCCGGGAAGGCACGTCAATTCCCCGCACATCATGTCCAGTTGGCCGTTCGGACAGCCCGCGCAGACGTTCAGGGTGACACTCTCGCCCTGGCATACTTCGCCCGCGTGAATCTGCTGGACGACGGCTTGCCCGTCGCGGACCGCTGCCACGTTCAACTGAAAGGAATCGTCGGCTGCGCCCACGAGTTTGATCTTGTAGTCGCCCGCCGCGTAGAGGGGCAGCGCGACCGTCTGTGTCGAAGTCTGTGCGTTCTCCTCGGCGAGGACAACCGTCCGCTGGTAGGACGCCCCCGGGATCTTCTGATCCACCGCTCCCGAGGCATAGTTCAGCCCCACGTGTCGGCCCTTCGGGTCATACACGTGCAGGTCGGCAAAGGCCGAGCTCAGGGTGAACGTCAGGATTGTCTCCGGACCGGTGACGGTGACGCGCGCCGTGTCCCAGGCCATGTTGTCGCCCGGGCCGAACACCTGCATCCACACCTCACCGGCAAAGGCGCTGTGCCAGGTGTGCGTGCAGATCGGCAAGGTGACACATTCGTAGTTCTTGTCCATGTCCCAATCCCAGTGGTAGCCCTCGATCGTGCTGCCGTCGCCGATATACGAGGTGCTCGCATTGAACTCGATCGGTACGCCGACCTTGCCATAGTAGGGTCCGCCCGCGTGGGCAAAGAGATAGGGTATGGCGTTCGGATCGTCTTCCGCCAGTGCCGGATGTAGTCCCACCATGCCGACGCCGATCAGCGCGCCGAGCATGGCCGCCATCCACAGGTTCCTTCTTGTTGTCACCATGTTTCGTTGCTCCTTTCGCACACTCCGCGCAGAACTCACAGGCGCGAACTCCTCCGCGGGTCCGAGCCATACCGTCCCGACGCAGTTTCAAGTCCATAGGGATTCGATCAACAGAGGTGAATGCCACCGCGTGATGATTGCGGCGGGCCACGAATCCGGCGCGAGGTTGTCATACCTGTGCCGTCGCCCACGGCGGGTTCGGCCTCCGGAGCAGGGAAAATCGAATCCCGAAGCACGAAATCCGAAACAAGCTCGAATGTCAAAATCCGAAATACCAAACGGTTGTCTCCTGAGGTCACCCTGGCGTCGCAGGGGTTTGGAGCACTCGGGCTTCGTGCTCTGGATTTGCTTCGGATTCCGAGATTCGTGCTCCGCATTTTAGAGCCGGGGTGGTGAGAAATGCCCTGACGTGAGCGTAGTGTGGTGCCCACGCATCGGATGCCTGTCGATGTGTTCAGACAAATTGCGCCATCGTGCCACGACATAGACGTCGGTCCCTCTCACGATGTCCGGCAGTTGCCGTTTCCGGCAATTGCCCGTTGATAGACATACTCCGCGTTGGAAGATCCGCTCCGCGTCTCAGACGGCTGTCCGAATCCCGCGCCGGTGCCGATCTCGCTGGTGAGCCGCCGTGATGCCGGCCGATTTCTCCACACGCCTTTCCTTCCGATTCCTACCTACTTGACGTTTGAGATCAATGAGCATTTCACTTGATTTCTATTTTTTTCTGGGTGGGGGGGGCGGTTTCGCGTCTTTTCGTGTCGCAAGGCGGAAACGAGCCTCACTATATGGTGAAAATGTGGATCGGACTTCGGTCTCTTGGGGTATTGACGATGGAAATGGAAAAGGACAACTACTACGTGGAACGTTGCCTGGATGGCCATCCAGACGACTTTCGCCATCTGGTGCGGCGGTATCAACCGATCCTGCTGGCCCATTTAGCCGGCAAGCTGGGCAGCAGGGACCGCGCCGAGGAGGCCGCCCAGGAGACGCTGGTGAGGGCCTACTTCAACATGAGCAGGCTCAAGGTGCCCGAGAAGTTCTTCTCCTGGCTGCTGGGCATCGCAGAGCGTGTGGCGATGGAGCAGCAGCGAGCCGAGGGCGTCAGGCGGCAGCGCGAGTTGGTCCGGACCTCCTCGCAGGAAGTGTCGCCGCCGGAGTTGTCCGAGGATTACGGTCTGGAGGCGGCCGTCGCCGGTCTGGCCGAGCCCTATCGACAGGTGATCCTGCTGCGTTATTACGGGCAACTGTCCTGTGCCGGGATCGCCGACCAGCTCGACATGCCTCTGGGCACGGTCACCAAGACGCTATCAAGGGCCTACGCTCTGCTGCGAGAGGCGATGCAGCGGCGGCGCGAAGTGTATGAGGTGTAACCATGAACTGCGCAGAATGTAAAGAGCAGCTCGTTCTCCACATCGAGCAACTGCTGGACGACGCTCAGGAGCGGCAACTCGCCGAGCATCTGGAGAGTTGTCGATCGTGCCAGGCGGAACTGAGGGAGCTCGAGATCCTTCAGGGGCGTCTGGTCCGCAACGGCGAGGCCGCGCGAGGCGACCTCGAAGATCAAGTGATGAACCGAATCATTCGCGAACAGAACGTCAGGCTCAAGAGCGCTGCGCAAGCCAGCGCGGGCCTGCGACTAAGGAGGTTTCTTATGAGAAGTCCCATGACAAGAGTAGCCGCCGCGGCGGTCGTGGCCGTCGCGTGCGTGCTTGCCTTTTCCATGTGGAGGGACACGACGTCGGTCACCCTGGCCGCGGTCGTTGCCAAGGTCGAGCAGATTCAGGCCTATTTGTACAGGGAAAGTGCCACCACCCACGATCAGAGTCAAGGGGACCGTACGCTGGAGGCTACGGTCCTCACGTCGAACGAGTACGGCGTGAGAAGCGAACAGACCACGGTGAATGCCGCCGACGGGCGCCAGACGCGGTTGCTGTCGTACCTTCTGCCCCGGAAGAAGAGCATCGTGATCCTTAACCTGACTGAGAAACAGTATGGGCGCCGGGAACTGGACGACGCGACCCTGGCGAATATGAAGACCGACAATCGCGATCCGCGTGAGATGATCAAGAGATTTCTGGCCTGCGAGTACAGCGAACTCGGAACAGAGGTCATCGACGGGGTGACGGCGCAGGGGTTCGCGACGACCGATCCGGCCTACCTGGGCAACACCGCCGAGAATCTGTCGGCTCGACTGTGGGTGGACGTCGAGACCTGGCTGCCGGTGCGATACGAACTGGAGATGGATATTCGCGAGGGCGTACGCATCAGCGTCGTGCAAGAAGGCTATCAGTGGAGCATCCCGGTCGTTGCCGGCGATTTCGAGCCGGACATCCCCGCTGACTTCACAACCGACCAGATGGATGGCACGCCCATGCCGTCCTACAGCGATCAGGGTGTGATCGACGCGCTGCGCATCGCGGCGGACTTCACTGGGCGGTATCCTGAAACCCTCGGTCACGACGCTCTGCAGCAGCTTGTCAAGCAGATGACGGAGGCTCTGAACACGAGCGATCGTCCGGCTGTCCAACAATTCCGCGAGGAGCTCAAGAGCGCCGGTTCCAGAGAGGCGGCCATGCAGGTCAGCCAGGGGCGTTTCATGAAGCTCATGACGCTGACCATGTTCCCCCTGATGCTGGCCGGACAGGGGGCCGAACCGGTCTACCACGGATATGTAGTTACGCCGAGCGATGCGGAGCTGCCGCTGATGCGATGGAAGGTCTCCGACGGGCAGTACCGCGTGATCTTCGGCGACTTGCACGCCGAGACGGTCACAGCCGAGGTGCTGGCCGAACTCGAAGCGGCCTTGCCGCAGTAACCGGCGCGACTACGCAAGAGAAGGAGGCCGAGCTGGAGGGACTCGGCCTTTTCTCTACTTTCGCCATATACAGACGCGGACGTCGGGGGTGTAATAGGGCATGGAATCGTGATCCGTGGTCTTCCGGCTTCCCGGAGTGAATGATCGGACGACCTGAAATGAGCACTGGGCACATACGAAAACGTCTGGTCGTGGGCTGGTGTTTCATGATACTGGCGGCGCCCGGCGCCGTGGGGAACTGGCCGGGCTGGCGCGGCGATGGCAGCGGACTGTCGTCCGAGACCGACCTGCCTCTGACATGGAGCGAGTCCGAAGACGTCAAATGGAAGACGTCTATTCCCGGTGCCGGCCACTCCTCCCCGATCGTGTGGGGCAACCGCGTCTTCGTGACGACCGCGGTCGCCGACGATCCCAACGTCGAATCGTTTCGCGGCGGCGTCTACATGGGAGGCAACCGCGCCAAGCCCGACGAGTCGGAATACGCCTACTGCGTCCTTTGTCTCGATGCCGACGGAGGAGCAATCCTGTGGTCGACGACCGTCGCGCAGCAGCGGCCCAAGACGCGACGCCACACGAAGAACACCTATGCCTCCGAAACGCCCGTTACGGACGGCACACACGTGTTCGCTTCGTTCGGTTCGGCGGGTCTGTACTGCCTCGACTCCGAAGGCCACGTGACCTGGAAGCGCGATCTCGGGCTCCTGCGCGGCAAGCGAGGTTGGGGAACCGGCGCTTCGCCGATCCTGTTTCAGAACACGGTGATCGTCGCGGGCGACAACGATGACGAGTCGTGCATCACGGCGTTCGACAAAGCCACGGGCCATCCGGTCTGGCGTACGGCGCGGCAGGAGGGCGCCTCGTGGGGGACGCCGCTTCTGTTCGAAGCGGGCGGTCGCACAACCGTTGTAACCAACGCGACGCATCGCATGCGAGGCTATGACGCCGGCAACGGGAAGCTGCTGTGGGAGTGTGCCGGCGGATCGATGATCTCGGTTCCCTCGCCGGTCGCCGCGCAGGGGCTGGTGTTCCTTTCATCCGGGCACAACCTGCTGCGGCCGCAGCCGATCATTGCCGTCCGCGCAGAGGCCTCCGGCGATATCACGCCGGCCAAGAACCAGCCTCACACGGAGGGTGTCGCCTGGTGGCGTTCCATGGGCGGCCCGTACGTGACCAGCCCCATTGCCATCGACCGTTACCTTTATGTGCCGCTCGACCGGGGAACGCTGACCTGCTATGAGGCCCTGACCGGCCAGGTCGTGTACGAGCGGCAGTCCCTCGGCAGCCGAAATACGATTACCGCATCGCCAGTGGCGGCCGACGGCAGGATCTACATCCAGACCGAAGACGGCGAATGCTACGTCGTCAGACAGGGGCCGCAATTCGAGATTCTTGCCGTCAACAAGCTCGACGAGACCTTCTGCGCCTCTCCGGCCGTGTCCGGAGGCCGGCTCTTCCTTCGGGGGCGCAAACACCTGTACTGCATCGGGAAATAGCCTCCTGCAATCGACCGAATCCCGTCGCCAGGCATTCGGGCTCCCCGGGGGACGAACCCGGCGTGGGTGACGCTTGACATGGGCGGGCTGATGGGATAGAATCACTTCAGTGGTCGGTCTTGGCATGTTCCGCCTCTTCCTGCGAATCGCGTGCGGCGTACAACCGAGGCGGAGCTTGTGAGGCTGTATCCGGTCGGTCGGTCAGACGAGACACTCCTGAGCGATCCCGGAACGTTGTCGTGCGGACCAGGTGCGGGCGAAGGATCATTCGCCCCTGCGGTCGCCACGCACATACGCTCCGACTATGACACATCAGTTAGAGGAGGACAGACATGTCGCGCAAACCGATTTTCCTCATGGTATGGCTCCTGGTGGTGGGCATGGCCGCCGGCAGTGCCTTGGCGGAATTGATCGCCTACTATCCCTTCGAGGAAGGCCAGGGAACGGAGACCGTCGACGCCACCGGCAACGGCAACGACGGCGCCCTCAACAGCGGGGTGCAGTGGGTCGCCGGCTACAAGGGCGGTGGCGTGCATTTCGACACGGCCGGCGAACGAATCGTGATCGGCCCGATTGATCCTACGGCGGCAAACAACGCCATGACCCTGGCCGCCTGGATCAACTGGGAGGGGCGCAACCACAGCATCTCCCAGCAGGGCATCATCGGCAAACGTCTCGGCTGGAGCACCACCGGCGCCACGATCAAGTGGTTCTGGCAGACCAACCCGGCCGGCGATTTTCTGTTTCGGGCTGACTATGACGGAGGCGGTACGAGCTTCGGGTGGGGCAATGCCCTGCTCGTGCCCTATGCGAATGAGTGGGTTCACGTGGCTGTGACCTGGGACAACGGCGCCGGGGTGCAGTACATCAATGGCGAGCAGGTTTCAACCGGGAGCGCTACGCTCAGAGAGTCCGCAAACGCTACGCCTGTGACGATTGGCTGTGTGGATTCCAGCAATGACGAGACCTTTGTCGGCACCATCGACGAAGTGCGGATCTACGACACGGTTCTGACAGGAATCCAGTTGCAGCAGGTCATGGTGGGTGATTACACCTCCGCCACAGCGCCCGTTCCGGCGGACGGTTCCACGGACATCCCGCAGGATGTGATTCTCTCCTGGTCGCCCGGCGAGTCGGCCGCGTCGCACGATGTGTACTTCGGAAGCAGCCTCGAAGACGTCGCGGCGGCCGAACGGAGCAATCCGCTGGGCGTTCTGGCCAGTCAGGGGCAGACCGGACTGACCTTTGATCCTCCCGGCCTGCTGGACTTCAGTCAGACCTACTACTGGCGGGTCGATGAAGTCAACGGGGCGCCGGACTTTGGCATCCACAAAGGCGGCGTGTGGAGCTTCACGGTCGAGCCCTATGTTTACCCGATCACGAACATCATAGCTACTGCATCCCTGGCTGATGCCGATTCTCCCGCACAGAGCACGATCGACGGCTCCGGCCTGAACGCCCAGGACCAGCATGCCACCGAGGCGACGGACATGTGGCTGGCCTCTCCGACGGATGCAACGCCCATCTGGATCCAATACGAGTTCGATCAGATCTACCAGCTCTGGGAGATGGAAGTCTGGAACTACAACAGCAGGTTCGAGCTCGTTCTGGGCTTCGGACTCAAGGACGTAACTATCGAACACTCCATCGACGGCGCCGAGTGGACTGCCTTCGGTGACGTGGAGTTCGCCAAGGCGACCGCCCGGTCGGATTACGCCGCCAACACGATTCTGGACCTGAGGCAGGTGGCCGCCAGGTATGTCCGGATCACGGTGAAGTCCAACTGGAACATGGGCGTGATGCCGCAGTATGGATTGAGCGAAGTGCGCTTCACATACCTGCCCGTCCAGGCGCGCGGGCCTGTGCCGGCGGTGGGGCAGGCGGATGTGCCTCTCGATGTGACGCTCGACTGGCGCAACGGTCGGCTGGCCGCAGCGCACGAGCTGTACGTCAGCGCGGACCAGGCGGCCGTGATCGATGGCAGCGCCCTGGTCGACACGCTCGGCGAAAGCCGTTATGAACTTGGCGGGCTGAACTTCGGCTCGACCTACTACTGGAAAGTCAACGAGGTCAACGAAGCCGGCGCCGGCTTCTGGGAAGGGGACGTCTGGAGCTTCTCGACGATCGAATACGCAATGGTCGACGATTTTGAGAGCTACACCGACGACCTCGAGACCGGCACGACGATCTTCGACACGTGGATCGATGGCTGGACCAACGACACCGGCTCGACCGTGGGCTACCTTGACGCTCCGTTCGCCGAGAAGACGATCGTTCATGGCGGCAAGCAGTCGATGCCACTCCAATACGACAACTCGGTCTCGCCGTTCTATTCCGAGGCCGAGCGGGAATTCGATTCCGCGCAGGATTGGACGGGCAATGGCGCCGACACGCTGGTGCTCTACGTGCGGGGCAACGCGCCCGATTTCGTGGAAGCCGCCGATGGAAGCATCCTCATGAGCGCCATCGGCACCGACATCTGGGACACGGCCGATCAGTTCCGCTTTGCCCACAAGAGCCTCAGCGGCAACGGCTCCATCGTGGTGCGCGTCGACAGTCTGGTGCGCAGCAACGAATGGGCCAAGGCGGGCGTGATGATCCGCGAGACGCTCGAACCAGGCTCGAAGCACGCGTTCGTGGCGGTGACGCCGGAGGCGTCGCATGGCGTGTCGTTCCAGCGTCGTCCGATTGCCGGCGGGGACAGCGCCAACACGGACGTGGCCGATGTCGATATCCCGCATTGGGTGAAGTTGACCCGCACGGGCAACGTCTTTACCGCTCAACGGTCGGCCGACGGCGTCACCTGGACGGACATCGTGGTCAGCCCGGCACTGGACATCGTGATGGCCAGCAACGTCTACATCGGGTTGGCGGTGACCAGTCACGATGCCGTGGCTGTGACAGCGGCCGAGTTTTCGAACGTCTCGACGACCGGCAACGTGACGGGTGCCTGGCAGACAGCGGACATCGGCATCACCCAGCCGGTGGGCAACTCGCCTGAGTCGATGTACCTGAGGATCGAAGACAGCGCGGGCAAGACCAAGACGGTCGTGAACGCCGATGCGGGCATCACACAACGTCCGACATGGCAGGAATGGGCGATCCCGTACAGCGATCTGAGCGGGGTGAACCTCAGCCGGGTGGAGAAGCTGGTCATTGGCGTCGGCAGTGCGACCAGCCCGAGCGCCGGCGGCACCGGCATTGTCTACGTGGACGACATCGCCTATGGCAATCCTGCTACTCGCTGACGTTTTGCCGGCGGCGTTCGTAGTGCGCCCGTAATGGCATACAAGGCGTAGGGAATAACCCGCCGGGGCGGGCCACTACAAACCGGATTCAGCAGCGCCATCTGGGGCCTGTACCACACAGTACAGGCCCCGTTTGTTTCTGAAACTGCACACCGCCAATCTGTTTGTCACAGCCGCGCTCGCAACTGAGCCGGTTTCGACCATGACTCGGCGGTTTTCACACTCTCTCTTGTCGCCGCAGCCAAACGACAAGACTGCTGCCGAACAGCCCCAGCACCATCGCGCCGGGCGCAGGGATGGGAACCGTCGCCTTTATAGAACCGCTCCATGGTCCATCGTTGCTCGAAGACGACTCCAGATAGAGATGCATCTCATACGCGTGGGTCGGATCAACCGAGAAGACCTCGAATGCAAGACCATAATCATATAACCATGATAGGGCGGGCGACGGCTTCGAATAATCGGCGGATCCATAGTACTTCTGGTGGCGCTTGTTGTAGTAACACAGTTGTGTGCCAGAGGTGATGTCTGTGAGCTCGATCGTGTATGGGTCGTCAGGCCAGAGCTTCCGCAAGTCGATATTCAGGTTCAGTGTGTGTCCGTGCGGCCGAAAGACCCACCGGCCTTCTGCCTCGGCCAGAGCAGCCGAGAAATCGCCCAGTCGCGTATCGCCCTCGCTTGCCACCGCCACGTGGAGGGCGCTGGCGTAGCTCCACGCCCAGACATGCGGATCCGCAAGCACGCCGCCGGACAGGGCCGAGCCATCCCAAGAACGGACACCGGAATCATAGCCGCTGTCTCCGACAGGGGTTACCGGTTCGCGGTAGTAGGAATAACCACCACTTACATGGCCCCAGACGCGTTGCTCACCGCTGAGCACGGTGAACCCGGCGAAGCACTCGGGCGCGAGTGCGACGAGGCTGATACAGAGCAACACAGCGCAGCGAATCGCCATCCTTGACATGATCTGCTCCTTTCATAGGGATTGCGCGGATGTTCTGGTATTCGCTTTTCAAGGCTACAGTCTCACCTTCTCCATCCGGAAGATCATTATACGGACCTTGCGTCATTCCGCAAGGGGGATTTCCTGACGCGATTGCCCGTTACCTGGCGGGAGTGGAAATGAGCCGTTTGTAGTGTGCCCGTGAGGGCATACTTGTCTCGGCAAAGGCAACGCCTCATCCCGATATCCATCGGGATCACCAAGAACCAGACCCTGACCCCAAGCCCCAAAGGGGTAATCGCGTCGGATTTCTTCGAGTGTTGGGCGCGTCGGGGCAGGAGCGCTATTGCGGAGTCGTTGAGGCTGCCACGCAGTTGTCCGGCCGGCTTCACACGCGCCATTGAGCAAGCATGATCGGGCAGCGGTCTATCTTGCGGCTCGGCCGTAGACCTCGACTTCGATGTAGTGGTTCAGGTCGCCGCCGGCGTGGCCGTTGCTGTAGAGTCGGACGTAGCGGCCGCGAATGCCCTGCGTGTCGATGAGCTTGCCCTCGTTCGTCTCGACGTAGTGCAGGTCCGCGCCCCTGCCGAGGCGAGCGGAGTGGTCGATGTCGTTGTTGAAGACCGTCTTTACGCCGTCGGCGAACTGCGGATCGTCGCAGACCTGCACGACCACATCCAGGTAGACGTGCGGGCGAAGATGGTAATGCCAGACGACGATCGCATAGATCTCGTAGCGGTCGCGCAGATCGATGGTGACGTGTTGGACGTCGGGCCCCAGCTCGACGACGCTGCCGTCGGTGGCCTCCTTGTCGCCGTCGGTGATCATATCGAGGCTTCCCATCGACGGCTCCGAATCGCTTGCGGAGACCGGCTTTCCGGCGGCGACGTTCGTTGTGCCCACCGGCACCAGAAACGGCGGCCTCGCCCCTCTCCGGGGCCGTTCGAGGTTCGACATCCGTACATCGGCGGGCGTCCCGATGAACATCGGCCGGGGCAGCGGGATTTCCAGCGGCATCAGGCGGGTGCGGCCGAGGTCCTCCGGCGTGCCGATCGGGCGCGGTTCCTGGGGCGGCGTCCCCGTCGTCTGGCTGGTGCGATTGATGATCCGCGTCGATTCCGGCACGCCAAGGTCGTAGATGCTCATCGGGCCGGACTGCGGATAGCTCATCACCCATTCCTGGCGGCTGAGCATGGCCCCGCTGTCGCCGAGCTGCTCGACGTGCGCGCCCACGAGCCGCCGCGTTTCCGGATCGGCCATCAGTTGCATCCGAAGCCTCTCGACGCGCCGGCCGCCGACGGTGACGCCGGGATCGGACCTCTCCAGTTCATACATCAGGACCTTCTGGCCTTCGTAGCGGTCGGTCCGTCGTGCGACCGCGATGTCGTTCTTGGCGGCGAAGACCGCGAAGGCGTCGACGAGCGTGTACGCCGCATCGGCGCCGAAAAGCCCCTTGCCGGGAAGCTCGCTGATCACCACCGCCTTGACCTGCGGGCTGTACAACAGTTCCCGCCGGCCCGCCCCGAAGTCGGAGACCACCACGGAGCCGTCGGAAGCCAGAATGTACGCCTTGCGCGAGGCGAAGTCGTTCCACTGCTGATCGGTGTGGACCTTGCCGTCCCGATACTCTGTGACGACCGCGTGCAGCCAGGCCATCCTCTGCGTGGCCTGCCGGACCTGGCTCAGCGTGGGCGGTCCCCATCCGCGCCGGATCATCTCCTGGATGCCGACGATGGCGGCTACGATGATGGCCGCCGCGACAGCCACCTTCACCACAGGCAGGAACGTCCCAAAGGCCGATCTCTCGGGCGCCGGGACCAGTCGCGGGCCGACCGACCGGTTGACCGCATCGAAGGTCGCCAGCATTTGCTGTCGCAGACGCTCCTTGTGGGCCGGGTTCGGCTCGGTGTCGACCCTCAGGCCGGCAACGAGTTTCTCGAAATCACGCTCCTTCATCATGCTCCTCTTCACCAAGATCGCTCTGCAGGACCTCCCGGAGCCTCCGGAGGACCCTGTGCAGCGTGACCCTGATTGTCGCGGGTTTGGCGTCCATCACTCGACCGATCTCATCGAAATCCATGTTCTCGAAAAACCGCAGCGTCAGAAGCGTCTGATGCTCGGGCTTCAGTTGCAGGATGGCGGTGTACAGCGTCGGCCAATCCATCTGCGACCAGGTGCTCTCCTGCGGCTGGGAAGCCCTTCGCATGGCGACGACATTTTCCATAAGTCTTCTGCGCCGCGAGGTTTTTCGGATATAGGCATTGGCCTGGTTGGCGGCGATCGTGAAGATCCAGGCCCGGAAATCCTGTTCAGTGCAGCCTTTGAACTGGCGGATAGCCGCCGCCACCGTCAGAAACACGCCGGAGGTGATGTCCTCGGCTGCCGAACTGCTGTACAGCCGGTGCACACAAAACCTGTAGATCCGCTCGTAATACAGCTCGTAAAGCTGCGCCAGGGCGCCTGCCTGCGTCTTGGCCTGCATCACGAGATCGTCGTAAGCTGTGTGCTCAACAGGTTTTGTCATAGCACCGACCATCGACATACGTTCAGTTGCGCAGCCGCCGCCCATGTTACAGAGCCTCGCGGCAGAAATCGTGGAAAAACGCGCGCAAACCACCCCTGAAGCGTCTGTGCGGACTTCGCGGCAAGCCCCATTCAGGCGTGGAGAGCCGCGTGTGGCAGCCTCAAGCTCGAAGAGCCTGGGGATGGTTCAGTGCATGGGTTACCCCTCTTGTGGCGCCTCGTCCTGGATGTACTCCTTGACGGGATAGCGCATGGCGACCGGGATGTACAAGAACGAAGTCACGAGCATGGCGATAGCGAAGAACCAGTAGTAGCTGGCGCCGGGCAGCTTGGTGGTGCCGTCGGCGTTCTCAATTGCCAGATTCACAAGGAACGCGAAGATGTTTCCGAGCGCTATCGACAGCAGGTTGATGGCCTGGATGATCGATTTCATCTTGTTGGGGGCCTGGGTGTAGGCGAACTCCAAGGCGGTGACGGATACCATGATTTCAGCGGCTGTCAGAAAGATGTAGGCGAAGAACTGCCAGCCGATGGAGGGTTGCCCACCCTGCTGGATCTGCGTTTCGATCCAGATCGGAACCAAGAAGCTGCCCGCCGTGACGAAAAGTCCGATGCCGATCTTGCGAAGCTGGCTCATGGGCCAGATCCGGCTGAGGGCGGGATAGACTCCATACGCGAACGCCGGGATCATCACGAGGACCAACACGGAGTTGGCCGCCTGCATCTGGGCCGGCAGCCACGTGATTCCCAGCCACTTGAGGTTCATCTTCTCGGCCTGGAGCACCCAGGCGGACTGAGATTGGTAGTATAAGGCGAAGAACATCGAGACGAACAAGAAGATGCACCCAATTCTGGCCAGGTTGCCGCGTTGTTCCCTCTCGAACATTTCGTTCCAGACTTTGGCGCCTGAGGGCGGGATATGTACTAGGCTGCGACGGCCCAGCCAGTACGCCGTCGTAGCGATGACCATCGAGATAGCCGGGACGCCGAAGCCGACCATTGGCCCCCACTTCTCCAACAGGATCGGGCAGAACCACATCGAGACGGCAGCACCCACGTTGATCGAGAAGTAGAACCAACTATAGACTCTTTGGATCAGGTGCTTGTTGGAGGGTCCGAACTGGTCTCCAACGTTAGCGGAGACGCACGGCTTGATGATCCCCGAGCCCATGGCGATTAGGATCAACCCGGCGGTTAAACCCAATCGCGTGTGGTCAATGGCCATGACGAAGAACCCGGCGCAGTACACCAGTGAGAACCAGAGGATGGTCTTGAACTTGCCGAACCATCGGTCGGAGATCACGGCCCCCACGATCGCCATGAAGTACACGGCCCCCGTGAACAGGTGGAACCACTTGCGGGCGGATTCGTCGGTCATGACACGCAAGACGCCGTTTGCCCCCATCAAGTTTTGCGTCATGAAGACGACGAGGATGGAACTCATGCCGTAGAAGGCGAAGCGTTCGGCGGCCTCGTTGGTCAGGATGTAGGGAATGCCGGCGGGCATCTTCTCGGAGGGCAGCGGGGCGGTCAGGTATTCGCGTTTGGCCATAAGAATCCTCGGTTCATCGCCAATTCCATGCAGGGGCGAATCCCGATTCGCCCTTGTGCCGCATGGTACAGACCCGCGGCCCGGCCTCAAAGAAGAAATCTCCGGGTGGCGCTGTCAAAGAGCACGCAGATGATTTGGAGGCAACCTTGATTCGCGGCGGCCCTGCCGGTACGATGGTCGTCCCGGTTTGTAGTGACGCCGTAAGGCGTTACTGTCTCTATAGGAGGTATGCCCCTTCGGCCAGCTCGGGGCAGGCTCTGACGGGCACACTACGAACGAGCGCCGAAATGATGTGTCGAGGGGAAAGGTGAAACCGATGAGAATTATAGCCACGTTAGCCTTGATTCTGTTGCTGTCGGCCGGCGCGATCGCGGCCGGAATTGATGACCTGACCCATGTTCCCGATGCCCGCATGCTGCGGTTTCCCGACGTCAGCGCCGAGGCGATTGTCTTTTCGTACGCGGGCGATCTGTGGACCGTCCCCAGGGAAGGCGGCACCGCCCGGCGGCTCAGCTCGCCCAAGGGCAATGAGATGTTCCCCAAGTTCTCGCCCGACGGCCGACTGATTGCTTTCAGCGGCAACTACGACGGCAACACCGACGTCTACGTCGTCGGCGCCCAGGGAGGCCAGCCCCGCAGGCTGACGCACCATTCCGCTACCGACCTCGTGGTCGAGTGGTACCCCGACGGCGAGCACGTACTCTACCGTTCGGGCATGGTCAGCCCCTCGGGGCGCTTCAATCGCTTCTTCAAGCAGTCCATCGCCGGCGGCCTGCCCCAGACGCTGCCTTTGCCCTATGCGGAGTTGGGCTCGTTCAGCCCCGACGGCAGCCAGATCGTCTACCAGTTCATCTCGCGCGAGTTCCGCACGTGGAAACGCTATCGGGGCGGCATGGCCAGCGACCTGTGGCTCTACGATTTCCTCAACAACAGCGCCGAGAAGCTCACCGATTTCGCCGGCACGGACGCGGTGCCGATGTGGCATGGTGACACGATCTACTTCCTCTCCGATCGCGCCGCCGACCAGAAGCTCAACATCTGGGCTTATTCCCTGCGGAGCAAGCAGTTCCGGCAGGTGACCGACTTCGCCGAGTACGACGTCAAATGGCCCAGCCTCGGGCCCGATGCCATCGTCTTTGAGAACGGCGGCAGTCTTCACCTGCTCGACCTGGCAACGGAGAGATCGCAGCCGATTCAGGTGAAGGTGTCCGACGACCTGCCCCATGTGCGCACCGAGCTGAAGAGCGTCTCGAACCTGATCCAGAGCTTCTCGCTGTCGCCCACCGGCCAGCGGGCGCTCTTCGAGGCGCGGGGCGAGGTGTTCACCGTGCCCGCTAAGCACGGCAGCGTCCGCGATCTGACCAACACCTCGGGCGTGGCCGAGCGCTACCCTGCCTGGTCGCCCGACGGCAAGTGGATCGCGTATTTCGCGGATGCGACGGGCGAGTACGAGCTGTACCTGCACCCCAGCGACGGCAAGGGCCGGCCCCGGCAGGTCACCCAGGGCGGCGCCGCCTTTCGGTACAGCCCCCTCTGGTCGCCAAACAGCAAGCTGGTCGCCTTCAGCGACAAGACGGGCAGTCTCTACATCACGGATGTCAACGATGGCAAGGTGACGTTCGTCGACAAGGACGAATGGAGCAACATGTCGTCCTACACGTGGTCGGCCGACAGCCGCTGGCTCGCCTACGCCAAGAGCGGGGCCAATCGCCACGGCAATATCATGATCTACGACGTCAACGACCAGACCAGCCGCCAGGTCACCGGCGACTTCTACGACGACGGCTCGCCTGTTTTCGACGTCGAAGGCAAGTACCTGTTCTTCCGCTCGAACCGCTCGTTCGATCCGGTCTACAGCGACGTGGACTGGACCTGGATCTATCCGAACTCGACACAGTTGTTCGCGGTGACTCTGACGAAGGACACGCCCAGTCCGCTCGCGCCGCGCAGCGACGAGGAGGAGATCGAGAAGGACGAGAAGGGCAAGGAGAGTCAGAAGGGTGAGAAAGGTGTGAAGGGTCTGAAGGGTGAGAAGGGGGAAGAAGAGGGGGGCGACCCGAACGAGGCGGACGAGGCCGAGGGCAAGTCAGAGGATGGGGACAAGGAAGACGAGAAGGACGAGAACGGCAAGGACGACAAGAAGAAGGACGAGCCCAAGCCGGTGAAGATTGATTTCGAGGGCTTCGAGCGGCGGGTGGTTGCGCTGCCGATCCAGGCGGGCACTTATGGCGGTCTGGCTTCGGTCAAGGGCAAGCTGCTGTTCATGCGCCGCATGCCGGCCGGAGCGAGGAAGCCCGGCGAGCCGGGCGGGACGCTGCTCTACTACGATCTGAAGGAGCGCGAGGAGAAGACCGTCATCGACAATATCGATGGCTACGACCTCTCCGCCGACGGTAAGAAGATCCTCTACAAGAGCCGCTCGACGTACGGCATCATCGACGTCGGCGAGAACAAGAAGGTCGGCGACGGCAAGGTTGACTCCGGCGATCTGAAGGCCTGGATCGACCCGCGGCAGGAGTGGAAGCAGATCTTCACCGAGGCCTGGCGCGTCCAGCGCGACTACTTCTACGACCCGAACATGCACGGGCTCGACTGGCCCGCGATGAAGCAGCGCTACGGGGCATTGCTGCCCTACCTGGCCAGCCGGGAGGACCTCAACTACATCATCGGAGAGATGATCGCCGAGCTGAACGCCTCGCACACGTATGTCGGAGGCGGTGACATCGAATCGCCGCCGCGACTTAACGTCGGTCTGTTGGGCTGCGACTTCGAACTGGACAAGGACAAAAACGCCTACCGCATCGGCAGGATTCACGACGGCGCCCGATGGGACGCGGAGCCGCGCTCTCCGCTCAGAGCGCCGGGCGTCGACGTCAAAGAGGGCGACTATCTCCTCGCGGTCAACGGCCGGCCCCTGGATACGTCGAAGGACCCGTGGGCGGCCTTCCAGGGCCTGGCCGGCCAGACCGTGACACTGACGATCGGCGCAACGCCTGACGTCAACGATGCCAACGACGTTCTCGTCGAGCCGATGAGCAGCGAGTTTCGCCTTCGCAACCTCGCCTGGATCGAGGCGAACCGCGAGAAGGTCGAGGCCGCAACGCAGGGCCGGGTGGGCTACATCTACGTCCCCGACACCGGCCAGAACGGCCAGAATGAACTGGTCCGGCAGTTTAACGGGCAGTGGACCAAAGACGCGTTGATCATCGACGAACGTTTCAACGGCGGCGGCCAGATTCCCGACCGTTTCATCGAGCTGCTGAATCGCCCGATCTACAACTACTGGGCCCGCCGGGACAACCGCGACTGGCAGACGCCTTTCCTGAGCCACGCCGGCCCGAAGGTCATGCTCATCAACGGCTGGTCAGGCTCCGGCGGCGATGCCTTTCCCTACTACTTCCGTATGGCGGGCCTGGGGCCGCTCGTGGGCACGCGGACCTGGGGCGGACTGATCGGCATGAGCGGGAACCCGCGACCGATCGACGGCGGTTCGGTCAGCGCGCCGACCTTCGGCATATACGATACGGACGGCCAGTGGACCGTGGAAGGTTACGGCGTGGACCCCGACTACGAAGTGGAAAATGTGCCGGATCGCATGGTGGCCGGAGGCGATCCCCAGCTCGAAACGGCCATTGCCGTGGCCCTGAAGCAGTTGGACAAGCAGCCACCCAAGCGGCCGCAGAAGCCGGCGTACCCGGACCGCTCGGGCCGACAGTGACATGGAATGCAAATGTGTGGCAGCCTCAAGCGCAGCTTGGGGATGGCCCCTCTCTGGGCACCATCCACAAGCCCTGCGGGCTTGAGGCTGCCACACGCCGAAATCGCAAGGGAGTGTGCAACGATGAGGCAATCGTGTAGAACCTGCGTGTGGCTGCTGGTCGGCGTGGCCGTCTGCGGCTGCGGGCCGGACAAGAAGGAGAGAGACTTGCAACTGTTCGTCACCAACCATGTCGCCAAGATCAAACCGATCGAGAAAGAGGCGGCCCTGGCCTCATGGAACGCCGCAATCACGGGCGACGCCAACGACTACGACCTTTCCAGCGAGCTGACACTGCAACTCCGCAGGATCTACAGCAACCCCGACGAGTTCGCCTTCCTCAAGGCGCTCAGGGCGTCGGGTGACATCAGAGACCCGATGCTCGCGCGGCAGCTCGATGTGCTCTACAACAAGTACCTTACCAACCAGATCGAGCCGGCGCTGCTGGAGAAGATTGTGGCGCTCGGTACGGAGATCGAAAAGCGATTCAGCACCTTCCGCGGCGTCATCGACGGAGAGGACGTCACCGACAACGAGATCAAGACCATCCTCAAGGAGCAGACCAATCGTGTCGTCAAGAAGCAGGCTTGGGAGGCGAGCAAGCAGGTCGGCCAGGCGGTGGCGGCCGATCTGATCCGGCTAGTCAAGCTGCGCAACCAGGCGGCACAAGAGCTCGGCTTCGACAACTACCACACGCTCGTGCTGGCCACCGGCGAGCAGGACGTCAACGACCTGGACAGGCTCTTCAACGAGCTGTACGAGCTGACTAACGCGCCTTTCGCCCGGCTCAAGAGCGAGCTGGACCAGATGCTGGCGGCCCGCAGCGGCATCGCGGTCCAGGAGATGATGCCCTGGGACTATCACGACCCGTTCTTCCAGGAAACGCCGATGGTCTACAGTCTGGACCTCGATGTCTCCTACAAGGACAAGGACGTCAGGGAGTTGGCCAAGGCGTTCTACGCCGGCGTCGGGCTGCCGGTCGACGCGATCCTGGCGCGGAGCGACCTCTACGAGAAGGAGGGCAAGAACCAGCACGCCTTCTGCACCGACATCGACCGGGAAGGCGACGTCCGCATCCTGTGCAACCTGGTGAACAACGAGACGTGGATGGAGACGCTGCTGCACGAATTGGGTCATGGCGTCTACGATCTGTACCATGACCCGGAGGTGCCCTACCTGCTGCGCGAGCCCGCCCACGCGTTCACCACCGAGGCGATCGCCATGCTGTTCGGCCGGCTCAGCCGCGATCCCGCCTGGATGCAGGCGATGCTGAACCTCTCGGACCGGCAAAGGGCGGAGATCGCCGCCGTCAGCGACAAGTACGCTCAGCTCAAGCAGTTGATTTTCGCGCGATGGGCCATGGTGATGTACTTCTTCGAGAAGCAGCTTTACGCCGATCCGGATCAGGACCTCGATGCGCTATGGTGGGACCTGGTCGAGAAGTACCAGCTTGTCCAGCGTCCGCCGCGACGGCACGAGCCGGACTGGGCCGCCAAAATCCACTTCACCATCGCGCCGTGCTACTACCACAATTACATGCTCGGCGAGCTGGTGGCCTCGCAACTGCACCATCATCTTGTTCACAAAGTGCTCAAGCTCGATGCCGCAGACACGGTAAGCTACGTGGGCAAGCCGAAGGTGGGCAGGTTCCTCAAGAAGAAGGTCTTCGAGGCCGGTGACGTTTACCCGTGGAACACCATGATCGAGCGCGCCACAGGCGAGCCGCTCAGCCCCAGGTATTTTGTCGAACAGTTCGTGAAATAGGCCCTCTATAGGTTGATTCTCGGGAGACACGATGAACGACGCCAACAACGCACCAAAGGAATTGACGATCCGGGTCCTTCTCTTCGGCGTGGTGCTGTCGATGGTTCTTTCAGCGGCCAACGCCTACCTGGGACTGTTCGCCGGGATGACCGTCTCGGCCGCTATTCCCGCGGCGGTGATGGCGCTGGGGATCATGCGGTTCTTCAAGACCAGCACGATCTACGAGTGCAACCTGATCGGCACGTGCGCCTCAGCGGGCGAGTCGCTCGCCGCCGGAGTGATCTTCACGCTGCCGGCGCTGCTGTTGATCGGTTTCTGGGACCAGTTCAGCTACTTCTGGGTGGCTGTGATTGCCGGCTTCGGCGGTCTGCTGGGCGTGCTGTTCACGATTCCGCTGCGTCGCTCCCTGATCATCGAGCAGAAGCTCCAATTCCCCGAGGGTGTCGCCACCGCCAAGGTGCTGGAGACCGGGCGCACGGACGCTTCCGGCATCCGGTACATCGTCAACGCGGCCCTGGCGGGCGGGCTGTTCAAGGTCGGCGCCAACGCCCTGGGCATCTGGCCCGAGATCATGCAGGGCGCCCGGCGGATGGGCGGCTCCATCGCGTACTTCGGCTCGAACCTCAGTCCGGCCCTGCTGTCGGTCGGGTACATCGTCGGCCTGAACATCGCCGTGCTGATCTTCGTGGGCGGTGCGCTCAACTGGTTCGTCGCCATCCCGGTCGTGGCCGCCAAGAGCGAGTGGCCCACGTACCAGCTTCTGAACCAGAGTGTCCCTGCCGGTTGGGATACGTCGAACGCCAGGTATGGAATCATCGATCCGAACGATGCCGCCGCCTGGGACAGCCGCGCCAGCGAGCCGCGTGTCTGGGATTCGTTC
Source organism: Phycisphaerae bacterium (assembly GCA_012744475.1). Taxonomy (GTDB): domain Bacteria; phylum Planctomycetota; class Phycisphaerae; order Sedimentisphaerales; family Anaerobacaceae; genus Anaerobaca. The sequence goes on from JAAYBV010000102.1 coordinate 26,359, forward strand.
GTGCTCCAGACCAGGGTCGCCGATCCCAATGCGTCGGTCGAAGACGTCAACGACGTGCGGAAGCACAACGATGCGATCCTGGCCAAACTGGGCCAGCCCGTCACGGCGCTGGAGTACGCGCAGCGGACCTGGTCCAAGCGGACTCGCTTCCTCGGCGTCGGAGGCATGCTCGTGGGCGGGCTCTGGACGATATTCCACCTGCGAAAGTCCCTCGTCAGCGGCATGGCCAGCGGATTGCGGGCCTATAAGAAGATCAAGGAGGGCACAGGCTCCGTGGAGCGAACGGAGAGGGACCTGCCGATGCAATGGATCATCTTCCTGATCATCGCCTCCGTCGTTCCGTTGTTTATGGTCTACCAGCACTACGTCCAGCAGGTGCACATCTCACTCGTGATGGCGCTGGTCATGCTGGCCACGGGCTTTTTGTTTGCCGCCGTGGCGGGGTACATGGCCGGCCTGGTCGGTTCATCGAACAATCCCATCTCCGGCGTCACCGTCTCGACGGTGCTGGTCTCATCCCTGCTGCTGGTGCTGCTCATGGGCAAGGCGGCCGAGAACGGCCCGGCCGCCGCGATCATCGTCGGCGCGGTCATCTGCTGCGCCGCCGCCATCGCCGGCGACGTGATGCAGGACCTCAAGTGCGGCCGCCTCGTCGGCACCACCCCGTGGAAACAGCAGGTCATGGAGATGGTCGGGACCGTCGCGGGCGCGCTCATCATCGGTCCGGTGCTCATTCTGCTCCAGGGCGCATATGGCTTCGCAGGCATGAAAGACGCCGGCTCCAAGGCGCTCTCCTCGCCTCAGGCCAATCTGATGGCCTCGGTGGCCAAGGGCGTCTTCGAGGGAGGACTGCCCTGGGCGTACCTGATCGTGGGGATGGGCATTGCCGTGGGCATCATCATCCTGGATCAATACCTGCAAGCGCGCAAGTACCCGTTCCGGACCCCGGTTCTGGCGGTCGCCATCGGGTTCTACCTGCCGTTCCAGTTGTCGGTGCCGATCTTCATCGGCGGCCTTGTCAGCCTGGCGGTCAAGGCATATCACAAGCGCAATCGCAGCGACAGCGCCGCGGTCGACGGGTCCGAACGCCGGGGCCTGTTGATGGCCTCCGGCCTGATCACCGGCGAAGCCTTGATGGGCATTCTCGTCGCCATTCCTATCGTGATCGCCAAGCAGCGAGGCATTGAAATGCCCCTGTGGGAGGGCATGGTCCCTCTGGGCGGCCTCATCGGCGTGATCCTCCTGGCGTTCGTCACCATTTGGCTCTACGTGACGACGGTCAGAGAACCACAGAGCTAACCGATAGCAGAAAGGATTCAGTCCCATGGCAGATCGAGCCGAAGCGCACATTGACGCGAACCAGTCGCGCTTCATCGAAGAACTCAAGCAGTTCATGCGGTTTCCCTCCGTCAGCGCGCAGCGGGCGCGCGATAAGGACACCCGCGCGTGCGCCGAGTGGCTGGTGGAGCACTTCCGCAAGCTGGGCCTCGAGGCGCAGCTTATCGACATCGGAGGCCAGCCCATCGTGCGTGCGGCGGCCAAGGGCAAGAAGTCCCGTCGCGTGCTGATCTACGGGCACTACGACGTGCAGCCGGAGGATCCGCTGGCGGAATGGAAAACGCCGCCGTTCGAGCCGACGATCCGCGACGGCATCTTGTACGGCCGGGGCGCGACGGACGACAAAGGCCAGGTCTTTGCCCATATCAAGGCGATCGAGAGCCTGCTGGCCACCGAGGGCGAGCTTCCCTGTGAAGTGATGTTTCTGCTCGAAGGCGAGGAGGAGTCCGGCGGGGATGCGCTGCCGCGCTATGTCAGGCAGGCACGGGAAGAGTTGGCCTGCGACGCCGTGGTCATTTCCGACAGCACGATGTACGACGCGAACACGCCGGCCATCACGAACGGCCTGCGAGGCATCTTCACCTTCGAGTTCACCGTCAAAGGACCCAGCAGCGACGTCCATTCCGGCGCCTACGGCGGCGCTATCGCCAATCCGGCGATGGTCGTGGCTCAGATCCTGGCGGCCTGCGTGTCGCCCGAGGGCAAGGTCCTGGTTCCGCATTTCTACGACGACGTCGCGCCGCTGGAAGACTGGGAGCGCGAGAACTTCCGCAAGCTGGGGTTCGACGACCAAGCCTTGGCTCGCGAGCTGAGTATCCCGCGTCTGCACGGCGAGGCCGGCTACAGCACATTGGAGCGGCTGTGGGCCCGTCCCACGTTCGAGGTCAACGGCGTTCTCGGCGGCTATCAGGGCCAGGGCGCCAAGACGATCATCCCGGCCAGCGCCACCGCCAAGGTCAGCGTGCGGCTGGTGCCGCATCAGGACCCGGCCAGGATTCGCGATCTGGTCTTCGAGCACATCCGTGGCGTCTGCCCGGACACGGTCCGCCTGGAGATTCCGGGCTGCGCCATGAGCCCGCCGGTGTTGTTCGACGTGAACACGCCGGTCATCCGCGCCGCCCAGGAGGCCCTTCGCAAAGGCTTCGGCCGCGAAGCGGTCTTCATCCGTTGCGGCGGGTCCATCCCAGTCGTCAGCACCTTCGTCGAGCAGTTGCGCTGCCCCGTCGTGCTCATGGGCTTCGGTCTCGACAGCGACCACCCGCACGGCCCCAACGAACATTTCAGCCTCGACAGCTTCATTCGCGGCGCCAAAGCCGCCGTCCACCTGCTCCGCGCCATTTGAGAAGAGCCTTGGTGCCAGGCATCTAACGTCGATCATGGGGTGGGGCCGCATCGTGAGGCATGCATTATCGGAACCTCCGGTGGTGGTCTTGCGCGCGTTTTGCCCCCTGGAGGACCGTCGGCGGCCAATAATCTGTGAACGCGGGACACTGGAACATGAGGCAGTCGCGGCTTTGTTTGCTATGGTTTATGTGGGGGGAAAGGGGGGCACTTATAGGTGGGCCGAAGCGACGGCTTTCGGACGAGCCGAGGTGCCCCCTGCCCCTTTCCACCGATTGGCTCACGCCCATCGCGAACACAGTGATTTGTGTGTTGTACCCCATCCGGTTTGCCCCAGCTTGTCAATCTATCCTACCTGCAATCGGCCCCGCTGAAACCGGGACCATCTCACTCGTGCAGCCGTAACTTTCGCAGAATGCACAGGTTGCAGGGACAGGGGGTGGTTCGGTAGAATACGTGCCGTGGCTCGTTTGAATCACCGCAAGTTCAGGAGAGACACATGACGGGGCAGCGGCAAGTCAATCGTCGTCAGATTCTCAGCGGGTTTGGAGCTGGAGCGGTCGCGGCCGCCCTGGGGCCGTGGGGCGTCAAAGGCCGGGTGGTTCTGGCTCAATCTCAGATCGACCAGGCGCAAGTGGTTGGCGGGAAGTTGTTTGCGCGATCGGCTCCGCCCGCCAGGATTGGCTTGGTCAAGGGCAACGACCGGCGGGACATCGTCTATCAGGCCCTCAAGCACATTGAGGACGAGGTTCTGGCCTCAATCGGCGACAAGAAGATCCTGATTAAGCCCAATTTCGTCAGCACGCGTCGCGATCTGTGCGCGACGCACGTCGATGCGGTGCGCGGGATTCTCGATTTTCTCACGCCCCATCATAAAGGGCAGATCATGATCGGCGAGTCGACCGCCTTCGGGGGCGGGACGCACGAAGGCTACGTCAACTACGGGTACCTGGCCCTGGAGAAGGAGTATAACGTCAAGCTGATCGATCTGAACGAGCAGCCGTGGGTGTATCGCTACGTCTTTGGCAAAGGACACAAGCCCACGCCGATCCGCATCATCTCGACGTTCCTTGACCGGGACACCTACGTCATTTCGGCCGCCAGGATGAAGACGCACGACCGGGCGGTGACGACGCTGTCGCTCAAGAACGTCCTGCTGGCGGCGCCGCTGAACGACTACAAGACCAACGACAAATGGCTGACACATGCGGAGTACAACTTCTCACCCAAGGCACTGCTGCACTTCAACATGTTTCACCTGGCCCAGGAGATCTATCCTGACCTGGGGGTGATCGATGGATTCGTGGCGATGGAGGGCAACGGCCCCGTGGGCGGCACGCCGGTGGACGCGCGGGTGGCGCTGGCCAGCCTCGACCCGTTGGCGCTCGATGTGCTGACCACGAAACTGATGGGCTTTGACCCCGGCAAGATCATGTACCTGACGTCGCTGGCCGAGGCGGGGATGGGACAGGGCGACCTTTCGAAGGTCACGGTCCTGGGCACGCCGGCCGAGGAGTGTCAGTTTCGCTTCAAGCCTCACGAGAGGCTTATCGAGCCTTACGGCTTGAGCTGAGCGGAAAGGGCGGTTATGCAGGGGATGGAGGACCGGGGACCGCTGGGACATGACGGCCGGAACCTTGCTCTGCTCATCGTCCTGGCGCTCGTCCTGGGAATCTACCTGGCGATTGTCAACCCGTGTATCTCCAGAGATGGTGTCCTCTATATCAACATGGCGAGGACCCTCTCGCACGATCCCCTGCGCACGGCACAGACGTATCCCGCCGGCTATCCGTTTCTGCTGCATGCCGCCCATTGGGTCGGGGTCCTGTTCGGGGCCGGTGATACGCCCATGGCGTGGGTCATTCCATCGCTGGCGGTGACGCTTCTGCTGCGGCTGTTGGCGCTGATACCGCTGTATCTTCTCAGCCGGATGCTGGTGGGCGCGCGAAGGGGTTTCTGGGCTGTCCTGATCCTGATCGTCTTGCCGTATCCGGCCCACAACGGCAGCGACGTGCTGCGGGAATGGCCGTTTCTGTTCTTCCTGGCCCTGGGTGTCTGGCTCACGTTTCTGGCCTTTCGCCGCCGGCAATGGTGGCTGTTCGGGCTGATCGGTCTCGACGCGGGACTGGGGTATCTGATCCGCCCGGAATGTGCCCAACTGGTTGTCTACGCCCTCATCGGTCTGGCGGTCGTCCTGGTGACACTGCGGTCTCAGTGTCCGCCCGAACCGCGGCTTTGTGCGCGGGCCTTGGTCGGGGCCGCCGTTCTCCTGCTCCTGGGTTTCGCGATTCCGGCCGCGCCTTATGTAACCTGGGCCGGACTGCCGACCGCTCGGAAGCTGGACCCTCCTGAGTTCAACCGCGCGCCGGTCATCGCGTCTGTCGGCGGTCGGAGCGTACACTACGAGCCGCTGCAATTCGAGGTTGCCGCCGGAGCGCTTCTTGAAATGCCGATCGAAGCATTCGATCCCGACGGTAACGCGATGACGTATTCCGTTGTCGCGGCACCGGTCGGCACGCGGCCTGTGTATCGTCTCCGATTGAGCGGAACGGGCGACAGTCTTTGGACAATCTCTGACCGCCAGAAGAGCCTGCTCTTGACTCGCTACCGCCCGGGCGTGTGGGAGTACGATGGCATCGCCGGTTACGTCTACGCCGAGCCGAACGCGACAGAGGGGCTCTTGCCGGTCTATGGTTTCTGGTCGCCGGTGCTCAACAGGCATTTCTACACGCTCTCCGAATCGGAGCGAAAGGCGGTAGTCCAGGGCGAACCACAGAACCAATGGCAGAGCGAGGGTGTGGCGTTCTACGCCTTCGGCGAGGCCCGCCCGCTGGCCGACGCCATCGCCGTCTATCGGTTCCGCGATCGAGCAGGTGAGCGCACGTGGGCCATCGAAGGCGACGGGGACCTGGTGCGCGAGGCCTTCGCATGGTACGCCCATGCGGGCTCGGCGCCTCCGGCCGGGCTGACTGTGGACGGCAATCTCGTTCGGTGGCGTCCGCGACCGGACCAGCGGGGCATCCACCAACTGAACCTCATTGTGGACGACGGACATCTGCAAAGTGGCCAGTTGGTTCAGATCGAGGTGGGCGATACCCGGCCGATGCACGCGGGTGTGCTGGCGGCAGACGGCCCCGGCCGCCTGGCGGCGTTTGTGCACGTGGCGAACTTGATCTTTCGCAGTATCAGCGACAACCTGATGCAGTACTTCCTGGCGCCCTTGTGCATAGGCTTCTGGTATCGGCTGCGCCGCGAGGCCGGAGCGTATGAGCGGGCGTTGATGATCGCCATCGTCTCTGTGAACATCCTGCTGATGCTCGGCCGGTACTTGTGGATCCAGCCGGTCGTGAGCAGCCGCTACAGCCTCGGACTGGTCGCCCTGACCATCGCCTACGTGCCGGTGGGCCTGGACGTGATCGCCCAATGGCTTGCCAGATTCACCTCGGGCCACGGCGCGCAGGCGTCGGGCGAGCGAGCGCTGCAACGGCGCTGGTTCTGCCTGCTGCTCGCGATCGGCGTGGGAGTCTGTGTTCCAAAACTCCTGTCACCTGGGGACGACAAAGACCGGGCCTTGCTCGCGGCGGCCCGTTGGCTCCGGCACAACACCACGGCCGACGAGGTGATCGCGGCGGCCGACCGCCGTATCGGTTTCTACGCCGAGCGGACGCAGGTGCCCTACGAACAGTCCGTCGATCTGCGGGAGGTGGATCACATCGTGACGGTGTCGCGTTCCGACGAACCCGACGCCGTGGCGTCGGGTTGGGTCCCCGTGTTTTCTATCCCGTTCAGATCCGACGGCGAAAGCCGACTGATGATCCTCAGACGCCCGTGATGATGCGTTTGCCGGCTCGTCACTTGCCGGGGCCTGGTTTGGCGTTGAAGAGCCAGCGACGCCAGGCGAGCATCGCCGTCAGGAAGATCCCGACGTAGACGACCAGGTTCGTCAGACAGGAGCACTCTCGGGCGAAGTGCTTTTTGTGGAACAGGACCATCGCCCGGTAGAACTCGTACGTCGTCTTGCGGTTGTTGGTCCGGCAGCCCACGCCCTTGTAGTGGATAATCTGCGCGTGCGGGTAGTACATCACCTTCCACCCGGCCTTCTTGGCGCGAACGCACCAGTCCATGTCTTCGCCGTAGATGAAGAAATTCTCGTCGAGCACGCCGATGGCGTCCACGACGCTCTTGCGAATCACGAGGAACGCCCCGGAGACGGCATCGACCTCGTTAGGCTCATTCGGGTCGAGGTAGGTCAGATTGTAACGGGCCATCGTCTTGCTGTTGGGGAACAGACGGCTCAGGCCGGTGAGGCGATAGAAAGCGACCTTTGGCGTCGGGATGCTTCGCCGGCAGGCCAGTTGGAGCGAGCCGTCGGCGTTCAGGACACGACAGCCGGAGACGCCGACGTCGGGGTGTTCGTCCATGAACCGGACCATCTTGTCGATCGCGCCGTCCCGGACGACCGTGTCGGGATTGAGCAGCAGGATGTAGTCGGATGTGCACTGGATGATGGCCTGGTTGTTGGCTTTGGGGAAGCCGACGTTTTGATCGTTCTCGATCAGGTGGACGTCCGGGAAGTTCTGTTTGACCATCGCAACGCTGCCGTCGCGGGAATGGTTGTCCACTACCCAGATCTCGAAGGCCGCCTCGGTCGTCTCGCGACAGACCGACTCGATGCACTCCTTCAGGAGCGCCTCGACGTTGAAGCTGACGATCACGATGGCAATGGAAGATTGGCCTTGCGGCATAGGTTCCCGGCGTCAGAGAATCCCTGGTTCATGATACGGCCGTGAGAACATCCCACGACATGCTGCACGGCGTCCCTGGCGATCCAGCTTACCTCAGAAGAGCTTGTCCTTCCAGGTGTCAGGCGTCTTGTCGTTGATGATCTCCAGATCGATGTGGTACTTGAAGGGTCTGGGGCCGCGCTGGCGAATGTGCTCGATGACCGCTGCCAGGCCGTCTCTAAGCTTGACCTGGGTCTCGTAGTTCAACAGCCTCCTGGCCTTGTCAGCCGAGCAGTTGGCCAGCACGACCTCCTGTGGCCGGCTCCGGACGTACACGGGCCTGACCTCGAAGCTCAGCAGCTCTGCGATGGTCTCGGCCAGCTCGCGGATCGTGATGAACTCGTCGTCCGGCCCGATGTTGATGACCTCGCCGTTGACCGACGGCTCGGTGGCCAGCCGCTTGAGAATCTTCACATCGTCCTGGATGAAGCTGAAGCACCGCTTCTGGTTGCCGTCTCCATAGATGATCGGCTGGCGGCCCTGGAGCATGAGGTTGGCCATGATGCTGGCGACGTTGCGATAGGGATCATCGTACTTCTGCCTGGGACCGATGATGTTGTGCGGGACCGCGATCACGTATTCCATCCCATGCACGCCCGCGAGGTTCTCCAGCAGGGCCTCGGAGCTGAGCTTGCCGATGCCGTACGGATCCTGGGGCCGAGGAATCATGTCCTCGGTGAACGGGACCGTGTCCTGGGTTCCGTAGCGCGCCATGCTCGAACAGAAGATGAACCGCCGCACGTTGTTGGCGATCGCGGCGCTGATCATCGAGACGGAGGCCTGAACGATGTTCTTGGTGACGAAGAAGGGGCTGAACACGCTCAGGCCCTCGTACGCGCTGGCGGCGCAGTGGTAGACGACGTCGCAGTTCCGGGTGATCTTGACCATCGAATTGTGGTACGTGCAGTCGTACTGGTGGAACTCGACTCCGGTCGGGACGTTGTCGAGATAGCCGCCCGTGAGATTGTCGCATCCGACGACCTCGTGGCCCTCGGCCAGAAAGGCATCGGCCAGATGACTGCCCAGAAAACCAGCGACGCCGCTGATAAAGACCTTCATTCATGCCTCCGACGGATGAATACGCCGACATCGTGCTCCCGATCCACGACGGCCGGCATCGTGATGAGGAAGCTCTGTACGAGATCCTCCTCAGATACCGCTTGGCATGGACCGGGCTCGTACGCACAAGCCGACCGACGCTGAATCGAGCGCAACAGTATACCGCCAGCGACGGGTCGCGTAAATAGCGGCCTCAGTCGTTTTCGGCATCCCGCCGGTGGTCATTTTGCCGGTGTGCCCGACGTCGGTCGAGCGTGGCATAAAGCTCCTGCTGCCGCCGCGCGATCCGGTCCAGGGAGAATTCCGTCTGGACGCGCCGGCGGGCCGCGCCGGTCATGGCTTCGACCTGTTCCGGCGTTTTCGCCAGGTGATCGAGCACCGCCCGGGCGATCGCCTCGGGGTCGTGTGGCGGCACGACGGTTCCAGTCAGGCCGTCGGCGACCAGCTCCGAGACGGCGCCGACGTCGGTGGCCACCACGGGCACCTTCATGGCCATCGCTTCGAGCACCGCGTTCGGGCAGGATTCCCGGATCGACGCCAGGACAAAGACGTCCAGCGCCGCCAGCATCGATGGAATGTCGTCGCAAAACCCCGTACAGATCACGTCGCGTTCGAGGCCCAGGGCGGCAGTCAGTTGTTGCAAGCGCTCCCAGTAGCCGGGGGCGGTCGTCAATCTTCGTCCGACCACGATGAACCTGGCGTCCGGGGTCCGCTCCTTGATCCGGGCGGCGGCCTTGAGGAAGTCCTCATGTCCCTTGAAGGGGTTCAGGTTGCCGATGATGCCTATGAGCGGGCCGCCCGGCGGGATGTGCCACTGCTCTCGTACGCGGCGCCGGGCCTCGGCGTCATAGCGATCCGGATCGAACACCGTCGTATCGACGCCGGTGTGGAGCACCGTGGCCTTCTGCTGCAACAGCGGGTGCGAAGCTGTGCGGGCCTGGCGAAGGCACTCGCCCTGGATGACGATCCGCGTCGCAAGCCGGGCCACCAGGGGTAGGAGCATGAGCTTGACCGTCCCGGGCAGATGGTCGTTGTAACACCACAGAACCGGAACGCGGCACAGCCAGGCCGTCAGGGCGGGCGGCACGTTCAACACGCCGTCCACGTCGACGACGTCGATCTGCCTGGATCGGATGGTCCTTCGGATGCGCAAGAGGTTCCACGGAAGCCAGAGCAGGAAGGCGAGCAGGTTGAGGATCGGGCGCCGACGGCGGAGAAACAGCAGATGCCTCAGATGGACATGCTCGAAGGGACAGGCCGGTCCCGATTCATCCGTCTCGGGGCCGAACAGGAAGATCGTCTCTATGCCCTCGGCTTGCAGGCGTTCCGCGATCGCGAAGCTCAGACGGTGCGGCCCGCCGAAACGCGGGTCCGCGATGCACTTCAATATCCTCAGTCGGACATTCATCGAGCGCTATAGGCCGTCAGCCCCCGTCTCCGGAAGCCGGGAGCGGAAGAGAAGATATCCGAAGAACGCCTGCAAGTAGTACTGGTTGGATATCAGCAGATGATCGTAGAACGAGAAGACAATCACGATCAGAACGATCAGATAGAAATTCAGATAGGGGACAGACTGTCCGGCCCGCGCCCGCAAAGCCGCCGACAGAAGCCCCAGCAGATACGGGAGGACCGCCAGACCGACAAAACCGAAATCCTCGTAAATGTTCCGCAGGTAGGTGTACACGTTCGCCATGTACGGAATGTAGATCTTCTCCATGTGCATGATGCTCATGGCGTCGGGCGGAGGGACCAGATGAGCCCGGGCCAGCCACTTGTAGATGGGCAGAAACACGCTCTCTCCGAGACGCCAGTTGCCGTCGTGCGTCTTGAGAAACTCGCTGAACGCCGCCACCGGAGAGGCGATGTACCAGTAGATCGAAAGGAGGAATCCCCTCAAGCGGTGGGCGGGATCGTAATTGGCGCCTTTCTGGAGCAGAATGTCGACCAGCAGGAACAGGATGACCAGAGCCACGGCCGGAACCACCAGATGCATGGCCACCTCCCGGGTCCGCCGGCTGCGGTAATGCTGATGCATGAACAGATAGGACAGCACCAGGAACGCCAGATTGATCGTGACTTCCTTCCGGGCGAGGCTGAGCAGGCCCACGCCCAGCGCGGTCAGCAGGAACAGCGTCACCGTCCCGTATCGCCACCGGTCGCGGCCGAGATAGAGCAGGATGCCGAGCAGGACGAAGCCGATGGAAAAGATGCTGCAAGTCACCGTGATGGCGATGGTGCAGGCCCGCATGCCGATCATGTCGGGAGTGATCGGGCGCGTGACGGTCTCCCGCCACAGGATGGAATCGGTGACGAGGCGCAGCAGATCGATTTCGTGTGTTCTGGCCAGGACCACCACGCGGAGGGCGCAGAATGCCACGGCCAGCAGGCCGAAAACGAGCGTGATGCGCAAATAGCGTCGGAGCGACTTGGCGCTCAGCACAGGAGCGGCGGACCAATAGAGTCTATCGGGGTCGGTCTTTGTGCGTCGTATGAGGTTCCATGTCAGGTATCCCAATACGAAGGTCGCGACGCTCAGACCTACCGCCCAGTAGACCCGAGGGGTCGGTGCAGGGAAGAACGCCTTGTTCACTCCGGCCACATACGAGACCGTGACCGAGACCCATATGGCCAGGTAGAGGAACAGCGGATTCACGAGATATCGAGCCATGTGTGTACCTGTTCTCTCCTGCCGAGGCGGCCGGAGAGCCCATCGGCAATCGCGCGGACGACCAGGGCCGTCCCGCGCCGGCCATGCCGCAGCCCGAGCGCCAGACTCAGGACAATCAACTTGAGATTCCTCAGCCATCGGAAGTTGAAATGGCCATTAACGACCAGCATATTGCGGATGTGATAGTACTGTTTCCAGTCGAAGGCGTCAACGCGCGGCCGCGGATGGTACGCCTTGCTGTCGACGACGGTATACAGTTCGAGCCGTCCGGCGGCGCGCCAGAGGAAGTCCTTCTCGTCGCCTCGGATGAAGAACTCCTTGTTGGGCAGGCCGATCTCTCCGAGCGCGCGGGCGGGAACGAGTGTCCCATTGAACGGACAGGCCCAGCGGTAGACTCCATCGCGCACCTTGTCGGTCACGTCCGACAGGCGCCAGTGGTAGACGCCGAGTCGGGGATGGCCCTTCCTGGTGATCTCCTGAAGCGGAAAGGCCAGCGTGTCACCGTCCGCGTGGTCCTGCGACAGGACGGTGCAGTTCAGCAGGAAGGGCCGGGTCGAGGTCTTCGTCAGAATGTCTTTCCTGGCGACCAGGGCTTCCAGTGCATCGCAGGAAGGTAGCAGGTCGTCGTCCATCAACCACAGCCAGTCGAAGCCTGCCGCAGCGCTGCGCTTCATCCCCTCGTGAAAGCCGCCCGCACCTCCGGTGTTCTCGGGCATTTTCACATAGTGGATCTCGACACACCCACTTTTCAATGACGGTGGTTCGACGGTCGTGACCTGTTCGTGTGCTTCTTCGGTGCGGGTCCCATTCGGCGTGATCATTCCCCTGTCCCGCAGCGCCTCGCAGGTCCCGTCCGTGGAGTCGTTGTCGATGATGTAGATGGCGTCGAGTCGACGGCTTTGCCCCAGCAGCGCTTCGAGGCACCGCAGCAACAGGATCTTCCTGTTGTACGTGACCACAATCGCCGCGATTCGTTCTCGTCGTCTCTCAGCCATCGGTTCGGATCTCTTCGTACAGAGCCAGGGCGCGCTCGACGACCTGATCCATGTTCAGATACTCGTACTGAGCCAGTCGGCCGACGAAGTGAACACGCTCCAGCTCATCGGCTCTGGCCTTGTACCGCTCGCACAGCTGGCGGTTGGCCTCGGTCAGGACAGGATAGCATGGACGCCCCTCGGCCGCTCCATATTCGTAGCAGATCGTTGTCTTGGGATGCTTCTGTAGCGTCAGGTGTTTGAACTCCGTGATGCGGATGTAGTCCTGTTCGCCTGGATAGTTGACCACGCCGGCGTCCTGGAATCGCTCCACGTCGAGTGTCTCGAATCGGAACGCAAGGCTCCGGTAAGGCAGGCGGCCGTAGGTGTAATCAAAGTACTCGTCGATCGGCCCCGTATAGATGAGCCGGCCGAATCGCTCCGACGTCGCGACGGATCGATAGTCCGTGCCGAGGCGAACAGTGATGTCGGGCGACGCGATCATGCGTTCGAACATGGGTGTGAAGCCGTCCTTGGGAACGCCCTGGCACGGATCGTCAAAATAGCGTGTGTCCCTGTCGAAGCGGATGGGCACCCGCCGGGTGACCTGGGGCGCCAGGTCGTGGGGGTAGAGGCCCCATAGTTTCTTCGTGTAGTTCTCGTAGAACAGCTCATACAACTCCTGGCCGATCTGGGAGACCACAACGTCGCGCGCGTTCTCGATCTTCTCGATCGGCACGCGGCGTTCGGCGTAGAACGCGCGAGCCTGCTCGGCCGTGAACGGGCGGCCATACAATCGTTCCAGCGTGTCGAGATTGATCGGCAGACAGACTACCCGGTCTGCGACCTGCGCCAGGACGCGATGGACGTACCCGTTCCAGTCCGTGAACCGGCTGACATAGTCCCACACCGGTCTGAGGCGGGTGTGGAAGATGTGCGGACCGTACTTCTGAACGACGAGGCCGTGTGCGTCGACGAAATCGTGGGCATTGCCCCCGATGTGATTGCTGCGTTCGACGAGCAAGACCTTCTGCCCGAGCCCGTTGGCCAGTCTTTCGGCCAGGACGCACCCTGCCCAGCCGGCGCCGACGATCAGGCAATCATAGACCATGCTCTGGCTCCGCAGTTCGGTGACGTCGAAAGACGTCCAGCCCGTTCCGTTGCAGGGCGACGTACGTCGCGATCATGATCGCAACCTCCGTCAGCAGCACGGCGATGCTGACGCCGATATGGCGCAGCGGAACAACCAGGGCGAAGACCAGAACGACATTCACCACGCCCGCGACGGCGAGGATCCTGGTCAGGGTCTTCTTCAGTCCGAAGTTGATCATGATCTGCACGCCGAAGATGTTGCTCAGGCTGCACACGAACGGCAGCGGCGAGAGAATCCGTATCACGGCCACGCTGGCGCCGAACTGCTCGCCCAGGATCAGCCGGCTGAGCGGTCCGGCCGCGAAGAACAGCCCCACCGACAGGACCAGCGTGACGACGCCCACGATCTCGGTCATGCGCGCCGTGAACGCCAGGGCCGCCTCTTTCGATTCGGACGCCAGCTTGCCGACATACGGGTACACCGCCTGCGAAAGGGGCAACTGGAGTCCCTGGATCGCTCGCACGATCTTCTCGCCGGCGACATAGTACGCGACGAACGTGTTGTTCGTGAACAGCCCCAGGATGACGATGTTGCTCGTGGTGTACAGCGTGATCGACATCTTGGAGACGAACAAATGCCAGCCCTCGGCAAGCTCCTGTCTCAGGAGGGCTCGCGACGGCAGGGCAAAGCGAACGGGGAACTCGCGCAGGGCCACGAGCAGCCCGGCGACGCCCATGGCGATTGTCCCGACGGACTGTACTACCGGAACGTAGACGTAATGATCGCTCTGTCGGATGAACGCGAAGATCGCGACGGTGATCGCCAGCTTCGAGAGAATCGTCAGGATGGCGGTGTACTTCATCCGTTCGAGGCCCTGAAACAGCCAGATCGGGAACAGGCACTGCCCGATGACGGTGCCGAACGTCAGCAGGTAGACCGGCCAGTCGCCTCGCAGTCGGGGCACGGCGAGGACCGCCGCCACCAGGGCGAAGAAGCTCGCGACGGTCAGCAGCAGCTTCAGGAGCATCACCGCCGAGAAGATCTCCGACAGCCTCCTCGGATCGTTCCGGCACAAGGAGATCTCCCGCGTCGCGGACAGATTGAATCCGTAGTCGGTCAGGATGACCAGATACACGGCGATGGCATGGGCCAGCTCGACCAGTCCGAAACGCGACGGGCCCAGGACGCGGACGAGGTACGGCAGCGTGATCAGCGGCGCCAGATACGTCGCTACCTGAAGGACGCTCAGCGAGAAGAAGTTGCCCAGGATCGTCTGGTGCTTTTGCCACGTCGCTCTGAGCGCCTTTGACATCTTGGGGGGCAGCCCTTCTGTGCAGGTCGGCCAGCCAACAGGGCATCCGTCGTCGGCGCTGCGGCCGTGGCCAAAGGCGCAAGTATAGGTCTGCAAAAGGCCTATGTCAAGAGCACCGCAGCCGGAATGCAGCAGACGCGGCCATTCTGACCAAGTTGCCCTGAATTTCTTGGCCAAAATCCTGAGCTTGCCCAGATTACCTCAATTAACACAGGCGGATTAACCGATACAGACGGAAGAACGATAGGAGCAGATCCATGGATTGGAAAATGACTCTGGGCGGAACATTTTCGGACTTCCTGAGCAGGCGAAACGTGGTGCGGCTGCTGCTGTTCTGGCTGGCTGGCGTTGTCCTCGTCGGTGCCTACGCAGGCGTGTTGAAGCGATCGGACAGCGAGGCGGTTCCCGTGGACTACGCCACTGCGTGCGGACGCAATGAGACGGGCGCTGTGGCCGCATGGCGGAAAGACTCCTCGTCCGCCTCTGCGCCCGCTTACCGGATCGCCTTCGACAACCTCCGCGCCGAAAACGCCAGTTTGGGTGTTTTCAAGACCGCTTGCGTCAAGGTTGTGCACGTCGAGAATGTTCGAGTAGTGTTCTTTGCAGACGGTATGGCGTCTTGCGATCTTGGCGCTCTGCTGGCTCCACGCGAGCAGGGTGCGTCGGGTGCCAATCCGCTGGGTTTGTTCAACGAGCCGGAGGAATCGGACACCGCGTGGTCGAAGCCGGTCGACCTGGCGAACACGACCGAGGTCCGGATTCGGCGACTGGATTGGAGAATCTGCCGGGCCGACCGCACGGTGTTTCACGTTCGGTGCCAGCATGCCACTCTGCGTTCTGACACGTCTCGGATGGTGCTGCGGGGGCATGTCACAATGACGACGCCCGACGCAGTCCTGGAGAGCAATTGTGTACAGATCGACGTGGGGGACGAATCCATCGTTGCCCCCGGGCGATATTCGCTGAGTTGCGACGGGACCGTACGCGTGGGACAGGCGGCGCGCTTCAACATGATGCTCGAGCCGACCTGTGGAAACTCCTCGGAAATGGAAGGGGACCAGGGATGGGCAAACGGACTTTGGCTTGGATCGTTCTGACCTTCTGCGGCCTGCCCGCTGTGGCGTCCGCCCTCTCGGCGGACGACTACGCCTTGGCCGGCCGCATGCACATGTGCCAGGGGACGGCTACGGGTCTGGCCGATGCCTACGACATCTTCGATGCTGGAATCGAGGACCCCAACTGCCCCGATTGCCGGACGGACCGCGAGTTGGTCCTGCTGCGGGCGATGACTGAGGCCGCCATACTGTTCCTCGACCACGGCGATGTCCTGGCGGTCGACGATCTTCTGGATCTGGCCGACGGGTTTGGAGTCGGCGTGGCCGTCAGGGCGTTTGACGGCGTCCGGTCGAGGAATCTGCATGAGCCGATCGGCCCGGAGCCGCTGCCGCGCGAAGCGGACCCGAACCATGTGCGTCGGGTGCTTGATGACTCGATCCTGCCTCGGTTGGAGTCGATCATCGCGGAACTGGACTCCATCGAGGACGCGCCCGCGCCGTTCGTGATGTACATGTCCCCCGAAGAAACGGGACTGACCGGCGATCTGGAGATCGATTACGGCGACGTGCTGATCCTCAGAGGTCTGTTCCTGGCTTACAGGGGCTTGCTGGAGGCGCAGATCGCCTGCGACGGAAAGCCCTATGTCTACGAAGGCATCCCGGACAGATTCAGCTTTCGCGAGACAGTCCCGGAGGGCAACCTTCTGATCGAATGGGCCCGGCGTCTGGCAGGGCGGCGGGTGGAGGAGACGGACGCCTATCTGACGTCAATCCGGCAGGCCCGACAGGATTGGATCGACGCGATCACGTGCTACATGGATGCCCTCGAATACATCGCCCTGGAGGACAACCCGGCGGGGACGGATCCCCAGGAAGACGAACTGACGTACATCGATGCGACGAACCTGCCGCACCTCGATGTTTACGTGAACGTGCTCGTGACGCTGCGCGGCTACCTTCAGCGGGACATGGCAGGTTCGGAACCGAGCGTTACGACGCGGACCTACGACGTCCATGACAGCGAGGCAGCGCCCCTCGGTGAATTGGTTCTCCTCTTTGACGGTGCCCGTTTCGAGGGCCGTCGCGGCGTGCTGAAACTGGCCGACGGCAGCGTGATGGAGGTCGACTGGTTTGGCATGCTCGACTCCGACAGCATCGGAATCAGCCTGTTCTCTGCCGATCGCCAAATCGAGGCTTGGCTGGAAGGCGCGATTGACAGCGACCGCGCCGTCATCGCGAACGGCACACTGGACTTCTGGGGTGCCGAGCTACAGGCCGACGCTTCGTCCACGGTCTCTTTCGCCGTGAGGTGAAAACGGAAGGCGCCTCCGGCGGGGGACGGGTCACGTCGCTTCGTTCACCGTCTTGGCGGCTTCCGGCGTGGCGTTGTCCCGTTCCTGGACCCGCTTCGGCGCCAGCAGATCGGCCGGAGAAACGATCCCGCCGGAGATGATCATCTTGAACCCATCTTCAATCGGAACGTCAGTGACGATGATCGTCTCGGCTGGGAAGAGTTCCAGAAAGCCTGTCGTCGGGTTCGGGGTCGTCGGGATCAGGACTTTGGCGAATCGACGGCCCGCGGGGTCGTCCACGTACCCTGTGAGAAAGCCGACGGCCTTCAGACCCGGATAGGGGAAATCCACGACAACGACCGACTTGAACGCCGCGCCCTGCGGCTGGGACAAGGCTTCCATCACCTGCTTCGTGGCCGCGTAAACGCTCCGGGCCAGCGGGATCTTCAGCCAGATGGCCTCCCAGGCCGCGATCAGCCGCCGGCTAATGAGGTGCTGGCCTAATCCTCCAATGAAGTACAGCAGCACCAGCAGCAGCAGTATGGCAAACAGCGAAACGTACAAGTCTGCCTTGCCTTCGGGCAACGCTTGAATCCAGTGGTGTTGCTCCATTTGTCTCGTCGCATAGCTGACGACCGGTCGCAGTAGGCCGGCGGCCAGCCGAAACAGCCACCCGATGACCAGAAGTGTGACGCCAAGCGGCACGATGACCAGCATACCCGACGCCAACCGCCGACTGAGCCATTTCTTGAACGTGACCCAAATCTTCATCGTTGTCGTCCCTACACTTGTGGCGCTTGTCTGACCACTGCCGGAACCGGCACGTGAGATTCTCCGCTACAGAAGATCCCAGTGACGTTTGTACCGGAAACGTGCCGGCTCTGCAAGCGTTTCGCACTACCCGACAATGGGAGGTGTCTGTGCGAATTTCGCGGCAAGGCCCGTTTTCCACCACGGAGCGCCCTGTGTGGCAGCGGCAAACGGAGCAAGGCGGAGTTTGCCGATGGCTTCGACGGCATGCGTATCACCATCGGCAAGCC
>JAAYBV010000103.1 GCA_012744475.1 Phycisphaerae bacterium
CCTGGCAGGCGTGTGGCAGCGGCAAACGGAGCAAGGCGGAGTTTGCCGATGGCTTCGACGGCGCGCGTACCACCATCGGCAAGCCTGCGCTTGCCGCTGCCACACATGGCGCTCCGTACTGGAAAACAGGCCTTGCCGCGAAATTCGCACAGACACTCGTACGACGGTGCGGATCTGTGAATAAGACTATTGTGATCCTATCTCAGGTATCGTTCATAGTCTCTGTTATCCGATGGATGTGAGGTGTCAGAGATGGAGCCAACCCTTCTGAATGCAGAGCGGTCCGGGGCGTTCGCCCGGCGGCTGCTCGACGTCTTGAACGACGGCGCCCTGGCCGTGATGATCTCTCTGGGGCACCGCACAGGACTCTTCGACACTCTGCGCGACCTGCCTCCTTCGACCAGCGAGGAAATCGCGGACGCCGCCGGTCTGAACGAGCGATACGTTCGCGAATGGCTCGGCGCCATGCTCGCCGGCGGGATCATCGAGTGCGACGAGGACGCAGCGCGGTTCTCGCTGCCGCCGGAACACGCGGCGTCACTGACGAGAGAAGCAACGCCCGATAACATCGCGGTCTTCGCGCAGTATATCCCGTTGCTGGGCACGGTCGAGGACGAGATTCTCGAGTGCTTCCGCAGGGGAGGCGGCCTGTCGTATGCACGGTACAAGCGCTTCAATGAGGTGATGGCCGAAGACAGCGGTCAAACGGTCGTGGCTGTGCTGATCGACCACATCCTGCCTCTGGTGCCGGGTCTGGTCGACGCGTTGCGATACGGCATCTCCGTCCTCGACGTCGGGTGTGGGAGCGGACGGGCGCTGAACCGGATGGCCCGCGAGTTCCCCCACAGCCGCTTCACAGGGTACGACCTTCTCGAAGAGGCGATCGAAGCGGGCCGGACCGAGGCGGAGAGACACGGCCTGACCAACGTGACATTCGAGCAGCACGACCTGACCGTGTACGAGTGGCCCGAGCAGTACGACTTCATCACGGCGTTCGACGCCATCCACGATCAGGCCCGGCCCGACCGGGTGCTGGCCGCCATCGCGCAGGCCCTCAAACCCAACGGCGTCTTTCTCATGCAGGACATTGCGGCTTCCAGCCACATGCACGAGAACCGCAATCATCCGGCCGGGCCCCTGCTGTACACGATCTCGTGTCTGCACTGCATGCCGGTCTCGCTGGCTCAGGGTGGCATGGGGCTCGGCGCCATGTGGGGTCACCAGACCGCCTGTGACATGCTGCGGGCCGCCGGCTTCACCGGCATCCGGATGCGTCAACTGCCCCACGACTTCCAGAACAGCTACTTCATCGCCTCCAAACAGCCGCTGGCGAGCCGGAAGAACGTCCGCGTGGCCGCCACGGCCGGCCAATCGCGCGCAGTCGGCGACGAACATCCCTTGAAGGTCGGCACGGTCTGACGGGCACGACGACGTCAACAACCTCAGCAAACAGCCAGCGGCCCCTCGGCGGATCTCCCGGCCTGTGTGTGAAAACATCCTGGCAACCGTGTGGCAGCCTCAAGGCGGAGCCTTGGGGATGGCTGACACGATTTCGGTCTGAGTATCAAGAGGCAGTGGTGCTCTCCGCCATCCCCAAGTCCTGCGGACTTGAGGCTGCCACCCAGACGCTTCAACGACTCATCGGTGGCAATGCCCGAAAACGTGCACGGACACCTCCCGGCGGGTGCACTTGGTGTTTGTAGGTAGACCTTCACGGGGGGTTGCAGTCGACCTTGTCATTCCGACCGGAGCGCAGCGTTGTGGAGGAATCTGGCGGCGAAGGGGCTATTGCCTTATCCTCGGCCAGATTTCTCCGCGCGGGCTTCGCCCTTAGTCGAAATGACATCCGCCACGCTCTCCGAGATGACAGCCCCCTTCCTGGCCTCG
>JAAYBV010000104.1 GCA_012744475.1 Phycisphaerae bacterium
GTGGAGGAATCTGGCGGCGAAGGGGCTATTGCCTTATCCTCGGCCAGATTTCTCCGCGCGGGCTTCGCCCTTAGTCGAAATGACATCCGCCACGCTCTCCGAGATGACAGCCCCCTTCCTGGCCTCGGCAGGAACCTACCTACAAACACGCCGTGCACCCCGCGTGACGCAATGAGGAAGCTTTTCTTTGACGGGGGATGGTTCCGTCGGTACACTCTGCGGGACATGGTTTTGGCACAGAGGGGAACATGAACTATCAGTTTGCGTCAGAGAGCGTTTCGCAGCACATCGTCAAGTACGGCGTGGACATCCGGCCGGCCATCTCGCCCGAGCAGGACCGCACGAAGCTCCAGGACTACGGCAACTGGCTCGTCGAGCAGTTCCCCGAGGTCTTCGAGACGCTGCTGTCGGGCCCGCGCGAGCTGCGGGTCCAGCGGACCTTCATCCTGCCCAACACCAAGCGGGTCGAGCTGCCCACGTTCGTGCTGACCCCTCGCGGTCCGGTCTTCACGTTTCCCGAGCGGCTCTTCAT
The DNA here is from genome assembly GCA_012744475.1 of Phycisphaerae bacterium. Classification (GTDB taxonomy): domain Bacteria; phylum Planctomycetota; class Phycisphaerae; order Sedimentisphaerales; family Anaerobacaceae; genus Anaerobaca. The sequence goes on from JAAYBV010000104.1 coordinate 533, forward strand.
CGACCGGCCGCACGAGCTGAGCATTCCCGACAAGGACAAGATCTTCCGCAAGGCCTTCGACGAACTGCGGACGCGATTCGGCGAGCGAACCGTCCCGCGCGTGGGCGTCGTCCACGAGTTCGTCTTCGACACGGGCTACGTCCCCTCGCTCGACGTCGTCGCCAGCAGCCTCAAGCACGACCTCTGGCGGCAGAAAGCGAAGAACCTCCGCATCTTCATGGAGGCGCCTGCGGAGGGCAAGAACGTGAACATCGAGATCCGCCCGACGTATCTCCAACGCGCGGTCCGACGGAACGAGGCGGTACCCGCCGAGGACATGAAGTACGGGATCATCGTCAACGTCGATATCAACAACCAGCAGATTGCCGCCGACCTGACGAAGGCGGAAGTCAACGACATCCTCGTCTTCGCCAGCGATTACGTCCCGGACGAGCTGATCCGCTTGCTCAACAACGAGTACTGAGACACCGCTACGCCCGGCTCTCCGCTGCCGGCCCCCAGCACCTTGCGGCCGCGCTTACGTCGGCTGGTGCAGCGCCTGCCGGATGATCTTGGCCCGCAGGGCATCGCGATGGGCGGCGTCGAGCGACTTACCGTAGTTCAGTTGCAGGTGTGCCGGAAGGGTCAGCATGAACAGGCGGTTGATCGTGCGGATGGACAGGCCCCGGTCGGGGTCGGCCCCTGCGTTCTGATTCTTCAGCGCGCAGAGCCGGTCGATAGCCGGCGTCGAGGCCTGCATGTGCTCCCGCATGTTCAAGCCAAGCCGCAGGTGGCTCAGCAGAGACAATGCCTCCTGCGAGCTGATGAGGTTGGCGTTCTGAAGCAGCGCCGTTGCCCGCGCGATCTTGTCGTCGAGGATGTCCACCTGTTTGGCCAGCAGTTGTCGGCGCGCGATCTTCTCGTATTCCACCATCTCCGGGATGATCGAACTCTCGAAATTGGACACGATGGACCGCTCGCTGACGCCCAGCGTGACCTGGTTGGAGATCTGATACAGATCGCTCGTCGCCTCGCTGCCTTCGCCAAACAGGCCGCGCACCGCCAGGTTCATGTCCTTGGCGGCCGCGAGGAACTTCTCGATCTGCCCGGTCATCTTCAGCGCGGGCATGTGAAGCATCACGGAGACGCGGATCCCGGTGCCGAGATTCGTCGGGCAGGCGGTCAGGTAGCCGAAACGCGGGTTGAATGCATAGTCCACGTGCTTCTCGACGTCATTGTCGATCCGGTCGATCTGCTCGACACACGCGGAGAGCTGGCAGCCGGGCATGAGCACCTGGAGGCGCAGGTGATCCTCTTCGTTGATCATGGCGGTGAAGAACTCGCGGCGTGCGATGACCACTCCTCGCGGCCCCTTCGCCATCGCGTGGTGCCGGCTGATCAGGTGACGCTCGACCAGGAAGCTGCGGCTCAGCGCCGGCGCCTGGTCCACGCTGAAATAGAAGACCTCATCCCCCAGATCCAGCGACATCAGAACGGCTTTGAGCTGCTCGAGGATCTTGGACTTTTCCTCGATCGAGCAACTGTGCAGGAACTTGTGGCCTGCCAGGTTTCGCGCCAGGCGAATCCGTGACGAGACGACGATGTCCGCCAGCGGGCCGGAACCGCTGAACCAGTCGTTGATGTCGTTGCTGATATCCGTAAGCTTCATGGCAATCACCCGTGAACCCCTGCATCCCAGAGGGTCGAATCTCGTGCTACTCCTGCTGCTTCATCCGGTCGCGCAGTTCGGCGGCTCGCTCGTAGTCCTCTTCGCGGATGGCCCGCTCCAGTTCCTGGCGCAAACTTGACAGCTCCACCAGCTTCTTCGTATCGTGCGGCACCTTCGACGGGACCTTGCCGCAATGCGTGGTGCTGCCGTTGTGGGCGTGCTGGATCAGAGGCAGAAGAGAATGCTGGAAGACCTCGTAATCGTGCGGGCAACCGAGGGTTCCCTCCTTCTGAAGGCGGTCGAGCGTGAACCCGCAGTTGGGACAGGCCGACACCTCGTCGCCCCCGCCCAGCAGCTCATCGTCCGAGGGCTGCGAAGCGAGCAGGTTGCTCAGCAGGTCGTTGATCGACATCTGGCTCTGCGCGGCGATCCCCTGCTCGGCGGCGCACTGCTCGCAGATGTGCATCTCGTGCCGCACGCCGTCGGTGATCTCCGTCAGGTGGATGGTTGCCGTTCGTTTGTTACACACCTGGCACTGCATAGGTAGCCGTGAATCCTCTTCTTGTCGCGCGGAAATCCATCGACGGTCGATCTACGCATCGGCCGCAGAACACCGCGATTTCACCATCCATACTACACCAAAGCCGTCTGTGAGTATATCGTCAATTTCCGCCTCCGAACACAAGCAGGTTACGCCCTCTCCGGATGGTTATCACGCTCGGACCGACGCGCCGGTTTCTCTGCCGGGTCGGTCTCATTGGTGAGCGGCGCCGTTACTTGTGGCTGCCTCTGAGTTTGCTGAAGCGGCCCTCCAGGCGCTTGTGTACGCTGGCCGGGATCAGGTTCGACAGGTCGCCGCCCAGCGAGGCGATTTCGCGGATCAGCGTCGAGCTGGTGAATCCGTACTGCTCGCTGGTCATGATGAAAATCGTCTCGATGCCCGTGACGGCGCGGTTGGTCATGGCCAACTGGAATTCGTATTGCACGTCGGTGAGGCTGCGCAGGCCTCGCAGGATGACCGACGCCTGCCGGCGGGTGGCGTATTCCACCGTCAGACCCTCGAAACTCTCGACCGAGACGCCCGGCAGACCTTCGATCAGTTCGGCGATCATCTCAACCCGCTCGGCGGGGGTGAAAAGCTGGTTCTTGATCGGGCTGCGGCCGACCGCGATGATCAACTCGTCGAACAACTTCATGCCCCGACGGACCACGTCCATATGACCGTTGGTGATCGGATCGAACGAGCCGGGGAAGATCGCCCTGACAAACTTATCGCCCATAATCATCTTTCCTTAGGGGAACATAAGCCGGCATTATACCCATCCGTCCAAACCCCAGCAAGCCCCGCCGACCTGCCTAAAATTCCCTCCGCCCCGAGCAGAGTTGTGCCCCCAGACCGCAGGAATCCGAAATCCGAAACAGGAAATCCGAATATCGACGATCAAAGCAAATATCAAAACGCAAAATGCAGGAATGAGGAAGTCATCCGCCGAAGGCGGATTCCGCTGTTTTCATGTTTGCTTCTTGCTCTTTGATCTTCGTTGGATTTGTTTCGGATTTCGTGCTTCGAGGTTCGAGTTTCCCTGCTTTGGGGTCCTTCCCCTTGGTTGACCGCCGCCAGCCCCCCTGCTATCCTGCGTTCCGTCGGAAATGCAGGCGAACGTGTGGCAGCGGCAACCTTTTCGGTTGCCGATGGCTGGTCCTGAATAGATGGAGCACCGTCGGCAAATCCTGATGTCGATCGGGATCGCCGCCACCCCGGATCGCGCCGGAGGCAAACCATGCTGGTCGGAACGATGACCGCTCAGATGTACATGCACGGGATCGGCTCGCTCAAGGAGAAACGCAGCATCGTCAAGAGCGTGATCGGCCGGCTCCAGAGCCGCTTCAACGTCTCGGTCTCCGAGGTCGACCACCAGGACAACAAGACCAGCGCCGTGATCGGCATCGCCGTCGTCGGCAACGATTCGCAGTTCATCGGCCAACAGCTCGACGCCGTCCTGAACTTCATGCGAAACGACGCCCGCTTCTACCTCGGCCAGGTCGACCGCGAAATCTTCTCCTAGGGCCGGACGCGCCTGCATCTGAGAGAATGTCATTTCAGCAAGACGAAAACGTAGCCTATGACAATCTCTGAACCTATGCGTCTGTGGTCTACGCGCTGTCGTCGGGGAGGACCTGGATGCCCTCGCGACGGGTGATCTCGATGATGGAGGTAGCGGCATCTTCGACCCATTGGCGCTGGCCGCAGGGGATCGGCTCGATCCGGCTGTCGGTACGTGCGCCGACACGCCACAGACAGTTGATCGCATCCCGCGAATGCGCACCGTCGAACGTGGGCGAGACCACCAGCAGATCAATGTCGCTCCACCGGCCCGGATGACCGGACGCGTAGGAGCCGAAGATCACACCCATGCCCGGCAGGATGCCCTGCCCAGCGATGTTCCGCAGGTACTGTCGAACAATCTCCACGACTGCTGGATCAACCATACCAGAATCATCTGGAACTGGGTTCGGTCCGTATAGGCGCCACGCTCTCCATGGCACGGGCTATTCGTCGGCGTAGAACAGGCGGCGGGCGGCGATCAGGCCGCATTTCTGGTACTTGTGGTAGGCGCGGGCGGCGCGGTCCGTGATTTGTGCGGCGGATCCCTGCGCGAGCCAGCTTGCGACGGCCGCATCGAGTGTGTACGCCTCGGGGGCCATGAAGCCCGTGGTCAGAAGGACCGAGCGGCACTGAAGCTGCGTCAGACGCGGCTGGAAATAGGGCTTGCTCTTGCAGGCCAGGACGATGGCCTGTCTTGGCCCTGCGTTGGGCTCGCGCTGCGGCTGGGCGACGTTGAAGTCCATCAGGCCATTGTGCCCGACGTAGACGACGAGGTCCGCGGCGCCGTGGAGGCCGAGCACATCGGCTCCGTGAGGCAGCGTCGCTGCGCTCCTCCCGGCGGCCGCATCGAGGAAATCCCGGACGGCCTTCTTGATCTCGCGGCCCCGATAGGCATCGGCCACAAGATAGGCGTCCGACGACGCATGTTTGAAGACGACCCGCTCGAGAATCGTCTCGGTCGGCTTCTTCTCGGTCGCTACAAGCGTCCAGTTGCCGCTGCGCTTCAGGAACGATTTCGTGCCGTACATCGCGCCCCAGTACAGGTTGTTCGCCGGGTCGTCTCCGTTGCCCAGCGCCTTCGGCACGGGCACAATCCCCTGATGCTCGTTGTCACACAAAGCCACCAAGACATGGATGGTTCGGGCCTTGCCCTGCGCCGGCGCACTGGCGAGAAGCAGCGAGCCAAGCACCACGTACGCCGCGATTCTCATATTGGCCTCCGAACAGCTCCCAAGCCCCCATTCGCTGTATCGGCAACTCGCAGACTCCATCGCCAGCTAATCCTGTTCGCCGCCTCTCGGCGGGTGCACTGCGTGTTTGTAGGCAGGTTCCTGCCGAGGCCAGGAAGGGGGGCTGTCATCTCGGAGAGCGTGGCGGATGTCATTTCGACTAAGGGCGAAGCCCGCACGGAGAAATCTGGCCGAGGATAAGGCAATAGCCCCTTCGCAGCCAGATTCCTCCACTACGCTGCGCTCCGGTCGGAATGACAAAGTCGACTGCAACCCCCCGTAAAGGTCTACCTACAAACATCAAGTGCACCCGCCTTCGGGCGAGCGTTTCACAGGGTCTTGTCGACGATGTATTGGGCGCTGAGGAAGACGTCGATGGCGATGACCGCGTAAAGGACGAGCCATCGCAGCCGCGGCAGGCGCAGCTTCTGGCGCGTCATCGTGAAGATCACCACCACGGCGATCGCGGCGACCAAGTACATCTTGGCCGTCTCGACAAACAGACGCGCGTAGCCATCCCCCAGGCCGAAGACCGTCTGGAAGTACTGAGCCGCCAGCATGAGCAGCGCGATGGCCAGGACGCCCAGGACCATCGCGCTGGCCAGCACCCACTTGCCGTCGGAGTAACTCGCTTCGAGCAGACCCTGAAGCCCGACGCCCGCCAGCACCGACAGGCATACCAGCGGGATACTCAGCCAGAGGGTCGGGCTGATCCCCAGCCACGCGACCTGGGCGGGCGCCAGAAACGACCGGCTGAACGCCAGAGCGAAACCACAGACCAGGATCAGCAAGATACCATAGCGGCGGGCGCGGAACATCATCGCCAGACCGAAGATCAGGGCCGCGACAGGGACATGATACAGACCGGGCAGAGCGGTTGTGCGAGTGACCATTACCAGCGGCGCGACGAAGCCGAACAGATCGGCCGGTTTGGGCGCTGCCTGGACGGGTGCGGCGAACAGGCGGTAGTCTTCCCCTGCGCTGACGCGGAAGAACAGCACCACCGCGAGAAAGGGCAGCAGTGACAGCAGGGCTGTCACCGCGCCGCCACGTTTGCGACCCAGGTAAGCGGCCGGCATGAACAGCCAGGGGATGCCTGCGGCCAGAAGGACCGCCGTCTCATGGAACCGCGCCAGAGACAGCACGAACGGCCCGAAGCCGTAGACCAGTCCCGCCAGGAACGACCCCGAGAAACCGACCACCCACCGCCGGCTCAGCAGGAAGCAGCCGCCCGCCGCCACGCACACGCCGATGGGCAGCAGCCACTGTTCCGGCGCGAACCCGCTGCTGTGCGGACGATACAGATAGACCGCGAACACGACGTAGACGATCGCGGCAACCGCCGGCCAGATCAGGTTCTGCTCGCGTCGTGACATGGTCAGCGTTTCGCCTCCGCCGGGGCGCCGGCCGTTCTCAAGACATGACCATCCATGTCCCGGGCACTGCGGCAAACGTCAAGAGTGAGAGTCGCTTGTCTCTTCAAGGCATCGCGCCTGTCAGTTCTTCAGAACGACCTTTCCGCTCCCGGCGGTGACGGTCCCGATCCGGTTGACCTTCTCTCCCCATCGCTGGAGACTTCTGGCGATCGAGTCGGCGAAATCGGCCGCGACGATCAGCACGTAACCGATCCCCATGTTGAAGACGCGGAACATCTCCGCCTCCTCAACCGGCCCGGTCTTCTGCAGGAACGGGAAGATCTTCGGCCTCGGCCAGCTCGACTTCCTGATCACCGCGTTGCAGTCCTTCGGCAGGACGCGCGGGACGTTGCCGACGAGGCCGCCGCCGGTGATGTGGGCCATCGCGTGCACGACGCGCTTGACTCTGTACTTAGTCAGCAGCTTGACGATCGGCTGAACGTAGATCCGCGTCGGCGTCAGCAGGGCTTCGCCAATGGTGGTGCCGTCGAGTTCGTCGAGGACATCGGTCATCTTGAGGCGGGCCTGCTTGAAGCAGATCCTGCGCGCGAGGGCATATCCATTGCTGTGCAGGCCGCTGGAGCGCAGCCCCAGGATCACGTCGCCCGGCCGCACATGGGTACCGGCGATGGTCTTATCCCGCTCGACCACGCCCACCGCAAAGCCGGCCAGATCGAAATCGCCCTTGCGATAGGTGTCGGGCATCTCGGCGGTCTCGCCGCCCAGCAGGGCGCAATCCGCCATGCGGCAGCCGGCGGCGATCCCCTTGACCAGCTCGGCCACCAGCGCCGGCTCCAGCGTGTGCAGCGCCACGTAATCGAGGAAGAACAGCGGCTCGGCCCCGAGCACGAGCATGTCGTTGACGCTCATCGCCACCAGGTCGATGCCGACCGTGTCGAACTTCCTGGCCTTGGCCGCCAGTTGCACCTTGCTGCCGACGCCGTCGGTGCAGGCGACCAGCACCGGGTTCTTGTAGTTCTTCTTGAACAGCTTCTCGTCGTAGTCGAGACGAAACAGTCCGGCAAAACCGCCCGGCAGCGCGATCACTCTCGGCCCGTACGTGCTGGTCAGGCTGGACTGGATCCGCTCGACCATCTCGTCGTTGGCGTCGATATTCACGCCCGCCTGCTGGTAGCTCACGTATTTACTCATGGGTAGCGGAAAAGCCCTCGAACATGGTCATCTGATAATGTTCCATCGTGAACTTGTTCAAGGCGATGTCGATCGGAATCCGGTACTTTCCGCTCCAGCAGGCCGTGCAATAGTGATCCCCCGGCAGAGCCGCACACGAGAGCATCCCCTCCAGGGACAGGTATCCGACGCTGTCGACTTCGAGGAACTTCCTGATCTCGTCCAGATCCCGGTTGTTCGCCAGGAGTTCTTCTTTCGTGGGAAAATCGATGCCGTAGTAGCAGGGATGGCGGATGGGCGGGCAACTGACCCGCATGTGGATCTCGGTCGCGCCCGCCTCGCGCAGCGTCCGGATCTTGCCGCGCGTCGTGGTGCCGCGCACGATCGAATCGTCCACCACCACCACCCGTTTGCCCGCGACGACTTCCTTGATGACCGCCAGTTTCAGGCGCACCTCCACCTCGCGCATTTTCTGCTCGGGCGAGATGAACGTGCGACCGATGTAGTGGCTGCGGACGAAGCCCATATCGAATGGGATGCCGCTCTGCTCGGCATAGCCGATCGCCGCGGAGGTGCCGGAATCGGGCACCGGGATCACCACGTCAGCGTCGACGGCATGTTCCCTGGCCAGTTGGCGGCCCAACTTCTTTCGCAGCTCGTGCACGTTCTCGCCGTAGATGCACGAGTTTTGCTTGGCGAAGTAGACGTGCTCGAAGATGCAGTGCGCCGGCGTGATGTCGCCACGCCGGACGAAGAACCGGCTGTGCAGACCCTTGGCGTCGAGCTGAACGATCTCGCCTGGTTCGACGTCGCGGACGAACGCGGCGCCGATCGCGTCGAATGCGCAGCTTTCGCTGGCAACGACGAAGACGCCTTTCTCCGTCCGCCCGATGCTCAGTGGTTTGACGCCATACGGATCGCGGGCGGCGATGATGTGGTCGGCAAACATGAACAGCAGCGAATAGGCGCCCTGGAGGTGGTTGAGGACGTGGCCCAGTGGGTCCGGCTTGTTCTGGTGCGTCGGCTTGGCCAGCAGATGCACGATGATTTCCGTGTCGCTGGTGCACTTGAATATGCTCCCATAGGCCTCGTATTCGTCGCGCAAAAGCCCCGCGTTGATCAGGTTGCCGTTGTGCGCGACAGCTACCTGGCCCCGCGAATACTCCGCCAGCAGGGGCTGGCTGTTGTCGACCGTGGAAGAACCGGCGGTCGAGTACCGCACGTGGCCGATCGCCATCGAATTCGCCAGTTTCTCCAGAACCCCTGACCCGGCGCGGAATACGCGAGAGACGTTCCCCATTCCCTTGTAGCACTGGATGAACTCGCCGTCGCTGGAGGCGATGCCGGCCGCCTCCTGCCCGCGATGCTGGAGGCTGTGCAGGCCATAATAGGTCTTCTGCACCGCATCGGGGTCGCCGAAGATGCCGAACAGCCCACACTCCTCCTTCTTCTCAGAAAAGACCTCGTTCCCATCCAACTCAGATAATGGTTCAGACATGACCCTCATGCCTCTCGAGAGAGGTTGACACTTCTGTTCAAGAGAAACGTTCCAATCACCCGCCAAAACCTATAGTTTACTCGTTCGTTGGCCCTTCGTCAATGGTTGTCTTGAGAAAGCAAACCTGCGAGAAGTTCGTCCAGAAGCGGAATGAGCTTGCGGATGGCGTTGCCGCGATGGCTGATGGCGTTCTTCTGGCCGTCGGGCAGTTGGGCGACGGTCTGTCCCAGGGCCGGGACGAAAAAGACCGGGTCGTAGCCGAAGCCGTTCTCGCCGGCGGGTTCGTCAACGATGATTCCTTCGACCGTACCCTTCGTCTCGGCAAGCACCTTCTCGGGGCTGGCCAGGCACAGATGGCACACGAATCGCGCCGTCCGCTTGTCCTGGGGCACGCCTTCGAGCAGTCCGAGGAGCTTGGCGATGTTCCGCCGGTCGATTTCCTTCCGGCTGGTCCCCGGCGGAACGTCGCCCGAAAACCGCGCCGACTGGACGCCGGGGGCGCCGCCCAGCGCATCGACCACCAGACCTGAATCATCCGCCAGCGTCCAGAGCCCCGTCGCGCGGGCGTACTCGGTCGCTTTCTTGCGGGCGTTCTCCGCAAACGTCGCGCCGTCCTCCTCGACCTCGCCGACGCCGGGAAAATCCGCCAGCATCTTCCACGCCACCACCCAGCCCAGCATCGCCTGCAACTCCCGAACCTTCCCCGCATTCGTCGTCGCCACCAGAATTGTACGTCTGCCTGCTTCTGCACCCATAAAGACCAGCTCCGCTTTATTCGGTCGACGCATGCACCCCCAACCACAAGGCAGGCCATCTTACCGAACGAGACTCACACTTCAAGCAGAAACCCTTGGTGCCGTGTGTGTGAAAATATCGTGGCATGTGGGTGGCAGCCTCAAAGCGTAGTGCAACGGAGCTTTGGGGATGGCGAATGGGAGTGGCGCATCCGTACGGAAAGGCCTCTGCGAGGCGATCCATCCCCA
>JAAYBV010000105.1 GCA_012744475.1 Phycisphaerae bacterium
CGGAGAGCGTGGCGGATGTCATTTCGACCAAGGGCGAAGCCCGCACGGAGAAATCTGGCCGAGGATAAGGCAATAGCCCCTTCGCAGCCAGATTCCTCCACTACGCTGCGCTCCGGTCGGAATGACAAAGTCGATTGCAGCCTCCGGTGAAGGCTTACCTACAAACATCAAGTGCACCCCCGAGGCGCTCCGCCACAGGAGGAACGGCTCCAGATCGTCTCAGTTGCCGGTGGCTTGATGGGTCTTTCCCGGATAGTGCGCATCGAGCCAGTCGAGGTCCACGTTCGGTGGGTTGAATATTTGGTTCTTGCCGAATCCCTGGGCGGCTGCCTCGCCTCGGCTCCTGCAAAAGATGATGGTCCGCTTGTCCTGCCATTTCTTGCGTTCGGCGTGCCCATCCATGAAGCTGAACGTGCAGGCGTCGCTGTGGAAGATGCCCAGCGGGTCCCACATGCTCCCAGAGTATGGGGTGTACGACCAGCCGTCGTGATTGAAGTTGCCCGCCGAGCCGTCGTAGATTTCCTCGACGAAGAGCATCTTGTTGGCCTGGTCCTTGAAGGTGAGCAGCTTCTTCGGATCGGCTGGGTCCGTGCCACGCATATAGTCGGACAGCGAGTAACTGCGGAAGATCCGGAACTCCAGGCCATTGCCCAGGCTGGTACCCATGTTCTTGCGATTGTCACCGGGGCAATGGTAGACGTCGAACTCATTGACGTAACGATACAGAGCCCCCGCCCGCAAGCCGTTATACCGCTGTTCGAGCGTCACGGCGCCGGTGACGATGCTGTAGGCGCCGCTGGCGCTGATGTCGCCCGGCGGTCTTACCCACGGGGGCACCCCGCCTGCATCGTCGTGTCGGGCCCATCCTCCGCAAACCGAGCCGTCGTTGTCGTCGGCGTACATGATATACGCCTGCGCCAAGGACCGCTGGTTTGCCAGACAGTTGATGCCCCGGGCCTGCTCGCGGGCGATTTTCAGGGCCGGCATCAGGATCGCCATGAGGATCGCAATGACCGCGATCACAACGAGCAACTCGATCAGTGTGAATCCGTTACGCCTGAACATGTGCGGGCCCTTTCAATATCACGCCTCAACGCTGCTATCGAATGCCCCGGCGCCCCATGCGTAACCAGGCCCGGTTGCTCTACGGCCAGATTCCAGAGATGTGCTCAACTCCTTATTCTACCGTCGGATGAGGGCCACAACAACAACCACAGCAGATTTTGACGCCAGGGAGAATCTCCGCGTCGGATGGCCTGTCCCGGGCCCGCCGACCGCCCGAAGGCGGTCGGGAGACCTGATGTTTCTGTTTTTCTCGGTCGGGAGGCTGAAATTCCCTAAAGTTTTCCGCTCCCCTTTCCCGATACTGCCCAATGGCAAGAATAGGGCGTTCGGTGCAAGAGAGCCATGTCGAACGAGCTTGCAACGGACCGAGGCAAGGGCTTTCGGGGAGTTGAGGCTCGCGACGCGTAAACGTTCCTATACAATCATTCACCATCTTTGCAGCGGTAGCAGCCCTCTGTTACCGCTTCTTTTTTTCGTGGTTCGTGCAGCCAGAGGAGATCACAGGCATGGCAAAGTCCCGGGACACCAGGAAAGAGAAGAAGAAACCACCGCAGAAGACCGCCAAAGAGAAGAGGCAGGCCAAGCGGGAGAAGAGAAACGGCTGATCGAGCCCTGCCGGGCTCGACGCTTCCGCCCAGGCGCGATCCTCCCGCTGTCACCATCCAACAACCCAAGAGCACCTCTGGGTGGTCTTCTGCCCTTGCGGAACTCCCGGGATCATCCCATCCGGTGTAGACCGGCTATTTCGCAGGCCCGATGGGACGGATCTTGACGTTGCGGAAGCTCACCTGCCCGTGGTCGCCCTGAAGCGTGATGTAGCCGGTGTTCGACCTGGCGAACAGAGGCATCCGCCCGAACTTGCTGCGGGCCACCCGATTGTTGAAGTCGTCGCTGCCCAGAACGTACTCGAAGTACGGGACACCGTTGATCTCGTGCACGCACTTCTCGCCCGTCACAAGCAGCCGGACGTGATTCCACTGCCCTGGCGGCTTCGTGGCGTCGAGCGGCTTGCCCGTGGCGGAGTCGGTTGGAGGCTGATAGAGGGCATATAGCCAGCCGCACCGCACCGGATCGGCGGCCTCCCTGTTGTCCTCAAGCTGAAACTCAGGACCTGTCGCCCAGGCGGCATTCCCTTCGTCGGTGACATGGTACATGATCCCGCTGTTGCCGGCGGGACTGATGTCGTAATCGAGCTGCAGCTCGAACCAGTCGTATTTCTCATCCGTGCAAAGGTCGCCGGCGTTGTGCGGGTCGGCGCAGACCAATGCCCCACCGCGCACCTGCCAGCCCGGACGGATGCTCCGGCTCTTGAAGTTGTGCCACCCGTCCAGATTCTCGCCGTTAAACAGGAGCTTCCACCCGGCGGCTTTCTCCTCCTCCGTCAGCGTGTTCGGCGCGGGGCCCGCGGCCTCGGCAGCAGCGTTCGCCACCATGGCGGCCTTCCATTCGTCTCCCAACTCCTGCACGGTCTTGCCCGTGTATTCTTTCCAGAGGTCTTCGCTATACCGTCCCTCGCGTGCGGCGGCGTTGAGCTTTCGAACGATGTCGCGATCGTATGTGGCGGTAACCCAGTTCAGGAAGTTTCCGCTGATGCGGTAGTTGCCGTCGTAGCGGGCCCGCTCGACGTTCCGGCTGGTGATCTGGGCGCCATGCGCATGGGGCTCGTACAGGAACCAGCGGATGTAGTCGCAGATGCCCTCCACCAGCCACCCCGGCGTGCGGGCGGCGTCGGGGTTGCCCCGTCGGGCCCGGCCGTAGTTCTGCACGACGTGCACCAGCTCGTGCACGATGGCCCCCTTGGCCTCGCCCTGCAACTGGCCCCGGAACCAGCGCGCCGCACAGCGAACCCGCGTTCCGCCAGTGGCGGCGACGCCCTGCATGTCGGCGCTGAACGTGATGGTGACGCGCGTGGGCGCCTCGTATCCATCGCTGGGCAGCATGGCAACCAGCTTGGGGTACCACTGCTTCACGACGGGCGCCAGTTCATCGTGCGCCCACTTGCTCAGGTCAGGTGTCTCGGTGGTGTCGATCGTGATCTGGTACTTGCCGCCCTCGATGTCGACGATCTCGCGTCGTGCTTCTCCGGCCGGCTCGATCACCGGCTTGGCGACGACGACCGGCGAGGTGGGATCGACCACATCGATCTCGCTGTAGAACGTGTTGCCGAACGCATCCGTCTGCTCGGTGCGAAAGACATCCAGCAGGAGATACCGGTAAGCCCCGAGCGTGCCGCCCGATTCGCAGACGCTGACGCCGTACTGCCCACCGCCGGCATTTCCTGCGGGACGCGTGTCGACCCTGGCGATGAGCTTCCACCCGCACGTCTGAGGGTCGGTCCCCTTCTTGGGCTGAGAATCGAAGCCGTCGGCCTTCCCGTCGCTGGCGTAGAGATCGTACACCTGAGGCCCGCGGCTGCCGGGATGCCAGGAATACGTGTTGACCTGCTTGACGTCGATGGCGTCGCCCAGATCGACCAGAAGGCGTCCGCCGTCCGTGCCGGCTCGGAAAAAGAAATTCTCGGCCGGTTGGTCTTCCTCCGTCGGGACCTTGCCATCGTGGAGCTTCTCGACGCCGCCTCCGTTGCCGTCCGGCCGGCCGTCAACCACCGTGAAACGCGCCTGCGTCGCCGCATCGCTCCGGGAAGGCGACGGGACCTTGTTGAACGCAGACTCCGCCGACCCGTCGGTGCGGTCGGACAGGACCCGAACCTCCGCGTGCGAGATCGAGGCAACCAGCAGAACCACCGTCAATGCGGCAACAGCCCCCCGGACGTGCGACTTCATGGAATCCTCCAAACCGTTCGATTTCGTAAATGACTCACGGGTGGCATGCTACCACATCGCGCCTTCGGCTGCAACGAGGTCGCATCCTCTCCACAACCACGTGTCTGTGCGAATTTCGCGGCAAGGCCCGTTTTCCACCACGGAGCGCCCTGTGTGGCAGCGGCAAACGGAGCAAGGCGGAGTTTGCCGATGGCTTCGACGGCATGCGTATCACCATCGGCAAGCC
>JAAYBV010000021.1 GCA_012744475.1 Phycisphaerae bacterium
CCACCACGCGAAAGTGGAAATAGTACGAGTACGGAGCGGGCACGCCGAGCTTGTTGAACAGGTGGAAGTTGATGTGCTCGTTGAGCGAATAGGTCAGAGTCAGGCGGTTGTCGAAACCCTTGGCCGTCGTCAGCGTCCGCCACTTCGCGGGATAGGGCTCACCCTCCGCGTCCGTGGCCTGGAAGTAATGGCCGCGGTTGAAGCGGAACCGCATGCTGCGTTTCGTGTTGCCGCCCAGGTAGCGGCCGTTGGCTCCACGCAGGCGGTAGCGGATGTTGTCGTAGACGACGCCGTCGTAGACGAACGTTCCGCACCAGTTGTAGACGAAGCGGGCCAGATTGGAGCCGGCGTCCGAGTACTGCGGAATCTCCTCGTCCGAGGCCTGGCGCATGTCCTCACTGCGGGTCAGAAGCAAGTGCACCGGCAGCGACTGAAGCATCTCGGAGGAGAACCCCTCGTAGTCCGGGACACCGTTGTAGACGAAGTAAGCGAAGTTGAGCGCGGCATCGTCCGCGCGAGGAGCCATGGCGCCTTTGCCCAGCAGGTCCATCGCCTCGATGCGGTATCGCACCAGCGTCCGGTTCGGCTGGCCGGGCAACGTCGCCGTGTAGACGTGATCGCCCGCGACCGCATCGCCATCGGCGCCGTCGTCGCGCAGGAAGACCTGTATCCAGTCGGCGGAGTCGTGGTACCGAGGATTCGGGGCCGGCGGCGCATCCGGATTGTTGTCGAGAACGGCCTGGGAAATCGGGAGGAACGCGGGGATGTACTTGCCCGGCGTGACCACCTGGTACTCCAGCGCGACACCAATGACGCCGTCGGGGTCCGTCACCTTGATCGTCACCGTCACCGGCTGGTCGGACAGCGGCTGCCGGGGCTCGTGCCGGACTTCGTCCATGTACGGGCCGACGTTCTCGGAATATACTGCATGGTTCATCGCCGTCGGGGTGGGACTTGCCGAACGCCAGTTGCCGGCGATGCGGTTGTCCAGATGCGGATGCACCAGTTGCATGGAATAGGCGGTGCCGCTGGCATTGGTCGGAACCGCGTCGCCGACGGTGGGCCAGGGGAACCCAATCTGGTAATCGACCTCGTCTTCGATCTCGCCCGAGGCGTTGCACAAGACCAGGTTCTCCCCCTCGTTGCTCAACCGGCCCTCATAGGGTCCCACCACAAGATCGGCCGGCAGGCTGAACCGACCGACGCTCCACTTGGCGTGAGCCGCTTCCGGGCTCTCCGTGACGATGAGATACCCCCCTGCCGGCAGCGTGGTTCCTTGAGGAAGGACGTATGATACGCCCTTGTCGAAGTACCAGCCGGACAGATCGGCGTCATCCGCGCCGCCGTTGTGCAGCTCGACAAACTCCACCCGCTCGCTCTCGTCGTCGGGATTGCAGTGAATCTCGTTGATGACAACCAGCCCGGCCCCTGCGGGAGCAACGGCGCACAGCAAGAGCGCCACCGCCGCCAACCGCAGATTCAGGAAAACCTGCCGTTTCGTCCTGCACGCCGCCCTCGAAATCGAGGGCGCCACGTGGATTGAGATCATCGCCACTCCTGTTCTACAAAACCCATCCTGATGACAACCTCATTATACCACAATCGGCCCCTTCCACAAAGCCGGCCCGGACCACTCCCCTGTAATAGACGGAGCCTGTGACGTGTTCGTCACAGGCTCCGTAGCATTTTGCCATGGTCGTGTCCGGTTGGGTCCGGCCACGCCGGGTCCGGATAACTGTTACCGGTCGCCCGCCAGGTAGCGGACCTCGCCGACCGACAACGCCCGCGTGTAGATCTGGAACTCGTCCAGCGAGCCGGCGAAGTACGGATCGGCCGTGTACTGC
>JAAYBV010000022.1 GCA_012744475.1 Phycisphaerae bacterium
ACGGCGCGTTGATGTAGCCTACCGTTGCGCCGGTCTGATTGACCCAGCCGTCCACCCAGGTGTCGAAGATGGCCTCGCCGGCTTCGATGTCGTCGGTGTAGTCCTCGAAGCCGTCGACCAATGCGTATTCCTGCGTCGAGAAGCTCCACAGCTCGCCGGCCCAGACGCCGTCGTCCGCCACCTCGTCCACCTTCCAGTAATACGTCATGCCGAATTCCAGCGTGCTCGGCGTGAAGGCCGCTTGGGCAGGGCTTCCAGCCAGCGGCAGTTCCTCCTGGTTCGTGCCGAAGTAGACGTCATGGGACGTCGCATCGCGCCCGGCGCGCCAGCTCAGAATCGAATCGACGGTTACGTCGGCCGCTCCGGCAGCAGGCTGAGGCTCTCTCGGGTGCGCGGGGATGTACAGGAAGCGCACCTCGCTCAGACCGATCTGCGTCAGCATGCCCCAGTTGTCGTTGATCGTCAGCCGGACGTACTTGGCCGGCACGCCCGCCATGTCCACTGTCGTATTGGCCGCATAGTTCTCCGCGGCCGCGGCCTCGGCGAACTCGACATCGCCCAGCGCGGTCCATTCCTCACCATTCGAGGAGTACTCCACCGTGACATCCTTGGCCCCGAAGCCCAGCACCGGCTCGAACTGCACGTTGTAGTTCCAGACCAGTAGCTGGTACATCTTGTACACGCGGTCAAACTCGTACTGGATCCAGGCCGGCTGTTCTGCATCGGACGCGGTCAGCCACATGTCGGTGCTCTCGATCGAGTGCCCGTCGGCCTCGTTGAGTCCGGAACCGTTGATCGTGTTTTCCGGTCCCGCGCTCTCCCCCGAACTGGAAGCGGTCGCGATGATGTTCTGGACGGCGTAGGCGAACGGCTCGGTCGTGAAGCTCCAGACGTCACCCTTGAAAACGCCGCCGGCGGTGAGGACTTCGTCGATCCGCCAGTAGTAGGTCGTCACGAATTCGAGCAGGCCGGTCGGATCGAATGTCGCGGCTGCCTGGTCTTGGCTGACCAGAACGCCCATCGGATTGGCCCGGCTGGCATTGCTGACGGCATCGAGGTCTGTTCCGAAGTAGACATCGTGCCCCGAGACGCCCTCGCCCGGCACCCAGCTCATCACAACGTCGCGCGGCACATCGGCGGCCTCCTTAGCGGGACTCGGCGAGCGTGCCGCCTCCGGCGCGATAGCCAGGATGATATCGATGAAGCAGATCTTCGAGTTTGAGGAACCGGCCGCCGGCTGGAGGGTCAGGCGGCCGTCCGCCACCGTCACGGTCAGAGTGAACTCGTCGAAATTGCCCACCTGTCCGTTGGTATCGGTGATAATCACTCCCTCCACGTCAAACGTATTGGTCTGATCGGTGTTGTCGGGGTCGCCGGCAACGATGTAGAGATTGTATTCTCCATTCTCGATGGCGATTTCCCAGACGGCGTCCGCTCCCTTTTCGAGGTGGACCAGCGTATCCCATCGCTTGTCCGGCGAGGCGACGTTGTTTCGCTCGCGCGCATCCGCCGTGATGTCCCGGCTCCAGCCATAGGTCCAGCCGTTGCCCCGGTCGCCGTAGGCCAATCCGGAATCGGGCAGATACCCTTCCGGCGTTACGGCGGTGCCCAACTGGAAGTTGATCTTTACCGACTGCCCGTGCGCCGGTCCCGCGAACGCCAGCGACACCAGGACAGCGGCCGTCAGCCACATGCACTTTCTGAACATGACAGTCCTCCTTCAAACAGGGTCATAGCGGGTTCGCTCCGACCACACGCCGGACCGTTTCCCTCCACCGCACACATCGTCCCGCAGGAACAGACACACTCCGACCACCACCGTTTCGTCGGGAACACCCCCTCGAATTTCATGGAACTGTTGAATTGCCGCCTGGATTCTCGCCAACCGGGCAGCGATGCGCGTTGCCGCCCCCGCGCAGGGCGCGTGCAGCCCACGCAGAGAAATGCGCCTCATGGCCCCCCCTGACCACGTGCGTAACTGGACACACATCATCAGGGCCTCCGATCCTGACCCAAACGCACAGCCGCACCTCAGCGGCTGGTATTGTTACAGCATCCCAGGACTCAACGCCTGTCGCGTGTACGCAAAAACCCTCACAGCCGGTTCGTATTGGTTGTACCATATTTGACGGCTGCTCTGCAAGGCAATTCCGGCCGTCTTGCCGGTCACCGGTGCGCCGGAGGGTATATCGACCGGAGACAGGCCCGCCTGAAGGACCGAGGTGGACAGCCACCCAGCCAGGTCCGCCACCACCGTCTGACCCCATAGAGACGGGGCCTGCAACCCCGATGGGTATCGGGATTACAGGCCCCGCAGCATCATTCCATGGTCGTGCCCGGTTGGGTCCGGGCACGCCGGGTCCGGATAACTGTTACCGGTCGCCCGCCAGGTAGCGGACCTCGCCGACCGACAACGCCCGCGTGTAGATCTGGAACTCGTCCAGCGAGCCGGCGAAGTACGGATCGGCCGTGTACTGC
>JAAYBV010000106.1 GCA_012744475.1 Phycisphaerae bacterium
CACGACAACCACAACGTCCGCACGTTCCTGGCCTTTCTCAACCTGCTTCCGTCGATCGTCAAGAGCGCCCTGGGCGGCGACCTGCTCGACTCCGGCAGCATGACGGCCCTGCTGACCATCGGCTACCAGCACCCGTTCGTCCTGTTCCTGCACATGCTGTACGCGGTGGGCGTGCCGGCGGGCCTGCTCACAGCCGAGGTGCAGAAGGGCACGATGGAGCTGATCCTCAGCCGGCCCGTTGCCAAGACGCACGTGTACCTCTGTGCGGCGATCGTGACACTCGTCGGCCTGTTCGGTCTGGACTTGGTCATGTTCGCCGGTACGGCAGCGTCGGTGCGGCTGTACCAGTTCAGCGAGCCGATCGATCTGTACCTGTTCTTCCGCATCGCCACCACCGCCGGCCTGCTGGCCGCCACGTTCGGGGCCTTCGCGCTGCTGTTCGCTGCCACGTTCCGGCGGCTCTACTGCGCCGTCGGCGTCTCCGTCGCCTTCCTGACGATCAACTACTTCATCGTCATCGTGGCCCAATGGTGGCCCGCGATGCAATTCCTCCGGCGTGCGACGCTGTTCTACCTGATCTACTATTCCAACCTCTGGCTGGGCTGGCCCGTCCGCAACATGGCGATCCTCGCCGCCATCGCCCTGGCCGCCGCCGCCCTCGGCGCCCTGGTCTGGCGCCGTCGCGACCTGTTCGTGTAACCACGCCCTTTTCCGTGACGGACTCTTGCGGATACGAAGTCTCCCAGTATAATAACCTCAGTGGCAGCGGATGGGCCGCTCTCGTCTGCTTCGTACAGCAGTGGATCTCTGCCACTGGCGATTCATCAATTGCGGACATGACAAAGAGGAAACTCAATGAAACGAGGCGAATACATTCTCCTGGGATGGTCGGCCTGCATGGCTATTGCTGTCACAGGATGCCCGAGCACGGATATCGCGCACCTTGTGCGTGTGAGGGAGGGCACCTTTGCGTTCGAGCAGAAGTGGTGGGATCGGACTGTCGAGTATGTGCAGATTCTGACGCAAGAAGAGTCTCCTGATTCCGCGAGGCCTATGCTGCCCGGGCGATTTGGCCCTTGTCGCGATGTCACGGATGACGATTTGAAGAGCTACGGCCCGTATACGACCGCCTGGGCGATCCGCGCTGTGGCCCCCGTATCGGCAAGAGACTTTCGTCTCATCCCGGGCCAAATCCCCGACCATTTCGAACAGGTGGTGCCGGAGTCGCCGGAAGTGTTTGTGCCTGTCGATGGCCGCGTGTATTACATCATGGGCTGCCTGCACCCTCTTGACGCTGACAGCGTTTCGATGGCGATTCCGTGGATACCAGGCAACGGGACGGGCGTTGCCGAGGCAGGCAGGACGATCGAGGTGGAGGGGCCATTTCGCCATGAGCCATCCGGCATGGTGTTCCCCGCCCAAGTCGCGGCGTTCACCCGCGTCGAGATTCAGCTCTACGACACAGAGGGACACGATGCTGGCGTGGGCTACACACTGCCAAGCCTTACGGAACCCATTATCGTGACAGTCTATGTGTTCCCTGCGCCGTCGCTTGCCGCAGGGGCCCGCAGGACGCCTTCCTTCGATGAAGTCTATGAGGCAACCGCGCGGGAGATAGCGCGCGGTCAATCGGGAAGGACTCTGGTGGCCGAGCAAGACATCGTACGGCACCATAACCACGAGGCCTTTCCCGGCAGGATGGCGACCTATGACTACGAAGGATCGTTCGCCCATTTCGAAGGGCAAATCCGAACGCATCTCTATCTGTTCGGGCCGGTTGAAGGCACCTGGTTCATCAAGTATCGTATCACGCATCCGAGAAAGGTCGACGCCTCGGAGCGGATCGGAGAGTTCATGGATCAGTGGGTTTGGACGATTGGCAGTTCCTGAGATGCCGTGGCATGGAGCATGATCCATGCGTCATGGGGCCGTCTCGAGCATCGTACGGCGTTTGGTCGTATATGACCGCCATGACGCGGGACCGTGGTTCTGGAGAGGTTCAGACCGATGCGGACGATTCGACGACGATGCGCTCAATGGGAGGGGCGGTCGTGACGGCGGACATGGAGACAGTCGAGCGGCGCCTGGCGGCAGTGCTGGAGCGGGAACGTCGCGACGCGATGGCCTACACGGTGCTGACCGTGTTGGCGACGCCGGTCTTCGTGACGATGGCCGCCCTGGTCGTCATGGCGGCAGCGGGATTTCTGTTGAGTGGCGTGCCTGGCGTGGAGATCCGGGATGCCGTGGCCTTCTACACGGCGGCCAACGCTTTTCTGGCCTATATGATCGTCTTCGTCCTGTTCGGCGGCAGACGCTCGGCGGACGAGTTCCAGTTCGAGGCGGCATGGATCGCCGGCGTCGTGCTCTTTCTATTCCTGCTGGCGGCGACATACGTCACGCCGTGGCCGCAGTCGCATCCATTGGGTTTTGCGTTGGCCTATGCGCTGTGCGGTCTGGTGGTCCTCGGACTGATCGGCCAGGTCAGGCTGCCGGACGACATCACGCAGATGCCGGAGGGCGAGAACTTCTTTCTTGCGCTGATCCTCGTGGTCTCGGGTTTCATTGTGACGGCGTACGGGCAGGTCTTTGGCAGTTCCTGGTTGTGGGTGCCGCCGAAGGGCGACGAAGTCCGCCTGGGCGCCTGGCTGCTCTGCAAACTGGCGGCCGATCCGGACCGCGCGATGGCAAGCGACGCCGTCCAGGGGCGCATCGTGGGCATCCTGGTCCGCCTCCGGCTCATCGGCGTCACCGACGCCGGCGCCGCGCTGACTGCCAAAGGCCTCGATTTCATGCGAGGTGTGAAATGAACCGGTGGATGCAGCGGATCGTGGTCGTGCTGGAGATTGGCGGGGGGTACATGGGTTTCGTCATGCTGGTGCTCTCGCGCCCTTGGGCGCGGGAGGCGCACAGCGGGTGGTGGTTTCCCTTCGGTGTGTACGTCGGCCTTTCCGTGTTCGCCATAGCGGCCGGCGTGCTGCTGGCGGAAGGAACGCGACGCGGCATCAAGTGGTCGGCCATCTGCCAGGTGCTTCAGATTCCTGTCGTTGTCTCCTCGATCCTGACGTACCGATTCGTCTGTGGCCTTCAGATCACGGCGGGCTCCTGGGGCCAGACCTGGGTCGTGGAGAGTGGGATCGGGAGCACCTCGCTGCTGGTTCTGGGCCAAGCGGTGCCGGCAGGCAAGTTGATATCCGCGCCGGGGTGCGGCGTGAACGTTGTTGCCGTCTGCGTCTTCCTCTATCTCCTCTGGTGCCTTCGCAAGACGCCCGCGGAGCAGACCCAATCCAGGGCTGTGTCCAAGACGCAAGCAGACAGCGTCACAGTGTGAGACTTCATGACGGGCATCCGGAAATACAGACGAGCCAAGGCTCCGTGGCGGGAGCGAGCGACGCGGCGCGCGAAGATGCCCCGGAAAGTTCTGCTGCGTGAGTACCTTGTGGTTGCCGGCGTGATTATGGCGGGCTTGGGCGCGTTCTTCGGGGCGCGCGAATACGACGTCTACTGCGTCGGCCGGTTGGAGGGCATCGACAACACCCGTCTGGGGACCGAGTATGTCCCCGAGGTGCCGCCGGGCGATCCGGCTCACCGGGCCGCTGCCGTGGCAGGATTTGCGGTTGCGGCCGTCGGTGTTGCGATAGCGGCGCTGGCTCTGGCCCTCTGGGGGCTCGACGCCTACGCCGTGCGCGCTCGCGCCACGAGGGAACGGATAGTGGAAACTCGGACATGAGGAAGAAACGATGGATATGACCAGGCGGGTGGGACATGGGATTCCGCGATACTACTATCTGCTGACGCCGGCGTTCATTCTGCTGGACTACGTGGTGGGCATCAACATTCGTGTGGCGGCCCTGGATGCGATGCCCGGCTGCAAGAATCTGTACTA
>JAAYBV010000107.1 GCA_012744475.1 Phycisphaerae bacterium
GCGAATTCGACGAATCCGAGACGAGGACGGCCCACCGCCACTCGTCACGGTCCGCGTCATAAGTGCCCTTCAACCAATGGCACTCGCGTTTGTCTGCTATGTCGCGGTCGCCGGTGCACGCATAGAATGCATTCTCCACAGGGTTGTACGCCACACAGTGGACGTGGCGGCAGATGACTGGATTGTCGGGATCGCCCAGCAGTGTGCCCGTTGCACCTCCCCCCACGGAGCCATTGTCCCGATACTGGGGATTCTGTCCAAACGCATACGCGATTTTGACGGTTTGGCCGCTGTCGGTAGAGTAGTAGATATTGACTGGGGCCGCGCCGCCGAGTACATTGCAGTAGTTGCCCCACACCAGCATCTCCGCGCCATTCACATCCCACGTATGGACGCCATCAAGAGGGTGGAAGTACCAGCCGGAATGCTCCGGGTTTTGGGGTGTATGCGGTACGTAGTCTGCACCGTTGGCGTCTTTCACCGTGATCTGGCGGTAGGTCTGGAGATTGTCCGCGCTGACGTACAGCCTGGCGTCTGTGGCGAAGAGGATGTTCCCATTCTTCAGAATGGAGCTGAACGTTATATTGCGGGCATGGGGAAATGGGATGCTGTGCGGCCAGGTGTGGGCGTTGTCCTCCGAGAGAAAGATGGCTGCATCGGAGAAACCAAATGCCTTATTGTCACGTTGCGAGTCAATGTAGGGACCTGCCGGCGAGCGGCGATACCAGAAATGACCTGTGGACGCCAGGTCGGGCAGAGCAGGGGTTGTATCGGCGGCAAGTCCTGGCGCATCGGCCATCAGCATCCCGCCGATGCTTGTTGCGGCGCCCAGGAACCGCCGACGCGTGACGCCCTGTTGTGGCGCCATGGGCCTGCCGTTCTCGGACCGCTCGGGGAACCGGTCAGAAACCAGTCGCATGGCTTCACCTCCTGGAAGAGACACTCATTGCGCCAAACCGTTTCGCGGTTGCGTTCACCGCCCCTTCGGCAAAGAAGGCTGCCAGCGAGGCCACATAGCCGCATGGCCGAACTTCAGATCGGTAATGCGCTGCTCGACACGGTCCGCAAGGCGCATGACGTACAACTGCCGCACACCGTCGCGCTTCGAACCGTAGACCAGCCACCGCCCGTCGGGGGAAACTTGCGGATGATAATGCAGCGTGCCGGCCGGCGACCGCGTCAATTGCTCTGCCTTCCCGTCCAAGGGCGTGCGGAACAGCTCGACGTTCGTCCCGACTTGGGCGGTGTAGAAGACGGTTTTGCCGTCCGAGGACCAGATCGGCACATCGCTGCTGCCCTCATGGAAGTCGTCCACGTCCAGGAACAGAATCCAGCCCTGGTACCCACCGAGGTCGCCAAGCTTTCGCAGATCCGTTCCATCCCGGCGCACGATGTGCGGGTCGCTGCGACCCCGGACGCCGCTGACGAAGAGCAGCCACTGCCCGTCAGGCGACCAGCACGGGCCGAAATTGAACGGATTGCCGGTGTCAACTCGCTTCTTTTCTGTCCCGTCCGAGTTGGCGATGAAGACCTGATAGTCCTCGTGATAGCTGATCTGCCTGCCGTCCGGCGAGGCGCTGTACCCGTAGGCAAAGCCGGCATCCTTGCCGGAAAGATCCCGCTTGTTCCGTCCGTCGAGGTCCATCACAAACGGCCTCGACACGCCGTTGACAAGTGCCGTGAAGCCCAGTTGGCGGCCGTCGGGCATGAAGAACAGTCCCCCGCTGTAATGGCTGACGCGGTCCACGGCGGTGACGTTGACGAGATCGCCCGTCGTCAGATCGAGCAGACAGGAGTCGAGCAGCCACCTTCCCGGCTCCATCCGAAAGGTCTTGTGTTCCTCTTCCCAGCGGGCGTTCTCGGGATCATTCCAACCGCGGGCAATGATGGCTTTCGTTCCATCCGGCGACCACCCGGCGAACTGCGTCCAGGTGTCCGGCTGGCGCGCCAATTCCTCTGCCAACCGCCAGCGGTCCGAACCATCGGCCTTCACGACGACCGCCCGCATCGTTCGCACGTTGGCGTGCCGCCCACCGGGCAGGTCGGTGCGCAACTCCGTGTAGCCGATCAGCGACTCCGGCCTGTCTTGTCCCGCCATGGGCTTCCTGGTGGCGGCCCTGCTGCCGGGGTCTAACCGCAACGCGCCGTTCTCTCGGACCACTCCATGACGGCGGTCGATGGCGGCGTCCACCGGATCGGGACCGGTCTGCCCCAGACGCCGGCGAATCTCGCGGCGCAACCACCAGTAGCCCGAGTTCCACGAATAAAGGATGTGGCCGTGCGGGTGTCCGTCGACCGTGCTGATGGACTCGTTGAAGGCCGGCACCTGGGCGATCTCCTGTGCGATACGCTCGGTGAGCCGGGCATCCACCTCGGCCTCGGGAAGACCGTGCACACCGGCCAGCAGGTAATTCGCGGCGTCGTTCAGAAACCACGAGCCGCCGTAGCAGTATACCCCGCTGTGGTCCGGCAGCAGCGAGCCGTCCGCCTGCGAGATGACGCGCAGACCATAGGGCGTCTTGACCTTCTCCGAGGTGCGGTAGTGAGTCAGCACCTGATCGTCCGTGAGCAGCTTTCTCCCGAACACCGCGTAGGTCAGCGTCGCGCCATAGAGCGTGTCCTGCCCCATCGTGTCGCGCAACATGCGGCTGGTGGGCATGAAGCCCCGTTCGACGTTGAACAGCGAACGATAGCCAGCAATCGCATGTTCGATGTCCTGCTCCGTAACCGCCAGTCCCAGCTCCCGCGCCGCCAGCAGCGCCCCGCAGTGGAAGCCCTGGTTGCTGGCGGGCGAATCGCCATCGTCGTAGGGCAGCACATCGTGATACGTCTTCCAACCTTTGGAATTCGGAGCGCCGGGCAACGAGGGCGGAACGTACAGGCCGTCCTTTTCGTTTCGGCGCAGGAACTCGTAGGCCCGGCGAACGAGAGCTTCATTCACCTCGCCACCGGCGCGTTTCATCAGCACAGCCCAGATCAGGTAGTATTGAGCGTTGTCTTCATAGTCCATGCGCGTCCAGAAGACCGCGCGGTTGGATTCGATGGTCTTCTCCGGGTCGTCGAGCCCCAGGGCGGTGTAGAAGCCGTCGCTGACCCATTGCTTCCAACCGTAGCCCGGGCCGGAGATGAAGATGTAGCGCCCATCGCGAGGCTGGTCGTTCGCGTCACGCGCCAGGTTCCTTCGGAGCAGAAACAGCGATGTGTTGCGCAGGATAGCCTCGACGAGGGAGGAGCTCCAGCCTTTGCCGCTGGCGACCGCCAGGTGGGCGGCCACCTGCGCATCGTAATGGCTGCGCGCCGGACTGGCGAAAACCCACGTAGTGAAGCACCGCTTCTCGCCTGCGGCCAGCGACTGCCAGCCGTCCATCTGGTACTGGTAGGTGTCCCTTGCATCCTCGGGAGGCTGGATGACCAGCGGATAGGGATCGCGGCCGTCGCCGGTCAGGATCGACAGCCGACGGGCCGGAGGATCCAGGAGCACCTGGCAGCGGTTTTCCCACAACCCCGGCGAGTCCGCGGCGAGGCCGAAGACGTCTCCGGGCGTTCGAACCATCACCACCGGGAAGGTCTCCGTCCTGGCCGAACCACGCACGGTGTCGTACAGCGTGCGGGCCTTCTCGGGACCGGAAAATGATGCGAACTCGCCATCGATGGCAAGGTCGAGTCCGAAGACGATCGCAAACCGCTGCTCGGCGTCCGCGCTCACCTCCAACGTGCGCTGTACCAGAGAAGCGGTCTTCTGTTCGAGCCGAAACCGCATCGTCAGCGTGCCGACCTTGACAGGCCCCAGTTCGATGACGTTGTCTCGCACCGTCTTCGTTCGGAACAGCACTGGTTCGGACCCGATTCCCGGCTGGGCCAGTTCCACGCCGGCTGGTGCGGCGGCGGAGACTTGGGAGATTGGCGTGTCGCCCCAGCGATACTCGACGGTCATGACGCCGTCCGCATCCACAACAACCGGACGCAGTTCAGGGGCTGCGGCTGCCTTTGCGTCCTCGCTTGGGCCGACGGACGCAACGGTGCTCACGGACAGGCCACAAACCGCGAGCAGCAGGCCAGCCAGGGGGAAACGGACAGTCCCAGCGTCGAGGCTCATTTCGTTCACTCCGATTGCGATTCACTGGCCTGCTGCCCCCGGCGGACTCTCACGCCTTCCAGAGCCCGGCATCATCCTCCATGATATTCCATTCTTCGACCGATGCAAACACTTCCCGTGCCCACGTCCCCCGGCAGCGGACAGCCATCCCGCAGGAACAGCGACGCCGCGTGCGGCGCCGGAACCGGTCTGGAAGCTGAGCAGATAGAAAGGGGGCCCCTGCCGCATTGGCAAGGGCCCCGAGGTATACGGCACTACGGACGGCGGTTCACGATGTCACTTCGCCCTTCACTCAGAAAGGCTTGTGCAGCGGCTCCGTGCGGCCGGCCAATCCGGCAACCTCTTCCGCCGACAGGACGCGATCGTAGACGCGAACCTCATCGATCATGCCGAGGCACCATTGGTCCCAGTGATTGTGCCCAATCTCAAATGGTCCGGCGCCGGCGACCAGATTGCTGCTGGTCAGGGTGTCCGTCGCGACGCCGTTGACATAGAACGTACAGCCGGCGGCCTGACCGGCCACGAAGGTGACGGCCACGTGTTGCCAGGTGTCCAACTGCAGGATCGAGTTGTTGCCGTCATGATCCATGACGCCGGGCGTTGTGAAACGCAGATGATCGTTCATGCTCTTGAAGGCATAACCGACATTGGCAGCCGACCGGCCGGCGAAGGCGCGGTCTCCGGCAAGGTCGGACGGATTCACCCACAGCGTGATGCTGAACGCCTCGGTAAACGCGAGCTGAGGTGCATCCCCGCAGTTCACACGGCTGCTGCCGTCAAACTGCAAGGCGCCGTTCATCACGCCGGTTACCCACTGTGCCGCGCCTTCGAGCGCGCCATCATTTCCGTTTCCGCTCGAATCCGCAGCCAAGGTTCCGCTGCCCTCATCGAGGTTCCAGTGTCCAACCAGATCGGTGTCATCCGGCTGCGTCGGCACGATGAACTCCGGCGTCAGCGGGTACAGCCGAATGTCGTCGATGTACAACGTGCCGGTGGCTCCCGCTCCTTCGATGCCGATCACCAGGGAACCGACGTTGCTCACATTGCCGGCGGTGGACAGATCGATGTTCCAGACCATCCACA
>JAAYBV010000108.1 GCA_012744475.1 Phycisphaerae bacterium
CTTGCCGATGGTGATACGCATGCCGTCGAAGCCATCGGCAAACTCCGCCTTGCTCCGTTTGCCGCTGCCACACAGGGCGCTCCGTGGTGGAAAACGGGCCTTGCCGCGAAATTCGCACAGACACGATTTCCCACAAGCCCGCGTTTTGCCTTGACTTGCCGTGCGAAACGACTATAATGATTTCTGGTCGGCTGCGTCCCCAACATCGAGTGAGGCGCTTCGTCGTAGACCGGGCTGTGTCGTGGTGGCTGGGGGACAGATGAGTCTCTGCTTGCTCTGGAAGACACCGCATGGACACCAAGTTCAACGTGTTTGAAGTCCTGCAAATCGCCGAGCAGATCGAGAACAAGGGGGCCCGATTCTATCTCAAGACCGCCCAGCTCTTCAGCGACCCGGAGATTCGAGACATTCACTACCGGCTGGCCAACTGGAAGGCCAAGCACGTCAAGATTTGGGCCCGGATGCGGAAACGCTTCTCTGAGAAAACCGGGGAGTTCGGGACGTTCGATCCGGACAACTACGTGCTGAGCAATCCCGAGGTGATGGCGGGACTGACGTGGTTCGGCACGAAACAGGATGAGCCGGGCCGGCTGACCGGCAAGGAGACCAAACAGCAGATTCTCCGCGATGCCGTCCGCCGCGCCAACGAGGTCATCATCTTCTATCAGGGCCTGAAGGACTTCGCCCGCGATCCGGCAACGGAAGAAGTCATCGACAGGATCCTCCGCGAGCAGACACGCCAGATTCGCCTTCTCAACGAAGAGCTCGCGAAGGCCTGACCGCAACGCCGCTCGTCATCACCAGATCATCGAGGACCGCTCACGAGGCACTCGGCATCTCGGCCGGACTGAGGTCTCCCGCCAGGAGCTTGCCGATGGGCCTGAGCGTATCGTACTGCATCAGGAAGATTCGCAGCGCCGCCGTGATGGGCGCCGCCAGAAACATGCCCACGATCCCCCAGAGAAGTCCCCAGAACGACAACGCCAGCACAACGGTCACCGGATGCAGATTCAGGCCCTCTCCCTGCAGTTTCGGCTCGATCATGTTCCCCAGGAGATTCTGGATGGCTCCTGGAATGGCCACGACCAGAACGATGAGCCAGGGGGAGGATTGGAACTGGACCACCGCGATGGGTATGGGCAGGAGAGTGGCGATGATCGATCCGATCGAGGGGATGAAGTTGAGCAGGAAGGCCAGGATGCCGAAGGCCCCGGCCAGTTCCAGACCGATAAGGGTCAGAGTCGCCCAGACCAGCAGGCCGGTGATCGCGGAGACGACCAACTTGATACCCACATAGCGTCGGATCTTCTGCACCACCTCGGAATAGACGGGGGAATGATGGCTGTAAGGATCGCGGCCCATCAGCAGGAAGATCACGAAGATGATGACGAAGAACATGCTGGAGATCAGACCGAGGATCGTTCCAAACGCGTTCGTTACGATATTGAAGATGTAGTTCCTCATATCCACGACGATCCGCTTGGTGTCGATGCGCAGTCCCTTGCTGGCCAGACCGCCCGGAGGGATGACCTGATTGGGATCGATCAGTCCGTTGGCATCGGTCACGAAGTCGTCCGTCTGGGGTCGCATCCCCAGAGTCGCCTGCTCGCCGGCGTCCTGTACAATGGGAAACAGTACCAGCGGCTCCGGTTCCGGTGGGGCCGGCGCCGGCAACGGCGCTCCCACATTGTTCGGCGCCGCCGGCGGTTGTCGCTCCTCCTCGTGATAGAGGTACTCGATCGGTTTGAGGATCTTGTCAGCCATGTAGGCGAAGCTGGCGCTGTACTCGTTGGCCGTCGAGACGATGATCGTCGTCGCCTGGGCGATCAGGAGAAACACCAGCACGATCACCGCCATCACGACGAGCAACGTCACCAGAATCGCGATGGCCCGGGGCAGGTGGAGCCGCTTGACCTGAAAATCCTCGACGGGGCTGACCAGCGCGACGATGAACAGCGCGACGACAAAGGGAACCATCACCGCACGAGTGTAGACCAGCGCCGCTGCCAGCGCCACCGCCGCCAGGACCACCAGGGACGCTGTTGTCAGCCACGTTTGTTCCTGTCGCTCACGCAGCATAGATTCCTCAAAGCAATCGTCTTTGTGCCGCTGGGCTTGCGGTCATACGCCCTATCGGCAACGCACGAACCGATCCCTGTCGATCTGAAAATCAGGCAGATGCCTGGTCAGATCCTCCAGGAACCGCAACCCATCGGTCCAATAGCCGGCCGTGGGTTTCAGATCGGAACTCATCGACACAAAATAGGCGTTCATGCACTCCATCAGCAGCTCCCGGACGTACTTGCTGACCATCGACGCCAGCGACACCGGCAGGCGCCGCTCGTCGGCGCCGACCTCGAAGCTCAGATGCATGCTCCGGGAACCGCCGCGCAGCACGTAGGCGCTTCGCCGCTCGTTCTCCTCGACGATCTGTAGTTCCATCGACTCGAAGCTGCGCAGCAGATGCTCCCGATAGTGGACGCGTCCCCCCTGCCTGTCAATCAAAATGTGGATGTTCTGGTCGGCGAAACGCTTCATCAGGTCCTGCAACAATCGCGTGGTGGTGAAAAAGAGAACGTGAGACTTGTTCTTCATCCGCTCGATCAGCGTATTGTAGTAGGCGACGTCGACGCAGTAGGTCGACAGGCCCACGAGAGTCGCGCGGGCCGCGGTCATGTCGTCTGCGAACACGCCCGACGCGATGCGCAGTTCGGGTCGATCCGACGGCAGAAGCCGGGATTCGGCCCCGCGATACCACGGGTACTCCATCACACGCCGCTGGCATTCCGGACACACGAGTTTCAGAAGATCACTCAGACTCGCGGGGGCCTGTCCCAGGCTTCGGATCGCGGCAAGAACCGTTCGCTCCAGATGCCCCAATCCCTCGTCACGGTTGTAGGCCTTCTTGCTGTCGGCGATCAGCAGCCGGGCGCGAAGCTGCTTGCGGGTCTTGCCGACGCTCCTGCGGAGAACCTGCCAGAGGTCCGCTTCGATGTGCTCGGGCGCCACCGCGAACGCACACGACGAGACCACCAGCGGCCCAAGCAGAGGCCCGAACCCGGCCTCATCGATCCCCGCCAGAATAGTCATGCGCGTGCCCTCGTCACAATCGATCGCCCCCGGCGCTCGCCCTCGCACACGCCGGCTCTCGTGCGCAGCGGCTCCGGATCGCGGTTCATAGCAGAAATCGCTTGCCCTGTCAATGTCGCTGTCCGGCCCACACAGGCGGACGGATCGCCGTTGCCCGCTTGTGGCCGGTCTGCTACACTGGCCGGCCAGACAAACTGACCTGCAAGGAGTGGCCTATGGTTATCGTGCACGTTCACGTCCACGTGAAGACCGATTGCGTCGAGGCGTTTGGCGCTGCGAGCCTGGAGAACGCCCGCAACAGTGTCAAGGAGCCGGGGGTCGCGCGATTCGACGTCGTCCAGCAGACCGATGATCCGACGCGCTTTGTCCTCGTGGAGGTCTACCGGACGCCGGACGACCCCGCCAGGCACAAGGAGACCGCCCACTACCTGAAGTGGCGAGACACTGTCGCGGACATGATGGCGGAGCCTCGGACCGGGATCAAGTACAGCAATGTCTTTCCGGACGAGCGCGGCTGGGACTCGGCCAACGCCTGACTGGACAACCGATATGAGATTCGAATTCGCCACCGCCAACAGAATCCTTTTCGGCCCCGGCGTCGCAGCCGATCTGCCTCGGATCGTTTCATCTTTGGGCCGCCGGCCTTTCGTCCTGACGGGCGGCACACCCGAGCGTCATGAGGGTATCCTGAACCCACTTGCCCGAGCCGGCCTGAAACC
Source organism: Phycisphaerae bacterium (assembly GCA_012744475.1). Classification (GTDB taxonomy): domain Bacteria; phylum Planctomycetota; class Phycisphaerae; order Sedimentisphaerales; family Anaerobacaceae; genus Anaerobaca. The sequence goes on from JAAYBV010000108.1 coordinate 3,810, forward strand.
GGCGACCTTCGGCGTTGCGGGCGAACCGACGACCGAGACCGCTTCTGCGGCGGTCGCGGCCGCGCGACGGGCACAGGCCGACGTCGTTATCGGGATCGGCGGAGGCAGCGCGATCGACACGGGCAAGGTCGTCGCCGCCATGCTCACCAACGAGGGGACCATCGAGGACTACCTGGAGGTGGTCGGCCTGGGAGAGGCTCTACGGAACCACTCGGCCCCGTATGTCGCCGTCCCGACCACCGCAGGCACCGGCGCTGAGGTCACCCGCAACGCGGTGCTCCTGGTCGCGCAGCATCGGGTCAAGGTCAGCATGAGAAGCCCATTCCTGCTGCCGCACGTGGCGCTGGTCGACCCGGCGCTGACGCACTCGATGCCTCCGGAACTGACGGCGGGAACGGGCCTGGATGCGCTGACCCAACTGGTCGAGGCCTTTGTCTCAAAAAAGGCCAACCCCGTGACGGATGGGATCTGCCGCGAAGGGCTCAGGCGTGCCGCCCGTTCCCTGCGCCGCGCGTTCGAAGACGGCAGCGATGCAGTCGCTCGCGAAGACATGGCGCTGGCCGGGCTGTTCAGCGGACTGGCCCTGGCCAACGCCGCCCTGGGAGCCGTGCATGGCTTCGCCGGCCCGCTGGGAGGCATGATCGAGGCGCCTCACGGGGTCATCTGCGGCAGGCTCCTGCCCCACGTCATCGCCGCCAACGTGCAGGCCCTGCGAGACCGGGCCCCTGGCTCGCCCGCCCTGGCCCGATTTGACGAGATCGCGCAAATCGTCACGGGCAACGAGTCGGCGCGTGCGTCGGACGGCGTCGCATGGGTGGAAGACCTCTGCAATGCCCTGGCCCTGCCCGGCCTGCGGCGCTATGGCCTGGCCGAGGCGGACTTCCCGGCGGCTGTCGCCCAAGCCCGAAAGGCCAGCAGCATGAAGGGCAACCCCACCGAGTTGCAGGACGATGAGCTGACCGCCATCCTGGCCGCCGCGACGGACTGACGGCCTCAGTACTTGCCTGCCTGGGGCTCCGGGCGGCCCACGTCCTCGAACGGGACCTCGATTTGCTTGTTCCCCACGAACACGACCAGCGTCTTGCGGTTGCGATGTATGCGATCGACGACGCCCTCGCGCCTGAAGGGCAGGACGAAGACGCTGTCGCCCCGCCTGAGCGTTTCAATGAACTGGGCCTGCCGAACGGCCAGCGGCGTTTCCGCCGCCCGTTCCGCGACACGCGCAGCCAGTTCGGACGCCTTGGCGCCCCAGACCTGCGGGGCATTCTGCATCTCGGCCGTGAAACGGTCGACGAGATCGCGGACAGCCCGCATCGAGCGCTCGATCTCATGATCCGCCTGCTGCCGAAGGCGTCGCTCCTGCTCGCGAACACGGTTCAGCCTCTCTCGCACGCGTTTGCGGGCCTCATGGGTCTCGTCGAGCACGCCCTGGGCCTCGGCCCGCTTGCGTTCGGCATCCTCGCGGGTCGCCTGGACCTGGTTGATCAGCTCGGAGGTCCCATCGGATTCCTGATCGAGCTGTGTCTCCGCCTGTTCGAGCACCGCTTTGGGCATTCCCAATCGCTTGGCGATGACCAGCGCGTTGCTGCTGCCCGGCGTGCCGATCAACAGGTGGTACGTCGGCCGCAGCGTCTCGCTGTCGAACTGGACTGAAGCGTTCTCGGCGCGGGGCGTCGTATAGGCATAGGTCTTGAGCTGGCCCAGGTGCGAGGTCGCCACGACCTTGCCCCCTTTCTTCATCAGGCCGTCCAGCACGCTCGTCGCCAGGACTGCCCCTTCGATCGGATCGGTTCCGGCGCCGAGTTCGTCCAGCAGCACGAGCGTACCCTCATTGGTCCCGGTGAGGATCTTGACGACCTGGCGCATGTGGGCGGAGAAGGTGCTCAGGCTCTGCTGGATGCTCTGCTCGTCGCCAATGTCAGCGTAGACCTGTCGGAAGACCGACAAGCTCGACCCGGCGCGGGCCGGAATGTGCATCCCGCTCTGCGCCATCAGGGCCAGCAGGCCGATGGTCTTGAGCACGACGGTCTTGCCGCCGGTGTTCGGGCCGGTGACCAGCAGCAGATCGAAGTCGTCGCCCAGGCGGACGTCGATCGGCACGACTTCGTCGGTCAGCTCCCTGACGTCGCATCCCTTCTGCCGGGCGGCCCATTGAAGCAACAGCGGGTGGCGGGCCTGACGCAGGTGCAACGCACCGTCCGAGCGGATCTCGGGCGCTGTCATGGCGTACGCGACGCTGAAGCGCGCCTTGGCATAGGTCAGGTCCACAAGGGCCAGCATCCGAACGCTGTCCAGAATCGCCTCCTGCTGATCCAGGACCAGCTTGGTCAGGTGCCAGAGGATGCGACCGACTTCTTTCTTCTCCTCGAAGAGGGCATCCTCCAGTTCGTTGCTCATCTCGACCAGCTCATCCGGCTCGACATACAACGTCGCTCCGGTGTTGGAGCGGTCGAGCACAGTACCTCGCAGGGCGTGGCGGTAGTTGGCCTTGACCGCAACGACGGGGCGGCCGTGCCGCATGAGGAACTTGTCGTTCTCGAGAGCCCTTCGCAATTGGGCCGATGCAACGATTTCAGCGAATCTCTGGTGGATCTTCTCGCTCAGCAGTCCGATGGTCCGTCGGATTTCCTTGAGTTTCTCCGAAGCGCTGTCGCGGACACGTTTGTCGCCGCCCACGCATCGGCCGATCTCATCGACCAGTGCCGTGAATTCACCGAGTCTCTCGCCCATCGCGCACAGGTGCCGGCTCTCGGACGGCTCCAGATTCATCAGGAAGACCCTGAGCCTGCCGCTGGCTGCGAGCGTGTCGGCGATCTCCAGAAGCTGCTCCGGCTCGAAGACGGTCTCCTTCTTGCCGAACTGCTTGAGAACCGCCCGGATATCGCGCAGCCCCGCCATGGGAACCCGCTCGCCTCGATCCAGGACGGCGCGAAGCTCGGTGGTCTCGGCCATCCGCATCCGCGCCCATCGCAAGTCCACAGACGGATACAGGCTCGCGGCGGCGTCGCGGCCCAGGTCGCTGGCCGCGAACGAGCCCAAGGTAACCCGCACGGCGTTAAACTCCAGGACGCCGAGGCTGTGTTCATCGATCTGTTTGCGAGCCATTCCTGCCCGATTCTCCCCGCTACGCCACGCCGAGCTTGTCACGCAAGACGTGGAGGTTGACGACGTCCTCTCGATTGTACTCCAACAGCGTCCTCAGGGCTCGCGCATTGGCGTTGTTGACGTAGTCCCACCAGAGTCGCACCGCCATGAAACCGTCCACATCCGTCAGCCGTCGGTGGATGCCCAGCCGCGTCTCCACCACCTTGAGCCCCCCTTTGAGATTCTGACGCCAGCAGGCGTACATCAGATCGGTGTGCCGAAGACAGGCCTTGAGGTCCAGGCCCAGCTTGCGTTTGATGAACGGCAGATCGAAGCGGCTTCCGTTGTAGGTGTAGACTTCGTCGGCCCCTTGCAGCAGTGAGAGCACGCCTTGCGCGACGATGCGCTCGCCGACAAGCTGCCCGACTCGACATCGCGCACCTCTGAACTTCGCCACGCCGACTACGGTTAGATCGCAGTTGTCCCAGCTCAGGCCCGTGGTTTCGATGTCCAGGTAGGCGTAGCACTTCAGGCCCGTGCGGGCGGTTTCAAGAGGCCGGCTTCGTCCTGCCGGACAAGATATCGACGTATTCGTCACAGAACTCCTTCCTGTCACATTTCGCACAATGATCCCCCCGCCAGATCCGGTCGAACTGCTCCATCACCTGTTCGACGATGCCGGCGTCCGTGGTTGCGATGCCCGATTCGAAATTCCGTCGTCTCGGACTCTTGGCGCCGAGACCGGCGCCGGTGAGGTTGGCGCTGCCTGTGTAGGCGAACTGCCCGTCGACAACGGCGCATTTGAGATGGACCCTCGGGCAGAGCATTCGTTCCAGCCCGCCGATCAGATTGGGATAGCGGTCGAAATCCCTGCGAAAACGGGGTCCCGGCTCCTTGGCGTGCAGCAGGCGAATCTCGACGTTCCGCGAGATCAGGTCCGAAAGCACCTCCAGGAAGGGCGCCATTCGCCCGCACTTGTCGACATACAAGTCCTTCAGGTCGGCGGTAGCGAGCCAGAGCTGGTGCCTGGCTCCGATAACAGCCGTACATATCACTTGCTCGTAAATCTGTCTATCTGTGATGAATTTGAGCATCGCCTCTGTGTCCACTGGATCCACAGGGAAGTCAACAGCGCGGAGAGTCTAACCGTTCCGGTGTCGATTGACAACCTTCGCCTGCCATATGCGGACCCTGCAGCAGAGACATCGACCCATCGGCAAGAAAAACTGCCGCTGCGCAGGATTTGGATTTTGTGAAAGTTGTCGCATACTTTATTCAGGAGACCGTGCAACGCTGGAACTTCTGGCCTGACATAGTGCTGAAGAGAGCGGAGGCGGTTGACGCAGATGAAGGGAGCACACCATGGCCGTCGTGCAAGTGTCTGAGCAGATTCTCCTGATTGTTCTGTCTCGGGAATCCCGCTGTGGCAACGAACTGGACATCGCCGCAGGTATGGCTGACACAAAGCCAGGCCGGCACGTCATCGTCGACTTCTCGGCGACCCAGGTTCTGACGTCCGGGATGCTCTCCCAACTACTGGTCCTGGAGAGACAACTCGGCGCCGTCGAGAAGGATCTCATTCTCTGCTCTGTTCCCCCCAGTATCATGAGGGTGTTCAAGTGCGTGGGATTGCAGAGCCTGTTTCGGTTTGCCGCCGACCGAACGGCTGCGCTGGAATCTCTCGGAGCGGCGTGGGCCAACGCTGCGAGACCTCGCGTGTAGATGGCGTCATCTCGACAGCCATTTCTGCATGATCTCGTCGAGCGAGTCCGGAAGAATCCCCAGCATCCACGCCAGGTCGACTACGGTGAAGCGCTTGCGAATCTCATGCATGTGCAGGGCTGCCTCTCGGAGTTGCTCCTTCGAACAGCCGATGGCCTCCGGCGACGTAGCGCCTCCGGCTCGCTGGAGCCAGTCGCGAACGGTCTGCGGCGAACGCGGCAGGCCGGCCAGATGGTTTCGGAGCCGATTCCAGCCGTCCTGCTGCATCAGGTATCGCTGAACCGCCTCCAGACTGTCCTTTTTGGCTTCATATTGCCGGGCGACTGCCTCGACGACCGGGCCGGTACCCCAGAAACGCGCGTCGATCGCGGGCGGCAAGGGGCGCAGCGTGGGCGCCTCTATGCGGAGAATCTCCTCGTATAGCGCTGCGGACAGAAGTGTGCCGACGCCAACCTGCCGCCCATGCAGATCATGCTCGTGACCTCGGGCCATGGCAATCATATCCAGGGTGTGGCTGAGCAGATGCTCACCCCCGCTGGCGGGGACGCTGGTCCCCATGAGTGTCATCGCCACACCGCTCCAGAACAACGCCGCGAAGAGCCCTCCCACAGCCGATGCATCGCGTTCGCGAATGCCTTCGGGCCGCGTCAAGTACAGTGGCTCTAGATCACCTGCAATGCTCGCGCAGAAATCGCAATGGTATTCACCGAGCAGCAGGCGATTCATCCACCAGTCGCTATTGCTCTGATGCTTGGCTATCGTGTCGCCGAACCCGGCGGAGATCATCTCCTGTGGGGCGCCCGCGATGACGTCCGGCTCGGCGATCACCGCCACGGGCGGTCGGGCTTCGATCAGGATCTTGACCCCACCAACCGTGGGCGCGACGTTGGCCGCCGCGTATCCGTTCATAGACGCCGCCGTTGCGACAACGACATAGGGGATTCCCAACTCGAACGAGGTCCACTTGCACAGATCGTTCACCACGCCGCTGCCAACGCCAACGACGATCCCCGGCCCGGTCCCGCGCAGCCGGGCGAGCAGCATGCCAAAAGTCGCATCGTCACAGATCGGCGTGCCGTGCTCACCGTCGGCGACAATCACCTCGACCGCATCGAATTGCGCTCGCTCGAGCGCCGCAAAAGCCCGCCGACCACAGACCTCCCACGTCCGGGCATCCGCTACGACAGCGACGCGCAGCGAAGACGCGAGGTCTGTGCAGTCGCGCACGATTCCGGGCAACTGCTCCACGCCTGTGCTATCGTAGACGAATTTGCGCACCGGGAGGCGGTGCGTTCTCCCACACCGGCACTCAAATGCCGTGCCCAGCAACTGCGACAACTTCACTTCGATCCACTCCAATCAGGAAAACTCAGGCAGCCTTTGCCCGGACAAAACCCGGGAGCCGGCGCCACCCGTCGGCAGCAACCGTCACAGACGGCCGCTCCGAGAGATGGAAATCAGCAACCAGATGCCGATGACTGCGGCAATGACATAGCCGGCGATGCCCATCGTCTGCAACCGAAACAGGCCCAGCACCGTGCCCTGCTGGGCCACGAGCATGCTCGATGCCACGAGCAGTGCGGCGGTAATCAGTGCGAAGCTCATCCGATTCGAGCTCCTGTCCACGGTCTTGGCCAGATTCTCCAGGTGCTCGTGGTGGACCCGGACCTGGAACCGCCCCTGGCGGAACTTGCTCAGGATCACGTTGACGTCTTCCGGCAGCCGCATGACCAGATCGCCGGCATCCTGGACCACCTGGCGCATCTGCCGCACCAGGCGCTTGGGCTCCAGGTCGCGCAGCATCGCCCGGCGAGCATACGGCTTCATCGCCTCCATGATGTTGAAATCCGGGTCCAGCGACCGGGCAAACGACTCCACCGTCGCTAACGTCTTGAGCATCAGCGTGAACTGGGCGGGCGACCGAACGGAGTTCTTGCGAAACAGGTCGAACGTCCGGGTCACCACTGTGCCGAACGCAATGTTCTTCAGGGGCAAATTCCGGTACGTGTCGATCAGTTGCTCCATATCGCCGGTCAGCTTGTTTAAATCCGTCCGCTCATCCGTCATTTCCTCCCGTTCCAGACAGCGGATCACCCGCGAGCTTTCGTTCTCCACGATCGCCAGGATGATCTCGTTGAACAGCCGGCGGTACTGCGAACTCATCCGTGCGACCTGTCCGAAGTCGATGGGGGCCAGCACGTTGTCGGGCAGCAAGAAGAAATTGCCCGGATGAGGATCGGTGTGGAAGAAGCCCAGCTCGAAGATCTGGCGGAGCACGAAATCGGCCCCGCGCTGGGCCACGAGCCGGCAGTCAATCCCCCGCTCGGCCAGCAGTTGCGGATCGGCGGGTTTGATTCCGTCGATGTACTCCATCGTGAGCACGCCGTTGGTGCAGTACTTCTCGTAAACCTTCGGGATATGGACGGTCGGGTCGTCCCGGAAATTGGCCGCGAAACGCAGTTGATTGCGGCGCTCGTCGGCGAGGTTCGTTTCAGCGGCCACGGCATCGACAAACTCCTTGACCATTTGCCGCGGATCGACGGTCTCGTGTTCAAAAAGGGTGACTTTGAGAATTGCGGTAAGCTCTTCGAGAATATCGCATTCGGCATGGATGATTTCGACGATGCCCGGCCGGCGGACCTTGATAACCACCGAATCGCCCTCTTTCGTCGTGGCGCGATGGACCTGGGCGATACTGCCGGCCGCGAGCGGCTCAGTGTCGAAGCCGGCGAAGATGTCTTCGAGCTTGCCGTCGAGCTGGTATTCAATCTCGGCGCGGATCCGCTTGAACGGCTCCGGCTTGACCTGGTCCTGCAACCGCTCGAACTCGCGGACATACTCGGCCGGCACGATGTCCGGACGCGTGCTCAGCAACTGCCCGAATTTGATGAACGTTGGGCCCAGCTCTTCCAGGGCCAGTCGAACCCGTTGCGGGCGGCTCTGCCCGACGGCCGCCCGCTTGACGCGCAGCGGCGCCGCCTGTTCGCCGAGGCGCACGAGCAGCCGGGCGCGCAGCGCCTCGGCGACCTCTTCCAGGCCATACTTCATCAGCACGGCCATGATGTGCCGGTAACGACGCAGCCGCTGCAGCCGACTCCTGAAACGAGGCCGCCACACGGTCAAGGCGACTACCCCTTGGACAGCAACTGATCGAGCTTCTGTTCGATGCGCCGGACATCATCCTGCGTGGCCAGATGCAGCGTCGTGACCGTCTCCTGCACCTGCTTGGAGATCATCTTCTCCAGCTCGCTGCGTGTCCGCTCAGCGCTGTCCATCACTTCCTTCACGAATCCGCTGCGGTTCTCGCGCTCGGCCCTTCCCTTGCTGACGTACTCGTCGAACATCTGTTCGGCGCGTTCGCGCGTCATCGATACCGCTCCCAGGCCGGCCAACATCACCTTGTCCAGTGTTTCAAACATTGCGCGATCCTCCCGATTCATGGTTTGTCCGGTTCGTTGTTCTCGTTTGTTCACCGTCTTGGTGTGATTATAGGGTTCGTTTGTCCGGGGACAAGCGCAACCTTTGCCCGCCGCCAAAGACATCGCTCGCGGTCTACCCCGGCGCGCTCCTTCACACACGACGATCTGTCACGCTTGCACCGACAGCGCCTGCTTGACCTGCTGTCCACTGCCTTGCCGAAAAGCCCAGCAAGCATCCCGGCCTTCCCGGATTATCACAGTCTGCGGCACTTCGGAGGTTTCGGTCAATTCGGTCGCTGCTCTCGGCACTGGCCGACGACAAACCGCTGCGAGCAGCGCGAATAGACCCTCCTGCTGCCGGTCCAGGTTGCGGCGTTGTGTCACATCCTCAGATGCGATTTACCTTTTCCTGCCCGTCGAGCATCTGCTGCACAGCGTTCCATTTTTCGACAGGCTGTCGTGTGTGGGGCTTCACACGACAAGCGAGCACCCGATATCCGACAACACCACCGTCTCTGTTGTGTGACACGCCGAACGGCTCGCGTGTACGCGGCTATCCGGCATCTGGCGGCGCGCCTCATCTACCGGCTGGAGAAATTCCCCACCGCGTGACAAATTAGCGAACATTGCTCTTGACCTTGCACGTATAGGTGATAATTTCAATCTTGTCAATTTCTGCGACGTCAGAGAATAAGCATTCCCGTCGCGAAAGAACCCGAGCGAGCAGAGTGAGAGAGCGCCGGGGACAGGCCTCTCTTCGGTTACTGGTCTTACCCAGGAAGGAACGGACAATGAAGATAAGAACACTCATGCTTGGCTGGGAGTTCCCGCCGTTCATCAGCGGCGGCTTAGGCACAGCATGTCTGGGACTGACCCGCGCGATGGATCGCCTGGGCATGCCCATCATCTTCGTGCTCCCGAAGGCCAAGCCGATGCGTGTGTCCGGCGGCCTGATCCCGGGATTCTACGGGGAGGGCGCCACCGGATTCGCGTTTCAAAACGTGCAGTTTCGCCCGGTCCCGGCCGTTCTGAGACCGTACTCCTCTGCGGCCCAGCTTGCGTCGGGGACCGCGCTCAGCGAAGAGAAGGATGGGGCCGGCCTTTTGGACGACGACCTCGAATCCGGCGGTCAGGGCAATTATGGCGCGGACATCTATGCGGAGGTGGCTCGTTATGCCCGAAAGGTCCTGGCCCTGGGACTGACCGAGCATTTCGATCTGATCCACGCGCACGACTGGATGACGTTTCCGGCCGGCGTGGCCTTGGCCCAGCAGAGCGGCAAACCCCTCGTGATCCAGGTCCACTCGACGGAGTTCGATCGCAGTGGCGAGCACGTCAACCAGTACGTCTACGATATCGAGCGTCACGCCATGCACGCGGCCGCCCGCATCATCGCGGTCAGTAACTACACGCGGAACATCATCATCAGCCGCTATGGCGTCCCGGCCGAGAAAGTCGAGGTCGTCTACAACGGGGTCGAACACCACAACGGTTCCTGGTCTTCCTCGCGCCAGACGTGGCCGGCCAAGACGGACAAGATCGTTCTGTTCCTCGGGCGGATCACCATGCAGAAAGGACCGGAGTACTTCCTCCACGCCGCCAGGAGAGTCCTGGAGAAGATCGACAACGTCAAGTTCATCATGGCCGGCGACGGCGACATGCTCTACCGCAGCATCGAGCTGGCCGCCCAACTGGGGATCGGCAACCGCGTCCTGTTCACCCGGTTCCTGCGCGGAGACGACGTCCGCAAAGTCTATCAGATGGCGGACCTCTATGTGATGCCCTCCGTTTCGGAGCCGTTCGGCATCGCCCCTCTTGAGGCGCTCCAGCACGACGTGCCGGTCCTGTTGAGCAAGCAGAGCGGCATCGCCGAGGCCTTTCGCAACGCACTGAAGGTGGACTTCTGGGATGTCCAGGAAATGGCCAACAAGATGATCGCGGTGCTGCGGCATCCTCCTCTCCACCAGATGCTGCGCACCGAGGGGCACCGGGAGGCGCTGAAATTCCGCTGGGAGGATTCGGCCGCTCGGATGAACGAAATCTACCACGAGACGTTGGGCGTCGCATAGGCGAACAGCGAGGGGAGATCTCTATGGCCTCGGTGTGTTTCTATTTTCAGGTTCATCAACCCTATCGGTTACGACATTACACGATCTTCGACACGGCGGGTGACTACTTCGACGGATTCAAGAACGCCGAGATCTGCCGCAAGGTCGCGCGCAAGTGCTACCTGCCGACCAATCGGGTCCTTCAGGAACTCATCGAACGGCACGGACGGCAGTTCAAAGTCTCTTTCAGCATCACCGGAACGGTGCTGGAGCAGTTCGCCGAGTACGCGCCGGAGGTCCTGGCCAGTTTCCAGTACCTGGCGGCCACCGGCTGCGTCGAGTTCCTGTGCGAGACGTACCACCACAGCCTGAGCTTCCTGTTCTCCCCGGACGAGTTCGTCCGTCAGGTCGTTGCGCACCGGCAACTGATCCGCGACCTGTTCGGCCAGACGCCGCAGGTCTTCCGAAACACCGAACTGATCTACAACAACCAGGTGGCCGAGGCGGTCGCCCGGATCGGCGGCTTCAAGGCGATCCTCGCCGAAGGAGCGGACCACATCCTGGGCTATCGCAGCCCCAACTATGTCTACAGGCCCCCGAGCGCACCGGGGCTCAAGCTGCTCCTGAAGAACTACCGTCTCAGCGATGACGTCGCCTTTCGATTCTCCAACCGGTACTGGAGCGAGTGGCCGCTCAGCGTCGGAAAGTTCTGCCAGTGGGTCAACGCGGTCAACGGTAACGGATACGTTGTCAATCTGTTCGTGGACTACGAGACCTTCGGCGAGCATCAGTGGGAGGACACCGGCATCTTCGACTTCCTTCGAGAGCTGCCGACGGAAATCCTCAAGCACCCCGACAACGACTTCAAGACCCCCGGCGAAGTGGCCGACGCCTATGAGGCGGCGGACGTCGTCGACGTGCCCCACCTGGTCAGTTGGGCCGACACCGAGCGCGATCTGTCCGCCTGGCTGGGCAACGCCATGCAGCAGAACGCCATCGCGGAACTCTACCGGATGGAGCAGGCTGTCAGAGACAGCGGCGATCCGGACCTGCTGCGCGATTGGCGCAGGCTCCAGACCTCGGATCACTTCTATTACATGTGCACGAAGTACTTCGCCGACGGCGACGTTCACAAATACTTCAACCCGTACGATACACCCTACGACTCGTACATCAACTTTATGAACGTCCTGAACCACATGAGGTCCCGTTGCGGCTCGCGAGGCGTCGCACGGCCCCCGGCAGCCCGTCTCGTGGCAGCTACCGACGGGAAGAACCGTCGGCGTCCGGCGGACGAGTCCGTTGCCGTGTAGCAGCCGCACCGGGGACGCGTCGTCTCCCTGCCGCGTAGCCAGTCACAATCACACCGCGAAGCCCCTTGACGGATGCCTGGATCGGCGATATACTGTATGTTTTGCCGTGACTGTCGTACAGGGGATACAGCTCATGCAGATCAAGCTACGCTTCCTGGGGGCGGCGCAGAACGTCACCGGGTCACGCCACATGCTCGAAGTCAACGGAACGCGGCTGCTGATCGACTGCGGCCTGTATCAGGAACGACAGTTCAAGGGGCGCAACTGGGAGCCGTTCGACTTCCCGGCCTCCAGCATCGACGCGGTGCTCCTGACCCACGCCCATCTGGACCATTGCGGCCTGCTGCCCAAGCTGGTCAAGGAGGGATTCGCCGGACCGGTGTACTGCACCGCCGCGACCGCCGAGATCGCCCGCATCATCATGCTGGACTCCGCCCGGCTCCAGGAAGAAGACGCCGAATATAAGCGCAAACGACACGAGCGGGAGGGACGCAAAGGTCCGTATCCCGTCGTCCCGCTCTATACAACCGCCGACGCCGAGGCGACCGGGCCCCTGTTCAAGAGGGTGCGGTACAAGACGCCCGTAGAGATCGCCGACGGCATCACCGCGACGTTCTGCGAGGCCGGCCACGTTCTGGGCTCGGCGATCATCCACGTGTGCATCCAGAAGAACGGCGAAACCCGCAGCGTGCTGTTCAGCGGCGACGTGGGCCGCCCGAATCAGCCCATCGTGCGCGATCCGGCGGAGGTGGACGAAGCCGATTACATTCTCGTGGAATCCACCTATGGCAATCGTGTCCATCGCGAGCACGGAGACATCAAGACGGACATCGCCGAGGTTATCAACGCCACGAAAGCCGCCGGCGGCAACATCGTCGTGCCCAGTTTCGCACTGGAGCGGTCGCAGGATCTGCTCTATTACATCAACGAGCTGCTGGCGGAGGATGCGATCCCCCACCTGATGGTCTTCCTCGACAGTCCGATGGCCGGTGCGATCACCAAGGTGTTCAAGCGCCACAGCGAATTGTTTGACGAAGAGATGACCGAACGCGTGGACAACGGACGATCCCCCTTCACGTTTGAGGGCCTGCACATCACCCAGACGGCCACGGAATCGAAGGCCATCAACCACATTCGCGGCACGGCTATCATCATCGCCGGCTCAGGCATGTGTACGGGCGGACGGATCAAGCACCACCTCGTCAACAACATCGAACGGCCGGAAAGCACGATCATGTTCGTGGGCTACCAGGCGGTCGGCACGCTGGGCCGGCGAATCGTCGATGGAGAGAAGGAGGTCCGAATCCTCGGCGAGACCCGCCAGGTCAACGCAAGGGTCGTGCAGATCCACGGCATGAGCGCCCACGCCGACAAAGAGGAGCTGCTGCGCTGGCTCAGCTCACTGAAGAACCACCCGAAGAAGATATTCGTCGTGCACGGCGAGTCGGAGAGCGCCAAGAGCTTCGGCGCCTACCTCCAGGAGAAGACCGGCTGGGACGTGATGGTGCCCCAGTTCAAAGACGAGGTGGTTCTCGACTGACGCCGGCGGCGCACCGAGGACACTCGATTTCACGAAAAGGAGGATGTGAAATGGGCCGACGGTTGTGTGGAGCATTCGTTGCATGGCTCTGTCTGATGGCTTGCTGTGACAGCGACGGTGCGGTGGTCGAATTCCCCGACGTGTCGGCCTGCCGGGCGCTGACGAACGGGCCGGAGGAGCATCTGCTCGCCAGCTACTACGGGATCAACTCGTGGGACCTCTCCCAGCGATACGTGACGGTGCTCCAGACGCTTGTCAAGGACCGGATCCCGACGGAGAAAGATCCGGCGACGCTGGCCCTGGTCGATGTGCGGACGAAGGAATTCATCCCGCTGGCTCAGACGCGGGCGTGGAACTTCCAGCAGGGATGCATGGCCCACTGGCTGGGCACAGCGCCGGATTCACAGATCATCTACAATGACCTCCGCGACGGGCGATTTGTCTCCGTCGTCATGGACGTCCACACGAAGCGGGAACTGAAGGTGATCGACTACCCCGTCAGCGCCGTTTCGCCCGACGGCAAGGAAGCCATCAGCATCAACTTCGCACGGTTGCGCATCACGAGGCCCGATTACGGTTACGGCGGCGATGGGCAGAACGCCCGCCGGACTGTCCAGTTCCCCGAGGACGACGGTCTTTTTCTTGTCGATCTCGAAACCGGCAAGGCCAGGCTTCTGATTTCCATTGCCCACGTTCGCTCGCTGGTGCCCGAGGTGCCCTCTGAAGGAATCGAGTATTTCAACCACACGCTGTTCAGCCGGGACGGCAGCAAGATCTTCTGGCTGGCCAGGGCCACACCGAACCGCAACACCACCTCGTTGACCCTCCATCGGGACGGCTCGAACCTGCGACGGTGCTTCCCCGACGGTTGGGGCGGATCGCATTTCGACTGGCTCGACGGCGACAGGCTCATGATCACCGCTGCCTACGATGCGAAGGTCTATTGCCATATCCTCTTTACAGTTGGACAGAGCGACTATCAGCGGCTCGGCAACGGTCTGCTCGACTACGACGGCCACGGCACGTTCTCGCCCGACGGCCGCTGGATGGTCACTGACACCTACCCGGCCGGCCAGCTCCGCGAGCAGAAGCTCCATCTGATGGACATGAGGACGCAGGCGGTGTTGCCGCTGGGACGATTCGTCGAGCCCCCGGAGTTCAAAGAAGGATGGCGATGCGACCTGCACCCGCGCTGGAGCCCCCGGGGCGACATGATTGCGTTCAATTCCACCCGCACTGGCAGTCGCCAGGTCTATGTGTTCAACCTGCATTGGTGAGCGTGGAGGCAAAAATGCGACTGCGGAAGTCCGAATCGTTCTGTGCGTGGCTGGTGCTCTGCTCCTGCTGCATTGTCTCCGCCGGCAGTTCGACGACGCAGATGCGAAGCAACTTCCGCGACCCGCCAGTGCAGTATTGGCCGCGACCGCTGTGGTTCTGGAACGACACCGAGGTCACGATCGCTGGCGTTGGCGAACAGACGCGGAAATCGAAAGAGCTCAGCAAGTACGGCGGGTTCGGCATTCTGCCCTTCGGAAAGAGCTTCCGGCCCGAGTACCTGAGCGAGGAATATTTCGCGCTCTACGGCGCAGCGCTGGAGCAGGCCCGCCGGTTGGGCATGACCATGTCGCTCTACGATGAGTACGGCTTCCCCAGCGGCTCGGCCGGAGCGCCCAATTCGCGTGACACAAGCCTCTTCCAGCGGAAACACCCCGACCTGACGCTCAAACGGCTGGACAAGCACGAGCAGACCGTTGCCGGACCGAGCGTGTACGAAGCCACTATCCCGTCGGGAACGCTCATGAGTGTCGTGGCGATGAACACGGCCACGCTCGAACGGATACATCTGACAAACGCGGCGGACAGTCGCTCGCTCCGATGGGACGTCCCGCAAGGCACGTGGAAGGTCATGGTCTTCGTCTGCGTCATTGACGGCTATCCCTGCTGCGACTATCTCGATCCCGAAGCAGTGGACGCGTTCATTGAAATGACACACCAGGCGTACTACGACCGCTTCAAGGATCACTTCGGCACGACCATTGATTCGACGTTCCACGATGAGCCCACGCTCTATCGAGGCGAGGGCCGGACCTGGACGGACAGGTTCAACGAGAAGTTCAAAACGCGCCACGGTTTCGACCCAAGACCCTACTACCCCGCCCTGTGGCATGACATCGGACCCGACACCCAGGCGGCGCGCAACTACCTGTTCGGATTCCGCACGGAGCTTTACGCCCAGGGCTTTCCCAAGCGGATCCAGGACTGGTGCGACGAGCACGGCATCGAAGCAACCGGCCACCAGGATCAGGAAGAGGTCGCCAATCCGGTCAGCGTCGCAGGTGACCTGATGAAATGCTTCCAGCACCAGGAGATCCCCGGCGTGGACAAGATCGGTGGCAACCGCCCCGCCGAACGCGTGTACAAGGTGATCAGTTCGGCCGCGTACAACTGGGACCGGACGCTCGTGATGTCCGAGACCTATGGGGCGATGGGCAACCTGAGCTGGGACCAGATCTACACCGTTGCGATGGAGCAGTACACCAAGGGCATCAACCTGCTCATCCCGCACGCCGTTTGGTACGACGACACACACGTCGCATTCGAGCCGGAGTTGTCATATCGCAGCCCAATCTATGCAGATGGGCTGCCCGAGTTCAACACTTGTCTGGCCCGGCTGAACGTGATGTTACAGAACGACGCCTGTCACGTCGCCGATATCGCAGTCCTCTACCCTATCGCCACTCTTCAGGGCAGCCATCATCTCGACGGGCCTCTGGGTTATTACCAGGGCGGCGTCGCGGTACCCGAGGCCGACTATCTCGACGTAGGCGAGACGCTGATCGCCGCCGGTCGCGACTACACATTCCTCCATCCTGATGTCCTCGACGAGCGATGCACGATCGAAGGCAACGAACTCCTCCTGAGGAACAAGATTCATCCAGGACGGTTCAAGGTGCTCGTGCTCCCGGGCCACAAGACCATCCGCTGGAGCAATCTCCGGAAGATCAAGGCCTTCCACGACGCCGACGGCAAGGTCATCGCCACAGGCGAGCTGCCGTCCAAGTCGGCCGAGTTCGGCCACGACGCCGACGTCGCCGGCGCAATCGCGACCATGTTCGCGAAGAAACCGGATGCCGCGACTCTACGAGAGCGGCTGGACAATGCATTGGCCGTCTACGACGTAGAATATGAAGGCGCACGTGCGCCCCGCTACATCCACAAGGTCAAAGACGGCGTGCACGTCTACCTGTTTGCCAACATCGATCCGACGGCCCTGGACACACACGTCATCCTGCGCGGCCGACTGGAACTCGAAGCCTGGGACCCTCATACAGGAAATGTCCAGCCCGCCCAATATACACACGAGATCGAAGGCGACTGCACCGTGACCAGGGTCCGATTGACCCTGCCCCCCGTTCGATCGCTCTTCTTTCTCGGCAGACAAAACGAAGGGTAATCGCGCCTGACCATATGGATCTCCTGCCAAATTTCAGCGTTTTTCAGTTGCCCGCCCCGGCATAACAGACTACAGTGACAGACATGAAAAAGCTCATGATGTCACTGCTGACCCTCGTCGTGATCTCGGTTTCTCCGCTGCCGGCGCAGGAATACGAGCCGTTGCCCTCCGATCCCTATTTCGCCGCCTACAAGCTGCTCAAGGCGCCGCCTGTTGAGGGATTGGTGCTGCAGCGGGGCGATCGGCTGGCGATCTGCGGCGACTCGATCACCGAACAGAAGATGTATTCACGGATCATGGAGACCTATCTGACGGTCTGCGTTCCGCAGCTTGACGTCACGGTCCGCCAGTTCGGCTGGAGCGGCGAGAAGGCCCCGGGCTTCCTGGCGCGGCTGGTCAACGACGTGCTCCGTTTCGATCCGACGATTGCGACGACGTGCTATGCGATGAACGACCACAACTACCAGCCCTACAAAGAGGAATACGCGCAGGTCTATCGCGACGCTTCGCTGGCGGCCATTCGCAGGTTCAAGGAGCGAGGCGTGCGCGTGATCCAGGGCTCGGCCGGCACGGTCGGCAAGATGCCGTCGTGGGTTCAGCGGGCCCAAGGCACGGTCAACGACCTGAACCGGAGCCTCTCGGAGTTCCGCAACGTTGACGTGCGGCTGGCCGAGCAGGAACAGGTGGGATTCGCCGATGTGTTCCTGCCAATGCTGGTCCAGGGGTACGAGGCCAAACGCCGGTACGGCGATGACTACATGATCTCAGGCAAAGACGGCGTGCATCCAGGCTGGGCGGGGCATCTCGTGATGGCCTATGCCTTCCTGCGTGCGATGGGGCTCGACGGGCAGATCGGGACCATCACGGTGGACATGGCAAATGGGCAGGCTGCCGCTTCGGAGGGCCACCGGATCGCCTCTGCCGAAGCGGGTCGCGTGGAAGTCGAGAGCAGCCGCTATCCGTTTTGTGCGAGCGGTCCGGCGGACGACGATTCAAGCATCCGCTCCGGTATGACGCTGGTCCCGTTTAACGAGCATCTCAATCGCTTCATGCTGGTTGTGAAGAACGCCCCGGCCGGGGGTTGTCGCGTCACATGGGGCGATGGGTCGAAGAACTATACCGCCGCCCAACTGCGGGCCGGTGTCAATCTGGCCGCCGATTTCGAGAGCAACCCGTTCAGCGGGGCGTTCCATCGCGTGGATGAAGCGGTAGCTGCCAAACAGGCCTATGAGACCCGGCAGGTCAAGATGCTCTTCCACGGCCCGGAAGGCGCAGCCGATATGGATATGACCGTCACACTGACGGAAAAGACGCGTGCACCGCTGGCGAAAGCCGTCAAGGCCGCCTTCGTCCCGGTCCGTCACACGATTCGCATCGAGGCCCAGTGAGAGACCGTCAGAGTCCTATGAGGTGGATCTGATCGAGCAGGCCCTGGTACGCCGCCGCCATCAGGTACATGCTCAGGACGGTCACCGCCAGCACCAGTGCGGTGATCCCGATCTTGGTCATGGGCTTATATCGCGGATGCCACCAGACCAGCGGAAGGGCCAGTGGACCGACGAACAACAACGCGAGGACTACGCTGCTCGTGGCGTGATACCACTTGCCGGTCTTCGGCGCAGGCATTGGCCGGCCTGAACCGTCGAGGAACTCGCCACAATGCCGGCACTTGATCGCCTCCCGCTGGATGTATTCGGCACAGAACGGGCATTTCTTCATATCCGGCACGTGCGGGGTCGAGCGATCGTCCGGATCCTGCACCAATGGTTCCGCTTCGCCATGCGTCAGTAGTTCAGTCGCCATGATAGCCCCTATCGGCATATGGACCACGTTCCTTTAGAATGATCCGCTGACGCGTGCGACGGGCGATTGTGGTCTCCGGCCGTTTGTGATACGGTTTCTACGAATGCTGTGGTGGCCGGCAAGCAGGAGAATCGCATGGCGCGCGTCGTGGAAGGTGATATCGTCAGAGTGTATTGTGCGGGTCGCTTGACGGACGGCCGCGAATTCGAGATGGCGCCGGACGGCGGAACCATCGAATTCATCGTCGGTCATGGCGATCTCCTGCCAGCCCTGGAGAGGGCCGTCATCGGCATGACCCCGGGCGAGTCCAGAACCGTGATCGTTCCCAGAGACAAGGCCTACGGCCCCCGCCGCGAGGACCGGGTCGAGGTTATCCCCCGCAAGGACTTACCCGACGGCATCACCCCCAGGGTCGGCCAACACATCCGCCTGCCCAGCGACGAATACGAGGTTGTCAGCGCGACCGTCATCAAGGTCTCGGACACCGAGATCGTCGTGGACGCCAACCACCCGCTGGCCGGACAGGACGTGCTCTTCCAGATCACGCTCGAAGAGATCGTGACCCTGTAGAACGGCGTGGGCTTTTCAGAGGAGACAACGATGAACACGCCTGATCGAGCCTTGGCCACAATACTATGTCTACTGACCGCTTTGCCCTGCATGGGCGCCGAGGGCGCACTGGCGGCGATGGAGATCTTTCCCTATGTCGCCCAGCACGTGCACGGTTCGACGATCGTCGAGCTTCCCAACGGCGATCTGCTGGCCGCATGGTTCCAGGGCTCTGGCGAACGATGGGCCGACGACGTCGCCATCATGGGCTCACGGCTGAGGCCCGGCGAGACCCAGTGGAGCGAGCCATTCATCATGGCCGACACGCCTGGGTTTCCCGACATCAACCCCATCCTGTTCATGGATGGTCAGAACCGCCTCTGGCTGATGTGGTACACTGTCATCGCCAACCAGTGGGAAACGTCCCTGCTGAAGTACCGCATCAGCGAGGATTGGACGCGTGACGAGGGCCCGCCCCAATGGGCATGGCAAGACGTATTGCACGTCAAACCGGGCGACAAGGCCGAACGGGGCATTCAGCCCAACGACCGCTTCGTGCGGTCCGTCGAGCGGCAGGTCAAGGAGTATGTGGAATACGTCAGCGGTCAGACCATGAACCCGACCTCCATCGCGGCGGGGGCAGCAGCCGCCCGGATCAAAACCTGGAGCGATGATCTGCTGGCCAAGGCGCGAGGCCAGGACATGGTGCGAAAGGGAATCCTCGTCGACGCCGCCGGCCGGGGAGTTGACCAGCCCCTCGGTTATCCCTATTTCCGGCGGATGGGCTGGCAGACGAAGAACAAGGCAGTCGTCCTCGCTGCCGGTCGAATCGTCGTTCCGCTGTATTCCGACGGTTTCAGCTTCTCCCTCATGGCCCTGACAGACGACGGCGGGCGAACCTGGACGTTCAGCGAGCCCCTCGTCGGCGGGGGAAACATCCAGCCCAGCATCGCGACGCAGCCCGACGGGATACTGGCCGCGTACATGCGGGACAACGGCCCTCCCCCGGCCCGCCTGCATGTCAGCCGCTCGGCCGATGCGGGAGCGACGTGGAGCTCCGTCCGCGACAGCGAGCTGCCCAATCCTGGTTCGGGCGCCGATGTCGTCACTCTGGCCAACGGACATTGGGTCCTGGCCTACAACGATACCGAGGACGGCCGGCACAGCCTCGCCGTCTCACTGTCGAGCGACCAGGGCCGGACCTGGACCCACACTCGGCATCTGGAGCGGGACCTGCGGGGACCGGCTGCGACCCGGAGCCACTACCCGTCGATCATCCAGGGGCGAGACGGGGCCCTTCACGTGGTCTTCAGCTATCATCGCAACGACCGGGGACAGGACCCTGCCAAAACCATCAAATATGCCAGATTCACCGAAAGCTGGCTCCGGGAAACGAATGACCGGCCATAACACGCATGAAGAACCGTAACACCTTTTGGACAAAGGCGTTACAGTGGTATATCCGTCCGCACAGTCGATGCCTCCTTTGCCGCCACAGTGGATGCTGCCCACGCCAGGCGACTTTTTTTCATTTTTTTCCGGAAATGCATCCACAAGCGTTATCGGCAGACGCTTGATATGTGAGTGAAAGGAACACGTCGAGGCATGCGGCCGTGGGAGGGAAGGAAGCACCGGGGGGTCTGTGCGCCCTGCAGCGAGGTGCGTGCCGACCCCCTGTTTCATTGTTCCAGACTGATTGAGCCGCAGACATCCAGCCAGCCGCCGCGCCTTTTGTCTTGCTTGTCCCGCAGAGATTGGGGATGATATGCAGGGGGCGGAGCGGGTGGGCATATCCGCAAAGCACTTGTGCGGCCGGCCAGTCTGCCATCGGTTGGCCTGCGTGAAAGGACAAGGATGTCGGAAAAGATCAGACGCGGTCAGAGAATCCCCGTTCCGCTGCTCAGAGGCCAGCACAGACTCATCGTCGAGCATGCTCTTGCCAACGACCACCCGTTCACACAGGCCGTCCTGACCGGCGGCAAGGGTGAGATCGACGTGACCCTGGGGGAGCTGGAGGACCTGCTCGGATGTATCGTGACTGCGGCGAATCACAGCCACGATGCGAGCCTGACATATGGACTGGATGCCCTCTATGATCGGCTCGACGCGATTCTCTACTCCTACGAAGAAGTCGATTAGGGCCTTGGCGCCATCGAGCAGTGCCGGAACTCGTCGCCTTTTCTGAAAAAATCGCGAAATCGCATCCACATCACCCTGTCAGCGAACGCCTTCGGCACGGACGGAGAAAGGATGTACACCCAAGCGGCTGCGCGGGGCACCCAGGCGCAAGGAGACCGGCACGCGTTGCGGACGACCGCAGATCGTGCCGGTCGCCTGTTTTTGGGCACGACAACCCCCGAGCCAGCCCCTCGTCGAGCCTCCCACCGCGGGTAGCACCTCCCCTCGGGCCTGCGACCCTTTGCCCTTGAACCTGCGCCAAATCCAGGCGACAATACGGAGACTGAATCAGGCCGCTGCGTCCCGGCTGAATAACTCGACATAAGGAGCGACTATGGCGATCCAGTTCAAGGAGTTCACCCGACCGGCGTTCTCCGGAGACGCCGACGAGCTGAAGAAGAAGGTCGTCAAATACTGCAACAGCCAGCTCAAGTGCTTCCGGATTATCTCCATTTCGGAGGCCAAGGGCATCTCGGACGACTTCTACCGCATCACGGTATGGTACGACGACGAGGCGGAGAAATTCGAGCACCTTCTCTCTGCCTCAGTAGCCCAGAATGCGGACAAAGGATCATCTTCCCCTGCGACGGAGGACGAAGGGCCTGCAGGCAATCCTCTAAGGTAGCGCCCCTACCGGGATTCCATTGTCCTGGAGCCGGCCTGCAGGGCTGTCGGGCGCCAGACGGTAGTCCCTGGCGGCGGCATCGACGAACTCCGGTTCCATGACCAGAGCATGCGTCGAAAACTCCCGCGTCCGCTGGTGCTCGGCGAACTCGGTAACTCCAACGGAGGTCCGCCCCCATAGAAGCAGCGGCAAGCCTTCCGGCTGAAACCAGCAGTTCGCATCCATGGTCAGCGCCACGGTCCAATCGCGGCCGGCCAGACGCAGGCAACTGTCGGTGGCATTGCAGAAAATGTTGTAGCGGACGACGAAGTCGGACGTTCCGGCTGTGTTGTCGTAGAACATCAGGTGCCGCCCGTTGCGGTCGGGCCGCTGGGCGTGCCCCCAGCCATAGCCGGCATCGACGCAGGTATTGTGCTCGAAGCGGATGTTGTGCGTGCGGCTGGATTCGTCCCGATTCCAGTACTCGAACGAGTACTCGCAGTTCCAGATCACGTTGCGGCGGTATGTGATGTTCTCCTGAACGTTGGTCCCGCTGCCCTGGTTGGTCAAGGCGGCGTCGTAGATCTCCCACAGGCGGCAGTCTTCCACCAGACAGTCGCCGGCGCTGGACCAGAATTCGATCCCGTTGCCGTACCGCACCGGCCGGCCGTCGGCGGTGGTGTGCTGGTGTCCGCCGCCGATGTAGGACAGATCGCAGCGACGCACGATGATGTGCCGGACAGCGGACCCGCCGATGCCGTGGGCGGCCCCATACCGCAGGTCGAGGTCTTCATAGGTGACGTACCGCTTGCCGCTCTGGTCGATGATATGCTTGCGCAGGGCCAGTTCGATGCTGCGATGAAGACTCGCCGGATTGCCGTCCGAGCGGAGCAGCACGCGCTTTCCATTGGAGTCATAGAAGTAATCCCATGGCCTTTGAAGCTCGGCCCGGCTCCATTTCTTGACGCCGACCGCCGCACCGTGGTCGAAGATGATGTTGCCAACATCGACTGCAAGAGGGCCCTGAGAATCGGTCGTGCTCCAGATGCCGTCTTCAACGAGGCTCCACTCCGCAGCCGCATCCATAGCCACCGAGCCGAGCAGCGAAGGCTTGTCGCCCATGCCATACGCGCCGTACGTGATGGGAAGGCCGGGCGCGCCGCTCTGGGGAACGAGTTGGCCCCGCCAGAGCCCACCGCGTCTGAAGAGAACCGTGTCGCCTGGCTTCAGGGACGCCTGATTGACCTTCTCCAGGGATCGCCAGGCGGCCACTCGGCTTCGACCGTCCCGACCGTCATCTCCATGCACATCATCGACGTAATATACTCGTGACGACCGTCCGGTCTTGACAAAAGCCAGGATCGCACGAGCAACGACGTCGTCCGGCTCTGAAATCCGACTGACGATGGTCCCGTGGTCGCGGCCTTCGACTTCGAGGTATTCGATCCGTTCGTGGCCGGCCGCCTTCATCGCCGCGACAAACAGCCGATTCTCCTCGGCCCGCGCCGGCAGGTCCTCGCTGCCGCAGATACACACCGCAGGTGGCGCATCAGCGCGGACGTGATACAGCGGTGCCGCTTCATCGACGATCTGACGCGTGCGTCCGATTCGGCGCTCCGCGCGGACGGCTGAATGTGTGACCATCTGCCCGCTGACGGGGATCAAGCCCGCGACGACATCCGGACTCAGGCCGTATCGACCGAGATACCGCCCGTCCAGGCCGATCATTGCGGTCAGGTAGCCTCCGGCCGAATGGCCGCAGACGAAGATGCGCTTCGCATCGCCGCCGTGCGCCCCAACGTTCCGATGCAGCCAGGCCACACTGGCGGCCGCATCGTCCAGATAGGCCGGGAACGCCGCCGCTGGTGAAAGGCGATAGTTGGGCAGCGCCACGGCCACCCCCTGCCCGGAGAACCATTTCGCAATCCCGACCGTCATCGGATCGGACTTGCTGCCCTCCGTGATGCCGCCGCCGTGGAACCACAACAACGTCGCAAAACCCTTCTCGCCTTCGGGCAGGTACAGATCGAGCTTGCACCGCTCCATCTCATAGGCCGTCAACCCATCGCCGCTCTTGTAGGCGATGTCCGCGACGACGGAGATCGGCTGTGCATTCGCTGCGGCGACGCCCGCCTGACTGACCAGCCAGACGAGCCACGCCAAGCCAACCGTCCATCTTGGCAACCGTGTCATCCTCAGTGCTCCCAATGATGTCTCAACGAGCGGGCCTGTAGATTCGAGCGACCCAGCCGCCGCCAGGCGCCAGATCGATCTTCATCGTTGTATCGGCCGTGACATTCCCCTTTTCTTTCTTGTAGTCGATGGCCCGAGTGGCCGCGTTGGCTCCGTCGCGGAGGAACTCCATTTCATATGAACCGGCGTCGAGGAAGTCGAATCGCAGATCGAACTGCCGAGGCTCCCAGTCCGTGATCGCGCCGACAAACCACGTTTCGCCCCTCCGGCGGGCCAGCACGACGTAGTCGCCCACTTGGGCCTCCAACACGCGCGTCTGGTCCCACTCGACGGGAATCTGCGCGATGAACTCGGTGCACTCGCGCTCGCGGTAGTAGTCCGACGGCGCATCGGGCAACATCTGCATGGGGCTCTCCAGGATGACGAACAGCGCAATGTCGTGGGCGCGGGTGCCCAGGCCCATCGGCCGGTCCCCCACCGGCCGGAACTCGTGCTTCTGGGCGTTGTTCATCGTGCCGGGGATGTAGTCCATCGGCCCGGCGACCATGCGAAGGAACGGCAGCAACGCGTGATGCTCCGGGTTGGCCTGGTCGCTCCAGCCGTTCTGCTCGACCTCGATCAGGCCCTCGCGCGTCAGGACGTTGGGATAGGCCCGTCGCAGGCCTGCCGGCTTGTACGCGCCGTGGAAGTCGACGACCATATGCCGTTTGGCGGTTTCCTTCGCGATCCGGTGGTAGAAGTTAACCATCCTCTGATCGTCGCGATTCATAAAGTCGATTTTGATGCCCCTGATTCCCCACTTGGCAAACTGATCGAGCGCCTGCTCACACTGGCGGTCCAGGGTCGCCCAGATCACCCACAGCATGACGCCCACGTTCTTCTCTTTCGCGTAGGCGCAGACCGCCTCCATGTCCAGATCGGGATGAATCTTGAACAGGTCGGCTCCATCGGACCAGCCGTCATCAAAGAGGAAGTACTCGAATCCAAACTCCGAGGCGAAGTCGATGAAGTGCCTGGCGGTGGCGGTGTTGATACCCGCCTTGAAATCGACGCCGTAGATGTTCCGCCGGCCCCACCAGTCGAACGTGACCACTCCCGGCTTGATCCACGAGACGTCGTCCAGAGCCAGAGGCGACGCCAGCAGATAGACCATCTGATTGGCGATCAGATCGCCGTCGTTTCGCGCGACGGCGATGATCCGCCAGGGATAGGCTCGCGTGCCCTCGGTCTTGGCGATGTAGTCCGCGTGCTTTGCCACACGGCCACGCACATAGGCGTTGCCTTCATACGATTCGTCGAGCGGATAGCCCGCAAATGCAGTTTCCAGGGAGGTCCCGCCCGTGCCCCGCAGCCACATGCCCGGATAGTCCCGCAGGTCCGACTCGGTGATGAGCACCCTGGGCCGGCCCGCTTGCGTCACAAGCAATGGCAGGCAGCACAGGTCCTCCGCCTTCAAATCACCGATTGCCTGCTCGCTGTAGGGCTCCTCATAGGCGGAGCGGAAGCTCTCCTCCTTCTGACAGATGACCGAGGCCGTGTCGGCGAACTGGAAGCGGGCCTGCTCCGACTGTATGACCACCTCGCCCGGCAGGGACGTCGAGATGCGATAGGCGACGCCGTTGTCGTATGCCCTGAACGCCAAGGCAAAGCCCCCTTCGAAGGTCAGCGTCAGCTCGTTGTAGCGGTCCTGTATCACCGCGTTCTTCTCGCGAATCTCCGGACGGACCTCTTGTACGATCGTTCTGCGATCCACGCGCGTGACAGGTGAACCAGCGCCAAGGACAACGCCGTCCGTCACAGTCAGAGCCAGTCCTGTGACATCGGTTACTGTCCCGCCGTCGACGAGCACCGAGAAATCGATCCGCTCGCCCGCGTCCACGCGGACGCCCACCGTCCCATCGGGAGATCGCAGATCGTATCGTTCACAGAGCCCCACGCTCACGTTCACAAGCAAGACCACAGCGGCAAGCGCCGCCGAACCGGTCATCTTCTCATCCATCACAGCAGTCTCCTTCCCATGCATTCTGTCGGCTTCATCGAGCCGATTCGATGCGGTAGAGGTGGGTCTTCGTTCGCAGCAACAGCGCCTTGCCGACGACGGCGGGCGAGGCCATGCAGCCGGAATCGAGTGTGTTCGTCGCGACAATCTCGAACTGTCGCGCAGCCTTGAAGACGGTCGATGTGCCGCTCTGGTTGAAGCAATAGATGTTGCCGTTGGCATAGAGCAGCGATGCGGCATAGTCGCCTCGGATGCGGTCCTTCCACACCTGCTCGCCCGTCGCCGCGTCCACGCAGACGACGATCCCCGTATCGTTGATGGTGAAGAGCAGATCGCCGATCAGGGCGGGCGAGGGCGTTCGGGGCACCGTCCGTGCGGTCTTCCACAGCACGTGGCTATCGGTGACGTCGCCTGAGCCATCGACGCGAATGGCCATCAGCTCGGTCTGGCCGAAACCGCTGATCATGTAGGCGACACCGTCCTGGTAGATGGGGGCCGCGGCGCCGGAAAACGCAGGCGTACGAACTTTCCACAACTCGCGGCCGGTCGTCGGATCATAACCATAGAGCGCCTTGGCGCCGACGCTGAGCATCTGTGCGGCGCCGTTAGCTTGGACGACCAGCGGGGTCGAGTACGCCTTGCGCAGGTCGCCTTCGTCTCTCGGCTTGCCCTCGGCGTCCAGGTCGTCCCAGTCGGCGGTGCGGTCGGTCTTCCAGACGGTCCGGCCGGTGGCCTTGTCCAACGCGACGAGATACTGCACGTCCACGCCGTCCATGGTCAGGATCAGCAGTTTCTCGAACAGGATGGGCGACGAGCCAGGCCCGCGATAATGCCGACAAGGCAGGTCGTCCCGCTTCCAGAGCACCTGGAACGTGGTTGTGTCCAGACATGCGGTTCCATAGCTTCCAAAGTGCACGTAGACGCGGCCCGGCTCGACAACGGGCGTGGGCGAGGCATAGCCATTGAGCGGATTGCCCAGCGGCTCCGGATTCTCCGCATGGAAGATCCGCTCGCTGAAACGAACCATACCCGAGCCGGCATCGACGCAGATCGCGTAGAAATCGTGCCCATCCGCGGTCGCGCTGGTCAGCCAGACCTGTCCGTTCATCACCACCGGACTCGACCAGCCGATGTGGGGAACAGGCGTCTTCCACGCGATGTTCTCCGCCTCGTTCCAGTGCACCGGCAGGCCCAGCCGCACATCGCCACAGGGGCTGGTCGCCAGGCCATCACCGGAGGGCCCACGAAAGCGCGGCCAGTCGGCCTGGGCCGGCGCCATCATCGCGAAGAGAACCGCAACTATCCAGTATCGACACGCCCGCCCCGTGCTTGCTGGCATCACAAACTCATTCCTTCCCAAGCTGTCACCTGTCTGTGCAGAGGCTACTTGTGCAAGATCTTCAAGGCGTTGGTCCGATAGACCCTTTCCAGCACCGAGTCGCCCAGCGCCAGGCCGTGCAGGGGCCAGTGGTAACTGAAATTGTCCCAGTCGTAGAAGTGCTCATCCGCCGACTCCAGGATGCGGAACGTGATCCGGTACACACCCGGGCTGAGACCCATGTCGGTGCCGTAGACAAGCCGGTCCTGATAGGTCTCGTAGAACTTGGCGGTGAATCGAGGGATGGCTGCTGTTTCCGCGTATCGCGCGGAGATGTCCGCGTACAGGTTTGGACATTCATCGAAGAGCTTAGCCAAGCGACCGAGATCGTATGAGCAGTTGGCGAAATGGCAAGCGACGAACGTGGTGTTCGGATGCCGCTTGACCGCACGTTCGAGGATATCGACCATCCCGGCGTGGCCGACGATGCCGGGCTGATCGTCCAGTCGCCAGGTGTAGGCGTTCATCAGCCCGTCGTTGCGAGCGTCCATCGGCTCGTACATCCAATACGGATCGGCTACGTGGATGTTGATGGGCATCTTCAGATCGGCGCACTTCTCCAGCAGCCCGTCCATGCGCGGGTCATCGAGATGTATGCCCCACGCCTTGGTGGGCCGGCAGTAGACCAGCCCCTTGCCCTTGTCGCCCAGCTCGCCCACCCCCCGAGCGCCGGCGTCGAAGCAGCGTTGGAGTTCCTTGACGGCCGCAGGCCCGAAACCGGGTTGGTCGTAGCCGGTGTAGTCGAAACCGCACCAAAGCTCGAACCGACCCGGATACTTCGAGTAGAGCGCCATCAGATCGTCGAACTGCTTGCCCGTGGTTCCCGTCAGGACGACGGCCTTGGCGATGCCGTGCTCGTCCATAACCCGCACCCATCGGTCCACCTGCTCGGGTGTCTTCGCGTAGGCGTGGGCGTGCATGTCGATTGCCGGGTAGCGGGCTTTGGCAACCTCCGTCCGTGGGATCTTGTAGACCGAGCGAGGGTGAAAGTCTTTCAACAACAGCGTTTCGGGCGAAGGCTCTTCCGCCGCGGGCGACAATTCCCCGGCACAGCACACAATCCCCACCAGAATGGCAGCCATATGCTTCATGATCGATCTCCTTTCACATCACCAAGGCGATTCAATACGCCGGCGTTCATGGGACCCTTCGGATGCGCAGGGCCATGTAAGGTCTCTCAGGCAGGTCGATGGCCGCCCGGCTCTTGTCGATGTACTGGTAGCGGTCCAGGGACTCGACTTCAAACGTCCGCTCCACCGGAACAACGGTCATATTCCATGTGTCGATGATCTCCGCCCGGAATCGCATGCCGTCCTGCAGCTCCGCACCGGGCAGCACAAACGGCCACTGCGCCATCTGCTCCTTGCCGAAGTAGATCAGGTAGTACTGCCCGGGCCGGCCTGCTATTGGTCTCGTAGTACTGGTCGATCGGGTCAAGCCCCCCATCCGGGCCATCCTCGACGATCTGTCGCAGGAAGGCGATGCGGGCGGGACTGGCCCCGGCGAGCGTCCCACCGCGCGAGATCCAGCCGTCGCCGTCTGGCTGCACGCGCGTCTCACCGTGCGTGGCATAGGCTCCGCCAATGACGGCTATCCAGAACCGGTAGACCATCTCTTCGCCCGTGAGCCGGCCCCAACGCTTGGCGATGGTGCCCTCGTAGTTGATCTCGTCGTGTACGATGGGCTTGCGATAGATGTCGCGCAACAAGGGCGAGACGCCGAAGAAACGCACCGCCATGTAATACTGAAGGCTCACGTGGGTGACCCAGGGCTTGCCATAATCGTAGATCCGTCCGGCGTTGTGAATCGAACGCAGGTGTCCGTACGGGTCCTTCGCCTGGACCAGTTGGAACAGCCGGTCCCAGTCGGTGTCCGTCAGATGCCGTATGAAGCTGTTCTCGTTGGCCAGGGACCACCAGACATTGCGGTACGCCGCCAAACGGGCCACAAGATAGCGTACGAAGCGGTCGTTGGTCTCCGCATCCATCGTGTCGAAGCCCCACTTGCCGCCGTCGTACGGCCGAAACAGGATCACATCGGCCTCGATACCCAGATCGCGAAGCTGTACGACACACGCTTCCAGTCGCCGGAAATACTCCGGCTTGAAGCGGGAAAAATCCCAGGTCTCTTTCGATGTCCCCTCGAACGGAAAGCAGTCCAGCGCCCCGGGCCCTTTGACATAGCTCTCGCGCCAGGGCGGGACCGCCAGAAAGCGCGCCTTGTTGAAGGGGGACTGCTTGAGCGTTTCGAGAGTCTGCCGGCGTCGCTCCTCGGACTGAAACGGCCACTCGTAGATCGTGGTGCCGAACGGGTAGAACGGCGTCCCGTCGGCATAGCCGAAGTGGTACTGGTTTCGGACCCGCACGGGACCGTGGCACCCGCGGGCGGGAGGGAGGCAAACGAACTGCCCTTCGTGGCCATCCAGGGCTTCGCGATTGCTCCTGGTCCGGTAGGTCCATATGCCTTCACGGTCGGGCATGAAACGGACCTTGAAGAGACCGTCTCCATCGTAGAATCCCTCGGGCTCGAAGGCGCGATCGCCCTGCCGAAAGACGGCGCTGAACTCGATGCCGACGAACGGATTGCCTGTCGCCGGACCGGATAGCGTCAGTTCGAAGTCATCCCACATCCGAACTGATCTATCCTCGCCCGCCGAGGCGTCCGCCCACACCAGGAAAACCAGAGCGATCCTCACCAGACGCTTCATACGAATGCGTTCCCTTCTCGTCAGAGGGCCATACCCTGCCCCGAAACCGCCTGGGCCGGGGCTCAGTAGACTCTATCGCTTCCGCCACCGTCGGGCAAGCCTTTGCCCGCCAGCGCGTAGTGACACGTAGGCAATTGCCCCCATAGCAGGTTGAGGATTTTCCCTATGGCGGCCCCAATCCGGGCTCCGTACTATCCCTGTGCGTTGACAATGTCCGTTCAACGGGGATGGACATTGCGGAATGGGTGCTCTGCCATGGCAGGGCTTATGGGAAGGAGTTGGCACGCCGGCAGAGTTCCTTTTGGGAACGTCAAAAGGGCACACGAAGCGGAAGAGACCGGAAGACCGACCTCAGGAAGCGATCGTGCTGGAAGGCGGGCCGAGTTATGAACCATGGACGTCATAACATCTACTATGCCGACGGCGACCTAAAGAGCACAAGAGCCGTGCAGGCTGTCCTCGACCGGGCGGATGCGGCGGTATCCTGTTTCACTGACCCTGAGGAGTGTCTGAAAGCCATCCGTGACGCCGGGTGTCGGCTCCTCGTCACCAACGTCCCGGAGCCAGCGGTCGAGGGCATCAAGCTGCTGACCCGTGTCCGGCACATCGCACCCTGGTTGCCGGTCATCATGCTGGTCGAACCCGGTCAGATCGACACCGCCGTCCAGGCCATGAAGGCCGGCGCCACAGATTGCCTGGAGCGGCCTCCTCAGACGAGCCGGCTGCTGGCAGCCGTGAATCAGGCGCTCCACCGAACGGACGTCACGACACCGTCGAAACCTCTGACGGAGGTGGAACAGGCGGTGCTGCACCTCGTGCTGGAAGGAAAAACCAACGGTGAAATCGCCGCCGGACTCCATCGATCCCGACGCACGGTGGAAGTCCATCGCGCCAACATCATGACGAAGCTCGGAGCGCGTCATATCGTCGATCTCGTGCGTCACGCCGGACTTGCCGGCCTGACGGACAAGTAGATCCGCCGATGGCGCTGCTGGTTCGACAGACGTGCCAGTATCATGCGCAACAGGCTTGCAGCCGTCGTCGCAGTGATGCCTTGGCGCGGTGGAAGCGGATGCGGGCTCGTTCGGGTGTGGTTCGCGTGCGGGAGGCGATCTCATTGTAGGGCAGGTTCTCATAACAGCGTAGACGCACCACGTCCCTGTGCTGGCCCTGGAGCTGTTCGACTGCCATGGCGACCTGTTGTAGGGTCTCCTCGCGAATCTCCGACTGCAATGGGTTGTCGTCG
The DNA here is from genome assembly GCA_012744475.1 of Phycisphaerae bacterium. Taxonomy (GTDB): domain Bacteria; phylum Planctomycetota; class Phycisphaerae; order Sedimentisphaerales; family Anaerobacaceae; genus Anaerobaca. The sequence goes on from JAAYBV010000108.1 coordinate 35,047, forward strand.
CTGTCGGCGCATCGGCGGTCCTGGAGGAAACTGCTCTGCATGGCCGTCTGAAGGCGCCGCCGCCGGAAGGCGTCCTGAATCTTGGTGTAAGCGATCCGATACATCCACGGCCAGAATCGATCGGGATTGCGCAACGACTCGACGCCGCAGAGCATCGCCAGCAGCGTGTCCTGGAGAATGTCCTCGGTCATGTCGTGGCTGAGCGTGATCCGCAGCACAAACGGGTAGAGCCGCTGCCAGACGACACCGGCCAGGTCTCCCAGGCCGGTCTTGTCTCCCGAGCCGGCTTGCCCCGGCAAGGTGTTCTGATTGTTCTCCGCACTCATTTCCCATACTCCGTGTTGCGACCGATGCAGGTTGGTCACCACTGGTCCTGTGTCGCGCGCACCATCGGCCGGAGCAAGACAATCCCGCCCGGGGTCGTCGGCCGATGCTGTTCACCCTCCGCCGTAGCCTTCACTGATAAAAGGCCGTTCTCGAAGAAGCGGTCACATTGATTCGACAGACGAATCGGTTTTCTGTTCCCCCGCATCAGAAGATCTTTCGGACTCGACCGGCGGCTCAGACGCTTGCACGCCCCCATCCCGCACGCGCCAGGTGGGCGCAGCCAGTTCGGGTATGTCCCACGCGCCGCCGCACAGGTGGCATCGTTCCATGTCGGCACGTCGCATCTTGCCGCACGCGGCACACGTCACCAGCCCCGCGCCTGGCCGGGTCATTCGGTACGTGATATAGGCGGGCAAGCCGAAGGCCAGCGTGCCCAGCAGCCAGAGACTTCGGGCGTTGCGCGACAGGCCCACCGCCGCTGCGTCGCGGACGACGCGCCACGCCAGGAAGATCGCCAGGCCGATCCCCGGCAGTATGATCCAGAGGGCCCCGAAGAATTGTGCGACGATGCCTTGTTCTGTCTGATCCCGATGCATCGCGGCGAACGAATTGGGAACGAGGAACAGAGTCCGGTGGCTCGCGCCGGCCTTGATCCGGTCGGCGAGAAAGAACGAGGCGAGCGTCAAGACAGGCGGATGCACGTTCTCCAGCAGGTACTTCGACACTGTCAGGGCCGGCGCCCAGGGCACATCGAACAGCGCCGCCCGGGCCGACCCGACCCACACCCCCTGACCGTGCTTCCGCGAGTAGGACTCCCTGCGCGTGTCGACGCGCGTCACCATGTTGCCGCCCTTGTCAAAGATGGACATCGCCAGGGATGTCCCCTGCCGGGAGACGCCGGCCGCCAGCAGTCCGGCGTACTCGTGTTCGGGCCCGATGCAGATCGCGTGCGCCTGGCGTACGAGCAACTGGGAGGGCCATCGGCGTCCTTCGCCGTACAACGTCTTGGGCGCGGGCAGTATGCCCTTTGCCGGGGTCAGCTCCAGCGTTCGCTGGTCCAGAAGGACAATCTGCCCCGAGGCGTCGATCACAGGGGCATACCGGCTCCAGTAGCCGCTGCTCGTGCTGAATCGTATCGTCCAGTGATACTCATATCGCGGCGGCGAATCTTCATCCTGCGCTTCCCGCAGCACTCGCTTCTTAGGCGGCTCCCAACCGAGAGACAGACCTTCATAGTACGGCGGAGAGCCCACCACAAGCGGCCTGCGCAGCATGGCGTCGGTCAGTTCGGGTCCGGCCTTGACAGTCATGGCTTCGCAGTCGATCGCGAAGAAACGATGCAGCTTCCGGTCGTAGAGGATGTGGTGCATCGAGGCGCCGGCCACGTGGACGGGATCATGGAACCGGCCAAGTGTCTCTTCCGGGGTCATGGACACGTCGTCCGGTCCGGCATGGTAGATCGCCGTCTGCCGCTCGACGTTCCCTCCACCGTCGCGGCGTTCCCAGTACATATCGCGAAACACGATCTGTCCGGCCGACCGGTCGAAGTACATCCAGGCCCCGTCCCGCGCATAATAGAAGACATCCGACCGGTCACCGCCGGGAACCTTGGACATGAAGTAATCGACGAATCCGAGGGTGGAGAGGAGCGCTTCGAGTTCCCTTCGGGCAAAGGCGACGGAGTGCTGGTCTGCATTGGGGTCGTTCTCGATCCCCCACGGCAGAATCCCCGACGGCGAGAACTGCACCGCCCTGGCCTCCTCAGGCATACGGACGCAGAGCAGTAACTCCGCGAAGTACCGGCCCCAATACAAGGGGATAACGAAGAACACCAGAACCACAAAGCCCGTGGCCAGGACCCTGATGCCATAGTTCATAGTGGTTTTCATGGTTCGGTACTCCTAAAGCGACGACGACGAGAAACGGCACCAGGCGCCGATCAGGCAGGCGAGGATGAAGATCCCCAGGATCACGGCAACCTCCGCGCCAAATCCCTTGATCCCGAGCAGCAGAGGCACGAGCATGACGATGGGCAACACGCCCAGCGTCGGCGCCAGCGAGCCCCGGTTCCATCCGGCGTAGATCCCGACGCTATAGCAGGCCAGGCACGTCAGAAAGACACTGCGGAACAGGTCCGCGAGTACCCCGCGATACAACGGGACCTCGGCTCGCTGAAGACCCAGCACGATCGAGCCCGCGATCATGAGGGGGAGCAGCAGGATCAAAATCGCCAGCACGCCGGCTGCAATGCGGGCGGCAAAGATCTGCGGCCGCGTGACGGGCAGCGCGGTCAGGAAGGCCGACACATTTCGCGTCCGGTCCGTGTACATCTGGGCCACTCCCAGGGCGCACAGCCCGGCGACGACCACAATCGTGGCCGGGATAAGCCCTCCGATAGCCACAAGCTCGCGATCGCCCCCTTCCAGGCCCAGACTGATCGAGACCAGCAACGCGGTCAGCAATCCGCTCAGGACCAAGGCCCCCACAAAATAGGCGATGTGGTCGATGACCTCGCGTTTCAGAAGCGTCCAGAACGTGCGCATGTCAAACCTCACTTCCTTCGAGGACCGCGGCGTTCGACGGCCTCGTACACTCGATGAAGATGTCTTCGAGGGTCATCACCAACTCGCTGCAACTGTCAGGCCCGAACGTTTCGAGGATGGCCTGCTTCTGCTCGTTCCAGTTGGCGACGGTGAGCACCATCTCGCGTCCGGTGTTTCGCTGGTTGATGATCTCGGTGATGTACAGGTTCTCCGGAGCTTCCGACGGGAACAGAATCCGCAGCTTGCGGACGCGCCGCTTGAGCTCTTCGAGCTCGCAGTCCACGGCGAGTTTGCCGCCGGCCATGATGCCGACGCGGTCGGCGATGCGCTCGACGTCCCCGAGGATGTGCGAACTGAACAGGATCGTGCGGTCCTGCTTCTGGATCAGGTCGATGGCCAGTTCGAGGAACTGGCGACGCGCGACCGTGTCGAGACCGAGCGTCGGGTCATCGAGGATCAGCAGCTCGGGATCGGCCGCCATCGCCAGCGCCAGGTTGAGCTGGGCCCTCATGCCGGCCGACAACTCCTTGACCTTGCGGTCCATTGGCAGCCGGAAGGTCTCCATGAGATGGTCGAAGAACTCTGCGTTCCACCGCAGAGACAGGTCTTTGCACAGCCCGATCAGTCGGCGGACGCGGTAGTTCTGGATCAGATTGTGTCCCTCGGCCACGTATCCGATGCGGGCCCGAGTCCCGGCGGTGAGGTTTCTCGAATCCTGCCCGAGCAGCAGGGTCCGGCCCCGCGTGGGCGGCTCCAGGCCCAACAGCGCGCGGATCAGCGTGGTCTTGCCGCACCCGTTGCGGCCCAGCAGCCCGTAGATGCAGCCACGAGGCACCTTCAGACCGATGCCGTCCAGCACGCAACGACCCTCGTAATACTTGACCAGATTCTCAACCACAATGGGGTGTTCATCCATATCCGACCTCTCGTTCGTCACTCAACCGCCCAAATCAGACACACCCGCCGCGTGCAACGCCGCCAAGGCGCGGGCGTGATTCTCGTCGAATCCGCTCCACGCGTCCACTACCTTCCCATCCGCGCCGATGACAAAACCGACGGGCGGGCTGTCGAACTTGACTCCATAGCCCTCGACGAGGAGACTCGCTGCCTCCTTGGAGGAATCGAGAACACAGGGAAAGGTGATCCCTTCGTCGCGAAGGAACGTCTGCGCGATGCGCCGGTCGTCGGCGACGTTGACGCCGAGAATCACAAGTCCCTTGTCCTTCGCCTTCCCATGCAGGGACTGAAGATACCGCACTTCATCGCGACACGCAGGTGACCCGACTCGCCAGATACAGAGCCATACCACGCGGCCCTGAAAGTCGGCCAGACGAATCGTGTTTCCCGAGGCCGAGGACAGCTCGAAACCGGGCGCCTCTGTCCCAGGCTCCAAGAGGAACTCGTCCAACGACGGCGGATTCCACACACGATACCCTTCCGGCGGGGACCACGCGAACTGCTCGTTTGGGATCGAAGAGTCGATTTCCACGCGCCACCATTCCTCCACCACCACGTGGTTGTCGGCCAGGCGAACGATCTCCTTGATCCGCCGGGGCAGGTGGTCCTCCCGGGAGAGCCAGTAGTGCCGCATGCGTTGGGCCTTGACGTAGCTGACCTCGATCACGTCGCACGCTTCGCCGTGAATCTCGTTCCCACCGCGAAGCCGAATTCCGTCGATGTAAGGCTCGAATTCATCCGCACCGCCAAAGAACAGACGCGGAGACCAGATCAGATTGCTCCAGGCGACCCCGAGCCGGGTCATTTCGCTCAAAACATCGATGTCCGGGGAACAGGCCATGTCCACATAGACGTTGGATTGGGTCTGTTCGTAACGTGCAAAATCGTCAACTTTCAAAAAGGGACGGTCGCTCGACCAGAAGATCCGGAACCGATCGCCGTCGGCAAGAACGGTCGTGACTTTCGTGCTCATCCCGTTGGTCAGATCCACGCGAACGAGGTTCGGTTTCTTCAGGCGGACCGTGCAGGCCGAAGGTTCGCTGTCCGGGCCACTACAGATGCTTCGATACGACAGAGTCTGCGCGCGGCGCGCCGCTTCGAGCATTGCCTCATACAAAGCCCGCGCCTGCGGCTCGTTCTCCACAATCATCGTGGGTTGCCAGCGCGCGGCGGAGGCGCTGACCACATACAGAGCCCAGATCTCCGCAACCGCGGCCGCCGCCACTACGATCCAGATGTTGATCTTGTCTTTCATCTGCATAGAGGTCACAATCGTCAATCCCGCACGCGCGAGAACTGCCGCCGACAGAGCAGCGACATTCCAACAGCGCCATAGACGCATGTCAGGATCAGGCTGTGCACCACACAGGCCACGCTCTTGGACAGACTGAACCGGCCGACCGTCAGCGAGTACGGGCCGTATTCTCCCTCGGCGAACTTGCGCAACAGCTCGAAGGGAGGCCAGGCGTACCGTACAAAGGCGGTCAGCCAGCCCGCCCCCGCTTCTCCGCGCAGCAAACCGATCAGGATGTTCACCAGGAGATAGCCCGCGATGAAAACAACGAGCAGCAGCAGGGAATTGAACGCCCGTCCCAGAACGACGGAAAGCGACGTCGAAAGGGCCGCGACCGTGTTGAACAACAGCCACGAGGCCAGCAGCCACACGCCAATTCCGTCGATGCTGTTTCTGGGCGTCAACCAATCCAGCACGCTGAGCAGAACGCCGGTCAGCAGAAGATGGACGGCCGCCTGAAGCGACAGACCGATCCATCGGAAGAGGTAGAGCTTGCCCGTCCAAAACGGCTTGGTCACGAGCACGCAGATCCGGCCGGAGGCGATGTCGTCGCCGAGAATCCCCGCGCTGAGGGTCAAGGCCAGAAACAGGCCGCTTCCGAAGAGGATGAACTTGCCCGTAGTCTCCGTTTTGGTGGGAACGATACTCCACCAGTACACCCCGTACATCAGCAGCCAGGTCAGGTGCGCAATCCAGATGTAGCTCCGCCGGAAGTACGTTTCTCGTATCAGTTCATACGCTCTCATTGGCCGTTCCCCTCGCCACACAGACGCAGAAAGACGTCTTCGATGTTCTCGCGCTTCAGTACGACACTCGTGATCCTCGCGCCGTTCGTCACGAGGTCGCTCACAACATCAGGGACCTCATCGGCGTCGCTGATCGCAATCATCAGTTCCTTGTCGGAGGCACCAAGCACCTTGAAGGCGGGCAGCGTCGACCGGGCCAAAGCCTCCCCGTTGGAAACCACGCCCACGTGAAGCTGCCCCGCCTGGCTGGCGTTTAGCTCGTCGCCGAACTGCACGATCCGGCCCCGGTGCATGAAGATGTAGTCGTTCGTCAACTTCTCCAGTTCGCCCAATCGGTGGGAGCTGATCACGACCGACGTGCCGCGACCACGCAACTGCTGGAGCAGATCGCGCAGCTCGATGATACCGATCGGGTCCAGACCGTTGCTCGGCTCATCGAGCAACAGCAACTGCGGATCGGACATCATGGCGATGGCCAGGGCCAGCCGCTGTTTCATGCCCTGCGAAAAATCGGAGGCCGGCCGATCGGCGAACTCCTCCATCTGCAGTTGCTCGATGGACTTGTCTACCTGCCGGGCGATGCCTTCGCGTGAGAGCCCCAGCAGCGCGCCGTGGTAGCAGAGCACGGCTCTGGCAGTATACAGGCCCGGGAAGACCGGGTGTTCCGGCATGAATCCCAGGTAGCGTCTGGCGCCCACCGACCGGGCCGGATGGCCGCAGACCGTGACCCGCCCTTGTGTGGGCAGGATCAGTCCAGCCATCAGGTTCAGCAGCGTGGACTTGCCCGCGCCGTTGGGACCGATCAGTCCGACGATCTGCCCCTTCCGCACGGACAACGACACGTCCCGCAGGGCACACACCGCCTTGTCAAGACTCGCAAACGGCCGGCGGAAGACCTTCGTCAGACCTGCGCATTCAACGACCATCGGCTGTACACCACATTCGCAAGCTGGCTTCTCACATGTCGGCACAAGCACAGTGCATCTCCCTTTCACAAATCCGTCAGAATCTCAGATGTTCTCGGTTGAGCTGCCCGCGCTGTCACTGAACCGCCAGAGCAGGTCGTACTCCGGCACCTTGCGGCGAGGATCATCCGACCTCTTGCGCTCCTTCGGAATGCCGCCGTTGTCGTGCATGTCCTCGCCGGCGCTGTAGACGAGAAAACCATCCTGTTCGGCACGGTAGTGGAGCGGTTGCTCCACGTACGGGTCGATGAGCTTCTCCAGCTTCAAATCGTCGAGCGATGACGGGAAGGCGCCGTGTTCCCTGCGGTATTCGAGTAGGCCCAGCCCGGCCCGGGTCATATCCAGCCGGGCTACCATGTCGCAATGGACCCCTTTGAAGAAGTCGTTCACCTGCGTTGCCCAATGGGTCAGAAAGTGCTTGCCCCTCGCGTCGTTGAACTCCTTTCGAATGCCTGTATCCCTCGGCACGTAGGGGCTCTCGAACATCTGTACCGCTTTGTGCATCGCACGCAGATAGGCGGCATGAGCCGCGATGAACAACGGCCGGAAAGTCACGACGCGAAACATCGCCCGATTGATCGTATCCAGGGCACTTTCCTCGTTGCCCGCCGGCTGATCGTTCTGCATGGCCTCGTACAACTCGTCGCTCGACAGATGGAAGAACCACTCGCCTCGCACCAGCCGTTCGGCGTCCACCGCTCGCACCAGAGGTTCTACGCCGTCGAGATCTTTCAGCACATCCTGCATCTTCCGACAGGTATCCGCGTCTGGCGGGGCGACCCCGCAGAGCTTCTGAATCGTGTAGCAGCAGTCTCGGATCAGACACAGACGCGCGAACTGGGTGTCCATACTCGGGTCGGAAACCAACGCATCGGCGATCTTGAACTGCCCCCGCACAATGTCCCAGACCTCGGTCCCACCACCTGCTTTGATCTGGTGGTACGCCCTGGCCCGGGCAATGGCTGCCACGCGTCGCAGATCATGGAACCCGAACGGCCCATCGAGCTTGCCGGCTTTGTAGTCCCGATCGAATCGGCATTCGGGCCGCCGCATGGCCTCTTCGAGCGAAGACAGTGCCGAAGCCACTTCCTCTCGTTTGAGGAGTTCCTCGAACTCATCGACCTGATTGGCATCGAGATCGTCGGCCAGAAAGCCATAGGCCAGCTTGCCGAGGTAGTCGAGCATGTCCTTCCTGGGGGCGGGCAACTCCTTGAGTGTCGCGACGGCGCGCTGGTACAGCAGCGCGGCGTTCCTGTCTTCCGGAACCGGCTCGGGGATGACCTGGGCCGCCTTCATGGGCCGTCCCGCCGCTTCGAGGTCTGCGCACGCCTGCCGCAGCTTGACCGTGGACCGGATCAGCGCGACACCATAGGCGATGACCAGCACCGCCACAATGCCCCCAACAACTATCAGTATTCTCTTCGTCCTCTTGTGCATCTTCGTCCCCTACCTTCTGGAGTCGTTTGATACGGCCGAAGCACCGCTTATCCCTCTTTCGAAGCCAGATTGAACCTCTCGATAGCACGATTGAACCACTCGACTAGCGTCGCCTTGTCGATCTGCATATGAAAAGCCTCGACCACGATCCGCTCCAGCTCTTCGCAGACGATCCGTTTCCGCACCGCCTTGCTGAGATTGCTGTCCAGGTTCGCCACGAAGGCGCCGGCGCCCGCCCGGGTGACGATGATGCCCTCCTGTTCGAGCTGGCGATAGGCCTTGGCGATGGTGTTGGGATTGATCGCCAGTTGCTGAGCCAGTTGGCGAACCGTCGGCAATCTCTCTTCCCTCGCGAGCCGGCCCAGGGCGATGTCCCGCTTGACCTGATCGATGATCTGAAGATACACGGGCCGGTCGGACGCGTTGTCGATGCGAAACTGCATAGGCCACCTCAGTATTTGTACTATTATTACTATTACAACCATAACACCCTTCTGGTTCACGTTCAAGAGAAATCTTTCGGAATTCTCTTTCTCCGGTCGCATCGGCGCGCCCGGTCTTGACGAACGAACGGAACGCCGGTATTCTCTGCGATGGACAGGACTTGGGTACAGGAGACCAGGCGATGGCAAGTGCGAAAGGAAAACGCAGGAGCTGGCGTGAGAAACTGGAGAACCCAGCGGTGGAAGGGCTGCCCAAGGTGGTGGACATCCCGGAGAAATGGCGGAAGATGATGGGAGGACGCCGCGTGCTGGTGCCCACGCCTCTGATGGCGGACGAGGAAATCCGAACGGTGCGGAAGGGCCGACTCATCACGACCGGCCAGATCCGCCGGCGTCTGGCCGACCGCGAGGGCGCTGATTCAACATGCCCGATGACGCTGGGCATCTTCCTGCGGATCATCTCGGAGGCCGCTGAAGAGGACCGCGGCAACGGGAAGAAGCGTATCACCCCCTACTGGCGGGTCATCAAGGACGACGGCAGCCTCAATCCCAAGATTGCCGGCGGCGTCGAGGCCCAGACGGCCCGACTCCAGGAGGAAGGCCATACGATTCTGCCGGGCGAAGGCAAGAGACCGCCCCGCGTCAGCGATTTCGAGAAGGCTCTCGTCTGAGTGACCGTCTGGAGTATCGGCGATCCGACGAAGGAGCCCCTTCAACGGGAAGAGTATGAGCCTCATACAACTCCGGGACAAAAATAGAATTGAGTCCTTCCTGCGCCAGGATCCTGAGCTGCGCATTTACGCCCTGGGGGATCTGGACGATTTCTTCTGGCCGTACACGACTTGGTTCGGTCGCCAGGAGGCCGGCGAATTGAAGGACATCGTTCTTATCTACGCGGGCAGGGCGATGCCGACTGTGATTGCCGAGGCGGAACAAGCGGAGGGTATGTGCTCTCTGCTGGAGGAAATCGGTTCGCGCCTGCCCCGGCGGTTTCACGCCCATCTGAGCCTCGGCGTCGAAGACATCTTCCAGAACAGCCACATCGTGCATCCGCACGGAATGCACTGCCGGATGGCTCTTCGCAAGGGCACGCGCGTGAGAGACGTTGACGATTCCAGGGTTGTCTCGCTTGGCCCGGCCGACTTCGGCGAAGTGCTGGCGTTCTACGAAGAAAGCTATCCCGGCAACTGGTTCGACGGCCGGATGCTCGAAACGGGGCGGTACAACGGTCTGCGGGATGCCGGACGATTGCTGAGTGTGGCCGGTGTACACGTGTACTCGCCGCGCTATCGCGTTGCCGCTCTGGGGAATATCGCGACCCATCCGGCTCACCGCGGCAAAGGGTACGGGACACGTGTCACGGGGCAACTCTGCCGGACACTGCGGGATGAGGTCGAGCACATCGGTCTGAATGTCAAAGCCGACAACGAGCCGGCATTGCGATGTTATCGCCGATTGGGCTTCGAGGTCGTCGCTCGTTACGCGGAGTTTGACTTCGAGCGGCGGACCTGAGGGCGAGGTCAGGCCTTCCACGCCCGGATCAGGGAATTCATGCCTTCGTCCGGGTACAGCAACTCGACGTCGGCAAAGCCGGTGGCGGACAGGTCGTCACGAAACTCCTCGAAGGTATAGGAGTTGCCCCCTTCAGTCCCCACCAGCATGTTGACGGCAAACAGCGCCCCTGCCGGCGGCTTCGTGCGCGACCGGTCCAGCACAACGTCGCGGATGGCCAGCGCCCCGCCCGGCGTCAGAGCGGCGTATGTCTTGGCGAAGAGGGCCCGATTCTCCTGGCGGGAGTTCTGGTGGGCGATGGCACTGAGCCACGCCAAATCCGCGCCGCCCGGCAAGTCGTCGCGGTTGTAGTCGCCGGCCACGAGGGTGACGCGATCGAGCAGATTGGCGCGCATCAAGCGCTGCCTGGCCAAAGGAACGACCTCGGGCAGGTCGAACAAAACCGCGGTCGCTTCGGGCGCCCCCCTCAGAAAGGCGATCGTCCAGGTGCCGGAAGCGCCTCCGATGTCCAGGAGCCGCTGGAACCTCAGAGGCCCCAGCCTGCCGACCACCGCCGGAGCGACGGCGACGCTGAAGTTGTCCATGGCGCCGATGAATGCCTCGGTGTCGGCAATTTCACCTCGTATGCTCGGCGTCCGCTGGGCGGGCCCACCGTCGCGGACCACCCTGGCAAGCTGAACCCAGCGGCGCAGGCAGTTGGCCTGATGACGCAGCCCGGCCAGTACGTTGGTCGGTGAATCTTCGCTCAGCAGATTGGCCACCTCGGGCGGGACCACATAGACGTCGCCCCGCTTCGCAAGCAGGTCCAGGGCCGCCAGAGCGTCCAGCAGGATCGCCGTGGCTCGCGGATCGGTGTCCAGAACCGACGCCAAGGCCGCAGCGGTCGCCGCTCCCCGGGCCAGGACGGTGAAAATGTCCAGATCAGCCGCCGCGAGAACCACACAGGCCGGCTGAAACGCCCGAGCGGTTTCCAGGAGTTTCGCTTCTGTCCACAACTGCACCGTAGAGACTCTCCTTCTGCGGATGACCCAATGATCCCGCCGGAGCGAAAGAATAGGACACGCAACGCCTTACGTGCAGCCGATGGTATCAGAAGCCTCCGGGGAAGGGCACCAATTTCCAACGGGCGCCCGGCAGTTTTTCCGCGTTCGCTCTTGACGAGACCCGTGACTTGGGGTTTACTGTGGTCTTTGGCATGCTCAAGTCGGGGTGCGAGCGAGGCTCGGCACCGTCGATGTGTCCGACGGGACTCGCCCCGGACCGGCAGTTTGGCGAATGTCAGTTGAAAGGAGACTCTCCGATGACAAGGACCGTTATCATTGCCACAACCCTGCTCTTGCTGGTCGCTGCCGCAGGATGTACCCCCACGGATCGTGGGCTAAGTCACCGACTGCCCCAGCGAACCATTTATGAGAGCCCAACGCCTGCCGCGGAGGTGGACCAGGTCGTGGGCTCCACGGATGAAGTGGACCTCGTGGAACAGGTGGCGACGCATCGCCGGTCCTACCGCCGTAGTCTGGAACTGCTCATGACCCATTACACCGTCGTCGGGGACAATCGCAAGCTCAGGTGGGCTCAGGAGGAATTGCGGGCGCTGGACCGGATGCCGCAGTACCGTTACATCATCGACGCCCAAGTCATGCCGGCGAACCTCCAGGCCTCGACGCGAATCCCGGCGGCGGACGAGTTGTATCTGGACGCGGTCGAGACGCAGCGCCAGGCCGAACCGATCGGAATCCTCAAGGATGAGGAACTGCTGCGCGTGGCGCTGACGAAGTACAATTCGTTGATTCGCCAGTATCCCAATTCCGACAAGATCGACGATGCGGCTTACCGGGCGGCGGGAATCTACGATTACTTCAAGGACTATGAGATCGCCCTGCTCTACTACCAGCGGGCGTATCAATGGGACCCGGACACGCCCTATCCGGCGAGATTCTACGCCGCTTCGCTTCTCGACAAGAAGCTGCACCGGCGAGACGAAGCGCTGCAAGTCTATCAGGAAGCTGTCCTGCGGGAAGGCGACCGGTACGACGAGTGGAAGATGTACGGGGAACGCCGGATCAAGGAGCTCAGCAGCTCCCAGAACTGATGCCGCTTGACAGGTCTATCGCCAGCGTGTCTTCTCAGGGTCTGACAGTACGTCAGACCCTTTTTTGTGGGCCATGGCGGTCTGCCGGAAGGACCCCGTGAGGAACAGCTATGGAACCGCTGGAGCGGAAGGTGGCGGATTTCATCCGAGGCATGGATCTGTTCTCAGGGGCCAGACGTGTCCTGCTGGCTGTCTCCGGCGGGGCGGACTCTTTCGCCCTGCTGCACGTGATGCACCGATTGACCGCGCATGAAGTGATCGGCGTCGAGCTTCTCTGCGGCCACATCAATCATGGACTTCGGGGGGCCGCCGGCGACGGCGACGAGGCTTTCGTAATCCAAGAGTCGCGCGAGTTGAACCTGCCTGTCGTCAGCCGAACTGTCAACGTCAGAGCGTATGCACAGGAGCATCACCTCTCAACGGAAACGGCAGCGCGGCAGTTGAGGCTGAATACCCTTATCGAGATCGCCGGCGCCCACGGTTGTGCCGCCATCGCCATGGGGCACCAGAAGAACGACAATGCCGAGACCATCATCCAGCGACTGGGACGCGGGACGGGCCTGCGAGGTCTGGGCGGCATCTGGCCGTCGCGATGGGCCCGCGACGGCCTCGCGTTGGTCCGCCCGCTGCTGGAGTGCTCGCGCATCGAGATCGTCGAGTATCTCCGATCGAGGAAGCTCTCCTGGCGGGACGATCACACCAACAGCGACTGCATCTATACACGGAACCGGATTCGCCATCGCCTGCTGCCGGAATTGCAGGCCCGATCCGACAGCCTGCTGGTCGAGGAACTGGCCTCACTGGCGGCTTCTGCCAAGAAGTTGTACGCCCGAGTTGCTGACGAGGCCCAGCAGGCCGCGACAAGACATGCAGAGTTCAGCGCCAACGAAGCCAACGTTGAGCCGGAAGCACTGGCCGCCCTGCCCGAACCAGTCGGCGTCGAACTGGTCCGACAGGTGCTCACGAGACTGGGTCTTGGGGAACGTGACTTGAGCCGGCGACATTACCGAAGCCTGCTGGCATTGACCGGACCTGCGTCAGGCGGGCAAAAGGTGAACTTGCCCGGCGATTTCTGGGCACAGCGTCTGCGCGACACGATTGTTGTGCGCAGGCCGCTGCGCCGGGGTCAGCAACTCCCCGATCCGGTCGAACTGCGTATCCGCGGAACCACACGATTCGGATCGTATCGCATCGACGCGCAGATCCTCGACGCCGGGCAGATCAAGCCGGCAGCAATCACCGGCAAGAAGAACCCCTTCCAGGAATACCTCGACCTCGGCCGTATCCGCCCTCCGCTCGTTGTGCGACCGCGCCGCCCCGGCGACCGGTTTGTCCCGCTGGGCCAACACAGTCAGAAGAAGGTCGGCAAGTTTCTCACGGCCGCCAAAGTCGCGGACAATCTCCGTTCGCGAGCCTTTGTAATCGAAGACGTCCAAGCCATTCTCTGGGTCTGCCCCATCCGCATCAGCGACCACGCCAAGGTCACCGAAAACACGTCGATCATCCTTGATCTGAGCGTCGCGGAAGTGTAGCTTCTATCGATAGCTGAGAATCGCAAAGGAGGGAAGACATGATCAGTCGCAGGCAGTTGCTGGAGCACGCCAAGGCTCAGGGAGCCACGGACATCCATGTTTGCGCAGGGGCGCCGATCCTCTTTCGCATTGGCGGCAGGCTTGTGCCTGTGACAAAGGAGAAGTTGACCGCGCAGCAAAGCCAGGAGATCGCCTATGACCTGCTGACGGTCGAGCAGAGGAAACTCTTCGAGGAGAGACTCGACTACGACCTGATGCTGGCCGAGGACCAGGGGCGCTATCGTATCAATGTCGGGTATTTCGACAGCGCCGTCGGCGCCACCATCCGCATCCTACCCGCGTACGCCAGAACGATTGCCGAGCTGTTCCTGCCGGACGTCGTCAGAGATCTCGCCCATCGTCGCAAGGGACTCGTTTTGATCACCGGCGCGACCAGCCAGGGCAAGACCACCACGATGACGGCGATGATCGACGAGATCAACACGAGCAACGAGAAACACGTCATCACCATCGAAGACCCGATCGAGTATACGCACGTCAACAAAGCCGGCGTCGTCCGCCAGCGCGAAATCGGCCGCGACACTCAGTCGTTCCAATCCGGATTGCGGGCGGCCCTGCGACAGGATCCCGACGTCATCGCCATCGGCGAGATGCGGGACTACGAGACCATCAAGATCGCCCTGACGGCCGCCGAGACAGGGGTGCTCGTCCTCTCGACGCTGCACGTGATCTCGATCGACAAAATCCTGGAGAGACTGCTCAGTTACGCACCGGCCCATGACGAAGGACAATTGCGGTTCCTGTTGGCCGAATCGCTTCAGGGCGTCATCCATCAGGAGTTGGTTCCCACCGTGGATGGCCGGCAACGCGTGGCGTGTGAAGTGCTGGTGGTGACCAGCGCCGCGAAGAACATCATTCGCCGCAAGGGCGGCTATTTTCTGCGCAGCGTCATCGAGACAGGCAAAAAGCATGGCATGGTCACCATGGAAGAGTCCATCAACGGATTGCTCGCTCAAAAAATCATCACCGAAGCCGTCGCGGAGAGTATCCTGGCCAACTACAAATAGCAGGAGCGGAATTCATCGGACTTCCGCCCGTCAGGAGGCAAGCATGGGCAAGAGCACGCGACGCGAATTTCTGAAGGCCGCCGGTCTGGGGGCGGCGTCTTTGGCGCTGACCGGCAGCATGCCGTTGTCGGCACAGGACGGTGGGACAAGACCGCGTCCCAACATCCTGCTCTGCATCGCCGACGACTGGTCTTGGCCCCACGCGAGCATCGCCGGCGACCCCGTCGTCAGAACACCCGCGTTCGATCGTGTCGCGCGCGAAGGGGTGCTGTTCGAGAACGCTTTCGTCACGGCGCCGTCCTGCACCCCCTCGCGAGGTTCGATCCTCACCGGGCAGTGGCACTGGCGACTGGAAGAAGGCGGGAACCTCTGGAGCACTCTGCCAGCCAGGTTTGCGGTCTATCCCGATCTGCTGAAGAAGGCCGGCTACCACGTCGGCGTGACGCGCAAGGGCTGGGGACCGGGCCGGATCGAGCCGGGCGGTCGAACGCGAAACCCGGCCGGGCAGTCATATAAGGATTTCCGGGCCTTCCTCGAAGCCTGTCCGCCAGATGCGCCATTTTGCTTCTGGTTCGGCAGTACCGATCCACACAGGCCGTATGAACAAGGGTCCGGCGTCAAGAGCGGGATGAAACCACAAGACGTTCGTGTGCCCGCCTGCCTTCCTGACAACGAAATCGTTCGCAACGATTTGTGTGACTACTACGGGGAGGTGCAAAGATTCGACCGCGAGGTCTCCGAACTGCTGGGGTTGCTTAAGGCCAGTGGTGACCTGGACAACACGCTCGTCGTGGTCACCGGTGACAACGGATTGCCGTTTCCCCGATGCAAGAGCAACTTGTACGACCTTGGAACCCATGTGCCTCTGGCGATCCGCTGGCCCGCCAGAGTTCCGGGCGGCCGCATCGTGAAGGACTTCGTCAGTCTGCAAGACCTGGCCCCGACGTTCATCGAGGCCGCGAGTCTCACACCGCCATCGGAGATGACGGGGCACAGTCTGATCGCTATCCTTACATCAGGCAGGTCCGAACATGGGCAGTCGGGACGTGACCATGTTTTGACGGGCAAGGAGCGACACGCCTCGGTCCGCAAAGGGGGCTTGGGCTATCCGTGCCGGGCGATCCGCACGCACGACTTCCTCTACATCCGCAACTATGAACCTGGCCGATGGCCGGCAGGAGACCCCGTCGACGGCGGCGCACCCTACTACCCCAATTGGAGCTATGGGGATATCGACGGCTCGCCGACGAAAACGTACATGCTGGAGCACGCGGACAAGACGCATGTGAGAAAACTTTTTGAATTGGCCTGCGCGAAGCGTCCTGCCGAAGAGCTGTATGACCTGCGAAGAGATCCGGAGCAGCTCAATAACGTGGTTGGCGTACCGGACTATGCCGCCGCTCGGAAAGAACTGGCGGCAGCCCTCCAGGCGGAGCTGGCGGCAACGGGCGACCCGCGTGCGCTGGACGCAGGCGATGTCTTCGACCGCTATCCCTACTACGGAGGCCAGCAGCCACGGAGATAGGCGCGTCAGAAGTCGCACAGGCCACAGATGCACCCGCCGGAGTAGTCGTCCTCGACCGACACGAGATCGCTCGGCTGACGAATCTCGTCTCCCATCGAAAGAACCTGCTCGGGCTTCGAGCCATACCGGTAGATCGTGATGCCTTTGCAGCGGAGCCGATGGGCGGTCAGGTAGATTTCACGAACGTCTTCCACGGTCGCGGCAGCCGGGAGATTGATGGTCTTCGAAACGGCGTTGTCGGTATACCTCTGAAACGCCGCCTGAATCTCAAGGTGCTGGCGCGCCGGGATGTCGAACGTCGTGACGAAGAGCTTCTTCACATCCGACGGCACACCCTTGACGTTCTTCAGAGAGCCGCGTCTTGCCATCTCCGCCAGCATGTCGCGGCGGTAGAAACCGCGATCGCGGGCGACCTTCTCAAACCACGGATTGGTTTCGAAGAGGCGCGTTCCGGACAGGACGTTGCGAACAAAGCTGATCGCGAACAACGGCTCGATGCCGCTGCAGCACCCGGCGATAATGCTGATCGTCCCCGTCGGCGCAATCGTGTTGACCGTGGCATTGCGAAGCTTGGAATTCCTCCGGGCATGGATCGATTTCCGGAAACTCGGAAACGGCCCCCGGACGCGCGCCAGTTGCTCCGAAGCGACGAGCGATTCGGCGTGAATGAACCGCATGAGCCTGCGTGCAAACGTGACGGCCTGCGGCGAGTCGTAGGCGATGCCCAGCCGAATCAGCAGGTCGGCAAATCCCATTACGCCCAGGCCGATCTTCCGATTCGCTTTCGTCACGTCCGCGATCGACTCGAGCGGGAACCGATTGACGTCGATCACATCATCGAGAAACCGCACACCCCAGTGGACCTGGTCTCGCAGCTTGTCCCAATCGACCCTCGCGCCGGCGCCTTTGCTGCCGGGGCTCTCCGTAACCATCCGGGCCAGGTTGATCGAGCCGAGGATGCAGCTCTCGAAAGGCAGCAGAGGCACCTCACCGCAGGGGTTCGTCGCTTCGATCCGGCCCTGCTCCGGCGTGGGATTGGCCCGGTTGATGTGGTCGAGAAAGACCAGACCCGGATCCCCCGTCCGCCAGGCCGCGTTGACCATCATGTCGAACAGAACTTCCGCCCGGATCTGTCTCGAACCTCGACCCGTCCTGGGATTGACCAACGCAAAGGTCCGTCCGTTGACCACGGCTCGCATGAACCGGTCTGTGACACCGACCGACAGATTGAAGTTCGCCAGAACACCCGCGCGGCTTTTCGCCTCGATGAACTCAACGATGTCCGGATGGTCACACCGCAGGATGCCCATGTTGGCGCCGCGTCGCTTGCCGCCCTGAACGATGATCTCGGTCGCCTTGTCGAAGATACTCAGAAACGAGATGGGGCCGGACGCATGTCCCTGAGTCGAAGCGACCACGTCGCCGCGAGGACGAAGCCGCGAGAAGGCGAATCCGGTGCCGCCGCCGGTCTGATGGATGCGGGCCATCTCTCCCAGGGCCCGAAAGATGCCCTCAATCGAGTCTTCGATAGGGATGACAAAGCAGGCGGAGAGCTGTCCCAGACGCGTGCCGGCGTTCATCAAAGTCGGCGAGTTGGGCAGGAACTCCAGGTTTCGCATCATCTCGTAGAACTGCTGCTCGGCCTCGTCGACGACCGATGGCGGTCCGTAGTTCGCTTCCGCTTGGGCCACGTGATGAGCCACCCGGCGGAACAGCTCGCTGGGCGTCTCAACGATGCGACGCGTTTCATCCCTGAGCAAGTACCTTCTCTTGAGCACCTCGATAGCGTTGACGGACAGCTTGAGGTCGTCGCTGGAGCCAAAGGCCGCTTTGGCCAGGCGGATTTGCGAACGGCTCTCCCGATACAGAATGTAGGCCTTGGCGATGCGGCTGTGGCCCTCGCTCATCAGGACCGTCTCAACAATATCCTGAATGGTCTCAATACGGGGAACGCCCCTGGCATGCCGCTGAGCCAGGTGATCGACAACGACCTGGGTTGCCTGTGCCGCAACATCGTCCGCGCTCTTCTGGTCCAGGAGGACCTCCAGCGAGGCGCGTCGGATGGCGTCCCGGATCTTGGACGCATCGAACGCCACCACGCGGCCGTCCCGTTTCTTCACGCCTTTGGGAAGATCAGTGTGAGCCATGGTCCGAATCCTCTACTCTCGTGAGCGGTGCCCGTCGCTCGCCAACAGTCGGTGCCTGCCATCCACCATACGCATCCCCGCCCGCGTTAACCATCCGTTTTTGCGGTTTTCTGCAGTCGGCCGGCCCGAACGACGGATTTCTGTCAAGATTCTTGACCCAAAGTACGATCTAAGATTATAAGCTCTCGCGCCCGGTTTCTCTATCGGATTGCGGAAGGGTGCCCGGGCACTGTAACAGAGTCCCATAATCTTGAAATAAAGGAGAGTCAGAGTGAATCCCTTGAAAGCACTTGGGCTCGTTGCGCTTTTGTTTGCCATCGGCTCGATCGCGGGATGCTTCTCTTCGAATCCCGATGATATCCGCGCCTTCGTCAAGCCCTACGAGGTTGACGTGACGGCGGAGAACTACGTCTTCGAACCGCCGGATGAGGTGGAGATTCATTGCCCGGACATCCCGCCGATCGACATGCAGCGCCAACGCATTCGTCCCGACGGCAAGATCAGCTTCAAAGAACTGGGCGAGATCGAGGTGGCCGGCAAGACTCCCAAAGAGGTGTCCGCTCTGATCGAGGGCATGGTTACCGAGCTGTATGCGCTGCCTGGCGACAACCGCATCGATGTCCGCGTGGCCGCCTTCACCAGCAAAGTCTACTACGTCGTTGGACAAGTGATGCGTCCGGGCCCCCGCAACTACACCGGACGGGACAACCTCGTGACCGCCCTGGCCGACGCTCAACCCAATTCCATGGCCTGGGAGAAGCGGATTCAGGTCATCCGCCCATCGGCAACCGAGGCCGAGAGGCCGATGATCTTCGAGATCGACTACATCAGGGTCATCAAGGAGGGCGACACCACGAACAACGTACTCCTGGAAGAAGGCGACATCGTATACGTGCCGCCGACCATCCTGGCCTCCTTCGGCCTGCTCCTCGAAGAGTTCATCAGCCCGATCGCGAGGGCCTTCTACGGCGCATATCTCATCCAGAATCCGCCTTCCGGCGGCGGCGAGTACAGCCCCTACGGTGGCAGCCGGTATTGATGGCGCATCGCGGGGCTCGATCCGGCGCAACGTATCGCGGGAAGACGAACGTATGACCGCACGACGCCTGCTGAAACTGACGCACGTGGTCAGCATGATCTGGTTCATGCTCTGCGTGGGCTACATCGTCGTGCGGGCACTCCACGAGGCGGGGTTCAACTGGTTGCTCATCTTCTCGCTTTCGGGCCACTCCGCGCTGGCCGTCTTTCTGCTGGTCAGTCTCTATCTGTTCGCTCTGTTTCGCGGCGTTGGCGGGACGCAGCATATCGCGCTGGAACACCCTCTCACGAGCACTCACTACTATATGGGGCTCTACGTAGCTGCCCCTCTTCTCGGAGGCTTGGCCGGCGTTCTGGGCATGTTGGGCGTCCAGGATATCGGTCGTTTCCTGGTGGGATTGGCGCTGGGGACTTTGTGCACGACGTTCACGGTCTGGGTGATCATCGATCCGGTGGCTGGCTTGATCGAGATGCTGCTGCCGACCAGCCGAAAGCACCGAGCCGAACGATTGGCCCGGATCGAGGCCGATCGGCGGGCCCGTCGCGAGCGACGCGAACGCGTCCTGGCCGAAGCCTTCGCCCGCGAAGCGCAGGAGCGACAACGATGGCAAGAGCGGCTCCAGCCACACGCCGAGCGTCTGGCCGTGCTCTTGACCGCCGACGCCTCCGGCTTCCAAAAAGCCGAGCAGGAGGCGGTGGACATCGGCGCCAAAGCCTGGCGGTTGGGTGGCCTGATGTGTATGCGCCAACTCCGCGACATGGCAATGGATATCTGCAAGAACCAGCGCGGTCAGGCCAAGGCCGTCGACTACGTGTCCTACTGGTGGGACGGCATCGGGGATTGGCGAAGACCCTCGCTGGGATGAGCCGTGCCTCCACCTGCGTCACCACGTCCGCTCGCGGCAGCGGACAAATGCCGAAAACCGCCTTTCCTGGTTCCAAACCGCGCGGGCAGGCAGGTCAAAGCAGGCTTCCATCACCCCGCTGAACGGAAGCCCGGGCGCCTTCGGAACCACCCAAGAATTCCCAGGCCTGCAGCCCCCAGTGCAACCGCGCCGGGAGCGGGAACCAGCAGAACGAGCATGTCCTGATCGTCCGCAGGCGGCTCATCGTCTGCAAGCGACGACAGATTCAGAACCCGAACGTCTCCAACCGCATTCCATCCGGGATCCTCCGCCTCTGCAACGAACGCATTTGCCCAAGCGTGTTCGAGCGCACGGCCGTTCGCGGGATACCACTGCGGATCGGCGCTCAGAGTATCGAGAAGGCTTTCGCTCACGCCCTGCACGGACAGCACTGCGGCCCGGAGCACACGAGCCGGCGCCTGGCGCCCCAGGCCCAGCGCGTGATCGTAGTCGGTAACTGGTGTCCCACCGACAAACGAGTGGTAGAGATACGTCGCCTCAGGCGTCAGCGCACCGCCGCCCTGCACTACGCGGTCATAAAGCGTCCCCCCATAGGTCTTGGCAGGCACGGATTCGATTCCTGCGCCCGACCCGGCACGAGAGGACTGAAAGGGACTCTCCAGAGCCAAGCCGGGCACCGGATCCCCCTGCAGCGCGAGTTGATACTCGCCTGCCCAGTCCGGTCGATAAGAGGTGCCGTCGGCCCGCCCGACGGTAACCGTCTGGACCGCCACCGCAGGGCCTGTCAGAGCCAACAGGCCGAGCGTTGACACAACAAACCGCCTCATCTTTTTCTCCTTGCGTCCTTGCCGGACCCCTTATCACCCGCCTGCAAAAAATGGAAACCGTCTCTATCTCATCACTTCCTGCCGAGCACCCTGGCGGCTCAAATCCCGACGGACCTGAGCACCGCACGCACTTATCGGAGGGACTCCCGCCCGCACGTGGCGTCGACACGCTGGTGAAACCGCGCCGATCACCACGCTGGAGCTACCCAACAGTCCGCCGGCCAGCCGCACCATCGGCGGTGTTTCCGCGGACCGGGCCACGACCAAACCACCTGCGCACTCGGTGCGCCAATGGCCGCACGCGCTGATCCAGAGCCTCACGGGGAAGGAATGCAGAAAAACCGCGTCGTCCAGACGAGACGACCCGACAACATACGCGCGCCAGCTCTCGACGACCGCGGCGTACCCCAACCCGACCAGAAAGGCTCCGCCCGCCAACAGAGTGCGCAGGATCCTATGGTCCCTGCCCCAGAACATCTCCCGTCTCCTTACGGTGTCGCGTTTTGTCGGAGTTATCGGACCTGCCGGTGACCAACCCAACTACACGTGGAGATGGCCCTCGTCCAAACTCTCACGTTGTATAGTCGTGCGCTTCTCGGACGTCAAGGCAAAAGCCCAGAAAAACCATAATTCGTCTG
Organism: Phycisphaerae bacterium; assembly: GCA_012744475.1. Lineage (GTDB taxonomy): Bacteria > Planctomycetota > Phycisphaerae > Sedimentisphaerales > Anaerobacaceae > Anaerobaca. The sequence goes on from JAAYBV010000108.1 coordinate 57,003, forward strand.
TCACGAGTGCAATTCTTCTCGGTCGTAGGCGATCTGTGTTGTCACATCCTCGGCAGGCGCACGGTGGGGTGATGCGGTGTGGACCCATCAACACACAGAAAGCGCGTCGTGGGCATGATGGATCCGCCTTCCCGCGAGTTGAGAGACGCGCACGGGTCCGCAATGCGGGCCGTGTGTGCAGCCCGCTCTGTGCGGCACGGTCTGTACACCGCTCCATCGGTCTATCGCGGGGGATGGAAACCACGCATCGGTCAGCACCGGGCAAGACACTGAGACATCAGCAGGTCCGCGCACGACGACGCTTCAATGCCAACAAGGCGCCCATGCCCAGCAGGCCGACGGTTGCCGGTTCCGGCACGACGTCGGTAGTGTAGGTGATGGTCAGAACGGAACTGCCGAGGGTAACACGACTTCCGCCGGTTTCGGAGTCGACGTCCACGTAGATGGACAGCTCGCCGTCTTCCCAAAGATCGTTCAGCACGCTTGTCGGCAGCGAGAACGTCGTTGTCCCCCATTGACGTCCCCATGTCTCGTCCAGCGTGCCGATAGCCACTCCGTTGGCATAGACCACGTCGATCTCCCCTTCGTAGTAATCGACGTCCCAGGCCGAGATGGAGAGGGTGGCCGACAGGATTCCCTGTGCGCCGGCCGGGACAGTCGTCAGGTCGTGCGACCAGCCCCAGTCTTCCCAGGAGCCGCGGTAGTACGGTGGATGATCGAGGACCACGCCCGGGGGCGCAAAGTAGTACCCATCGTCCGAGTCCACCGTGTTAACCACTGTAACCGTAGCCGCGTGAACGGCGCCGCACAGAAGAACAACGCAGACGACGCCCGCTGCAACTGCTGGCAGCCTCATACTCCTTCCTCCAGATTCTTCTCACTCTCTTTTCCATCGATTGACACTGGACATCTGCAACCGCCGGCCGTGCGCCGTCTTCCTCCATGAGCGATTTCAGGTCCTGTGTCGGCCGGCAACGCAACCTGTGAAGTTGCCCTGCCTTGCACCGTGTCGAGAAATCCGAGAGGGACAACAACGACCCCGATCTGGAACACGTCACCCCTGGACGCGGCGAATCCGGGTCCCCCACCACTTCTCAACGCTTCCCATTTTCTTCCATGGCGAGGCAATCGCCGCAGCGATCCGCCCCCTGAAAAGAGGCCCCGGAGGGAACCTCGGTTCCCTCCGGGGCCTTTCGTTCCATCACTCGATTTGTCTCCCACCGCCAACACCGTGTCAACCACCACGGGTCATGCGGCAAGACCAAATCCAGCCATCACAGGGTCTTGCGCTTCCGCAGCCAGCCGACCAGACCCGCGCCCAGCGAGCTGAGCACGATCGCGCCGGGGGCCGGAATCGTCACCGGCTGTTCGGGCTCTTCGGGCTCTTCAGGCTCTTCAGGCTCCTGCACCTCTGCCGTGAAGGCATTCGCCGTCACATCGACGGTGAGATACAGCCAGCCCTGATTGCCGTACTTCGAACTGACCGTGATGCTGGGGAGGGGCACCTGGATGACGTCATCCAGGAGGTCGCCGTTGTTGACGACGAATGTGCTGCTCGCACTCTCCGCCGGGTCAACACCTTGCAGTCTATCGAACCTGAGACCCATGTTGACCAAGTAGTCGGCGCTGTCCCCGGTGAACTCGGTGAACAGATCCCTGGTGATGTCGAAGACCGCCGTGAAAACAGGATAGCCACTCTCAGTCCCCGCGATATGCTCAATGTACCACGCATGCGAAGCCGCGGCGCTGTCCGTTGCCCCTGCGCTTTCCGGGGCGACGGCGCTGGCGCCCACATGGACCCAGTAGCTGCCGGTTGTGGCATCCGCACCCGACAGGGACGTCGACTCTTGCCCATTGAAGTCGAATTGACCGCCACTCCACGTGAGGTTGCCGGTGACCCCCACCGTCGAGTATGCCGCGTGACTGGCCGACGCCGTCAGCAGCACCACAGCACACAATACCAATGCTTTTTTCACATTCATACCCTGATCTCCTCCTTACTCTCTCTTGTCGGGCCGTCACACGAAATCGACGGCCTCTTGCGTCACGCCTGATTCTGCCTCACTCCATTGCAACAATCTCCTTCATCGCAAGCGAACGCAGGTTCCCTCCGCTCGCGGCACCGCTACTGCCCGTCGAGAGCAGAGAACGTCATGGACGGATTCTTGATGCGAAGGCCTTGCGCGCATCGACCCTCGGCACCAACAAGCTCGCCGCAACGTTCTTCCAAAGAGCATGCGGACGCCCCGCGGACCGCGCCGCACTACATGGCCGCAACAAGCCGGCGATACTCCGATCACCCGCTCGAGCCGGCACTCCACGATCCTTTCAACCGCGGCAGCAGGACACCAGTGGCTGGCGCGATATCTCATCGTGCCTGGCGTTTCTGCTCTGGATCGTTACACGAAAACCAAAAACACAGGTCGGAATTTGCGAAACAGACATCGGCACCAATGCGGGGATCGGTTCGGCCGGAACTGCCCGAACGACAGGACATGGCGCCAGCATACCGCCAGCCCACGGACGGGCCGCACGGAGACTCTCCGTTCCCGTCGCCAGCAGCAGCAACGCCGGCACCAGCCATCGTTTTGACTTCCCGAACACCGCTCCTCCTCTCTGACGGCACTACGCAGCAGCGACACATCTTGCTCGCTGCGCACCATCAGAGAAAGTGCCCTCTCTCCAAGCGTCTATCCATGACGTGACGAAAACGCGGTACACACCCCCTCCGATGAGGCGTACATACTCTGGTATTCTACCGTTTCAGGCCATACCTGTCAAAGCAATTTGCACGAAAAAGATCAGATATTCCCTTCGACCGAAACCACTGCGGATGTCCCGCCGTCTGGGGGCCGAGAACCGATCTGGACCGTGGCACCGCCATGTGCCCTTCGCACGCGACCGGCGGCATCGCGCAGAGGATGAATCCTCGTGACACTGTCATACCACTTAGGAGCTATTCATTTAGTGGTAGACGATCTCCAAAAAATAAGTGACCGGACACCGGCGTCCGGTCGTTTCCGTCGGCCCATGGAACACCCACGGAACCGAACCGTGATTCGGTCAAGCGGAAGCATCCTGATATGTGGTTTTGGAGATGCTGAGCCTGGATCACGGGCCGCAGGGGCCCGGCTCAGTCGAGGGATTGCGTGGAGGGCAGAGGGCTCTGGAGCCCGGCAGGACCGCTGGCCTCGTTGACAAACCGCAGAAGCATCGCAATCTTGCTCTTGACCTTCACCTTGCGGTAGATGTTCCTGACGTGTGTCTTGACCGTCCCCGGGCGGATCCGCAGATCGCGTGCGATGCGGTCGTTTCGGAACCCCCGGCACACCAGTTCCGCGATCTGCAATTCCCGAGGAGTCAGCTCGTACCGCCTCCGCACATACGACCACTGTCGGCTGTCCAGGAGCACGGGGCGAACCTCCGGGCCGGCACGGTCGGGCCCCCGGCAATCGCCCTCTGTTGTTTCATGTGGCGGGGACATTATCCATTGCCTTTCTGCAACTGTTCCACAAGACGTTCTGCATCGGCCAGATCCTCCTGCGACAACTCGCTCTTGCGCTGCCCGGGATCGGTCGACTGCCTGCTGCTGCGATGCAGGGCCAAGGCCTGCTCAACGTGTCGAATCGCATCCGCCTTTCGTCCCATCTCCGCGTAGACTCTGGCAAGGTGGAAATGGGTCGAGGCTATTGCCGTGGCGTTGACCGGATACAACTCCAGGCTCCGGCTCAAGTCCTGGACGGCCTCGTCCAGACGTCCCAGGCGGTAGTGAATGACACCTCGCGTCTCGATCAGATCGATGTACTCCGGCCGCATCTTCAGACCCCGATTCGCCAGTTCCAGCGCCTTCTGATACTGCCCCTGCTCCTCGCAGAGAAGCCAGGCGAGGTTGTTCATGGCAAAGACGTTCTCTGGGTCGCTGTCCAGGATCTTCTGATTGAGGGCGGCGGCTTCCTCCGATCGCCCCGCCACAGTCACCAGGTTGGCCAGCAGATGCAGCGGCGGGAGAGCTTGCGGGTGGCGCTCGATCTCCGATCGCAGCAGTCTCTCGGCAAACTCAAATCCCTTCTGGCCGCCGTCGGCGATCAGGTTTCGCGCCACGGCCGTCGGAACCGCAGCGTCATCCGGGCGCTTGGCGCGCCAGTCTGCCAGAAGAGACTCCAGTTCGGTCCAGCGTTCGGCGGAAACCAGCAGTCCAGCCCATGTGACGACCAGCGACGCATCGTCCGGCTCGGCCTGTAGAAGGCCCCTGAGAATCTCGGCCGCCTCATTCGGCTCACCACTGCGATACAGCACCGTCGCCAAGGCGATCTCGCCCTGCTTTCGCCCCGGCCCTGTCTGGGCGCCCAAATGGTGGCGGAGAAGCCGGACGGCTTCCTGAGGCCGATCTGAGTGCAAGTACGAGAAGGCCAACTGCGAGACTACGCTCATGTCATTGGGGTCCTGATCGATCAACCCTCTGAGGGTCGGCACTGCCAGCATGGGCGACCGGCGCGCCTCCGCCTGGGCCTTGAGCAGCAACAGTTGCCGGCTGTCCGGATTCGCTGCCAGACCTCGAAGAGCCACATCCATGGCCCTGGCCACCTGGTCTTCGCGCAACTCCAGTATTCCGAGCAACTCCCAGGCATCGGCGAGGTCTTGGTTCTTCTCCGTGATCTCGCGAAGCAGCGTACGCGCCTGCTCGGCAGCCGGCGCCGTTTCGCGACGGAGCAGCACGCGCGCTTTGTGCAACCTCAGCCCCATATCCTGCGGATGCAGTCGGAGCGCCTCTTCGAGCATAGCCTCCCCCCGCTGGAACAGCACGGGGTCACCCGAGTTCAGGAACAGGAACAGCGCCCGCTGCTGCACCGGGAGGTTGTCGCGGGACAGTTCCAGAGCCTTCTCGATATCGGAAATGGCCTCTCTACTACGTCCGGTTCGGATGAAGAAATCGGACCGAGACAGCCAGATCTCTGCCTTCTCGGGAGCCAAAGCAACCATTCGATCGTAGTCGGCCTGTGCGTCGTCGTAGCGCTTCAAGGCCTCATACGTCCTGCCGCGCAGTAGCCGCGAGAAGACGCTGTCCTCTCGGGCAATGGTTTGGCCGCAGAGGCGCAACGCCGCATCGGCATCGCCTCGCTCGACGTCGAGCTGCACCTGAGCGACAATGACCGAGACCGATTCCGGATCCCTCGCCTTCACCGCGTTAAGGGCGGCCTGGGCTTCGTCGTACTTCTGCTGCGCCCCGAGAATCGACACCAGTCGCAAACCGGCCGCTGTATCGTTCGGGTCCTGCCGAACCAAGTCCTGCAGTATATCTGAGGCAGACACCAAGGCATGCCGCCGCGCCGCAGAATCGCCGGCTTTCGCGCTGCGCCGCAGGTGTCCCTGCAACTGCAGTCTCTGAATGTCCGGGTCGTAAAGATCGCGCGACTTGGCCCGATCCAAGATCCCCTGTGCCTCTTCATCTTCGCCTGCCTGGTAAAGGGCCTGCACCGTTCGGGTGACCACTCCGACATCGTTGGGCCATCGTTGGATCGCCTCCCGATACATGGCCAGAGCCAGTTGCAGGTCTCCGCCCTTCTCATACGCGGCCGCCAGAAGCAGGCGGCTGGAGCGGTCCTCCGGATTGGACAGGAGGTTTTCCTGCAGCAGCCGGACCACCTGGCCGTAGTAGCTCTGGAATCCCTCGGACAGAATCCAGACCCTTGCTTGCTCCACGCGCCACTGCCAACCGTCCTGCCCCTCGATCGATTTGATTTGATCCACGATGGACTGCGACATCGCGGGATCTTCCAGCACACGATCGAGCGTCAGCAGACGGCGTTTGGATCCTATATCATCCGGAAACTCCTTTGACAGGTCCGTCAGCAATTCATAGAGGGGCTCATCTCGGCCCCACGAGACATACAACTCCGCCAGAAGCATGCCGAGACTCCGCCGGCCCGCCTTGTCCATTCTCGACATCGCGTCGCGGATAGCGGCCTCGCACTCCGACCGCTTATTCTGTCGGTTCAGCAGCAAGGCGAGGTTTCTGACAGGTTCCGTGCTCTGCGGGAACTTCTCGATCGTCTGACGCAGCAGCGACACGGCCTCGGACCCCTTTCCCTCGTCTACGCACAATTGCGCCCGCAACAGCATGGCGGCAAGCCGATCCGTCTGGCCGGCCTCCAGTTGGCCGAGCATCGTCGCGGCCTCCGCATGTTTGCCTTGGAACATGGCGGCCTGGACCCGGAGCAGTTGGACTTGACCCGCCTCGACGCCTGCGGCGCTCAGTGCGGCCAATCTTGCCTCAATGGCCCGCCAGCCGCTGCGCGCCGACTCTGAATCGCCCGCGCTGGCCAACAGGCGCATGCGCGCCTGGATCTCGAGCAGCGCGGCGCTGGTCCGCAGATCGGGAACCTTTCCGTCCGTCGGTTCGGGAACCAGCCGCTGCACCTGCTGGGCCTGGTCGAGGACACCAGACCAGTCTTCGGCCTGCGCCAGCAACTGTGCCAGAGCCAGATGGAACTGGGGGTAATCCGGCACGTCCGAGACCAGAAGGCGGAGCTGTTCGATCGCGGAGTGGAGGTCGCCCATCTTCTGAAGAACGGAAGCCAGGAACATCCGGACCGGAGGAAAGTGGCCGCGCCACATCCGGTCCCGCCGTGACTGATATCCCAGCGCGATCGCCTTTCTCCAGAAGGTCGCCGCCTCCTGCAACTGCCCCTTCTGCTGCGCGAGATAGCCTTCGAGAAAGGCGCTTCTGGCAGGCTCGAAGTCCTTCTTCTGCATCTGAAGGATACAGTCGGCCGCCTGCTCAAACTGCTTGGCCCGGATCAGCAGTTCCGCCGCCCAAGGCAGGAAATCCCAGGGGTAGACGGCCAGCTCTTTGAGGCCGGCCTCCGCTACAGCCTGCATCTCCTGTTCCGAGTTGGATTGGATGGCCACCATGGCCCAGTACCGCCAGAGATCCGGCTCCGTGGGTGCCTTGGCTCGCAGGGCGGCAATCTGCACTCTGGCTTGGTCGTAGGCAGCGGCCAGAATCAGTTCGCCGATCAAACGGAGATGCACCTCCCGATCCGACAGGTCCAGATCCGCCGCACGTTCGAAGTCGGCCATTGCATTGGCGCGGTCTCCGGTTCGCCGCAGGAAAGAACCACGCACGATATGGGCCAGCGCAGACTGTGGATTGGCCGCGACCGCCTCCTCAAACCAGTAGTTGGACGGCCGATTGACCTCCGCTGGCTGCTCAGCGGCCAGCAACCCCATGACTTCATAGGCCGGCACATGGCTCGGATGATCGTGGATCAGGCTGGCAAGGGTCCGCTGCGCCTCAGGAAAATCCCGCCGCTGGATCAGAGCAACACTGAGATACTGCCGGATCGTCGGATCGTCGTTGCCCTCCAGAAACTGTCTCGCCTTGAGTTCGGCTTCGCCGGGGCTTTCACCCAAATAGATGGCGATCAACCTCTTGGCGGCCTCGGCATTGCCTCCGTCCAACCGGAGCACTGCCGAATAGGCCGCGATCGCATGCTGAACGCCGCTGGAGGTGCTGGGTCTGATCTTCTCCTGGGCCTGGCCGTACTTGAGCAGGCGCGCGGTATCGTCCCCATTGATTGTCAGATAGCGGCCGATCTGCTTGGCCGCCTCCTCCCAGTTCTGCTCGGCAAACGCCTGTTCGCCCAAGGGAAGCGACTCCTCGGCGAGCGTGCTCCGTTGCCACTTGTGCAGGGACAGAGCCGCCGCCGCCAGGACTGCCACGCCTACCACCAGAACGATTGCCAGGGTCCAGTTGAAATATCGTTGCGCCATCGGGTGTATCCTTTCCACTGAATCAGGGCGATTCACAGCGGCCGCTGTTCTTGCGCCGCCATCGGTCGCCCAAGCCGCCGGACGCAAACGTCTCCGTGTCGCCCGGCGACCCTCCGGTCAGAACTGACGGATGAAGTTGGCCACCATCTTGCGGAATGTGCACCAACACACCCACAAATCCATTTGCGGTGAGAGTTCCTGCACGTACTTGGTGTCGTAGTGAATCCACTCCTGGAAGTCTTTGAAGGGCTCACGTGTTCGGTAGACCTGCCAGAGTCCAGTGATACCCGGCCGCACCGAAAGTCTGGCGTCGCGCCATGACGGACACAGCGTGTTTTCCGACTCCGGCGATGGTCGCGGACCCACAATGCTCATCTGCCCACACAAGACGTTGAAGAACTGAGGTATCTCGTCCAGATAGGTTTCTCTGAGGAAATGTCCGACCGTACTGATCCGAGGATCGTCGGCCATCTTGAATTGCGGTCCGTCCACTTCGCTGACGAAGCGCAGCTTGTCCTGAATCTCGGCCGCTCCGACGCGCATGGTCCTGAACTTGACGCAATTGAACGGGCGCCCGTGGAGTCCCTGACGCTTGTCGCGGAAGAACACCGGCCCGGGCGAGTTGACCTTGATCGCCAGGGCAATCAGCGGCACAACGGGGGCAAACAGGATCAAGACAACACCGGCGACGACGACATCCGCGATGCGCTTGAAGCAAACCGGATACGAGAAACGCGGCCACGTGCGGAAGACGCTCTGGCGACTCGCCCAGAGCGGTTTCGTCCAGAACCGGGCCGCCCGCAGCGAAGAGGTGCGTTCGGATGCGGCCCCATTCTCCAAGCTTGAGACGACACAACGGTGGACGGTGCGATCCGATTCTATGGCAACCCGGGTCCCCACGATAGACGAGTCGACCAGGGCACCTCGCCCCACCGTGCAGCCGTCGCAAAGGATGCTGGGACCGACGACCACCACTTCCGGCTCGACACGTACGCCCCGTCCGAGCAGTACCGGACCGACAAACCGTGCGTCACCCGAAATATCGTGGTCTGCATCGTATGCATACACTCGCCTGCCAAGGGACGCATTCAGAACGGCCCCCCGAGGCGGGCAGTGGGTCAGCACCGCGTCGGACAGTGCGAGAATCCCTTCTTCAGACGCCAGATCAATGACGGAACCAGCCATGGAGACGGACTCAACTCTCATGCCATGTGTGTGACACCTCTCGATCATCTCCCCGAACTCAGAGGGCAAGCCGTCGTTCAGTATCGCAACGGCGTGCTTTGATCGGATCAGAAGATGGTGCGGCCAGTCGATTGGCAAGGGCATGGGTTCGGCCGCATCGCTGTATAATCGCCGGTATCCAACCAACTCTCCCGCTTCCGCCAGGCGGATTCGCTCCTGATAGGCCAGCAGTCCGGGAACGACCGTCACGGCCAGCACATCCGACGATGTCTCCTCAAGCACCCGATCCCAGAGGTGGTCACTAACACGAGCAGCAAAGCGGCCGTTGGAGATCGTCAGCCAGGGATGACGCCGGACAGCAGCCAGATGTTTCCGGTTGAGCTGCCCTGAGACAACACGTCCGCCGTCCTGCTCGGCGTTGTCCGCCGAGTCCGTCTGCCAGGACGCGGGAACGACCCACACGACGTTCCCGCGTTCGGCCCCACCCGCCAGCCTTGACAGGCCGCTGTTCCCGTCTGTCGAACTGCACAGGCGACAGGCTCCATTCAGGATCACCTCGGGCAGGGGACGCGCAGACAGCGCGTATCGCAGCACGCCCGTCTCGAACGCCTTCGCTCCGTCCCCCTCACCTCGGACTACAATCAGCCTCATAGCCAATTCACACCCGGGACCGACAGACTCGGACGATAAAGGTCAATCCCCGTACACGCATCACGCCTCTGTGCGATCGTCAGGACCTTGGGGAGAAAGCAGCATCTTCTTCTGCCGGGCGGCCTTGCGGACGGGCGTCGCCGTCCGGGTCCGATATCCATAGTTGTACCGATAGAGGCCTTGATCGACCCGGACGTTGCTGAGAATCGCACCGACGACCCGGGCCCGAACGCGGGTGAATCGGTCCCTGGTCTCGGCCAGATCTGGGGCCGTCGTCTGGCCGGCAAAGCCCACCAGGATCACCGCATCCGTCAGTTTGGCCCATACGATGGCATCGGGAAAGGCCAATGCCGGCGGCGTATCGACAATCACGTGGTCGTAGTCCCGGCCGATCTTGTCAATCTGCTCGGCCGCCGTGGAGGAAGCCAGCAATTCGTAGGGATCCGCCAGGCTACGCGCGTTGGCCGCCAGTACATGCAGACCGCTCCCAGGGACCACGCAGATGATCCCGTTCGGGTCCCCACCCAGAAGCACTTCCTGCACGCCGCCGGAACCGTTCGGCACATTCAGCATGTAACGCACGTCAGGCTTCCGCAGGTCGCCGTCGATCAGAAGCACCTTCTTGCCCGATTTGGCCAGACTCGTCGCCAGGTTGACCGCAAACGTCGTCTTGCCTTCCCTCGTGCCGGGACTGCAAACCGCCAGTCTCTTGGGCATCCCGCCGTCGGTGAGCAGTCCGAGGTTCGTGCGGATCGTCTGATAGTCGCTGGCAATCTGTTCGGCAAACTGTGCGGGCTTGATCGTATGGGAACTCGTGGTCGTCCCCAGTACGGGCAACCCGAGATATCGCGTCATATCCTCCGGGGTCTGAAGCGTCTTGTCCATTCGGTGCCGCAGAAACGCCAAGCCGGCTCCCGCCGCCAGACCGGCGAAAACCATGGCGATCGCCAGTTGCGGCCGACGGTCGTCTGTCTTGACGACATAGGCCGAATAGGCCGGCGTGATCCGAGGACGTCCCTGACGCTCCATGTCCAGCGTCTTGATCTGTTCGCTTATTCTTTCATACAACTGCCGGTCCATCGCGAGATTGAACTGAAGATCCTGGATTTGCAGATTGGTCTGGCCGACCTTCTGCGTCTTGGTGCCCTGATCTTTGAGCTCTCCCTGGAGTCTTTCCTGGTGGGCGACGAGTTGCTGCAATTCCAATCGGGCGTTCTTAAGCCTCTCCTGCGCGACCGCCGCGATGCGTTCCTCAAGCCCCTCGTTGAATTCCTGCTCCAGGCTCTCGCGCTTGGCCTCCAAGGCCTGTTCGAACTTCGCGAGCAGATCCTCCTGTTGCCGGAGGGCCGGGTTCCCCGGCTTGAGCGTCTGTGTGGACACCAGCAGATCGCGTCGCATCTCCACGATGTTCTGCGACAGTTGTTGGAATTCAGGATCTGAATTCACGTAGTTCTTTCGTTCCGCCACGATCTGCTCGGCAGGCATGTTGACATCCGTCGCCGCCTGCGCCAAGACGGCAACCGTGGCTTCGAGGTCAAATCGCCGGGCCTCCAGTGCGATCCACTGGGACCACAGGGTGTTCTGCGTTTGCAGTTCCATGTCGTGACGGGTGTCCAACACGGTGGTTCCGTATTCCTCTGCGAGCTGGTAGATCGTCTCCGTCTGCGAGGTGATCTTGTTGCTCAACTGGTTCCGGGTATCGGTCAGGATCCGGATTCTCGCATTCTCGGCCTCGGTGGAATCGGTGCCGTACTTGTTCTGGTAGTGCGTCAGAAAGGCATTCACGATCTGGATGGCTTCGGTTGCGTCCGTCGCCTTCATCGTCACAGCCATCAGTTCCGTGTGGGGAATCTGACCGGCCAAGATCACTCCGCCGGCCACGGCATTCTTCAGTACGGCGGCCGGGTCCGGCCTGCTCGTACGAGGCAGGAACATGGCCTGGAGTTTGCCGATCGGCGTCTGCGGCTCGCCACTGAAGATACGCAGATCCCGACCGGACAAGTCGTCGGCAATTCTCTGGAGAACGGGGCCGCTGGTCAGAATCGTGACCTGCGTGTTGACAAAGTCGGCATAACCCGAACCGCTCCCCCCGCGGGCTTCGTTCTGGCCCGGGAGGATGCTCTCGACCACCGGGGCGATGCGTACGGCACCCTGCACGTTGAAGACGGGCGGTGAGAAGAACCAGATCGCCGGCAGACCCACCGCACAGACCAGAATGAGCACGCCCAGGACGATGTACCATCGCTTCGCGATGCTTCGCAGGACATTCGGCTTCGGCTGCGACGGCGCGTCCGACTCGAGGTCCAGAGGGACGTCATACGGCGCGGGTTTCTGTTCGATCACCTGATCCAGGTATTTCTCAAGATTATTCATTGCCCCATTCTCCTATGTCAAGAGTTCGGTATCTGTCGCGGTTGTCGTCGCGTGATGACCGTCGATGAGAGATCCGCCGGCGGCGTGGTCAGCCGCGCCAGAAACCACAACTCTCCCACTACCAGAGCCAGTGCCAGAGGCATCATGGCGTATCCGCCAAAATCGTGGAACAGCTTCTCCACGTTTTCGCCTGTGAGAACCGTGAACGCCACCGCGGTCACGGTAAGTCTCAATGTGTTGCACAGCAGGGCAATCGGCAGGCTGGAGATCAAGATGAGCACTTTCTCCCACCAGGTGCGCCTGGTCAGAAGGACCACCAGGCCGCTGATCACGACGAAGGCGGTAATCATCCGCAGGCCGTTGCAGGCTTCGGCCACCGCCACACGCGTGTCTCCGATCGTGATGATATTGCCTTCTCTGGCCACTTCGTATCCGGCCAACTCCAGGCAAAAAACCGCAGACGTCGTCGCCCAACCCTGGAGGGGGACGGCCAGAGCGGCCTGCACGCGGTTCGGCCACGGAAGCATCAGGCACAGGAACAGCAGCGCCGGAGCCAGCTTTCGCAGGAAGCTCCAGCCCAGAAGCAGCAGAGCAACGGCGACTACCGACATGAGCATCGAGAGTCTCTCGGCAGAACCGAACATGAGGTAGAGTCCCAAACCTCGGACGGTCTGCGCCAGAAGCAGCAGGACAATCCCAGCCCACACCGCGGGCCGAACCGGCACCCTGTCAAAATCCCGCCGCCGCACCCAGAGGGCATAGGCCGCCAGGAACGGAACGAGCAGGCCGGCAGAGTATTCATCGTTTCGCCGCCAGACTTCATAGAGGTCTGTGAACGTCGCCCAGTAGGACCACAGAAACGCCATGAGAATGACGGCCCCTCCGACAAGATATCCCGCTTGGCTCGGAGACCTTCGGGCCCAGACAGGGAGTTTCGCCATCAGTCCCTCCACTCGATCTGCAACGCGTGCGCTCGAATGTCTCCGCCTCGTCCCTGCAGATATGACGGAGGCCTGTGTGGCCCGCGTCGCCCTGCCGGCCACGACCGTTCGCTCGGCCACGACCGCCCGGTCGGACAGCACCGCTCCGCTACCGAGGACCGATTCAAAGACCTCACAGTGGTTTCCCACACTCGCGTCGCCCCACAACACGCTCCTGACGACGACGCTGTCGCAACCGATCACAGTCCGAGGCCCGATAGTAGTCGGGCCCACCACCACCGCACCTTCGAGAATGCGCGCCTGTTCGCCGACCGCTACCGGCCCCCAGATCCTCGCAGAAGGATGAACCAAGGCCTCCGCCGCGATTTGGAGGCGCCCACTCGGCGTCTCCGCCGCGTCTGATCTGGAACACCCCGTCAGATGCATCGACACGGCGCGCAGATAGCCGCCACGATCGTGGAAGCTCCCGACCTCCGTGGTCAACACAAACGGTCGAACCACGCCTCCGGCTCGCAGGATCGATGGGATGAGTCCTTCCTTGATGTCCGAATAACCGCCGGCAGGAATCAGACGCAATACGTCAGGTTTGCACAGATAGATCTCGGCAGGGGCTCCGGGCGCGCCGCCGTCCGACGGTCCCGGGTTGAACACCATGGTCAAGTCGGCACCGTGCAAGTGGTGCGACTCGATCAGACCTCGCAACGGGGGCGGCGAAGCCATGCTTCCCGAAAAGACCATGATCAGGTCGCCCGAATCGGATCCCACTGCGTCCCGAAGACACCCGGCCGTGCCGCCGGACAGGTCTTCGTTCAGCGTGGTGATTTTCAGTCGACGTCGCTGGCGAACCGGCTCGATGTACTCGGAAATGTCGTTTTCACTACAGACCACAACCCGGCGAATCCCCTCCTCTGCAAGATGGTCGAGCAACCGCTCGAGGGCCGGTCTGCCCGCGATCGGCCACAGGGCCATGGGCAGATGCGCCGCCAGCGGACAACGTCCGAAATCCTGTCGTCCGACGAGCACGACAGTCCGTATGTCCAACTTCTCTATCTGGAGGTTGCTTTGCATTGGTCCAAGTCTTGTCTTGAGGCCTGCTTCCTTGCCTTTCCACATTCCACGTCAACATCGGGGGAGAAATACGGACGCGACAACACTCGCGCGGGATCCCGCGCTCCTCCTGTGTACGACGTCGGTGCGCCAGGCCTCATTTCAACCGTGCTGCTCGATACTCCATTCTCTTGAGTGTATAGGATTTCCGGAAGACCACGGCGTCTTCGCCACCCTCCGGAGGTATGCTATCACACCGTGAAACGCATATCCAGCCAATTCCGGAGGCGCGCCAGCGCTTTTGCGACGGTTTCAGACGCCGAACGCATGGTCCGATATCCCCCCGCATCGCAGACCGCCCTGGGTCCGACCAGCAGGGAGCCGTCCGTTTACAGTTCCACAGGGGATATCGGCACTTTCACGGGCGGGATAAACATGGATACGCACTTCGTGTTGCAGAATACAGAACGCCGGCGGATTCCGCGACGGCGCGCCCCATGCTGACTGGCACGAGTGCATCCGTCGCCTGGCCGTCAGTCTCCGCCGATGACCACAAGCGTCTCGGCCATGAAGGTCACTCGGATGGGGACGATCTCGCTGACGCCAAAGCAACTGCGCAGCTCCCGCACCGTCATCAGGCGGAGGCCGGAACAATCACAGCCGAAGACATACCTGCCTCGTACGTGGTTGTAGCTGAAGATCCGGCCGCAGGCCAGGTACGCCTGGCCGGGCAGCCACGTCACGAAAGGCAGACGAAGGTGAAACTCAAACGGATACCATCGATTCGGCGTCGTGACAAACCACCGGCGCCCGACGCGCATGACCTCCGATGCCATCTTCCGCTGGTCTTCCAGACCGCCGACGTGCTCAATGACCGCGTTGCTGTAGACCACGTCGAAATGCTTATCGGGCCAGGGAAGACAGCGCGCATCGGCGGTCCTGGCGTCGACCTCGGGAAAACGCTGCCGGATCTCGCTGGTGTGCTGCTCCAGGATGTTCACGGCACTGACATTGGCCTTCCAGGGATACGAATTGATGAGCTGGCAGTCATTCTGGTCGTCCGGAGCGACCTGCGCACCTACATCGAGGATCTTCGTCTGTGCGTGAGGTTTCATTCGCTCATAGAACAGTTGCAGCTTTCGCCGGCGACTGATCCTCGAAAACCGTGTGAAGAGTCCCATCGTCTATTCCACAGGGAAGTATGGAGTGATCGACATGGTGAAACAGTCGATGCGTTCTGCCGCCGCGTGAGTGTTTGCCGCCCGGCCCTGCGGCGAGAAGGATCGCAAGCGTGTCGATCTCGTCGCGAAGAAGCCGTCAACGGCTCGGACGAGACGATCTAACGGAAGCTGTGTTCCCCAGGTCGGAAGGACTAGACTACCTCCCCGACGTACTCCACACCCCGGTATTTTCGGGCCAGCGCCGGCCATTGGACCAGGAACAAATCCGCGAACGGACGAACCAGCCGACCCGAAAGAGACAGACGATGGACGTTTGTGATGCTGTCCAGCCAAATCACTCTCGCTCCGGCCAGATGGCCGAGCAAGGCCACCAGACATCCCGGGGCCGCCCCCGTGCTGATGACCACGTTCGGCCGTTCCCGGCGAATGATGCGAAGACACCGGAAGAACACCCCAATGACGCGCAACAGGTGCTGACGATTGCATTCGCCGACGACATGAACCTCGCCGGTCTTGCCCAGGGTGTCCCGGACCACGTCGACGGTCGTGATCCAGCAAACCCTCTGGCCGGACCAGACCTTGGCGATCTTCAGAAGCTCACTGAGGTGCCCTCCTGCCGAGGCCACCAGGCAAATCCTCCGCTGTTTTTCGGTCGTCACGGTGTAAGACCCTCCTCACGCGCAGATCTTCACTGGGCCACCGAGACAGGAAGTACATGGCACCGCTCGCCGCAGATGAACGCTTCGCACAGCGTCCGCACCCACGGGCCATTGCCCTTCCGCTCGGGGCAATGATCCTCCAGGACCTTGCGCAGCCCATCTCCCTTGAGCCACCACCGATGATACAACAACTCCCAGGCCTGCTCTTCGACGACCTACGAGGTGTTATAAAGTATACCAAAAGTGTCATCCCAAGTCAATCGACCGGACAAAACAATCTATGCGCTCGGCCACCGCGTCCGGGCTGGCCATCCGGGGCCGGGGGCGGAAGGACTTCAGCCGGGTCAGCTTTGCGGCCAGTTCACCGGGCGTATGGGCGACCAGAATGTGCCCCAGAGCCTCAAACTCGTCCGCCAGAGCCACCTGATGATCGTTGACGACCTCGGCATATTTCTTCCGGCGAGGCATCGCCAGGAGCGGCTTTCCGCTGTCCAGGGCCAGCATGATGGTGCCCATGCCGGCATGGCCGATAATCGCAGAAGCCTCCTGGAAACGCCGGTCAAACATCTCTTTGTCGAGGGTAGCCACCGCCTCGAAGTGCCGGGGCTTGTAGGTAGTATCACCGATCTGCGCGAAAACCTCATCGCCCAGTTCGTATGCGTCGAAGAAGTCGTCCACCGCCCGAACGAGACGGTCGAAAGGAAACTGTGTCCCGACGGTCAGGAAGATCATATCACGGCTCCGACATACTCCACCCCCCGATATTTCCGTGCCAGCTCCGGCCACTGGACCAGAAACAGATCCGCAAACGGACGGACCAGCCGCCCTGAGAGCGACAGGCGATGGACATTGGTGATGCTATCCAGCCAGATCACCTTGGCGCCCAACAGATGCCCCAACACCGCCACCATGCACCCTGGAGCCGCCCCCGTGCTGATCACGAGGTTCGGCCTGGTCTGGCGTAGAATCCGCAGGCAACGGAACAGCACGCTGACGACGCGCAGCGGATGTTGGCGGTTGCATTCGCCAACGACATACACGACTCCGCCGCCGCCCAGGGAATGACGGACCACCGGGGTCGTGGTGATCCAGAACGTCTCATTCCCGGACCAGGCGTTCGCAATCTTGAGAAGTTGGCTCAAATGACCGCCCGCGGATGCCGCAAGGCAGATCTTGAGCGGTCCTTTGGCTTTCACGAAATGGATTCCACTCTTGGACAATATTTCTCTCGAGCCCTGGAAACCGGGTGGTTACAGAATATATCGCTCCAGATCGACAGCCCCAGGAGCGTCCAGATCTGAAGCCAGTTGTCCTTCCGCTGACTGCAGTGGTCGTCCAGGACCTTCCGCAGTTCCCCTCCATCAAATAACTGTACGAGGAGCCCCTGCCGGTCGCAGATCCGGTCGTAACACAGATCGCGCAACTGGCCCCGAAACCACGCGGTCAGCGGCAAACGAAAGCCGACCTTCCTTCGATGCACGATCATCTCGGGCAGGTATCTCAGGGCAATCCGCTTGACCAGCCACTTCCGGGCAAAGCCCCGAACCTTCACGTCCGCCGGCAGGCGGAACGCATGCTCCACCAGTTCGTGGTCCAGGAACGGGACACGCCCCTCCACAGAGGCCCCCATGGTCATCCGGTCGCCCCGGTCGAGGAGGTTGTCGGGCAGCCACACCTTGCAGTCCGCGTACAGCATCGCATCCAGTGCATGGCCTGGCGAACGGCGAACATGTTCCTGTAAAGGACTGGGCCAGGAACCGTGGGCCGGCATCAGGAGCGCTTTCTCCCGGCGTGTGAACGGAGCGAACCACTGAGGCCACCGATCCGCGGGATTGCGCTCGCATAGACTTCGCAGCGCGACCTCCGCGCGCCTGAGCCTGGCCGGCACCATGGAGCAGAGGGCCTGGGCAAGCCGGCCCGGCATCCAGTTCACCATCGGGGAAAACCGATCGTAAGCATACTTGGGGTAGCCTCCGAACAGTTCGTCGCTGCCCTCTCCGGAAAGCAGCACCTTGACATCGCGACGAGCCATCTTTGACAGCAGATAGAGCGGAACATCCGCCGGCTCGCTCAGGGGGCTGTCCCGCAACCACGTCAGTTTCTCCAGATGGTCCGCGAAACAGTCCTCTTCGAGAACGAGCTCATGGTGGTCGGTCCCGTACTTCTGCGCCACAATCCGGGCATACGGCAGCTCCGACGATGCCGCGTCACGAAACCCGACGGAATACGTTCGGACAGGGGCATTGGTCAGCATACTCATCATCGCGACTATGAGACTGGAATCCACTCCGCCGCTCAGGAACGCGCCCAGCGGGACATCGCTGATGAGCCGACGTTTCACGGAGGTCTTCAGCAGCGATTCGGTCTGCGCTTCGATCTGTGCGGATGTCGGCGTCGCCGAGACGGAACCTGTTTGCCCCAAGGGAATGTCCCAGTACGATCGATCGACCAGGCTCGTCTCGGTGACGATCAACAGATGTCCGGGCTGGACCTTGGCAATCCCTTCGAAGAAGGTGGCCGGAGCAGGAACGGAACGAAACGTCAGGTAGTGCCAGATTGCCTCCGGGCGCGGCCGGGCATCGACACCCGGATGCTGGAAGAACGCCTTCGGCTCGGAAGCGAACACAAAGTCGCCGCCGCACCGGCAGTAGTAGAGTGGCTTGATCCCCATCCGGTCTCGCGCCAGGAAGAGCTGTCGGCTATTCGTATCCCAGATGGCAAAAGCGAACATCCCCTGCAACCGGTGGACCATCTCCGGGCCGTACTCCTCGTACAGGTGCACCAGGGTCTCCGTATCCCCGGACGTCTTGAGGCGGTGCCCCCTGCCCAGCAGGTGCTCGCGCAGCTCGCGGTAGTTGTAGATCTCGCCGTTGAACGTCACCCATATGCTTTCGTCTTCATTGGCCAGGGGCTGCTTGCTCCCTTGCACGTCGATGATGCTCAGACGAACGTGCCCCAGAGCGGCGTGCTCGGTGGAAATCAGACCCTCTCCGTCCGGCCCCCGATGGCGCATCACGTCGCGCATGCGGCCGACGACCTCGGGATCTACCGATTTGTGATCGAAGTTCGCGATTCCACAGATACCGCACATGCCTGTCTTACCTCAGTTCGGTGACCATCCCGGTTCCCGCAATCGCAGGGAGGCCAGCAACCGGCCCAGTTGCTCTCTCCGCAGAAACTTCACAGCCTCCGCCGGCAACTGTCGCGCTTCCCGACGTAGGTACCCGTGCCAGAATCCGGCCAAACGCAACAGCCCCGACACGAAATAAGGCCGTTCCCACACACACCGCTTGGCACACTTGAAGGTCATGAACGCCGGGTGGGTTCCCAGGCAGTAATCTCGGAAGCCAAGCTGGAAGCGGGCGCGCAGCAGAGAGTGTCCATCCCCCGTCCCCACCGGCCGATGGTGAACCACCTGGATGTCTCGAAACGACCACGTTTGCCATCCGTGCATGCGAGAAACCACTTCGACACCCGAATCTTCTCCTCCGTTCTTGAATGGAATGTATCCGCCAATCTGCTCATAGCACGCCCTTCGGAAGACCTGAATGGCTTTCGGCGTGGAGCGACGGTCGATCCGTGCCTCCACGAGGGCATCGCCCTCTCTTTCCAGGTACGTCCCGGTGGCAATGCCCAGTTCGGGATAGCGTTTGAATCGCCCCAGTACGGCTTCGTAGTAGTCCGGGCACAGTTCGATATCCGCATCCAGGATGGCCAGATACGCGTAGTCGACCTCGGTAAGGGATTGAAGCCCCTCCTGGATCGCGTAGACGTTGCTCGCGTAATACGTTTGCCCTGGAACTCGCTCTCGACGCAGGTAGCGCATCCAGTCGTACTGCCGGGCATAGCGCTGGACGATCTGCGCCGTCGGATCCGTCGACCCGTCGTCGACAATGACCCAGCGGACCGGCCGGATCGTCTGACGCACGACACTCTGAATCGTGCGTTCGATATATGCCGCTTCATTGAAGGCCGGCGTCACGATGACATATGTCGGTCTTTCTGCGGTCACTGAACACTCCCACGGTCACAACCCGGCGGATACGCCGCGCTTGCAGGAAAGACGGGCCCAGCCCCCCAGGCTTCGGGCACAGCCTCGCGCGTAGATCGCCGCATTGGCAAAACCCTGGTTTCGCTCTTGCGGAAGAACGAGCGCCCGGAGGAACCAATAGGGGACCCGAAGCCCGTACCAGAGCGATGTGAAGAGACACGCCATGGCATAGTATGAAAACGATCGGTGCTTTCGGAAGAACCGGAGAATCCCGCTGCGCAGCTGCAGCGTCATCTCCGACTTCACCTGCTCGCTGCTCTTTCCGCCCAGATGAACGATCTGGCCGACCGGCGCGTAGAGGATCTTCCAGCCAGCCTGTCGGAAGCGATAGCACCAGTCCGTCTCCTCGGCGTACATGAAGAAACCCTCGTCCATGGTTCCAACCTGCTCGATCGCCTCGCGACGGATCAGCATGAAACACCCGGAGACCACCTCCACCTCTCGCGTACTGTCATGGTCCCACCACGTCATGTGCTCCCGGCCAAGGAGCCGGCTCCGGGGGAATACCTTGTATAGATAGGTGCTCGACAGGACCAGGTTGGGCAGCGACGGATACATCGAACACGTCCGCTGGAGGGTGCGGTCGGCATTCAGAACACGGCAGCCCACAACCGCCGCCTCGGGACGAGCGTCGGCAAAGGCCACCGTCTTAGCGATCGCCTGGTCCAGCACGACCGTGTCGCTATTGAGCAGCAGGACATAACGCCCCGCGGCCAGGGCAATTCCCTGATTGTTGGCCGCTGCAAACCCACGGTTCTCCGCATTCTCGATCAGTCGAACATGCGGAAACTCCTCTCGGACCATGGCGACAGAGTCATCGGCGGAAGCATTGTCTACCACGAGCACTTCGCAGCAGACCGCACCGGCGTTCTTGTCGATGGACTCAAGACAATCCCGAAGGATGGCCCGCGTGTTCCAACTGACGATGACGATCGATACGTCTACGGTTCTTTTCATGCGCAAGTCGGTAGGCAACCAGCTTCTCTTCCAGACGCAACTGCCGGGGATCGGAGAACACCCATCCGGTGATGGCAAAGGTCAGGTACAGTAACAGAATGATCTGACCGAAGTAGGAAACGCCGAAAAAGGAAACGCAGTGTCCGAACAGCGAGATGCAGACTCCCCACAAAAGCCACTGGTGTCCCGTCGAGATCCTGCGGAGGGAGGCCTTGCCCACGCGGGCGACCGCCCAGATCACGAGGATGATGAACAGGATGAGGGTGATCAGCCCGCCCCGGACTCCTTCGAGAACGAACTGATTGGTCACATCATAGAGCCCCCAGCCCCAGTGGCCGGTCCCGCGCGTTCCCAGCACAGCCCACTCGGAAAAGTGGTTGATCGCCTCATCAATCAGATGATACCGATGCCATCCGGTCGACCCTCCGATGATGTTCACCCGGGCGATCAGATGCCACACGGGCGCTTTCATGACGATGTGCAGGGCGACGAGCATCGCCACGGCGCCATAGGCGGCCAGACGGCCGTGCTGACGGTATCGAAACAAAGGCATCATGGCGCCCACAATCATCAGGGTCAGAAGCGGCGTGCTCGAGCGCGTTGCGATGATGATAAATACGGCGGCAGCCGTCGCCGCCCCGTAGAGCCACTTGTGCGTCTCACTCTTCCAGAGCCCGACGAAGAGCGGGACGGCCGTCGCCCAGAACAGCCCCAGCATGATCGAATGCGGGAAGGATGCCTGACAACGAAACTCCCCTTCTCGCAACACCGTGTGAACCCGCCCCAGGACGGCAAAGGGGTTCTGCCCCGTCGTCCACTCGATGGCCACGAAGACCACCATCACCAGGCAACAGACCGCCAGAACGCGACCGATCTGCTTGATGTCGTCCAACTTCGTCACGCTTTTCCGGAACAACCAGTATGTCCCGAGGATGTCAAAGAGAACACCGCACTTGAAGATAATGGCCCCCAAGGTTCCCCACAGCAGAACATAGATCACCGCACCGCAGACGGCCCAGGCAATGACCAGCTTGTCAAAGGAGTTGATTTGCAGAGGCTTGCTGTCCTGGCTGCACACGATTCGCAGCACTCCGACGACGATGAGAATCCGCAGGGCGGTGAAGTCCAAGTCCATGATGATGACGCGTTGGTCCGCCGGAACAAAGCAGGCCGCCACAATATAGGGCAAAAGAAAATATCTCCTCGGCACCAGCAACACCGCCACAGACAATAGAATCGTGAACGCGATGGTTCCCTGGGTAATGGTAATCACGGACAGATAGCCCTCCGGCAATAGCCGCTTGCGGTCACCCCGAACGGGATGGCAGAACTGATCGAACGCCTGTCAGAACACAATTCCACCAGACGGTGACGACACTTCCGGGCAGGACGGCCCCAGAACCGGACATATGCAGAGGCCGACTTTGTCATGTGCCCCCTCCCGTTCGCCCAACGCGAGACCTCGACAGCAATCGTGTCGCATGCTCGCGAAGATTGCGGATCCGGCCGCGCCAACCCAGATAGCAACGTGGATCGAACGGGCCCTCCAACAGGTTCTTCACCATTTTGCGACGCACCTTCATGCGACTGTCCATGTCATGGTAATATCCCGCACGCATACCAAAGGTAACATCGCGGTACTCCTCAAAGCTCCCCTCGCGGTGCATCAGACAGTAGCGGCTCTTCGGATCGTCCATGTGCTCCTGGCAGATCAGCGGATAATAGAAACCGTTGATCCGGCCGGCCGACGCCATCTTCAGCCAGTACGCCGTGGTGGCGTTCTCCCGGATCGGCCCGAACGCATGGAAGTCGCTTCGCTTGATCAACAGCCCGGTCCCGCAGGTCCACGGATGCCGGAATATCTGATGGCGTCCAAACGTCTGGATCTTATGCCTGGCGCGCTCGTAGTCGAAATCATCGGGAAAGTAATGCCAGCAGGCAACCACCCCGAGCCTCTCGATATCCTGATGGGCCTGTGCCAGCGTACGTGTCCAGCCGGCTGGAACAAGACAGTCGTTGTCCAGCTTGCCGAGAAGGTCGGCCTTCGACCGTCCCCAGATTTCGTTCACGGCGGCCGTCTGGCCGGCATTCTCCTTACAGAGCACGATGTCCGCGATGCGGGGATCGCACACCTCCTTCCGGAGGTAGTCCACAGTCCCGTCCGTCGAGGCATTGTCCCAGATCGTCAGCGAGAATTCCTCCGTCGGGTCGGCGAGAATCGATGCGAGCGCCAACTTCGTGTATTCCAGCCGCTGATAGGTAATGAACACCAGATCGATGGTCATGGCATGAACGCCTTAGTTCCTCATCGCCACAAAGCGGGCCGCTCTCTCAGCGTCCGTCTCTCCGTCCGGATATGATCTTTCGGCCGGTCGACAAGGTCCGTGACAGACACCGCTCGTACAGGGCCCTGGTGGCCGCCGCTGCGCTTGCCCATGTCCATTGCGAGGCCTTCCGGCGATTGTACTGGCCCATTGCGGACAACGCCTCGGCCCTCTCCACCGCCTGCCGCATGCTTTCCAGAAGCCCCGTCTCGCCCGCGGGGTCGTACAGAAAGGCGCCGCGATCATCCAGCACATCGGTCAGACATCCCATCGCCGGCCCAATGCAGGGCTTGCCGAACGACATCGCCAACAGAGCGGCGCCGGACGACAGAAGATGCCGATACGGCAGGACCACCACATCGGCCGCGTTCATATATACCTGAATCTGATCGTCCGGCACGAAACCGGGATGGAACTGTACGTTGCCCAGCCCCGCGCTGGCCGCCTCGATCTTCCGCCGAAACTCCTCGTTCAGCGGCTGACCAGCGATGACCAGGACGGCACGGTCCGGCGCGAGCTGCTGAAAGGCCTGGATCAGTTCCAGCACGCCCTTATAGGGTCGTACCGCGCCAAGAAAGAGAAACACCACGCGCGAATCCTCGACACCTAACCGCCCGCGGGCGGCCGCGCGATCTATATGGTTGGGATAATCGCCGATGTAGTTGGCGTGTGGGATCACCGCGAAATGCCCTCGATCCTGCAATCGCCATGTGTCGATCACCCGTTCTCTGGCATTCTGGCCGTGGACAATCAGGCCGCTCGACAGAGCAGCAACCGTTCGGGCCAGAAGCCAATCCAATCTCGGATGGAGCGACTCATGCGGCACCAGATTGTGGACGGTCCAGATCAACGGGACGCCCCGAAGTCGCAACAGAGCCAGACGCGACACAAATGCCATGGCCCGGAGGAACCGCCATTCTCGCCAACCGAACTCCGGAAGCCAGTGCAAATGGACGATGTCAGGCCTCGTACTCAAGAGGATGCCGTATCGAAACAGGTCTTTGAGGGAATACCCCTTCTCCAGCCTGACTCCCAGGGCCGACAGATGTCTCGCCAAAGCATCCTGATACGGGTTCTTGGCGCCCCAATAAGGAACGAAGGCAACCGACAGTGTCCGCACGTCTTGCGTATCGGCCGAGGTGCTCTCGGTGGAGGGCCGGAGCCGCGTGTGAGGCACGCTCGATCCGCGAGTCGAATCTGACAGTGGCTCGGACCTCACGCTACTCTTCCCACTGTCCACACGTTCCGCGCTGCACACAGCGCACTCGGCGCCACCCGGCGACGTCTTCTCGCCCGCCTCTGCCACCGGCAGAACGGACTTCCGATTGCATCCGTCCATTGGACACTCGTATCCTGAATGACAATGAGAAAGCTGGGATTCGGACCCATCTGACGTCCGCGCATCCAACTCCCGTCGATAAACCCCTCGGTATTCCTTCACCAGCCCCAGCCATACCGCCAACTGCAGAAGGCGAAGCCCATGTTCCCAGCGGAGCTCTTCGTCCTCCAGGAGAACCTGGCCACTGCCTTTGAACAACACACCATCGAGACTGCTGAGATTCGGCCCATACGTGCGTCGGAGGCGAGCCAACCCCTGGCTCTCGCGCCAATACATCGGGTAGTCGTGCCAGGAGTGTTGAATCGGGGCCTTCCACCCGAGACCTTCCATGACGCCGGCGAGCCAATCTGCCATTTTTCGGATCGCCCGCTGCGCCAGACGCCAGAGATGCCCGCTGCAAGGCCGAACGCCATCGTTGGCAGAGGGAATTCGCAGGCCGGGACCCATGACCTCTTGCGCCACTTTCAGGAAAATGCGGTCACCGAGCTTGAGTTCCACGGGACAGGTGAAGGCAAAATCCAGCAACCGCCGATCCGCTCCCGGCAGACGGATGGGCAGACGTCTTCTCTGCGCCGCCCAAGTGGCCACCTCCAGCCACTGCCGGAACGGATAGATCTTCAGAAATTCCGCCACGCTGCCCCGGCGTGGGTCCGCGTTTCTGTCACAGAAATCTTTCCGGCGCTCCGCCATGCTCTCCAGCACGTCCTGCGGCATGCGCTCGTCCCAGAAATCGCGTGGTACGTCGAGGCCATCGAACGGAATCCGTTCATAGCGGTTCGGGAGAAGTCCCCCCAGCCGGCGCCGGCAGACGAAGTCCTTTGCCGTGTACGCCCTCAGAAGCGTGTCCAGGAGATCGCCCGTCAACAGGACGTCCACTTCGTTCGTGATGGTGTCCGCAAAGCCGAACAGATGCGCGTGCACGAACTCGCACTCGCATCCAATGAACCGGACCGCCCCCACGAGATGATCTGCAAGATACTCCTGGTGGCGAATCAATGGAAACCAGGGTCGCCCATATGCGGCCGCAGCGCGCCGCGCCGTCCTGGCTTCACGATTGACCCGGTCGCACAGGGTGAACACGATACCGGCCTTGTCCCTGGGAACGGCGGCCGTCACCAGCCGAGAATCCAGGCCCCCGCTCAAGGCCACGCCGGTGCGGTCGGCCCCGCACCGCTCCGCCACGGCGGCAAGAAACACCTCGCGCAGCCGATCGGCAAGATCCGTCTCGCTGTAGTCCGTCCGTACCTCGACAGGCGGTCGCCAGTACGACCATTGCCTCGACTGCAACTCACCATTCTCCCTGCACATGGCGAAGACAGTGCCGGGATGGCCTTCGACAAGATTCTTATACATCGTGCACGGAAAGTCGCAGTGCCCCTGCCGCAGGAACTGGCCGAGCGAAACGGGATCTACCTCCTCCGAAACCTCGCCGGCAACAGCAACCAGGTCGGCGTGCGTGCCCGCCGAGACGGTCCGTCCATCGGCTCCCTTGCCCAGAAACACCTGCGTCGTGCCCAACGGATCGGTTACGATATGAAACCCCATCTCATCCGCGTACAGAATGGCAAAGGCGCCGTTCAGTTGCCGGAACACCGGATCATCTTCCAGGAAGTCGTCGTGGCCTTGGGCAGAACGGTGCAATGATGCAAGGCGCGCGATCAGAGCCGCTCGGAACGTCTCGGACATGCCTCCGACGAGGTCCCCCACCCAGGCGAGAACTCCTCCATCTACGCCGATGATGTTCGCGTTGGAGGCAAGCCGATCGTCCAGCACCGCCACGCTGCCCCAGGCAAAGTCAAAACCCCGTCCTTGTGGAGCACGCACACCGTATGGCTCCTTCAGCAGAGCGAGCAGGCGCCCGGAATCACAGTCGTGTCCAATTCGAATCAGAAAATCGCTCATGACGCACGTGCGCACTCTATGAGCACGTCCTCAAGCTCGGCAATCTGTTTCTTGACATCGAATTCCTCCTTGATGCGCGTTCGTCCTGCCATTCCAAGACGCGAGCGCAAATGGGGATCGCGCGCAAGTCGCAGCATGCTCTCTTGCATGCGAGGCACGTCGCCTGCGGGAACCAACAACCCCGTCACGCCATCCACCACTTGCTCCGCCAGCCCGCCGCAATTCGTCACCACCACCGGCAGTCCCATGGCGGACGCTTCGGCCACACTGACAGGCCACCCTTCAGGGACCAGAGAGTGCTGGACGAAGACATCCGACTGCTCAAGCGCATGTCGTACTTCGCTTGGAGACAACCACCCCGTGAAACACACGTTGTCCCACAGCCCAAGACGCTCTACGAGCGTCTCCAGGTCTCCGCGCTCCGGTCCCTCACCGGCTATGACAAGACGAGCCCCGGGAATCTCGCGCACGACGGAGGCAAAGGCCCGAATCGTCATGTCCACTCCCTTCAACCTCACAAGGCGGCTGACCACGATGAACTGCAGCGGCGAACCACTCCGCTCCTTTGCCGAACACGGAAGAGACTCCTCTGTGGGCACGCCACAGGGAATCACATGCACTCTCGCCGGATCCACTCCATGCGCGACAAGCCAATCCCGCTGCATGGTGTTGACCACGATGACTGCATCGAATTGACGAAGGGCAGCCTCAATGCTCCATCGATACCATCGATTGGCCAATCCGCCGGCAAGGTCGGAACCGTGAAAATGCACCGCGAGAGGTATCGCAAGTTCGCGCGCTATCGGGAGCATCCGCAGCCCCATCGTCCCATATTGACACAGTATCACATCCGGATGGATCGCACGGACGATGCGGCCGATGGCGGCATACTCCCGGCGCGTCGTCGCAAAGAAGTTCCGACGCGACAAATTCCGCAATCGATGAAGACGTCGCATCAGTCCGGACGCCTCTTCCGGCCAGCACCCCGCCTCCTGTATAATGGTCATCGGCACACTGCCGATAGGGAAAAAGTCTCTGTTGATGTAACGCCATGTCAAAACCTGGACCCGCATGCGGGCCATGCCTACGATCTGACGCCACATCCACGTCTCGCTCACTTCACCGACCGAACGCGCTGCAAAACAAAGCGTCAAGCTCGCGTCGTGAACCTCAGCCTTTGCACGACTGGCACATATCTGTGTCACGACTTATGCCCTCTTTCCGTACCAGTCATCCTGTACGATATCCGATGTACTGCACACGGTGATTCTCTTGGCCAGATGAGCCGGCACGGCGACATCAAGGCTCAATTCCCCCAGGAGAACGACCAGAAGCCGGGACAGTCCCGGCATGAAGAACTGCCTGTCCAGCCGTTCCCAGTCTTCTTCGGAAAGCTGGTCCGCGCTCGCATCCACAAAGATCAGTCCATACAGCAGGCCGTCACGCTCGACAATCAGCGGAGTATCCCGCAGCAACACCCTCGTGGCCTTGGAGTCATCCAGAATTCGGACGGCGAACCACTCCCTGCCTGCCCGAGAAAGCCTCATCCCGAGTTTCTTCTTATACTGCAGGACCCCATCATGAAGGAACGCACGAGACAAGCCGAGGTTCGCTCTGGCGTACCCCTTCTCGCAGAGATGCCGGAGGGAGAAATGGTACAGCGCGCCAATGGCCCCGTCCCGAACGAAGTCGCGGTTGGCATCTCGTACCCCCAGGCTCCACAACCGAGGCGCTGTATCGGAATAGGAGATCAATAGCCCCGCAATCGGCTCGTCCGCCTGCATCACCAGAAGAAGCTCGCAGTGCGGGAAGGCCGCCTTCATGGACTCATAGGGCATGATTACGGCACTGCCGCCATGGGCCTGCGCGATGTACGGCGCGTACATGTGATCGTAGAAGTCTTGGAGATGCTCGAGATCGTGTGTCACGTGGAACTGCAGCGCGTTCCTGCGAATCTTCCGAAGGTCAGACCGGACGGTTTCCATCCGCAGGACGCCGGGGTCCAGCGGAAGTTCGACATCGCCTGCCACCCAGCCGGGAACATACAACCATTGTTCCGGCTTCAATAGTCGGCGAAAGCGTCCCAGAGTCTTGACGGCGACCAGGCAGCACCCGCGTCCCTCTTGCACTGTCACCCGGGGAATCTCCCACAACCACCTCCGGCCGATGCAGCGTTCCCGGCAGGTGTCGCCGAGGAACCGGCGGAGCAGGTATCTGCGGTCGCGTTCCTGGGCCGCACAGAGCACCATGATCTTAGCGCCGTCCGCAGAGTCCTGGCTTTCACCAATCCAAAACCGTGGTCGGATCTCATTGAACAGCTCATAGCAATAGGCGAAAGGCCGAAGAATCCAGCGCAGACGCCGGGGGATACACTCATCAATTCTCCTGGCCAGCCTCCGGAGTCCCCGTGCGCCTTGTTGGCGGGCGTTTGGCGGCCTCTGTGGCTCAGACGAACAGGACGGGCCGGCACTGTCAAGGTGTCGCTCCTTGTCGTTTGCGGGCATGGCGGCAGCAGTCGCAGCGATCGTTGCCTGACTTGTCATATTTGTCCGATCCATGACTGTTGGCCTCTCACCGGCAGCCACCCATGCACTCACCGAAAGCGGCGGCTCCCCACGGCGAGCCAAGGACCTCCGACGCACCTCTCACACTTATGCGACTCACCCACGACGCCGGCACTCGCGGTGGACGATCCGGGGAATTCAACGGAACGATCCAGAGGCACGACAGCCCCTGGCAGGAGAACTCCTTGTCCAACTCGGCCCACTGCGCTTCCGAGAGCGAACCTGCGTTCGTCTCGACGAACACCACACCGTGCAATCCTCCATTATCATCGAGAATGAGAGGGTTGTCCTTCAGAAACGCTCGCGAGGCCTCCGTGTCGTGCGGCACACGAAGGTAGAAATACCCTTCTGATGTACCGACCAGCTTCATGCCCAGCTTCTTCTTGTACCGCAGGACCCCATCGCGCAGAAATGCCCTCGACTTGCCAAGTCCCACC
Source organism: Phycisphaerae bacterium (assembly GCA_012744475.1). Classification (GTDB taxonomy): domain Bacteria; phylum Planctomycetota; class Phycisphaerae; order Sedimentisphaerales; family Anaerobacaceae; genus Anaerobaca. The sequence goes on from JAAYBV010000108.1 coordinate 86,387, forward strand.
CTGGTGAAGCCCTGCTCGGTCAGATGACGGAACGAAAGATGGTAAATGGCGCCACCGACTCCGTCCCGCAGCGCTCTCCTGTCGCCGTCTCTAACACCGCTGACCACCAGCAACGGCTCCGCCTCTGCGTAACTGATCAGATTCCCGGCGACAGGCTGGCCCTGGCGGGTCACCAGGAGGATCTCGCCGTGATCGAGATGCTTCAGCAACAGGCCGCGAGGCCAGATCCGCGCGCCGTCTCCATAGAACCTCCTGGCATGCGGGACATACATGTTCGCGTAGAAGTCCTCGAATTGCTGGAGATCACGCGTCACCGTGTAACCCAGAGCACTCTTGCGAATCTTCCGCAGATCTTCTTTGACATTGCCGGTGGCCAGAACCTGCGGAGACAGCGGCAGTTCCACTTCTCCGACCACCCAGGCGGGGATGTGAAGCCACTTCTGAGATCCCAGGAATCGGCGAAAACCGGGGCGGACATACACCAGAATCGCGCAGCAGTGCGGTCCCTTCCGCGCCCAAACCTTTGCGACATTCCACAGCCAAGCCCGCCCGACGCACCGTTCTCGACGCTGTCTGCCGAGAATCTGATCGAACAGGAAACTCCTCTCCCAGGTGCCGGCGACGCAGAGAATAGAGATCGACAATCCATCGTCCCGCGGTTGACTATCCCCGATCCAGAATCTCGGTCGGATCTCGTCCCACAGGCGATAGCAGCGGACCAGAGGGTCAAGAAGCCGCCGCCACGAAGGCGGAATCCGGTAGTAGAGCGTCTTGAGCGTTCGCCGGCGGCTGCCACGTCGGGCTTCACAGCGGTTCGACACCGCCTCGCTGCCCAAAGGAATCACGGCCTCACACGTCGAGTTATTGCCTACCTTCGCGCTCACGTCTGTACCACTTTCGTTGGACCGTACGACGGGCGGTGCCAAGCAGTGAACGCATTTTTTCCGTAGCCGGCAATGCCCGCCAGGTCGCGAAGAGCGAGAATCCTCGATACGCAGGGACGGCGGCCCCCAGCACTCGCAACGCGGCAAGGCGTCCCCATAGATGGGCTCGGCGCCGCAGAAGGGATGCCTGTGACATGGGCAGCGTGTCGGCGGAGACCTTTTCGAGCGTCACGTAGCCGGCCTTCATGGCCTCGTGCAGGGCTTGCCGGCCCGTCTCGGTCCGGACCAGGACCAGGGACCGGCCGGTGTCATCCGGTTCCGCCTTGCGATACCAGGGATCGCCGCAGGAGATGTCGGCCAGTTCGCCCGTCGAATCCGGACAGAGCCGACAGCGAAACTGCGTGTGCTTGCTGAGGATGTCGCCCCAGGACTGCTCATAGCTCATGGAGCACTCCGCATCGCTTCGGGAGCTTGTCCTGGCCACAGTACGTCCCGGCCAGCCGCATCCGCGATACCGAAACTCCGTCACCTCTTCGGGGCTGACGCCCAACTGCGCCAGGATCGTTCTGGTTCCCTGCGTGCTCGGCGTGCCGGCACAGAAGATGGAAATGGCCAGGCGGATCGATCGTCCCTGGCCGTCGCCCAGAGCCTGACATTTGCGCAGGGCCACAACATCACAGGGCTTTCCCACAAACACAGATGCCTCGCCGTCGCGGTCGATTGTTCCCAACCCGGAACAAGGAGCCGCGGGAGCATACCGTGAGCCGGTTCGCACGAGCAACTCGTCCCGATTCCGACTGACAAAGGGACTGTTGTCCAGGGGATGCCCGGGCTTGCTGCCAATGTGAAGCACGCCCGGAGAACCCTGCTTCTCCAGGGCGAACAGCGACAGCGCCGTCGCAATTCCCCCGGACGAACCCAGGTAGCGGATCTCCGGATCCGTCGCATAGCCTTCCCAGACTTCCAGCACATTACCCCACGCTTGTCGCAGCGAGTCCAGCGCCAGAGCGTGGGCGGGCGGGCCGTCTATGGCCGCCCCAGGACAAACCGCCAGACACGTCCCGCAGCGGGCGCAGCGGGCAGCATCTCTCGTCGGCCGAAGCCCATCGCCCTCAACGTCCACCAGGGCCAACGCCTTTTCGGGACAAACTGAGACACAGGCGCCGCAGCCCAGACAGAGCCGCCAGGCAACGACATCGGAAACCGTGTCGAAAGGCTGTCTCATGCGTCGAGACCCTCCAGAAGGCGCGATACCTTCCGCCTGACCTCGGGCACGGTTTCGCGGAGCCGACGGGCGATCGACTCGCGCGAGGCAAACGCCGTCTCGATGGTCGCAAGGATCTCATCGGCCTGCGACGATCTCATGTCCGCGACCAGATTCTCAACGCCAACAGTCTGGAAAACCCCTTTGAACTTCTTGCTGTAGGCGACCCCGACGGCCGGGATGTGCTGCGACAGCGCGGCAATGCACGAGTGCATCCGCGTCCCAACAAAGAAATCGCACATCCCAATGATGTACTTGACCTCGCCCTGGTCGTAGGTCCCTCGCGCCACGAACAGTCTCCCCGGATACCGAACCGAGAGCCGCCCGTGCACGTCGAGACACGCGGCCAGATCGTTCTCGACGTTGCCTTCGTACACGTCCGAGGGAATCACGTGCGGAACCAGCACGATCCGAACGCCTTCCTTCTGCATCAGCCGTTCCACGATGGCGTCCACCAGCTCTTTGTACGCGACCCTCAATCCGAATTCATTGCCTCCGCGGTAGCCCCCGTAGTAGATCAGACCGCTGACATTCAGGCCAACGGTGGTCGAGGCGCCGTCTCGAGCCGCGTCCAGACCCTCCACATCGAGAGCCGCCGGCCGGCGCGGCTCCAGGAGAAACGCCACATCCGGGGCAAAGGCAATCCGGTCTTGCGAGTCGATGAGTCCCAGCAGTTCTTTGACGAAATCCAGGCCGGCCTGATCTCTGGAGTAGATTCTCCTGCTTCGCCGCAGAACGTAGCGAGCCATCGATCGCGACAACGCTCTCTTGAACGGCCCATACGTCTGAGGAAACAGGATCAGGTCTTTGCCCAATATCAGCGGCAGCATGCGGATCAAGAACGACTGAACAAACCGTCCCATACCGTAGATGTCGCTGAAACTGTCGCCCCCGGTGATATCCACGAACAACCGGCTGTCGAGCAGCACTTTTAACGTGGCGTTGCGTCGGGCCAGGTACCTCTTCAGGCCGTCGAACGGAAACACCCGCAGCATGAGCACCAGGAAGAAGAGCACGCCGTAGTGGTGCGACAGAAACACGTTCCGGCAGAATCGGATCGGGACCTTCCGGATCGCCACGGTTCGGTCGGCCAGCTTCAGTCGATGGCAGCCCTCTTCCCGACTGCTCGCAAGCAGAATCACCTGCGCATCGGACCAGCGAGCCAGAATGCAGCGGACACTGCTCTCGGCCAGGGCGCTGACTCCGAGGTTACCCGTGTCGAAGGACGCGCCCAGCAGACACACCTGTGGGCCCCGGCTCGGCGTATCGGGCTCCGACGCGGCCTCATTCGAGACGGTCTGTCGCGGTTCTTCCGACAACATCGGCTCAATCATGCTCATCTCTCATCTCTGCCTGATGTTCCGAAGTGGCCCGTGTCCGAATCGATGCGTCGCTGTCGCCGGAGACGTTCCCGCCGCGTTCTCACTGCGAGAAGACATAGTCCCTCGCGATCGAACGCAGACGCGGAGCAGCCAGATCCTTTGCGGATACGATCGGGTCTGCGACTTTCCAGTCGATCGCCAGATCCGGATCGTTATAGAGCACCGATCGCTCATTCTCCTTGGAATAGAGCGAGGTACACTTGTAGGAGAAGACCACCTCCTCCGAGAGCACCGAAAACCCATGCGCAAAACCCGGCGGAATCCAGAACTGCAGGCAGTTCTCATTGCTCAGCTCGACGGCCACGTGCTCGCCGAAGGTGGGAGACCCGAAGCGGACGTCCACCGCCACATCCCAAACCCTTCCATAGAGCACCGTGGTCAACTTGCCCTGAGCGCTGGGACCGATCTGGTAGTGCAGGCCGCGTACAGTCCCCTGCCGCGAATACGAGCAGTTGTCCTGGACGAATTCGCCGGGCAGACCCACCTGTTCGTATTTGTCCCGGCTGTAGTGCTCGAAAAAGTACCCTCTCTGATCCCGGTACACATCCGGCTGAATCAACAGCAGGCCCTCAATTCGTGTCTGCGACACCCGCATCTTCGTTACCTCCCATCGGCGCTCGTGCCGCTCGACACCACGGACAGCGGCGAAGGCTGCGTCTGCTCTGTGCGGAAGCCGCGTGCGACGCTGCCCAAAACCGTCCGGATCCGCATCCGGTCATACTTATCGAACGAGTAGAACGCCAGCACCGCCAGATAGACCAGCAGGCCCGCGCTCACGTACAAACCCAGCGCCGTCCAGGTCGATGGAGGGCGCAGCAGCTCCAGTCCCAGCCAGACTACAAGTGCCGCCGCCCCAGGAATCACCCCCTGGATCAGCACGTCCTTGAACCAGCGCCGCGGGGAGACATCGACCAGACGCCATCCCAGGGGCAGATTGACCGCAATGTTCGCTGCCGCCGCAATCAATCCCGCCCCTTGCAGGCCCAAGGCCCCCAGGTCCAGCCCTCCCACAAACACGAGAACCAGCGCCAGCCGAACCACCTGGATGGACGCAAAACGCAGCGCGATCGGGCGCATCCGGTTCTTCGCATGACACAGATCAGGCAGCATCCAGTGTGAGAACTCCCAGGTCGTGGGCAACAGTGCAAGGACCATGACAAAGGCCGTCTCAATGTACTCGGCGCCGAGGTACAGCGTGATCAGCTCTCGGCAGTACACCATCGCGGGCAGCGTGATGCACATGATCGCCCACAGACCATAGCGACCGCCACGCAGATACAGACGCTGCAATTGGTCGTCGCGTCCTGTGGCATGCATGGTCACCAGTTGCGGCACCAACGGGGCGGCGGCCACACCGGCCAGAGTGCACAGATGCCGCGTCGGCATCGTCGCAATGTGGTTCGACGTGATATCCCCCAGCGTGGCCAGCTTGTTCAGAAACAGCGGATCGAGCATCCTCTGAACAGACGATGAGCAATTGATCACCAGATTCCAGCCCCCGAAGCCCATAATCTGCCGCGCGATGCTCCAGTCGATCTGCCGGGCCGAGAACCGCATGGCCGGAACGTACCGCTGCGAAACCACGACCATGACCACCGAGGAAAACCATTGGGAAGTAACCTCCGCCACCACAACCCACAGGACGCGCGTGCTGACCCCAAACAACAGCGCGAACAGGATCGCAATCCTCACAACCTCCGCCGCGAGGCCGATCACGTTCTGCAGGACGAACCTCTGCTCGACATAGAGCCCGAACACAAATGGCGTCAGAGGCAACCGCAGCGCCGTGCAGCACACCAGCAGCCCCAGCATGATCCGAGCGTCCCATAACCGTCCGGCAGGAATTGTCAGGATGTGCCCGATGTGCCAGGAAAAAGTCAGGCCCGCGACAAGGCACACGACGGCCAGCCCGAGCAAAGGAACGGTCATCGTCGAGACGATGCTCGTGACTTTCTTGTCGTCTCCCATCGCATAGGCTTCGGTCACGAATCGCGCCAAACCCGCCGTGAGAAACAGGCTCAGCAACGGAATGAAGACAATCACACCGACAACGAGCGGATAGAGGCTGTATTCAACGTCCCCGATGCGGCGCAGGAGATACTGACTCAGCCAGATCAGCACGGACACGGAAAGGACGTACCGCACCACCGAACTGGCGGAGTTGATCAGAAGCAATCTCTTGCTGAGCTGGACCCGCGAATTCATGAAATGCCTTGAACCCGTCCTCCCGTCGGTTAGAGACACCGTGGCGGTGGCATTTGGATAGACTCCGTCCCCGTCGGCTGTTCCGACGAGCGAGATTCAAACCACTTGCAGGAATCTCGTTGATCTCAGATTCGTCGCAGCGATCCGTGCGTCAGTTGTTCTGCGAAGCCCCAGCGGCCGGCTCGGAGAACTCCCGGCGCGGGGTCGACCATCGCACCTGACCGTCCCGGTCCGGCAGAATGGCGAGAACTGAATCCGTCAGGACCGCCGCCAGCGACCGGGCCGAGTGCTCGACCGCCGAGCTGATTTGGACCTGCGCCACGTACCGCGCCGGGTCACCCGAGATGTTTGGGCGTCGACCGAGGAAACCAGAAAACTCCCCCTCCCGAAGGGTGACCTGTCCATTCAGGACATAGAAACTCAGGACGACGACCCGGTGATAATCCGGAGCCGGCTTGTAGAACCGGTGTATCAAACACCTGACCCTTCGGCCCAAATTCGTCTCGAACTCGGATTCCGACGTTCCATCGTGGAGCCAGCCGTGAGCGGGAAAACACCTCATGGGCTGGTGGCCGAGCATCCCCGCCGGACGCGAGGAACAGTAGACCACATACGCATCGCCCCACATCCGCTGCTCCTCGTTGACGTAGCGACGACTGATGTAGTCATCGGCGAAGTTCGTCCGCATATAGTCCTCTGTGGTACTGGGAATATCCAGCGTCTGGCCGACCCACCCGTCGACCTCTGTCGGGACCTCCGCTAGCGAAACCGGCGGCGGGATCGGCACAGGCTCTCCCAGTCGAGCCGCCGCGATGCGGTACGCAATGCCCGCTCCGACCAGCAGCAACACGACGATCCCGCCGGCACTCCACACCGATGCCGTGCCGCGTGAACGCCTCTCAGCGGACGTGTCCGGATGTCCGATTGCGACCCTGCGCCGATGGCTGTACATCTATGAGCATACCCTAAAGGTGGTATTTCGTGGTTCCCCGCCGAACGTTCCACGGCTGAGTCATCGTAAAAAGATGCCGTCAGGGAAATGCAGCGCCCCCCGGCTCGTCCGTGCGGGAAATCAGCAGTCAAAGAGCATCTATTCTATAAGCCGTATCGGCTCACTGTCAACGTGGCTCAAGCCAAAAATCGCCATTTGAGGGCCTGTCATGCCCCCCCGAGCGGCGGCTTGCTCGTGGCCGATAAAACAAAGCCAAAAAGAACACAAACAGGCTCTTTTATCGGAACCACGATCAGTGTATCATTCTCAGGGATACCAGGCGAGTTAGCTCCGTTCCGAGGCCGGCGGCCCCCCGGGTCCGCCTCGCCGCTCGGCACCTCGCACGCCAGGAGGGCGGAATCGATTTGTCCTTGATTCGCTTTGTTCGTACCGTTTACACAAAGAGCACGTACGCACAAACTCGATAGACCGCTTCCCGGGCGAGTTGCTCGCTCGTGTGGGAGGCAAAACAGTACACGGGGGAATCTATGTCTTACAGCACGCAAGTCCCATTTCCTGGCCTCCGTCGAAACGCACGTTTCGGCGCGCGGACCTGGATCGTCCTGCTGATCCTGACAGCGGCGCCGCTGGTCACCGCCGTGGCACCCGCCAGCGCCGCCACCTATTATGTGGATGCCACCCAGGGCAATGACAGCTATCCGGGAACGGCCCAGCAACCATGGAAGACCATGGGCAAGGTTCAGAGCATGGTGGCCCCCGGTGACACGGTCCGAATCCGCACGGGAAGCTACGGCTCTCTGGCACTGACCGGCACCAGCCCATGCGGCAGTTCCTGGAGTGCCCCGATAAAGTACGTCGCAGACACGGGACAGACCCCGACATTCTCCCGCATATCTGTCACAGGCGTGACGCGCAGTTGGTATCTGGTGTTCGACGGCCTGACGGTGGCAACCGGCCTCACACAGGACGCCATCGCCGTTTTGCTGAAGGACGCCTCGGCGGTCAAGGTCGTCAATTGCCGCATCACGGGGGGCTACGTGCATTATAAGCATGCCGGTATGCCCGCGTTCGGAGTCCGCCTTCTGTCGGACACCACAGATTACTACCAGGACGTCACCATCGATGGATGTGAAATCACCGGTTTCACCCGGGGCATCGGCCTGGGAGGATACGCCGGGACCGGGATCGTCTTCTCGGACAATACCATCTACAATACCGGCGGCAGCGGGATCTTGCTGAATGCCGGCGGCACGCGAGAGGGCAAGACCGTCATCGTTTCGGGCAATCACATTTACGACCAGAACCCGACCGTCATACGCATGAACATCTACGGACAGAAGTCCGGCGACTTCCAGGCCAACGAAGTCGTGACGCAGGCGCAGACCGGAGCTTCCGGAACGGTCGTCTCGCAGTCATCTGAATACATCCAGATCCGACCGACGTCGGCGGCCGCTTTCGCGACGGGATCGGGCAGGACCATCACCGGGCAGAGCAGCGGCAGAACGCTGGCCAGCCCCACCAAGATCGAATTCGTCGAGGGCGAGCATGGCAGCGGTTTAGAGATACGCACCCGCAACCTGATCGTCCGAAACAACATCATCCACGACAGCGGAAACACACGAGGTATCCGATGCTATCCGGGACACTACGACGGACAGAACGGCCACCCGAGCGGCGGCTACAGCAACATGCTCATCGAGAACAATCTCGTCTATGATACGAAGAACAGCAATGCCGTGGAGTGTCCGGAGAGCGGCGAGAACTTCGTCTTCCGCAACAACACGGTGATCGGACAGAACCGGGATGGACGAACCGGCCCCTATTACTACGAGGTCGCCCTGTACATCTCAACTGTATCGGGCGTCGACGGATCGAGCATGGTCATCGCCAACAACATTCTCGTCGGCATCACGGGAACGCCTCCGGCCAAGGCGACGGTCAAAGGCAACGTGATGTATGTGATCGGCGACCATCAAACGGGGTGGAAGACCACCGCCAACTACCCCGGTAACATCATTGTCAAGGCAGACGACGGATCGGCTCATCCGAACTACTTCGAGGGCTCCGGCAGTTTCTTCGTGGGCGGCGCGCTGTTCGACCAGTACAGCTACATGTTCCCCAGCAACAACACGCACGGCAAGAACCTGAACGACGCGTACAAACTGGCCGCCGGCGCCGGGGCTGTCGGATTCGCCAACGCGCAGTACGTTCCCGCCACCGATCTGAATGGGAATTCGAGAAAGGCTCCCCACGATGCGGGGTGCTATGTGATCAACTCGGTCACCCCTGCCAATAGGGATTCCGTGTCTGAGCCGGACACAACTCCGAACGACCCACCCTCCAATCGCAGCCCCGTCCTGGCGGCGGTCGGGAACAAGTCGATCAGCGAGAACGTGCGGTTGACCTTCTCGATCAGCGCAACGGACCCGGACGGAGATTCGATCACGTACTCCGCGACTGGACTGCCCAGCGGGGCGAGCTTCTCCAACCAGACGTTCAGTTGGACCCCTACATACGCGCAGGCGGGGACCTACCAGGTCACGTTTATCGCCAATGACGGTCAGAGTCAGGACTCGGAAACGATCACCATCAGCGTGGTCAACGTCAATCGGGCTCCCACGCTCAGTCAAGTCGGGAACCGCTCCGTCGATGAGAACCACGCTCTGACGTTTTCCGTTACCGCGAGCGATCCGGATGGAGATGCCATCAGCTACTCGGCCACCGGTCTGCCCTCCGGAGCGAGCTTCGGGGGCGGCAGCTTCAGTTGGACGCCTTCGTCATCTCAGGTCGGCTCCCATAATGTCACCTTTGTGGCCAGCGACGGGAACAGTCAGGCCAGTGAAACTGTAACCATTTTCGTCGTGGGTGCGAGCCCGGACGGCACGGCGCCGGTGGTGGCCCGTTGTTCGCCGGAGCCTGACGCCATTCAGGTGTCGCTGAACAATCTCGTGACTCTGCACGTGACCGACCAGGGCAGAGGCGTGAGTCCCGATTCCGTTGCGATTCGAATCGATGGCAACACCATCTACCAGGGCAATATAGACGTCTACCAGAGTCCGCACGGACGATGCAGTCGATCCGGTACGCCGAATGACTACCGGTTCATCTACCAGACCAGCCAGGCATTCGAGTTCGACCACACGGTCACGGTGCAGGTCAATGCGGCCGACCGCGCTGGCAACACCATGAACACCCATGCGTACTCCTTCACCACGGAGATGCGTGCGTTCGGAAGCAATCGGACCGTCACCCGCGACTGCGGTGTGGAGGGATCGAAGAGCAGCCCGGCCACCGTCGGTGATGCGACCGGGAACGTCTGGGTGGTGTGGTGTAACGGTACGGAAGGAAGCCGGGACATCTATGTGAGCACGATGGCCGCAGAAACGCAGGCCTTTGACACACCGGCGCCCATCACCACCGCGGCTTCCGACCAGTGTCACCCTGACATCGCGCAAGACCGCGATGGAGTCCTCTATGTGGTCTGGCAGGACAAACAGCGCGGCAACTGGGACATCTTTGTCGCGATGTCGTCGGACGGAATCACGTGGTCGCGTCCGATTCCGGTGACCAACTCAGACCACAATGAAACCAATCCGGCGGTGACCACGGACAGCCAGTCGCCCAGCCGGGTGTACATCGCCTGGCAAGACGATCGAGACGGCCAGGCCGACATTTTCGCAATCAGCTCGACCAATGCCTTTGCCGACGCCTTGTCTTCCCGTCTGACCAGCGATCCGGCCGACCAGATCGCGCCGGACGTGGTGGTGGGTGCGGACAACGTCGCCTATGTCGTCTGGACCGATATGAGAAACGGCCAGGCGGATATCTACGGCTCTGCCTCCAACATGTCGAGCTGGGCCAATGTCCCAATCGTCAAAACGAAAAGCAAACAGACCGATCCCGTCATCGCCTACGACGGAGACTCCTCCATGCTGCACCTGCTGTGGGTGGATGATGCTCCGGGGAATGCGGATATCTATCACGCCGCCTTCAATGCCCTGCCGGCCAGCCCTGTCACCGGTACGAGCATCATCGACGATACCTCTCGCGCCGGCCAGTCTGCCCCTGCCATCGCATGTGCAGCGGGTTCGAGGGTCTTCGCCTGCTGGCAGGACCTGCGTCATGCCCGCCGGCGTACGACGGACACCGATCTGTTCATCGCGGAGTTGGGCCCTGGCTCGGCAGGAACCAACATCTTCGTCGGGGACGATGGCACGAATTCCGGCCAGCGTGAGCCGGCCATCGGTGTCGACAGCTACAACAACCCTTATGTCGTCTGGACGGACGCGCGTAGCTCGCGCACCGAGATCTACAGCACAGCAACTACGTTCGTCGATCCGATTCCGCTGGATGCCAAGCAGGTCGTCGCCTCGGTAGGCGCCACGATCGGTGTTGATCCGGCGGCCATTGATGAGCCGGACGACGTGTCCATCATTGTTCCGCCGGGAGCGTGTCAGTCCGACGTGCGGATCTCCATCTCCCGGATTCTGAATCCACCGGTGGCGCCGGCCGAATGCCTCGGCAGCTATGACTTCGGTCCCAGCGGCGTCGACTTTGACGTGCCGGTGACCGTGACGATCCCCTACCGCTTCAGCGGAACGGGCGGCTCGGCGAAACCTTATTGGTACGATTCGCTCACCGGAGCCTTGAGCCAGAGCGGCATCACCGATATCGAGAACATTGTGATCAACGAAAACCTCAGTGCCCTGCGGTTCAAGACCACACACTTCACGCCGTTTTACCTGGTGGCCTCCGATCCGGAGCCCGAAGACAGCGACGAATTCCCCGGGGGATGCTCGGTTTCTGCCACCGGCCACGGCTCGCCGAAAGAACTGGTCGTGCCCTACTCCATCGTTGCACTCGTGATGGCCGTTCTGAGGCGACGGGACCGGAGAAGACGGCATTCTCTCGAAACGACCGAAGGATAACAACTGAATGGATTCCTCGCGCGTACAATCCGGCCCGGCCGGCTCGGCGTCACTCGTCGAGCCGGCCGGCCCTCTTTGCGACCATGGCATCCAGCATCCGGCTCGGCTGGCGGCCGAGACGGCCCTGGTCACCGCCGGCGTGTTCCTGGCGGCACGCCTTGTCTGCATGGGACCGGTCGCCGGGCTCCAGTGGCTCCTGATCCCCGCCATTCTCGTGGCGGCTGCCTTGCTCCCCACATGGACGACGCGACGCGAATTCCCGCGCATCGGCCTTGACCATGTCCGACAGACACTCTGGACTGTCATCACGGTTTTCGTCTGTGTCCTGCCCATCACATTCGCGGGAATCTGGATTGCAGTACGCTTGCGCCTTCCCATTCCCTTGCGACCGGCCATCGACGCTCAAGACGGCTGGCTGGCCTGGCCGCTCTATCAGCTCTTGTATGTCGCGGTCGCCGAGGAGCTGTTCTTTCGCGGCTATCTGCAGGCCAACGTCATGCGGTTACTCGCCGCCCGTCCATGGCGATCGCGCACCGTTCCGCAGTCCATCGCCATCGTCACCTCCGCAGGCTGCTTTGCGCTCGCCCACGTCTTCGTACAGGGTGACGTCGTGGCCCTCGTAACGTTCCTGCCCGGCCTCCTTTTCGCTTGGCTGTTCATTCGCACCCGCTCGCTGCTGGGCCCCATCCTGCTGCATGGGCTCGCCAACATCAGTTACGGGATCATGGCACTGATGCTTGCGTAGCCGCACGCTCGCAACCTGGCCAGCACCCCTGCACGGGCCACCCTCGCCCGATAATATACATCTCGCCGTTACATCGCTCTACTTATCCGACCATCCACCGCCCTCTCACTCCTCCGTGTCAAGTGGCCACCCTCCCAGGACGATAGAGTCAGCAGCGATCAGAGTACGTTTTTGGGAAAGATGACAGATGAACGACAGGCAGATATCGAGGCTGTTCTGGGGAGCCAAGGCCCTGCTCGTCGCCGCCTTGCTGTATGTGGCGATCGAGGCAATTTGGCGCCCCTCTGAGCCAGCGCCCGGACTGAAGCCGAAGGCCGTCTCGGGCGGCGAACGCGTCTCCAACGAAACCGGGCGGGCGCCAGACTCCCAGCCGGTTGCCGACTATTCCGTCATCGTCGAGAGCGGCCTGTTCGGGGCCACGGATCAGACGAACGCTTCGCCGGCCTTGTCGTCCCCGCCGGCCGGCCCCCTGCGTTCGGCCGAAGCCCTCGGGCTGCGACTGGTGGGCATCGTGGCGGGCGGTCCCGCGACGTCCCGCGCCATCATCGAAGACATGGCCACCCAGGCAACCAGCCCGTACAGGATCGGCGATGCCATCGCGTCCGCCACGATCCAGTCCATCGAATCGGACCGAGTCGTTCTGATCCACAACGGACAGAGCAAGGTGCTGGTGCTGCATGCCGGCCGAGCCGCCAAAGGCCCGGCGCCGTTCGACGCCAACGACGTCGGTCAGGCGAATCCGCAGCGGCCTCTCGAGGCGGTCCAACCACCCTCTGCCCCTTCCGCTCGCCTCGGGTATGTGGAGGATTTGTTCCGCAGTGCCACGATCGAGCCGTACGTGAAGAACGGACGCACGGAAGGACTGAGAATCACCGGTCTCGAACAGAGCCCACTGGCCGCAATCGTCGGGTTGAGGAATGGCGACATCGTTCAGACCGTCAACGGCCAGAGTCTCGACAGCAAACAGAAAGCATTCCAGGTCCTTAAGAAGGCCAGAACGCAGTCCACTATCAACATGCAACTGCTGCGGAACGGCAAGACCAAAGACCTGTCACTGGACTTGTGAGATAGCGGAGAACACTTTGAATACGAAACGCCACAACCCCTCGATAGACTCTTCATGCCGGGCGCACGTCGCCCGGGCGCACGTGGTTCGTCAATTCGGCCCACCGGTCATGGCCTTGTGCATCCTTGCCCTGACATGTATCGGCTGTGGCGGACGCGCCGTCTCGTCCAGCGAGGTCGGTCCGATCCAGCCGCATGGGCGAGCCCGACAGAGAGCCGCTCACCCAATCGATGAGCCGCCGACCCCGGTGGTCGAATCCCCGTCCGATCTCGCTCCGACGACGTCCGAGGCCGAGACGCGCAATGTCGTCGCCTCCCAGCCGCCGACGATGCCGACCTGGAGTATTCCACAGGCTACGACGGTGGAATCGGAAGTCTGGACGACTGTCCCGGAAGTTGTGGAGACTCCGATCGAAAGAATGCCCCCGCCCCAGCGCATCTCCATCGGCGCCAGCGAGTCCGCCGCGTCGCCTGCTCCTGTCCCGGACGGCGGTTCCGCCGCGTCCCCCGAACCATCACGCGGACGTGACGAAATGGTGCAGGTCAACTTCGAGGACGTGGATATCCGGATCGTCCTGAAAACCATCGGTGAGATCACAGGCATCAATTTCATCCCGCACCAGAGCGTCAGCGGGACCGTGACGGTGATGTCGCCAACGCCGGTTCCATTGGGGGAGATCTACCCGTTTCTCCAGTCGATCCTGGACGTGGCTGGATACGCCGCGGTCGAAACAGACAACGCGGTGAAGATCGTCCCGAAAGCCGAGGCCAGTAAACGCAATCTCGATGTGCGCATCGGCGCTGATCCCGAGACGATTCCGAAGAGCGATACGATGGTCACGCAGATCCTCCCGCTGAAGTACGCCGACGCGGCCGAGATCAGCCAGATCGTTCAGCCGCTGCTGTCGACAGGGGCCCTGATGGCGACCTATCCAAAGACCAATTCGATCATGGTCACGGATACGTCCGCCAACATCCACCACATCGCGCAGATCGTCGCGCAGCTCGACGTGGAGGGCTCCCGAGAGAACGTGCTGCTGTTTCCGTTGACCTACGCTTCCGCCCAGGTGCTCAGCGAACAGATCATGCAGATCCTGGACGAAAACCAGGCCGTTGCCTCCGCAGCCGGCCGGACACGGTCTACGCCGGCCGTGGGCCAGCGCACCAAAGTCCTGCCGGACGATCGGACCAACGCCCTGATCGTCGTGGGCGACACACAGGATATCGACACGATCCGGCGGCTCGTCGCCCAGCTCGACGTCGAACGGCCGACCAACGCCGGCAACGTCCACGTGACCTATCTGAAGAACGCCGACGCCAATGATGTGGCGCCCGCGTTGGAGGCGGCGCTGGCCGGAATGCGGGTGACCGACCCGGCCGATACGCGACTGCCGATCCAGGTGACCGCCGATCCGAGCACGAACTCGCTCATCATCGTGGCCTCCCCTCAGGACTTTGCCATGATCTCACAGATCGTCGAGAAGCTCGATATCGTTCGCGAGCAGGTCCTGGTCGAGATGACGATCCTGGAGATCGGCGAAGACACTCTGAAGGAACTGGGCGTCGACTGGGCAACGCTGGATGAGGCCGTCTCCGACAGCGTCCGTGGCTTTGCGGCAACGAACCTGGGACCCTTCGTCAACTATGCCCGCGGCGACCTCGAAGGTCTCGCCGTGGGCGCCTGGAAAGGCGACAACATCGGCGCGTTGCTGCAAGCGCTGCAAAAGGAGTCCGGAGTCAATATCCTTTCGACGCCGCACGTCCTGACGTCGAATCACCGCACGGCCAAGATTGTCGTGGGCGAAAACACCCCGTTCGTCGTCCAGTCGCGCATCACCGAGACGACGGACCTCCTTACGCCCACCGTGATCAAGCAGTACGAATACAAGGACGTGGGCATCACGCTGGAGATCACGCCGCACGTCAACCAAGGCGGGCCCGTGCGACTCCAGATCGACAGCGAATTCACGAAGCTGGTCGAGAGTGTGACCGCCTCGTCGTCGGATACGCCGACCACCGCCAAGCGCAGCGCCCAGACGATCGTCACGATGAACAGCGGCAACACCGTGGTCATCGGCGGCCTGATCCGGGACGACAAGACGCAGGTCCAGAACAAGGTCCCGCTCGTCGGCGACGTGCCCGTGGTCGGGAATCTGTTCCGATGGCAGCGAGACCGCGTGCAGAAGACGAACCTGCTGATCTTCATCACCCCGTACGTAATGACCAGCCAGGAGGAGCTGCAACAGGTGACGGAGCAGAAGAGGGAACAGATGCTTCCGCTTCTGGAAAACAGTCGCTGATCCCTGGGGGTCGGACAATCCGTACGTGGATCGCATCCGTGCGAGGAGGTTGATTCGTGAAGACAGGACAGGCCGAACGGATAGAAGGCCAACAACTGTGGAAGATCGCGCCCGAGCAGTTGAACGCCGATCTCGTGCGACGACTGCCGCTTGAATTCCTCAAGAAGCAGTGCGCGATCCCCATCGTGATGGAGGACGGCAGCACGGCGGTGGCTCTGGCGGACCTGCTGAACGTCGAGGCGTACGACGCCATTGTCGGCGTCCTGGGCCAGGCCTGTCCCCGCGTGCGGTGTCCGGCGCCGGAGATCGAAAACGCCATCAGCCAGTGCTACTACCACGCCGCCGAAGGCGAACGCGACGCGGACGCGCTCGGCGAAACCTACGCGCCCGACAACAGCGCGAGCACCAGTTCGGTGCAGACACATGCGGAAGACCTGCTGAACATCGCCAACAAGGCCCCGGCGATCAAGCTGGTCAACAAGATTCTGTTCGAGGCGGTTCAAAGCCGGGCCAGCGACATTCACATCGAGCCTTATGAAGCAGAGGTCAAAGTCCGCTTTCGAGTGGACGGCGTGCTGCACAACGTCCTGAGCCTGCCGAAACCGCAGGCCGCGCCGCTGCTGTCGCGTCTGAAGATCATGGCCAATCTCAATATCGCAGAGCATCGACTGCCCCAGGACGGACAGAGCCGCGTGCGCATAGGCGACGAACTGGTGGATATCCGCGTCTCGGTGATCCCTACCGCCGGCGGCGAACGCGTGGTGCTCCGACTGCTCGACAGGGGCCGAGGCCGGCTTAGTCTCGAAGACGTGGGCTTTACGCCCGATCTGTTGAGAGTCTTTCGCGAGCTGATCGGCATCTCGCATGGAATCATCCTGTTGACCGGCCCGACCGGCAGCGGCAAGACAACGACGCTGTACGCGGCGCTCAACGAACTGAACAGCGAAGAACGGAACATCCTGACGGTGGAAGACCCGGTCGAGTACCAGTTGCCTGGAGTCGGCCAGATGCAGATCCGGCCGAAGATCGAACTGACCTTCGCCAGTTGCCTGCGCCATATCCTCCGGCAGGACCCCGACGTCATCATGATTGGGGAGATTCGCGATCTGGAGACGGCGGAAATCGCCATCCAGGCGTCGCTGACGGGGCACCTGGTGTTGAGCACGCTTCACACGAACGACGCTGCTTCGGCGGTCACCCGGCTGATCGACATGGGCATCGAGCCGTACCTGATCTCCTCGTCTGTCGTCGGAGTGATGGCCCAACGCCTCTTGCGCGTGATCTGTCCCGACTGCAAGCAGCCCTATCACCCCCAGGACGTCGAAGAAGTCAAAGCCGAACTGAGGCGGCTTGGCCAGAGCCGGGTTCAGTTGTATCGAGGGGGCGGATGCGAGAACTGCCTCCGCACCGGGTACATCGGGCGAACGGGGATCTTCGAACTGATGCTGGTCGACGATCAGATTAAAGACCTCATCATCCAGCGTCGCGGCGCGCACATCATCAAGGAAGCCGCCGTGCAGAAGGGAATGACAACGTTGCGCGAAGACGGTATGCGCCGCGTCCTGGCCGGTGTCACTACCCTCGAAGAGGTCTACCGGGTCACGCAGGACAGCGTCAAGACAAGCCGAGAGGTGGGCAGCCATGCCGGCCGTTGAACCACAGATCCAACTGCGCCTGCGAAGGACGAATGCGCCGGCCCGCCCGGCGTCGACGCCGGGCCGCGCTCCTCGGACACAGGGACAGGACCTGCTCCGACGCGCAAGCACCAGGGATCTGAGCCGTCTGGCCCGCCAGTTGTCCACGCTGCTGCATGCGGGGATGCCGCTGGTGCCGGCCCTGTCGGCCCTGGTCGAACAGATGCAGGGAACACCGCAGAACCGCGGGGTCCGTTGGGGATACTCGGCCGATCCGCTGGCTCCGATCGTGGCACGCGTTCGCGACGACGTCAATGCCGGCAGCAGTCTGGCGGAGGCTCTGGGCAAACACCCCCATCTGTTCTCGCCGCTGTTCGTCAACATGGTTGCCGCCGGAGAGACCAGCGGCGCCCTTGAAGCAGTGCTGGCGCGCCTGGCGGACATCCTCGAAAAACGCGTGCAACTGACCGGCAAGGTCAAAGCGGCCGTCGCCTATCCTGCGATGATGGCGGTCGTCGCGGTCGGCGTGGTCCTGTTTCTGTTGTCTTTTGTGGTGCCCAGCATTTCGGAACTCTTCGTGAAGATGAACCAGGAGTTGCCTCTGCCGACCCGAATACTCATCGGCATCAGCAGCTTTGCCAGATCTCATGTAGTGCTCATCCTCGTCGCCGTTGGCGGGATGGTTGCCGCCCTGGTGGGCCTGGCCAGGACACAGGACGGCCGTCGGTGGATGGACCGGATCAAACTCCGGCTGCCCCTGTTCGGTCCGTTGTTCTTCAAGCTGGAAGTGGCCCGGCTGACGCGAACGTTGGGGACGCTGATGAACAGCGGCATCCCCGTCATCACCGCGATGGAAATCAGCCAGAAGATCAGTCAGAACCACGTAATGACCGAGGCAACAGAGCACATCAAGGAAGGGGTCCATCGAGGGGAGACGATCGCCAACGCGGTCCGGGCGACCGGCCTGTTCCCGCCGGTGGTCTTCCACGTGATTCAGACCGGCCAGATGACCGGCACCGTCGAGGATGGCCTGCTGAACATCGCGGAGATGTACGATGGCGAAGTCGAGGCCACTGTGTGCACCCTGACGGCCCTACTCGAACCGATGATCCTGCTGCTGATGGGTGGCGTGGTGGGCTTCATCGTTCTTTCGATTCTGCTGCCCATCTTCGAAATCAATCAGGCTTTGTAGGGAACCATGCCATGCAAGACCGAGCGGTTCATACGATGCACCGACAAAAGGGTTTCACTCTCATCGAACTGATGATCGTCGTGGTGATTCTGGGCCTGCTGGCCACGATCATCATGCCGAAGATTCTGGGCCGTCCGGAACAGGCCCGCCGGGTCAAAGCCAAAGCCGACATCCGCAGTATTCAGTCGGCGCTGGCCCTGTTCAAGACGGACACCGGCCGTTTTCCGACTACGTCCGAGGGTCTCGAAGCTCTGGTCAACGATCCGGGTATCAAGGGCTACAATTCCGACGGATATCTCGACGCCGTGCCCGTTGACCCGTGGGGCAACAAGTACATCTACATAAGCCCCGGCGTCCACAGCAAGGATTATGACCTGGTGTCGTTGGGCAAAGACGGTGAGATCGGCGGCGTGGAGGACGACGCGGACATCGAATCCTGGGACCTTCAGAGCTGAGATGGCGGCTGTACACGAACTGCGGACAAAAGACCATGAACCGTCGCAGAATCCGATGGAAAGCATTTACATTCCTCGAAGTCCTCATCGCGCTGGCGATCGCGTCCATCGCGCTGTTGGGCCTGCTCCGGCTGCATCTGCTGAGTCTGGCCACGGCCGACGCCGCCCAGGCGACGACCCAGGCGGTGTTCGTGGCCCAGGCCCGGATCGCGGAAGCCTCCACAGAAGGATTCCCCAGACAGGGAACCACGTCGGGCACTGTTGAGAGAAACGGGCAACTTTACACCTGGAAGACCGAGGTCCGAGGCATCGCCGGACCAGGCAGCAGTCGTCTGCCCCAGGATGGTCTGCGCGAGGTTTCCACTACCGTTACGTGGACGCAGGCCTCGGACGAGAAGACGATGACCATGACAACGTATGTGGCGGACACCCGAATCCATGAGCGAACGGCGCCTTAATCCCGGTTTCACACTGCTTGAGATGCTTGTCGCACTGGCGATGATCGCCACGATCGTCTCGATGGTGTATGGCAGCTACGCCGCCACGTCACGGTCGATGGAGGCCTATGACAGCCGCCTGACGTGCTCGCAGCGGGCCGACATGGTTCTGCGCCTGATGGCCAGGCAGCTTCGGTGCGCGTACCGTCGCCCCGATGAGCCAAACGCCACAGAGTCGAACCAGGCCAGTGAGACTCGCCGGCCGAAGCCGCGCCCCGCGTTTCTCGGCGGCACCCGAAATCCGCACGGCGAGGTGCTGGACTTCCTGACCACGGCCCCCCTCGGCGGCGGGCCAAACGGCTCGCAGGGCCTTGTCCGCGCAGGCTACCGGCACGATCCGGCGACACGAACGCTGGCAGTGCGCAGTCGGCCCGCCACCGACTCGATCCATACGGACGATGCGGCCGCGCAGTGGCAGACCGTGCTGCACCAGGTTGCCGACGTCGAAATTGAATTCCATGACGGCCTCCGATGGCAATCTCAGTGGAATTCCGACACGAGCGGGAGGCTGCCGCGTGCCGTAAGATTTGGCCTCACGGTGACGGACGAGGAAGATCGCGTTTATCATTGCGCCACCGTGGTGGAGATACTGAACGCCGCGACCGATCGGAAGAACGTGAGGCAAACACGATGAACGGCCCCACATATCGATGCCATCGGAACGGATTCATTCTCGTGGTCGTCCTGGCCATGGTTCTGCTGCTGTCGGCCCTGCTGTTTGCGTTCCACCGTACCGCACGCGGGAGCCTGGAAATGGCGGAGAGCCTGCGTCAGTCCGAACGGGCGATGCAATGCGCCCGCGCCGGCCTGAGCCTGGCCATCGCCGCCGTTGCGGAAACCAACGACGTGACGAATGACCACCGTTTCGCCGACCTGCGAACCGGAGAAGAGGCATTCACGATCAATGGCGGCACCTGCACCGTGACCATCACGGAAGAAAGCGGTCGGGTCAACGTCAACATGCTCAAGGACAAGAATGGCCAACTCCATCGAAGGCATATCGATCAACTGCTCCGACTGATCGACCTGTTGAACCGCCGGAAGGACGCCGGGCAGCGCATCGGGTACGAGGTGGTCGCAGCCATCATTGACTGGATCGATCCGGATGACGAAGTCACCCTGTTGCCGTTCGTCAATGCCGCTGGTCAGGGCGCTGAGAGCGGCTACTATCAGGCTCTCAGACCTTCCTACCGATGTCAGAACGGGCCGATGGACACCATCGACGAACTGCAATGGGTCAAGGGGATCACGCCGGAGGCCTTCGCCCTCCTGCGTGACCTGCTGACAACGACCGGCAGCGGGCGGATCAACATCAACGCCGCTCCCCAGCTTGTCATCGAGTCGCTCTGTGAGCAAATGGACTCGGCCCTGGCCCGCATGATCGTTCAACGACGCGAATTCAAGCCGTTCGACACAGTGCCCGAACTCCGGCAGGTCCCGGGAATGACCGATAATGTCTACCTGGCCATCCAGGACGCGATCGAAGTCCAGCCCAGAGACGCTTATTACCGCGTCAATACGCAAGGACGGATCGAAGATCGGACCTTGGGAATTGAAGCGCTGCTCCACCGAAACACGCAGACGGGAAATGTCGATATTATCCTCTACCGGGAGTCATAACCGCAACGCGCTTCGTTAAGGCTTCGGAGGAAGGACAAAAGGCAGGATCATGGTGAAGAACTCGATAGGCATCGACATTGGCCGCTTCCATCTGCGGGCCGTGCAGATCGCGCAGACCGCCGAAGGACCCCGCATCGAGAGGGTCTTCGGCAAGCCCACGCGACGAAGCACGGACCGCCCCGTCGACATGCTGCGCGCATTGACGACCGAGCACGGATTTGACCGGCACGCGGAGGTGACGGTATGCCTTCCCCACCAGGCGATCTTCTTCGCGGATCTCGAAGTGGACAGCGCCGCCCTGAACCGGCTTCGCGCCGGCGATCCGTCGAGCCTGCGGGATGACTTGCCCATTGTCGCAGAGAAGGCCATCGTTCAGGTCTGCTCCACCCGACAACTGCCGAACGGACGGCATTCGGCGCTGGTGGCGACGACGTCAACCGATCTGCTCCGGGAAGAGCTGACACTTCTGGACGAGGCCAAGATCCACGTGACTCGGATCGAGGCTCCGATCACGGCGGCGTGTACAGCGGTCGGCTACAACCATCCGGAGAGCCAGGAGGGAACGGCGGTCATCGTGATGATCGACGAATCGGTTCTGAGCATGGCGGTGCTTCAGCAGGGAAGCCTGATCATGATCCGGAACATCCCCCTCCAGATCTCCCGCGACAGTGACATGGAATCCATCAGCCGGCAGGTGACGGGGTTGCTCGATCGCGAGATCGAGATCACCTGGCGAAGGCTCTTCGGTGTCGATGCACAGGCCGATCTGCGGGTCTTCCTGATCGCATCCTCCGCCACAATCCTGCCCCTGGCCGCCGCGATGCAAGAAGAGATCGGCTGCCAGGTGATTCCGGTGGACCCGTATGCGTGCGTCGAACACGATGAGACGATTCGTGTCGGCTTTCCCATCTGCGTGGCCGAGGGGCTCGCCCTTCGTCCGCTCCTGCCGCGCGAGGCCGCCCAGGTCGATTTCCTGCACGCGCATACGACGCAGACACAAGACGCGTCGGGCCTGAGAAAGGAACTCCTGGTCTGTGGCGGTCTGCTGGCGGCAACGGTGGTGGTGTGGATTCTGGGGCTGTTCGTTCATCTTTCGCGCCTGGAATCCCAGTACACACACCTCAAGAGACAGATTCAGGACGTGTTCGAGCAGACCTTGCCGGAAGAGAAATGCGTGAACGCCCTGGTCCAACTCCAGCAGAAACTCGATTCATTCCGCGACGACAGCGGATGGCTGGCGTCGTTCCAGCCGGGGCGGCTGCCCCCCCTGGAGATTCTGAGCACACTGAGCGTGCATCACCCCACGGACGGGAATCTGGAATTCGATGACGTGTTCATTGCCGGTGACTCCGTCCGCGTGACAGGCCACTGCGACTCCTTCGCCACACTCAGCGGATGGCAGCGCCTGCTGGAGGAGATTCCCGGCTTTGAGATCGTGGACCAACCCAACCCCGGCAGAGACGCCAAGACGGGATCGGTGCGATTCACCCTTTCCCTGTCGTCCAGAAAGACGGTGCAGTGAATGATCCAATTGACCCGAAGAGAACGACGTCTCGGCATCAGTGTGGCGGCCGCCTTGGTCGTATGGAGCATCTACGCGCTGGTGATCCAGCCCATGCGGGATCGAGTGCAACTGCTCGGGCGGATGATCCCGGAGAAACGGAGCGAACTCCGCGAGGTCCAGGCCAGGAGCACCGAATACCTCGCGTTCCAGCGCGAGTTCGACAAAGTGCAGGAACGCATGGCCCAACAGGATTCGGACTTCCAGTTGTTGCCATTCCTGGAATCCCTGACCGAGCAACACGGCCTGAAGGCGTACCTGGTGAGGATGCAGCAACAGGATGCGCCGGCGGCAAAGCCCGGGTACTCCGAAACCATCGTGGAGATCGGGCTGGAAGCCATTCCTCTGCGTCACCTGATCGGCTTTCTCCGCGCGATGGAAAACTCGGCCGTGGCAGCCCAGGTCGCCAGCCTTCACATCCGCAAGCAGACGCAGGGCAACGGGCAACTCGACGCGACGATCCAGATCAGCGGCCCCAGAACCGTTCAGGCCCCCGTCGCTTCCGACCGGTCTGTCTGACAGCGTCGCGGCCGCGTCTCGTCCCCTCGCGGCTTGGCAGTTGGAGGCGTCACCGGCCGGCGGCTCAACCACTCGGATCGGTCCGGCCGCGCGGCGTGGGGTTGCGATAGGGTCTGTCTGATGGTATAGACACCTGGAAGGACGTCCCCCGAACCACGGTGAAACGGATGGCAAGAACGAAGACACACAAGACGCGCCGATGGGAAGACCTGCCTGATGAGGAGTTGCTCCAGGTACGCGTCCGGGACCTCGGACTCCAGATTCCCGGCTCTTGCGTCGAACCCTTCGTCCGGGAGCTGCACGACGAGTTGGCCGCAAAAGGCATTTCCTGCCACCCGACGTGCTATCTGGCCGACGAATGGCTCACGCCGGACAAAATCCCGACGATCGGCATACCGTTCTGCCTGGCCCATCCGCGCCTCAGAAAGCTCGAAGAGACGATGATGTATGAGGTCGAGGGAGGCGATCCGGTAGTCTGTATGAAGCTGTTGCGCCACGAATGCGGTCATGCGCTCAACTACGCCTACCGGCTCTACCGCCGCACACGTTGGCGCCAGATGTTCGGATTGTTCTCCGCCCCCTATTCCAACTCCTACTCTTATCAGCCGTACTCGCGCCGGTTTGTCCTCCACCTGGAGGACAACTATGCCCAATCGCATCCGGACGAAGACTTCGCCGAGACGTTTGCCGTCTGGCTCACACCCGACAGCGCCTGGCAAGAGAAATACAAGGACTGGCCGGTCATCAAGAAGCTCCAGTATGTGGACCACGTGATGCGGCAGATCGCCGACCGCCCTCCGATCGTGACGTTCAAGGGCCATCCGCCCTACTCGGCCGCTCGCATGACGTCCACCCTGGCGGCCCACTACGAACGCAAACGGCGCATTCTGGGCACCGAGTTCCATGGCTATTATGACGACAGTCTGCGGGAGTTGTTTGCCGCAGACCGTGCCGCGCATTCCGCACGCAAGGCCTCCCGCCTGGTGCGCTCTCATCGGGCCCGACTGGTCAACAACGTCACCCGATGGACCGGCCATCGCAAGTTCGACATTTTCCAGCTCGTGAATCGGCTGGCTGCGCGATGCGAGGCGCTGGGGCTCTCGGCAGACGGTGGTGATGAAGAGACCATGATCGGCCTGACCGCCATGGTAACGGCAATTGCCAGCAACACCCTGACCGTCAGCAAGAAACGAAGGTGAGCATGACTCGACGATTGCACATCACGGTTCTGGTGGACCCGGCTACGGTTCCGCCGGACGATCCGGAGTTTCGAGACTCCGAGGGCAAGACGATCACCGAATACCATGTGTGCCATGCGCTGCGCGGCCTGGGCCACCGCGTCAGCGCCATGGGGGCCGAGTATGACATCGCATCGGTGGCCACGACGCTGAAGCAGCAGGCGCCGGACCTCGTATTCAACCTGACCGAGCAGTTCTGCGGCGACCGGCAGATGGACAAGAACATCGCCGCACTGCTCGAACTGCTCGACATTCCGTTCACCGGCGCCGGCGCGATGGGACTGTTGCTGGCGCGCGACAAGAGGCTGTGCAAGCAGATTCTGCGACTGCACCGCATCCGCGTTCCAAATTTCATCTCTCTGCCGTACCGCCACAGGGTGCGCGTACCCGCCAATCTGCCTTATCCGATGGTGGTCAAGCCCGCCTTCGAGGACAGCTCGGAAGGGATCTCCAACGCATCCCTGGTTACCGACGCGCAGGCTCTGGCCGAACGAGCTGCCTTCATCCACGAACGATGGAAACAGGCGGCCATCGCCGAGGAGTACATCGAGGGACGCGAGCTCTATGTCAGTGTCATCGGCAACAAACGTCTGACAGTCCTGCCCGCGCGCGAGTGCTATTTCAACGAGAAGGGCGATCAGGGCCCCGTCCTGCTGACGTATCGCTGCAAGTGGGATGCGGCATACCGTGAGAAATGGAAGATCGAGTTCGGGTTTGCCGATCTGTCTGGCGGCGTTTTGCAGGGCATCGAGCGCGTGTGCAAGCGGGTGTACCGGGCGCTTCAGCTCCAGGACTACGGCCGCATCGACCTGCGTCTGACACCCGATGAGAAGCTGGTCGTGCTGGAGGCCAATCCCAATCCCGACATCGCCTACGGCGAGGAGGTGGCCGAGGCGGCCCGAAAGGCCGGCATGAACTACGAGTCTTTCATCGACAGAATCATCCACCTGGCCTTGAGACGCAACGCATAGTCGTCTCCGGGCGCCCGATGGTGGCCTCCGGAGGTGTCTTTCGCGGCTGTCTTCCCCGAGCCGGCGGGCTGGCCGACCGTGTGCCCAGCCGGGCGATCGGGCCCCCGCGGAACGGCACGCAAACCCCCTTTCCAGGCCCAAGAAAAATGCACCGATTTTTGCACAAATGGTATTGCTTTTCCCCTTTCCAGGCGTACCATGTTGACGCCGTTGGAGGTGGGTTCTCGCGAACCCGTTTTGCAGCGTAGATGGAAATCAACAACTCATTTTTGAAGGTGTGCGAAGATGTGTGAATCGTGTGGATGTATTCCGTGTGATGCGTGCGGCGCTCCTCTTGCGAATGGAACCTGTGCCGGCTGCGGCGAGACGCACGACAACTGCACGTGCGAACTGCTCGAAGAGGAACTCGCCTACGACGAAGACGAAGACTTCGAGGGTGACGACGAAGACCTCGACGACGAGGACGAGGAAGACGACGAGGATGAAGATGAAGAGGAGGAGGAATACGAGGACGATGAAGATGAAGACGAAGACGAGGACGACGAGGACTGGTAGTCAGTACCCCTGTTAGATCCGACGGCAACCGCCGACACGGGGTTGCCATCTACCCAAGCCGTTGCGACCCCCCTTATACCTACCGCACTGCGGGTAGCTTGGTTCGTCTGCCTCCGCCGGCAAACAGTCTCTGCGCGGCCATCTGGGAAAGGCCATTTTCCCGGTGACAATGACCCGCTTTCTCGGCGCTCTCCTTCGGGAGAGCGCCGCCCCGTTAGCGCCCCTCGTGACTGCCTTTCCGGTCTTTCAGGGCAACCACATTACCTTCGCCAACGGTACAAGTTCCAACGGAACGGCCCGCTCAGCCTGCGATGCCGTTCCATTCATCTGTTTTGTGTCGTCATTCAGCAGGGCCGGACGTTGGTCGCCTCCAGACCCTTCCTGCCCTGGGCAGGCTCATACTCGACGGGCTGCCCATCCTGGAGCGTCTTGAAGCCCGTCCCGGCGATATTGGAGTGATGGACGAACAGATCCTCACCGCCGTCATCCGGGATGATGAAGCCGAATCCCTTCTTCTCACTGAACCACTTGACAGTCCCCTTTGCCACTTCGTCTTCTCCTCAGACCCACATGGGTCTTCACTACGGATTCCCTCTTCTGCTCAACAGGGGCACCCCTTCGAGGGAAGAAAGGATGCACCTTGACACATAGATACATGTTACCGGCCCCGACGCCGACTGTCAAAAAAAACGCTGCTGCCATCACATAAACGCCGAATCGGGGTGCCGGGACATCATGGAGGTAAGATCAAAGCAGTCCGGCACTCTCCCGGCCACCGAGGCCCGTCCAGCCATCCGGGAGCGCCCCCGGACAAGGGGCCCTGCAATCCCGGGTCACGCCTTCGTCGTGAAGCAGTCCGCGCGCCAGCAGCATTCCTGCCAGGGGCACTGCCCGTTGGAACGGCCGTAACACGGTGTACAGCCTTCTGCTATCTGAATGGCGTGAATCAGTTCTGCTTTCTTCATCTTGCCAGGTACTATCCCCAACTCCTTGGCCCTGTCCTTGATCTCGGGCATCGTCATCCGCTTCGCTGCCGCACTCGCCACTGCCATGTTCCTTCTCCAGACATCGGGTCTGAGTTTGACTCCGTTTTCGTATCTCCTCGATCCGTCAGGCACCGGGCCCGCGTTGCCGTGGCATCGGTCCGGTTCCGCCTATATCTTCGGCCGGGAACGCCCCCTTCCTCAGTGGACTTTTCACAAAACCGCTGTATTTGCCCTCCTCCTTGGGTCTGGCCGGCCACCGGAGGCATCGAGACAATTCACCACAGAGCTGTTCCGACGGGAGCGCCTCCCAGGCCAGTCGCGCTCTGTGGCTGTTCTTCTGAGACCTTCGTTCGGCCGCACCGGCCTTTTTTCGTTGATCTCAGGGATCGGAAGCACTACCACATGCGATACGATGTTATCGGAGGCAACAGCATGAGCAGCCATTTCGTTCCGAGGAACCTCCCATGAAGCCACGACAGACCCCAGAGACCAATGACGGGCCACGACGACGAATCCGCAGTCTCCCCGACGCCGTGCTCTGGATGATGGCAGGGCTCAGCCTGCTGATGGCAGGCTCGGCGCTGGGCCAGGATTTCGTGCCCTTCGTCATTCCGGCCCAAGTCGATCCGGGACACGTTATCTGGAGGAGGGACTGCGAGGCGGTCGCCACCGATTCGGAACGTCTGATAACGCGAGAGGCGCATTTCGAGCACGCCGGCCGCCGCGTGCGCATCTGGGGCGTCAATCTTTCCTTTGGGGCGAATTTCCCCACCCATGAGGATGCTCCACATGTGGCACGACGGCTTGCGGCCGCTGGCGTCAACAGCGTCCGATGTCATCACATGGACACGTCCCGCTGGCCGCGAGGTCTCTGGAACACGCAAGATGGCCGCACGATTGAGCCGCAGGCTCTGGACCGGCTCGACTACTTCATCAATGAGCTGGCCGGACAGGGCATCTACGTCAATATCAACCTCCACGTGGGCCGCGCCCACAGCGAGTATCTTGATTTGCCCGAGGCCAACCGTGAATACGACAAGATCGCCGGCATCTTCACGCCCGCCCTCATCGACGCTCAGAAGCACTTCGCCCGGGAGCTGCTGACTCATGTCAACCCCTACCGTGGGGTCCGCTACGCGGACGACCCTGCGATCGCCTTCGTCGAGATCACCAACGAAGACAGCCTCTTCATGTGGGACGCTGAGAACACACTCCGAACGCTGCCGCCGTACTATGCGGAGATCCTCCAGGGCCGGTTCGTCCGGTGGCTGCAGGACCGCTACAAGGCCGACGAAGCGCTCCGAGTCGCCTGGAGTCGCGGCACGGAACCTCTGGGCCAGACGATGCTGCGAAACGGAGACTTCCGTCAGAGAGATGACGCCGGAAACCTGCCCCAACACTGGAACCTCGAACGGCACGCGGGCTGTCGGGCCTTCGTCTCACGAACCGCAGACGCAATCCGTGTTGAGATCGATCAGGCGGACGAGACCGCCTGGCACCTTCAGTTGACCCAGAGCGGGTTGCCGTTGTCCGAGGGTCGCTACTACACGGTTTCGTTCGACGCCTGGAGCGATGGAGCACGCGAGATCGGGTGCAGTGTTGGCCAGGCTCATGATCCCTGGGCCAACATGGGCCTGTCCAGAACGCTCTCGCTCAGAGCGGAACGAAAACGCTTCCGTCTTGGCTTCGTGGCAAGGGCGAATGAGGCAAACGCGCGGGTCAGCTTCGCACTGAGCGGAGATTCCGCGCCGGTCCATTTGGCCAACGTCGAGGTCCGCCCCGGTGGGCAAGTCGGCCTGGCGGAGGGAGAATCGCTCGCGGACGGCAGTATTCGTCTCTTCCGGGAGAACGAAAGCCACCAGAGGATACTCGACCGCATGATATTCCTGGCCGAGACCGAGAAGACCTATTTCGACGAGATGCGCCGCTTCATCAAGAGTGACTTGAGCTGTGCAGCGCTGGTTACAGGCACCATCGTCTTCGGTCCGCTGGGGCTCTGGGCGCAGAGCGATATGGACTTCATCGATTCCCACGCTTACTGGCAACACCCGCGCTTCCCCGGCCGGCCCTGGGACCAGGGCAACTGGCTGATCGACCAAAAGCCGATGACGGATTACCCAGACGAGGCGACGCTGTTTCGCATCGCGGCCGAACGGCTGGCGGGCAGGCCGTTCACCGTCAGCGAATACAATCACCCCGCTCCGTTGGACGCCCAGGCCGAATGCGTCCCGATGATCGCCTCGTTCGCGGCCGCCCAGGACTGGGACGGCGTCTGGTTCTACACGTACTCCCACAGTGGCGACAGTTGGAACCGCCAGACGCTCAGCAGCTTCTTCGACATCGACACAAACCCCGCCAAGTGGGGCTTCATGCGGGCGGGCGCCTCCATCTTTCGCGCGGCCGCCATCGGGCCGTTGCAGTCGACCCGTCCCGTGCAGATCGCCGATCCCTCGAACCAGCTTGCCAGCCTGGCCGGCCTTCACGTCCAACACGACGGGAACATGCTCGGGATTCTGACCAAGGCCGCCGGCATCACCTGCACGGACATGCTCAAGGCGGTGTATGTGCCTTCGTGCGACTCCAAGGTAGTCATCGGTGGAGTGGGCGGTTCACAACAGAGTACGCTGGGATGGTCCGTGGATGCGGCCGGCAAAGGCCTCTACCATGCGGCCGGTCCGAATGCGCAGGTCTACATCGGACACGCAGAGCGAATCGCAACGGTCACGCGCGGGGATCTCCGCATCAGCGTACCCGAGTTCGTGGCGCTCACCGTCACACCGCTGGGCGATGCAGAGCGAGTCCTCATCACGGCCTGTGGTCGATGCGAAAACACCGGTATGCGATTCGCCGAAGACCGGCGCACCGTCGGACGCAACTGGGGCCAGGCGCCGGTGCGGATCGAGGCCGTTCGCGGATCGCTCGTCCTGCCGGAGGGACAATGGACCTGCCACGCGCTGGCCCCGAACGGTTCGTCCAAGCAGCAGGTGCCCATCTCACCAGGAGAAGACGATCGCGGGGTTCTCGAACTGTCGCCGAGCTATGCGACCATGTGGTATCTCCTGGAGCGCCAGACGAACTGAGCCGCATTCCCTTGCCTCGGACAATCTCCATACAAAGGAACGAGTCATGATCGCAATCGCTACACACCCTGGCACATTGAGATGGCTGATCTTCACATCGCTTCTGTCCACAGCATCGTTGGTTTCGATTCCGGCCCTCGGAAACTCTGCCGCACAGCAAGCCCCCGTGAGGCTTCCCATCGGCGCGGTGTCCGACGGCCAGATGGTTCAGCCGAATGATGCCCGCGTGGATCCGGTCGGCCCAAACAGACTGCACGTCCGGACGGGTCACGAGGCTCCATGGCCCGGCGTCACACTCAAGGCCCCGGATGGAAAGTGGAACCTGTCCGGCTATGAAATGATCGCCTTCGAAGTGGCCAATCGAGGAGATAAGTCCGTCACGGTGAACTGCCGCGTGGACAATCCGGGCGCCGACGGCACTCACCACTGTGTCACCGACAGCGTCACCGTCAGCCCCCACGCATCTGCAACCTTGACCGTCCGTATCTTCCCGGTGCCGTGGAAGCTCAGTGCGCCGCTGGAGCTGGTCGGCATGCGAGCGGCCCCCACCTACGCGGGAAAGATCGATCCGGCCAACGTCACACAATTGGTTGTCTTTGTGAACCATCCCCAGGAGGATCACGACTTCGAGATCGGCCCGGTTTACGCCGGCGGGCACATCCAGGTGCTCGACGCCGGGACGTTTCTGCCATTCATCGATGAGTTCGGCCAGTACATCCATAGGGACTGGCCCGGCAAGACCCATGCGACGCAGGAGCTGATGGTCCACAGGGACGCAGAAGAGCAGGAACTCCAGACGCATCCGGGGCCGCAAGAGCGAAATCAATATGGCGGCTGGCTGGGCGGACCTCAACTCGAGGCAACCGGCTTCTTCCGGGTCCAGAAATACCAGGGCAAGTGGTGGCTCGTCGATCCGGAAGGCCGGCTGTTCTGGTCGCACGGCATCGACTGCGTGGGCAGCGGAAACGCCACGCCGATCAGCGATCGGGAAGCCTATTTTCGCAACCTCCCTGCGCCCGACTCGCCCTTTGCCCGATTCTACGGATCCGGCAGTTGGGCCCCGCACGGCTACTACAAGGATCACTCGCCCTATCGCACCTATGATTTCAGCCCGGCCAACCTCCTGCGAAAGTACGGGCCGGACTTCGAGCGGCTCTTCGCCGAGCGGACGCATCAACGCTTCAAGAGCTGGGGGATCAACACGATCGCAAACTGGTCGGACGAGGGCATCTACCTGATGCGGAAAACCCCCTACACCGCGACGATTGGCTTCGAGTCCAGACGTCTGGAAGGCTCCGAAGGCTACTGGGGCAAGTTCTACGACGTCTTCGATCCGGACTTTCGCGAGCAGCTCCGCCGCCGGCTGGCCCGTGAGAAGGGCCGGACCGCCGGCGACCCGTGGTGTATCGGTTACTTCGTTCACAACGAACTGTCGTGGGGAGATGACACGTCGCTGGCCGTCGCAGCGCTCGCATCGCCCGCCGATCAGCGGGCCAAGAAGGTCTTCGTTGAGGATCTCAGGGCCCGATACGAGACGATAGCCAAACTCAACGAAGCATGGGGAAGCGATCATTCTTCCTGGGACAGCCTGCTTCGGAGCCAGGTTGCACCGGACAAACAGAAGGCGATGGCGGACCTTCACGCGTTCTACGAGAAGACGGCGCGGACCTACTTCGAGACGATCCGGGACGAGCTGCGTCAGGCAGCCCCGAATCAACTCTACCTGGGTTGCCGCTTCGCGTGGGTCAACGACCTCGCAGCGCGGGCAGCCGCTGAGCTCTGCGATGTCGTCAGCTATAACCGCTACACCTACGGCGTGGAAGATTTGAGACTGCCGGACGATATCGACCTGCCTCTGATGATCGGCGAGTTCCACTTCGGCGCCCTGGATCGCGGCATGTTCCACACCGGTCTGCGCTCGACGGCCAGCCAACAGGATCGGGCTGAGAAGTATGGCCGCTACGTGCGCAGCGCCCTGCGAAACCCTTACATCGTAGGCACGCACTGGTTCCAGTACAAAGATCAGGCCACCACCGGACGAGGAGACGGGGAGAACTATCAGATCGGTTTCATCGATGTCTGCGATACTCCCTACCCGGAGATCGTCTCAGAAGCCCGCGAAGTCGCCCGCTCCATGTACGCGTATCGCCTCGCCGACTGAAGCGCACACCGGTCGCGCCTTGCGCACCACAAGACGGATACAAGGACGCGAGGCCAGCCTGCCCTCAACTCAACCGCTGCCAAGCCAGCCCCGCGATGTCGCCGGTGGTTTCCATACCTGTGCAGACACGTTCATTAGACCGCATCACAGGCAGTTTCGCAAGCAAATTGACGATGGGAATGCGGACCACTATAATGCCGGCGGTCTTTTCAAGGAGTTGAAGATGGGATTCAATCAAGACAACGACTATCTGGAGTCCACGTTTCTCCCTGGCCAAGGACCGGCAAAGCCGCCGTCCGCTCCGCCGCCGGCGTACGCGCCCTACCCCAGAGACCGCAAGAGATCGAGCGTGTCGCGAATCTTCTGGGGAATTCTGTTCGGTCTGTCGTTTCTGGCAAACGTCGGCATGTTTCTGCTGCTGATCGGTTTGGCCGCCGTCATCGCCACGCGACAGGCGCGGTTCTATGACGAGTCCATCATTCACGAAGGCCCTCGCGGCGCCAAGATCGTGCTGATCCACCTTGAAGGCGTGATCGACGACGATCAAGCCGGCCACGTCTACCGCCAGCTTCAGACCGCCCGCAAAGACCATAGCGTGCGAGCGATCATTGCGGCGGTCAACTCACCGGGCGGAACGATCTCCGGCAGCGACCGCATCTATCAGGAAATCCTTCGGTACCGCCAGGAAACCGGCCAGCCGGTGGTCGCGTTCATGCAGGGCATGGCCGCCTCCGGCGGCTACTACGCCTCGGTGGCCTGCGACCGAATCGTCGCCGAGCCCACGACCATCACCGGCTCCATCGGCGTGGTCATGAGCTACTTCGTGTTCCAGGAAATGCTGGAGAACAAGCTGGGGATACAGCCGGTGTTCCTCTCCGAAGGGGACAAGAAGGACTGGCCCAGTTCGTTCCGGGCGCCGAAACAGGAGGAACTCGATTACATTCAGGAACGTCTGCTCACCCCGGCGTACGAGCGGTTTGTCGAGGTGGTCCAGGCGGGACGTTCTTCGGCCCTCTCGTCGGAACAAGTGCGAAAGCTTGCCGACGGCGGCATCTTCGTCGCGTCCAAGGCCCTGGAGGAGAAGCTCATCGACAAGGTCGGCTATCTGGACGACGTGGTCGCGGTGGCCCTGTCCCTGGCCGGCATCCAGGACGCCCAGGTGGTCGAATACCGCAAGCCGTTCTCGTTTATGGACATGCTGAGCGTCCAGAGTCGCAGCGTCCTCAAGCTCGACCGCACGACGCTGTACGAGTTCAGCACGCCCCAGGTCCTGTACATGTGGAAAGCCTATTAGGCCTCGAACGAACAACGTGCATCCGGCACACAGTGGAGATATCAGCATGGGACACAGATGGCGAGGCTCCTTTGAGAGAAGACGGCGAGCATGGGTGTGCGCTGGATTGGCGTTTGCGGCCGTCAGCCTGGCGGGGTGCGCGTCCAGCCGGACAGGAGCATTGATTGCCGTGACACCGGATGGTCGAGGCTTCGCCGACGTGAAATCCAACTGCCCTTTCGTGCCGTTCGGGACCAACTACTACGACCCCAATACCGGATGGCCGCCTCAGATGTGGAAGCAGTTCAATCCGGAGGTGATCTCCTCGCAGTTTGAACTCATGAGTGAACTGGGGGTCAATTGCGCGCGGGTCTTCCTAACGGCCGCCACCTTCCAGCCTGACGTTGACGCCATCGACGAGCAAGCATTGAAGAAGCTGGACACGCTGGTCCGGATCGCCCGCCGCACCGGCATCCGACTCATCCTCACCGGACCAGATCACTGGGAGGGGGAGCCACCCTACTGGAAACCGGACCGATTCGCAGGCCCCGAAGCGCTCAGGGCGCTCGACCGTTTCTGGACCGTGGTGGGACGGCGTTATCGAGGCGAGCCCGCCATCCTCGCGTGGGATCTCCTGAACGAGCCGCAGATGCCGTGGCACATCGACTCGTGGGAGCCTGGATGGAACGCATGGCTACAGTCCAAGTACACAGACCTGGAAGGCCTGAAGGCCGCGTGGGCAGAGGAATTGAAGGCCGATGAAGCGATCGGGAGCATCCAACCGGCCAGGGACTCCGCCCAGAGGGGCAATCCCCGACTGCACGACTGGCAGTTGTTCCGGGAGCATCTGGCAGACGAGTGGGTGCAGCGTCAGGTTCGTGTGCTGCGCGAGGCAGACCCCACTCACATGATTACGGTGGGCTACATTCAGTGGTCCTTCCCCGTGATCCGTCCGGGTGACCCGCACATCTACTCCGCGTTCAACCCTCGTCGGCAGGCCGAGTGGCTCGATTTCGTCTCCATCCACTTCTACCCGCTGATGGGTCGCCCGTTCGGTTCGAAGAGCAACTGGGACCGAAATCTGGCCTACTTGCAGAACGTGCTGGCCTATTGTCACGTCGGCAAGCCCGTCGTGCTCGGAGAGTACGGTTGGTACGGCGGAGGGGCCCCAAAGGGTCGTCCCCATCTGACGGAAGACGAGCAGGCCCGCTGGATCACCGCCGAGGTGGAGGCGTCCAGGCGACTGGCCCAGGGCTGGCTCTCCTGGCCCTTCGCCGACACGCCCGAGGCGACGGACATGAGCGTTTACGGCGGCATGGTCCTGCACAATCACGGCAAGAAACGGTGGGGACTTCGCTTTCGCTCCTACGCGGCAGCGCTGTTCATGCTCCCCCAACCGACGCCCGAATTGCCATCGTTCGATACTTCCGCCTCTCTGACGGCGCCGTTAGATGACCTGGCCGCGATGCACGAGGAATACACGAAGCTGGTTCAGGCCGCTTTGGCCCAAGCCGGTCCTCTGCCCGAGATTGAATTGCAGACTATGCCTCTGGAGAGGGACCAGTTCGAGGCGCTCCAACAACGCCAGGAGCAAAGACGCAGGGAGTACTTGGAGCAGATGAAACGTCGCGAATGACGGGTGGATCCGCAGGGCATACAGTGCCCACAACAGGTCACTCGGCCAGTACGCCGAACAGCGTCAGCGGAGAGGTCTCCGTGATGCGGACGTCCACAAACCGCCCCGCCAGAGACGGACTGCCGTTGAAGACGACGATGCAGTCCGTCGCCGTCCTGCCCACCAATTGCGGATGGCTATGGGCATCTGTCGGATTCACGTTCGCCTTCTTGCTGGGACCTTCGACAAGCACCCTCACGATCCGTCCCAGGAAACCACGGCTCAACCGCTCGCTGACCGCCTCCTGAACGGCGAGCAACTCGACGTTACGCCGCTGCTTGATCTCGTCGGGGACACAGTCCCGATGCCGCTTGTCAGCCGTCGTACCGGGCCGAGGCGAGTACTTGAAGACAAAGCAGTTTCGGTACCGTGCCTGTTGCACGAGGTCCACGGTGGCCTGGAAATCCTCGTCGGTCTCGCCGGGAAAACCAACAATGAAGTCGCCTGCAATCGCGATATCCGGCACGATCCGTCTGGCGCGAGCGAGCAGCTCCAGGTACTGCGCGGCCGTGTAATGGCGATTCATCGCCCGCAGGATGCGATCCGATCCGCTCTGCGCCGGCATGTGCAGATAGCGGCACACCTTGGGCGAGGAGGCCATGGCGTGAAGAATGTCGTCGTAGAACTCCTCGGACGGGTAGCTCGTCACGAAGCGAATCCACTCGATCCCCTCAACCTCGGCAACCATGCCCAGCAGATCCGCCAGCGAACAGGTCTTCTGCCCGTTGCGATATTGGTAGGAGTTCACCGTCTGGCCCAGGAGCGTCACCTGCCGGATTCCCTCGTCCGCCAGCCTCCGGACCTGATCGAGAATCCGCGCTGGCGGGCGGCACTGCTCGGGACCACGCACATACGGAACGATGCAGTACGTACAGAAATTGTCGCATCCGCGCATGACGCGCACGAACGCCTGGCCCCGCAAGGCCCTGCCTTCTTCGCCTTCGTGGCCGTAGGCCGATTCGAACTGCTCCAGCGCATCGGACGACGAATCCTCGGGATCGCGAATCACGTCCGCAACCGCCATGCGTTTGGCATTCGATGCGAAAGCCTCCTCGATCAGGTGCACGAGTTGCGGGATCTGGCCGGGACCGCAGACGACGTTTACCACATCGTGCGCGAGCAGCGATTCGCCCAGGCGCTGCGCCATGCAACCGATCACGGCGACGATCATGTCCGGCCGATGCTTCCTGGCGTGCTTGAGATGCCCCAGATGCGACACCACGCGAGCTTCGGCGTGCTCGCGAACGGAGCAGGTGTTGATCACCACCACGTCGGCTTCCTTGACGCTCTCAGTGAACGCAAAACCCGCCTCCCGCAGCGCCGAGGCGACCAGCGAGGTGTCCAGCTTGTTCATCTGGCAGCCGAAGCTCTTGATGTGTACGGTGCGCGCGTTATTCATCCGTCCACTATACCGGCGGGAGGCTCAGAAATCAAACGCTGACAGCGCGCCCTGCGAAGCCGTGTCTGTGCGAGTTTCGCGGCAAGGCCCGTTTTCCACCACGGAGCGCCCTGTGTGGCAGCGGCAAATGGAGCAAGGCGGAGTTTGCCGATGGCTTCGACGGAATGCGTATCACCATCGGCAAGCCTGCGCTCGCCGCTGCCACACGGCTGCCAGGATATTTTCACAGACACTCGCTCGGCGTGTCTGTCAGGATTTCAGGGCAGCATTCCCTTGCGGGCGCAGACCGCCAAGGGTGGCACGATATTTTCACACACATGGCAAACTCCGCAAGCTCTCGTTCGTAGTGTGCCCGTAAGGGCATGCCCAACCACAGACGGGATAACGCCTGACGGCGTCACCACGAACACGCGGGCAGACAGGGGCGACATGAGAGATTACAGGTTGTTCTGGAGGGCTTGGATGTCCTTGTGGGTGCCGCTGACGAGGATCCGGTCGCCGGCGCCGAAGGCGTAGTCGGCGTTGGGGGTGACGAAGCGGGCGGGCCGGCCTTAGTCCCGATGCCCATCCAGATCCGGACGCATGGGTCTCCTGCCATGTTGGTCGTCCGCGTTGTCCAAGACATTCAGAATCTCCCGTTCATGAACCAGGAGCGAATCCCTCGCATTTATCGCCTGATAGTAGGTGGCATATACAGGCATCGTACCCTTTGCATCGCCCCTATTCATGCTGGCAGACTTCGTGTAGATGTTGTCACTATCGAGGCCACAGGAGGAACGATGCTCAAATGACGCGTGGCCGTCGAGAAACAGGATGTTCTGCCCGTCTGTCTGGTGTGAGACGGAGTTGCCCATGCGCGCCGTCCTGACTGTGCCGTTGTACGGAGGGACATCGGGATTGAAGAGCGAGAAGTCTCCGCCGGCAGCTGCGGGGCTCATAATCCAGGGATTGCGGTCGGCGGCCACGGCGAGGTCCGGATCGCGCGACGTGGTCAGGCCATACATGCCGAAAGGAATGTGATAGGTGTAGCTGCAGTTGTCAGCCGGCCTAGCCCCAAAATCCCACGCATCGGCGAGTTTGAAGTCCGGCGGACAGGTGACCTCGTCGGCAAGTTTGAACTCCTTAGTGCCCACATCGGCCGGACAGACGAACACCTTCGGCGGCATCTGGAGGTACTTGACCAGCAGGTAGAAGCACGAGCTGATCGTCGCACGCCCTCCTTTCCCGTCGCCTGGAATCCAGTACGCGGTCTCGTAATCCGGCGCGTTCCAAATCACAGGCCCATTCCATATCCAATTGGGCCCGCGCGCACCGGGCAGGACGCCGTCATACTCGTTGGCGTAGACCAGCATAGCCTTGCCGATCCGCGCCAGGTTCGCTCTGCACGGCGCACGCGTTGCCTGGTTTTGCGACATCGACGCGAAACAGCCGACCATGAGGAGAAGCAGCACACCCATCACGACCAGCACAAGGACATCCACCCGCGTCAACCCGCTCGATCCGCTTCGCTTCGTCATCGCCATGTTCCCCCCAAAAGGCTCTCCCAGGGCACACACTCCGTCACTCAGACGATCGTTCACGCCTCCCCTCACAGCAGAATCTATTCTACCGCATCCCGCGTCCGAAAGACAAGAGCCATCGGCAAACTGTGTCTGTGCAGATTTCGCGGCAAGGCCCGTTTTCCACCACGGAGCGCC
>JAAYBV010000109.1 GCA_012744475.1 Phycisphaerae bacterium
GTACTGATTCTGGCGTGGTTCTGTGGTGTCGTCGGGGCCGAAGCGATGGGGCCGCTGGTGGTCTGTCCGGCGAATCCCCGCTATTTCCAGAACGCCGCGACGGGCCAGGTCGTCCTGCTGACCGGCTCGCACACCTGGGCGAACCTCGTCGACATGGGCACCACCGATCCGCCGCCGGCGTTCGACTTCGAGAAGTACGTCGACTGGATGGCCACGCTTGACCACAACTTCATCCGCCTGTGGACGTGGGAGCTGGTGACGTGGGACACCACCGCCAACCAGCAGAGCAAGCGGCACACGATCGCGCCGCTGCCCTATGCGCGGACGGGCCCGGGCGAGGCCCTCGACGGCAGGCCCAGGTTCGATCTGACGAAGTTCGACCCGGAGTACTTCGAACGTCTGAGGTCGCGCATCGCGCTGGCACGCGAGCACAATATCTACGTCTCGGTCATGCTGTTCGAAGGTTGGGGCCTCCAGTTCGCCTCCGGCGCCTGGGAGGGCCATCCGTTCCATCCGAAGAACAACATCAACGGCATCGATGGCGACGGTGACAAGGACGGCAAGGGCATCGAGGTCCACGAGCTGGGCAACGAGGCGGTCACCGCGATCCAGGAAGCGTACGTTCGCAAGGTGATCGAGACGATCAACGGCTTCGACAACGTGCTGTACGAGATCTCGAACGAGAACCATCCGCCCTCGACCGCCTGGCAGTACCGGATGATTCGATTCATCAAAGCCTGCGAGGCGACGCTGCCCCAGCAGCATCCGGTGGGCATGACGTTCCAGTACCGAGGCGGCGAGAATGAGACGTTGTTCGACAGTCCCGCCGATTGGGTTTCGCCCAACCCCGAGGGCGGCTACCGCGACGACCCGCCGGTGGCCGACGGGCGAAAGGTGGTCGTCAACGACACCGATCATCTCTGGGGCATCGGCGGCAGCCAGGGGTGGGTCTGGAAGAGCTTTCTGCGAGGACACAACGCGATCTTCATGGACCCGTACGACGGCGAGGTCCTCGGGCCGGGCTCGGACCCGAAGTGGGACCCGATCCGCAAGAGCCTCGGTTACGTCCGGCAGTTTGCCCGGCGAATGGACCTGGCGAGGACCGTGCCGGTTGTCGACGTCGCATCGACGAAATACTGTCTGGCCGAGGCGGGAAAGACGTATCTCGTTTTTCGGCCGGAAGGGCAGGGCGATTCGTTCACCGTGCGCCTGCCTTCCGGCTCGTACACGTGCGAATGGTTCGATCCGGGCAAGGGCGAGCAGACTGCCGTCGAGACGATCGAAGTAGAGGCGGGCGATCGCGAGTTCCGGCCACCGTTCGCGGGCGATGCAGTGCTGTTTCTGACTCGCACGGCCTTTCCGGCCGACGACTGGAAGCGGGCCACGCCGCAATCGCAGGGCGTGGACGCCGCGAAGCTCGACGAGGCGGTCGAGTTCCTGCGCTCCAAGGCCGGACGCGACGGCGTGAATCAGATGCTGATTGTCCGCCACGGCTGCGCGATCTGGCAAGGGCCGGAGGCAGGCGAGGTCCACGGCATCTGGTCGTGCACCAAATCGTTCACCAGCACCGTGCTCGGCCTGCTGATCGACGACGGCAAGGCCACGCTGGAGACCCTGGCCAGGGACCACGTGCCGGCGATGGCTTCCGCGTATCCGGGCGTGACGCTGCGGCATTTCACCACCATGACCAGCGGCTACCGCGCCGTCGACGACGAGCCTCGCGGCAGCTATCGGCACGGCCCGAGCCCGACGCCGTTCGACCCGTGCGGCGTGCCACTGTTCGCGCCCGGCACGCAATACGCGTACTGGGATTCCGCGATGAACCAGTTCGGCAACGTCCTGACGCGCATCGCCGGCGAGCCGATCGAGGACCTGTTTCGCCGGCGGATCGCCGAGCCCATCGGGATGGACCCGGGCGAATGGCGTTGGGGCAACTTCGGTCCGATCGACGGGATCGTCGTTCACGGCGGCTCGGGCAATTCCAACAACCACATCTTCATCTCCGCCCGGCAGATGGCCCGGCTGGGCCTGCTGTTTCTCAACGGTGGCAACTGGAACGGCAGGCAATTGATCAGCACCGAGTGGGTCAGGACGGCGACGCGGCCGCAGGTGCCTGCCACGATCCCGCTTTGGCGCGACAGCGGCGCCGATGGACGGGGTGTCTACGGTTTCAACTGGTGGACAAACGGGACCCAACCGGACGGCAGTCGCAAGTGGCCCGGCGCACCGGCCGGAGCGTTCTCGGCCAACGGCTACAACAACAACGACATGTATGTGGTCCCCGAGTGGAACATGGTGATCGTTCGCCTGGGGCTCGACCAGAATCAGGTCGCTCTGACCGACGAAATCTACTCCGAGTTCTTGCGAAGGATCGGCGAGGCTCTCCTCGACACCCCGTAGGGGCGAATAATTATTCGCCCCTACATTCTATGCGTATTCCCGGTCTTTGACGAGGCCGGGCTGCGGCGCGGGGTACATGCCGTCGGGGCCGGGATGGAGGGGCGCCTCGGAATTGGCGGTCAGCTTGTCCACGTCCTTGGCGAATTCCTCCTGGCAGTTGAGCATCTCGTCGTAGGTCACGACCTGTCCGGTGTGGACGGCGCGCCGCGCCATGGCGGTGACCAGGCCCGCTTCGGTGCCCCGCTTGGCCTCATTGAACGGCTTGTCGTTGCGAATCGCGTCGATCAGTTCGTCCCATTCGAGCTGATAGGGGTTCGGCTCGGGCTGAGGGAATGCCCAGACGAGATTGCTCCTGGCGAAGTCGTGGCTCTTGTAGATGCGGCACTTGGCGGGCGTGTGCATGTGGGTTGAGATCACCGCCGCACCCTTGGTTCCGTGGGCGTAGCTGGCGAATTCCCCGCGACATCCTTCCATGGCGCGCACGTAGATGAACAGCTTGGCGCCGTCGGCGAACGTGCACTCGACGTCGTAGTGATCGAAGTTCTGGTCCACCGCGCCGCCGCGATGGCAACGGCCGCCGGAGCCTTGCGCCCTCACCGGCCAGGCGTCCTTCATCCAGCAGCATTCGTCGACGTTGTGCGCGATGATGTCCTGAAAGAGGCCGCCGCTGGCCCAGAAGAAGCCGAGGTAGCTTCGGATCTGCCAGAGCAGCTCGCTCTCGCTGCTCTGGTTGGGACCGTAGAACCCCGCCGGACCGTGCTGGCGGTAGGTGCGCAGGGTCAGCAGGTCGCCGAGCTGGCCGGACGCAATGCGGTCGTAGAGTTCCCAGCGGGCCTTGCAGTGCCGGCACATCAGTCCGACGCCCACCTTGAGGTTCTTCCGCTCCGATTCGGTCGCGAGCTCGAGCATCTTCCGCGTGCTCGGGCCATCCACCGTGACCGGCTTCTCCATGAAGACGTTGATGCCTTTCTGGATCGCGTAGCGGAAATGGACCCAGCGGAACGCTACCGGCGTCGTCAGGATCACCACGTCACCCGGCCGCAGGCAATCGATGGCCTTCTGGTAGGCGTCGAAGCCGAGGAACTGCCGTTCCGGCGGGACGTCAATCTGATTGGCCTGGTAGCCCATGATCCACGTGTCGGCCGAGCCGCCGGTTCTCGGGGCGCTGGCCGCATCGAGCAGGCCCTTGTAGCTGCGCTGGAGCCGGTCGGCGAAGAGGTCGGCCATCGCATACAGCTTGATCGGGCCGCCTTTGGCCGCCATCGCGTTGGCCGCAGCGCCCGAGCCGCGTCCGCCGCAGCCGACCAGTGCGACGCGGATGGTGTTGTCTTGGCCGGCGTAGACGCGCGGCGCCACCGCCGCCAGAAAGGCCGATCCCGCGGCAATCCGGCCCGTGTTCTTGAGAAACTCGCGACGTGACGTGTCGTTCTGTTGGCTTCTGCCCATGATCGATCTTCTCCTGATTGGCTCGTGTCACGATAGGGTGGCAGCCTCAAGCCCGCAGGGCTTGGGGATGGTTGTGCAGAGTCTACCACCTCAGCCTGCGGTTCGCCAGTCCCGGCATCTATTGTGATTATCCTGCCTGACCCCGCGCGCGACAAGCAGTTTCCATCTGGCGGTCGTGGGGAAAATGGCTATACTCGCATCGATGCCGGATCCCGATCGCGGCGTGCGTCGGGATGCCCGTCCTGTGATTTCGCTCTTCAGACTCCGGATAGGGAGGCGATCATGTCGATGAGGCAACCGAACGTGATGCGATGGCGTGTGGTCCCGATGTGTGTGGGGATGGCGGCCCTTGCCTTATGCCGGCCGATTTGCGCCCGCGCGGAGGCCCGGAACCCGAACACGGACTGGTTCAAGAACGCGGGGTATGGCGTGTTCATGCACTTTTTGCCGGGCGATGCCCAGGGGCTGGCGCGCGTGAAGGACTTTGACGTCGACGCGCTGGCCGACCAGGTGGCGACGATGGGAGCGAGGTACTTCGTGCTCACCCTGGGTCAAAATGCGGGGTTCATGAACTCGCCCAATTCCGCCTACGAGCGCATCACCGGTTATGCGCCGGGGCAGCGCTGTTCGACACGCGACCTGCCGCTGGACCTGTATCGCGTGCTGGCGCCCAGAGGCATCAGGCTGATGCTGTATCTGCCGTGCCAGGCGCCCAATCGTGATGTTCGCGCGCAGGAGGCCTTTGGGCTGCCACAGGGCCCCAAGGATCAGCCGATCACGGTCGAGTTCGCGAAGAAGTGGGCGCAGGTGATCCAGGAGTGGTCCGACCGCTACGGCGACAAGGTCGCCGGCTGGTGGTTCGACGGCGGCTACGAGCACATCGGCTTCAACGAGGCGATCGCGCAGGTGTACGCGGCGGCCGTCAAACACGGCAACCCCAAGGCGATCGTCACCTTCAATCCTGGCGTCAGGCTGATCCGCTGGACCGACGCGGAGGACTACACCGCCGGGGAATTGAACGAGCCCTTTGAGTTCGTGCCGACCGACCGATGGGTGGACGGTTCCCAGTGGCACGCCCTGACGTATCTCGGCTCGCGCTGGGGCGCCAGGGACATTCGCTACTCCGACGAGCAGTGGGCGAAATGGATGGGGGCGGTCCTGGCCAGAGGCGGAGTGGTCACGCTGGACATGGGCCCGAATTACGATCCGCAGGCCGGTCCGGTCGGGTCGTTCGCCGCCGAGCAGGTGACGCAGGTTCAGGCGATCAAGGCGAGGCTGGATGCATCCTCGGCGAAGAAGCATCCGTCTCGTTTGAAACGGGCCGACAGTTTCTTCGGCCTCCACTTCGACTTTCACGCAGGAACCGATTGCACGGAGATCGGCAAGAACACGACGCGAGAGATGATCGAGAAGGTCATCGACCAGACGCGGCCCGATTACATTCAGATCGACTGCAAGGGGCATCCCGGCCTGTCGAGCTATCCGACCAAGGTCGGCAACCAGGCGCCGGGCTTCGTCGGCGATCCGCTGCGACTGTGGCGGCAGGTCACGGCCGAGCGCGGCGTCTCGCTGTACATGCACTATTCAGGTGTGTGGGATTCGGAGGCGATTCGTCTTCATCCGGACTGGGCGGTGACGAATGCCGACGGCTCGAAGAACAAGAACGCGACCTCGTTCTTCGGACCCTATGCCGACCAACTCCTGATTCCGCAACTGCGGGAGTTGGCAGGCGACTACGGCGTCGACGGCGCCTGGGTGGACGGCGAATGCTGGGCGTCGCAGCCGGACTACGGAGAGGCGGCTCTGAAGGCGTTTCGTGAGGCTACGGGAATCGATGCCGTTCCTCGCAAGCCGGGAGAACGCTACTGGTACGAGTTCCTCCAGTTCAATCGAGAGGCCTTTCGCAAGTATCTGCGATACTACATCGGCGAGGTGAGGAGAACGCATCCGGCGATGCAGCTTTGCAGCAACTGGGCTTTCACGGACCACATGCCGGAGGCGGTCTGTGCCCCGG
The DNA here is from genome assembly GCA_012744475.1 of Phycisphaerae bacterium. Taxonomy (GTDB): domain Bacteria; phylum Planctomycetota; class Phycisphaerae; order Sedimentisphaerales; family Anaerobacaceae; genus Anaerobaca. The sequence continues at coordinate 5,861 of JAAYBV010000109.1, forward strand.
TCGATTGGCTCTCGGGGGATTACTCGCCTGAGGACAGCGTCAATAGCGCCCGGCTGTCGGCGCGGTATCTGGCGCACCAGGGCAAGCCATGGGACCTGATGGCTTGGAGTTTCGCCACCCGGGGGCCTACGAAGGACGGAGCGAGGCAGAAATCAGCGCCGCAGTTGCAGCGTGAGGCCGCAGTGGTGCTGGCCCTCGGAGGCGGTTTCCAGTTCTACCACACGCAGAAGCGCGACGGCTCGATTCGCGAGGAGAATCTTCCCGTGATGGCGGAGGTCGCGAAGTTCTGCCGGCAGCGGCAGGCGATCAGTCACCATGCGACCCCCGTGCCGCAGGTGGCTCTGCTCTATTCGACCGCTTGGCACTACCGCGAGATGAACGGGCTGTTCAATCGCGATCTCTCGCGGATCAGCGGCACCTTGCAGGCGCTGCTCGAGAGTCAGTGGTCGGTCGATGTCGTCAGCGAACACCACCTGGCCGGTCGGATGAGGGTTTGGCCGCTCATCGTGATCGCCGAGTGCGACTATCTGGAGCCGGCGTTCAAAGAGGAGCTGGTGGACTACGTAAAGACCGGCGGCAATGTGCTGATCGTTGGTCCAGCCGCCGCATCCGTCTTTGCGCCTGAATTGGGCGTTACTCTCGAGTACACGCAGGAGCCTCGCTATCTGGCGTGCGAGGGCCGATTGTACGCAACGCGCGACGAGACGCAAACGCCGGTTCTCGGGCCGAACGCGCAGGCTTTCGGCACACTGCACGTCGCCAACGATGCGAGTTCTGCTTCGCAAGCCGCCGCGTCAATTACGTCGCTGGGCGATGGAAAGATCGCCGCGACCTACTTCTCGTTCAGCAGGGGATACCTCGCCGATCGGTCGCCCCAGGCGAGGGCCTTTCTGAGCGATCTGGTCCGCCAGCTCTTCCCAACGCCTCTGGTGGAGGTGAAAGGATCGCCCAACGTGGATGTCTCGGTGAGCCGGCTCGACGGAAAGCTCACCATCCATCTGGTCAACACCTCAGGCGCGCACTGGGACCGGGACAATCCGCTGTTCGATTCCATCACGCCCGTCGGTCCGCTTCAAGTCGTCATCCGAGGGCAGGACAAGCCCACGAAAGTCACGCTGGAGCCCGGAGCGGAGTCCATCCCGTTCGAGTATCGTGCCGACGAGATCCGCCTGACGGTGCCGTCGCTGGAGATTCATCGCGTGATCGCGGTTCACCAGATCGGTGGCGGGATCGCGGTTCAGTGATTCAGGAAGAAACAGAGAGGTTGCTATGATCATGCGCAAGCGGCTGCTTGGAAAGGCGGTGGGCTTCCTCGTTGGGTTTTGCCTGATCGCAGGAACGTTGGCAGGCAGTGTGCGAGCCCAGACCTCATCCGAACTGACGCTGAGACTCTCCTCCGAGACGCTGGAGGTGTACGAGCGAGGCGAGATCATCGTCGAGCCAGTGCCGGCGGCCGAGAACCCGTTCGATCCGGATTGCATCGCTCTGGATCTCGAAGTCACGACGCCGTCCGGAAGGACCTTGCGAATTCCGGGGTTCTACTGTCGCCCGTTCAGCCGCAAGTTGGAGGGCAGTCGCGAAGTGCTGGAATCGCAGGAGGAAGGATCCTGGCGGCTGCGTTGGCTGGCGACGGAGGTGGGTCGGCACGCGCTGACGGCGACCGTGACGCGCGACGGCAAGGTGGTGTCACGCGGACAGGCGACCGTCAACGTCACCGCCGGCAAGCGGCAGGGCCTGGCGCGCGTGGAACCGCAAGGCAAGCGCTACTTCCGCCTGGACGATGGGACGCCGCTGTTCCTCAATGGATTGTGCGTCTGCTGGCATGGGCGGCGCGGGACGTACGATTACGATGACTGGCTGGGCGCCTATCGCAAGGCGGGGATCAACTACATGCGGCTGTGGATGTGGCCGCAGGCGTTCGGGATCGAGTGGGATCGCGACGACCGGCTGCACTACCGAATGGACAGCGCCTGGCGCCTGGACTATGTGCTGGCCGAGGCGGAACGGTCCGGCGTCTTCGTGATGCTCTGCTTCGACTATCACGGCATCTTCGAGGTCAAGCCCGACTACTGGAACAGCAACAACTTCTGGCCTCGCCATCCCTACAACGCCGCCAACGGCGGACCCTGCGCGACGCAGAACGAGTTCTTCACCAACGAGCAGGCCAGGCGGCTCTACGAGAAGCGCCTGCGGTACATGGTGGCGCGCTGGTCGGCATTCCCCAACGTACTGGCGTGGGAGTTCTTTAACGAGATCGACAACGAATACGCCTATGTGAAGCACGAGGACGTCGTCGCGTGGCACAAAGAGATGGGCCGTCGGTTGCGGGCTCTTGATCCGTACGACCACCTGATCTCTTCGAGCTTCACCGGCGGCAGCGAGCGGCCCGACCTGTACGATCTGCCCGAGATGGATTTCGCCCAATACCATTCGTATAACGAACAGCATCCTGCTCGCATGACCGCTGAAAAAACGGCGCGGTTCTTCGCCAAGTACCACAAGCCGTTCTTTGTCAGCGAATACGGAACCGACTGGCGAGGGTGGAAACCCGACACGGACCCGCATTTCCGCGCGCTGCATCAGGCGATCTGGAGCGGCGCGTTCACCGGCGCCGCGGGCACGGGCATGACCTGGTGGTGGGAGAGCATCCACACCGCCGATCTCTACTCGCACTGGTCGGCGTTGAGCGCGTTCCTGAAGGACACCGGCATGGGACGCGGGGACCTGCAGCCGGCGAGATTCGAGGGCGTCGAGGGCGAAGTGACACCCTTTGGTGTCGCCGCCCATGATGAAGCGTTCGTGTGGCTGCTGGACAAGGCCTGCGACTGGCCGAACGGCGCCAAGGAGGCGGACCCGCCCGCCGTGACGGGCGCCGCCGTGACGCTCGCCGGCGTCGATGATGGCGTCTGGTCCATCCGGTGGTGGGATACGCTCGCTGGCAAACCGCTCGCCGAGGGCGACGCGAGCGCTATCGGTGGCAAGCTGCGACTGGAGCCGCCTGCCTTCCGGGCGGACGTCGCCGGGCATCTGATCAAGCACGACTGACGTTGCCTGTGGGTTATGCATCTGAAACATCTTCTTTTTCAGGAGAAACAGATATGAGTAGAGCGAAGAAGATAGCCGCGGAACCGATGGACGCCTCGCGTGACTGCTCGCGGCGAGAGTTTCTCAAGACCGGCGCCATCCTGGCCGGCGGGGCACTGCCGCTGTATTCGACCCTGGCGGTGAACACGGCGCCGAGGAAGGTGCGGATCGGCGTGGTCGGCGGCGGGTTCGGCACGAGCTTTCAATGGCACGAACATCCCGACTGCGTGGTCGAGGCGGTCAGCGACCTGCGGCCGGAACGCCGCGAGGGCCTGATGCGCACCTACCGGTGCAGCAAGTCGTACAACTCGCTTGAAGAGCTGGTGCTCGATAGGAACATCGACGCGGTCGGCGTGTTCACCGAAGGCCCGAACCACGTCAAGCACGTGATCGAGGTGATGAAGCATGGCAAGCACGCGATCTCGGCGGTGCCGGCCTCGCTGGGCGGCGGGGTCGAGGAGGCCGAACGTCTGCTCGACGCAGTGAAGAAGTACGGCCTGACCTACATGATGGCCGAGACCAGCTACTACCAGCAGCCGACGATCTCGGCGCGACGGTTCCAGCAGCAGGGCAAGTTCGGCACGGTGACGTACTATGAGGCCGAGTACCAGCACGCCGGCCTGGAGGTGCTTTACTTCGAGAACGGCAAGCGCACCTGGCGGCACGGTCTGGCGCCCATGCACTATCCGACGCACTGCACCGCCTTCGTGACCGGCGTCACGGGCGAGCGGCTTACCGAGGTCGTCTGCCACGGCTGGGGCGACGACGACCCGATCTGCAAGGACAACGTCTACCGCAACCCGTTCTGGAACGAATCGGCCATGTTCAAGACGGATCGCGGCCACGCCTTCCGCTGCAATGTGTGGTGGAAGGGCGCCCATCGCGGCACCGAGCGGGCCCAGTGGATCGGCGACAGGATGAGCTTCTATTGCGGCGACCCCAACGGCCTGGGGCCGGTGATCGTGCGTTCGGCCGAGGGACGCAAGGAGAAGGACGACGCCGGCTTCGTCCGCGACCTGCCCGAGCTGGAACGTTACGAGCAGCCCGACTGGTGGAAGACCGACATGCTGCCGGAGCCGCTGCGGCACGACAGCGGCCACCACGGCTCGCACACGTTCCTGACCCACGAGTTCATCGATGCCCTGACGCACGACCGCCGTCCGACCGTGGACATCTACGAGGCGCTGGCGTATACCGTGCCCGGAATCGTCGCGCATGAGTCGGCTCTTCAGGGCGGCGCCCTGATGAAGGTTCCGCAGTTCGACCGGCCTGCTAATGCCTGACGATCCAGAAGGAGTCTCTATGGTTGTGAAACGAATCGTCCTGCTCTTCGCGGTCGCGCAGGTTGTGCTGCCGGCGTCCGTAGCCTTTGCCGCCGGCGATGCCGGCGTGGCGGAGCTTGCCGCGGAGGTCGGCTCGAAGGGATGGATTGTGTACGCGGCGCGCAGCAGCGAGAACGGGACGTGGGATCTGTTCCTGATGCGTCCCGATGGTTCCCAGCGCCGCAACATCACGAACACGCCGGACCACGAAGAAGGCGGCCCGCGATTCTCCCCCGACGGCAGGCGGCTGCTCTACCGCCGGTTTGCCAAAGGTACGGTCATCCATCACGATCTCTGGGGCTTCCAGGGCGAACTGATGATCGCGGCCGGCGACGGCTCCGCTCCCGTCCAGGTCGGCGCCGACAAGGAATACCCCTGGGCGTCGTGGTCGCCCGATGGCACGCAGATCGCCTGCCTGACGATGAAAGGGATTCAGATCGTCGATCTCGACACGAAAGAGATGGTCAGGCAGTTGCCCCGCAAGGGTATCTACCAGCAGTTGTTCTGGTCGCCCGACGGCCGGTGGTTCTGCGGCGTCGCCAACGCGCGGATCATGTGGACCGTCGTTCGGATGAACGCCGAGACAGGCGAGCTGAACATCGTGCAGGAGTTTCAGAGTTGTACGCCGGACTGGTTTCCCGACTCGAAGCATATCATCTACCCGTCGCGTCCCGCCGGTCAGAAGGGCTACGGATTCACGCAGCTTTGGATGAGCGACGGCGAGGGCGGCGGAGCGAAGATGATCTACGGCGAAGACGGCTATCACATCTATGGCGGGGCGCTGTCCCCCGATGCGAAATACGTGCTGTTCACGCGCTGCGCCCAGGATGGAGGCGGGTCGGAGGGGGCCGGAGCGCCGATCTGCGTGATGCGCATGGCGGATGCTCCGGCGATTGCCGGTCCCAGTCCGGACCTGCGCAAGGTGCATCCCGATGCCAAAGAGGCGCCGGTTCTCCAACTCGTGGATGGCTGGGAGCCGTGCTGGACCTATGCCGATGTAGGAGCGAAATGATGCGTCACCGTATGGCCCGTATGTGTTGTGCCTTTGTTGTTGTCCCGATGTTGTGCGCCTCGTGTGCGAAGAAGACGGACCCGGGCGTGGACGCCCAGGTGACCAGCCTCGGCAGCGTCGAAGTGACTGCCGAGCTGCTGGAGATCCCCGGCGAGGTTCGTAACGATCCTCTGTATGACTACGCGCACGTGATGAAGTACAAGGTCCTCACCGTGCATCGCGGCCAGGTCGACAAGGACGTGATCTATGTCGGCCAGTACAATCCCGCCAAGCCGCGCGATGCGGCGGCCGACGCCCGCGTCGGGCAGATCGGCGGCAATCTGAAGCAATTCCGCGTCGGCGACGTCCATCGCCTGGCGATGGAGGTCCCGATCGACGACTATTACATGGGCGGGATCATCAACAAGTATTTCGGGCAGACGGAAGACCCCGTCTACTGGGCCCTGTGGACAAACCGGGTCGTGCGATAGAGCATGGCGTTCAGCTCGCATATCTTCCTGTTCTACTTCCTGCCAGTGCTGCTGGCGCTGTATCACATGCTGCCGGCCCGGTGGCTGGCCGCCCGCAACGTCTTGCTGCTGGTGGCCGGCTACGTGTTTTATGCGTGGATCGACCCCCGGCTGACTTTACTTCTTTTTGGTCTGACCGTCGTCAATTATGCGTTGTCGCGCCTCCTCGCGGGCAGTTCCACGCGCCGCGTTCGATTGCTGACGACCGCCGGCGCTATTGCGCTTGATCTCGTGGTCTTGGGCATCTTCAAGTACACGGCGTTCCTTGGAGAGAGCCTCAACAGCCTGCTGCGCTTTGCAGGTCGTGACACCTTGCCGATCCTGCGGATCGTCCTGCCGGTCGGAATCTCGTTCTACACCTTCAAGGTCATCAGCTACGTCGTGGATGTCTACCGGGGCCGGTCGCCGGCGGCCCGTTCGCTATTGGACTTCGCCTGCTACGTCTCGTTTTTCCCGCAGCTTCTGTCAGGCCCGATCCAGCGATTCGGCACGATCGACGCCAAGGGCGAGATCGTACCGACCTTCGCCGACCAGCTTCGCACTCGCTGGCGGACGCCGAACACATTCTCGCATGGTGTGGCCCTGTTCATGCTCGGGTTCGCCAAGAAAATCCTGCTGGCCGACGGCGTCGCTCAGGTGGCGGACGCGGTCTTTGCCGCCGCGTCGCCGGGCACTCTGGATGCGTGGTTTGGCGCCCTGGCGTACTCGTTCCAGTTGTACTTCGACTTTTCCGCCTATTCGGAGATGGCCATCGGGATCGGGCTGATGTTCGGATTCGATTGTCCCCGGAACTTCGACGCTCCGTACCGGGCGGACAGCTTCGGCGGTTTCTGGCGCCGCTGGCACATCACGCTGTCGGGCTGGCTGCGCGACTACTTGTACATCCCGCTCGGCGGCAATCGTGCCGGGACGGGCCGGACCTACATCAATCTGATGATCGTCTTTCTCCTTTGCGGCCTGTGGCACGGCGCCGGCTGGACCTTCATCGTCTGGGGCGCCTGGCACGGGGCCTGGCTGGTCGTGGAGCGATTGCTCGGCCGAAGGCCGTTCTATGCCTTCCTGCCTTCGCCGGTCCGGGTCCTGGTGACCTTTCTGCTGATCACCGTCGGCTGGGTCATCTTCCGCGCGCCGGACCTGGCGGAAGCCGGACGGATGCTGGCGATCATGTTCGTTCCGCAGTCGGCCCAGGGCGGCTCGACGCTCCTGAGCGCCGTGATCTACACCCGTGGTCACCTGATTGTCATGGCGCTGTGCGCTGTGCTGGTGTCTCAGCCCTTGCAGGGTTGCGATTGGACCGGCAGGCTCCATTGGGCAAAGGTCCCCGTGCTGATCGTTCTGTTTGCGTTGGCGTTGATGACGATGTTTGCGCAATCGTTCCGCTCGTTTCTGTATTTCCAGTTTTAGGAGTGCTTCGGTGGCGGCACGTCGTTTCCCATGCATCTGTCTGACCGTGGTTTTCCTGGCGATGATCGCGGTAGTCGCTGTGAGCCAGATCGCTCTCGAGTTACGCGCGGGCGGTCCGCCGCAGATCGCGGAGCTCTTCCGGCAGAAGCCGACCCGTGCGAACCTCAGACGCCTGGAAAGCAGTCTGGAGAGCGGCTGTCGCATCGGGCAGATGGTCCGGCCCTGGATGCAGTTGGCTCGTTTCGTGCTTCTCGAGGACGCTGGCGACAACGCTATCCTGGGGCGCGACGGCTGGTTCTTCTACCGTCCTGCGGTTCAGTATCTCATCGAGCCGTGGTCGCCCGAGGGCGGGCAGACTCAGGGAAACGTATTCGACGCGATCATTTCGTTTCGCGACGGTCTGGCAAAGCGCGGCATTCAGCTCCTCGTGATGCTGGCGCCGAACAAGGCGAGCGTGTATCCCGAGATGCTCGCGGACAGAGCAGGCGAACACGCAGGCCCGATCAACGCCACCACCACGGACATCGTGACCAGATTGAAGCAGGCCGGCGTGGAGATCGTCGATCTCTTTGAGGTCTATGACCTCGCCAAGCGGAGAGCCGGCAGTCCCGCTTGTTACCTTGCACAGGATAGCCATTGGTCGCCCGACGGCATGAGGCTGGCCGCCGAGGCGGTCGCCAACCGGCTGGTCGATCTGGGCTGGATCGAGAAGAGACCGACGAGATACGAGACGAGGTCTGCTCGCGTCGAGCGGCATGGCGACGTGCTGCGCATGATGCGCGTGCCGCAAGTGGAGCGGCTCTTCGAGCCGCAGCGGATGGATTGCACGCAGGTGGTCGATGCGGAAACCGGACAGCTCTACGCGGACGACCCGAACTCGCCGGTGCTGGTTCTGGGCGACAGCTTCCTGCGGATCTTCGAGCGGGATGAGCCCGGCAGCGGCGGCTTCGTCGCGCACCTGGCGAGCAATCTGGGTTTCGGGTTGAGCAGCATCGTCAGTGACGGCGGCGCCTCGACGCTGGTCCGCCAGCAGTTGGCGCGCCGGCCCGCCTTGCTCAGGGGCAAGACGGTGGTCGTCTGGGAATTCGTGGAGCGGGACTTCCGCTTCGGCACGGAAGGCTGGCAGCGCGTGCCGCTGCCGCCTGAATGAACTGACCGTGGAGCCATAGCGATGAAGACGAACGTAAGAGCAGCGATTCTGAGTGTTGTGGCAGTGGGGTGTCTCACAAACATCTGTCAGGGTCAGAGACAAGTCGCCAATCCGAGGGTGCAAATGCAGGAGGCCCTGCCGGAGAAAGGGGCCATGCTCATCGGCGTCGATTACTACCCCGAACACTGGCCTCGTGACCGATGGGAAACCGACGCCAGGCTCATGAAGGAGGCGGGGTTCAACGTCGTGCGCCTTGCGGAGTTCAGTTGGATCAACATGGAGCCGGAGGAGGGCCGGTTCGAGTTCGGCTGGCTGGACGAGGCGGTGACGCTGCTGGGCCGTCACGGCATCCGGGTCATCCTCGGGACGCCGACGGCGGTGATGCCCGCTTGGGTCGCGCGGAAGTATCCCGAGACGCTGCGGCAGCAGCCCGATGCGACCCGCATCGTCTGGGGCGGCCGTAAGCACAATTGCTTCACCAGCGGCGCCTACCGGCTGCTCTCGGAACGCATCACGCGCGCGATGGCCGAGCATTTCGCCTCGTCGCCCCACGTGATCGGCTGGCAGACGGACAACGAGTTCGGCGGAGGCGAATGTCACTGTGACACCTGCCTGGCCGAGTTTCAGGACTGGCTGCGCCGCAAGTACGGGACGCTCGACGGCCTGAATCGCGCCTGGGGCAACCATTTCTGGGGCCTGACGTTCACCACCTGGGGCGAGATCACCTTTCCCGACAATCGCACCGGTGAGATGTGGGCGATGGGCAATCCCAGCGCGTGCCTGGACTTCAAACGCTTCACCTCCTGGCTTCGCGTGCGATTCCAGGCCGATCAGGTCCGCATCCTCCGCGCGATCTGTCCGGACGACTTCGTGACGCACAACTTCATGGGTTTGTTCAGCGACCTGGACTATTACGATCTGGCCGAGGACCTGGACTTCGTGACATGGGACAACTACCCGATCTGGTTCGATGAGCCGGACATTCCCTACAGTGCCTCGCTGGCGGCCGATGTCATGCGCGGGCTGAAGAGCAAGAACTTCATGATCATGGAGCAGACCGCCGGACCCTGCGGATGGGGTTCGTTCGGACGCAACCCCTGGCCGGGCGAGATTCGCAAGATCGCGTACCAGCAACTGGCGCACGGCTCGGATGGCCAGATCTGGTTCCGATGGCGCACGTGCACCGTAGGACGCGAGCAGTATTGGCATGGCCTGCTCGGGCACGATGGCAGGCCGCTGCGGCGTTATGACGAGGCGGCACAGACCGCCCGGGAATTCCGCAAGTTGGAGGACCGTCTGAGGGGAACCACGGTCGTCTCGGATGTCGCGATCCTCTACGACTACGACAATCTCTGGTCGCTCGGCTTCCAGCCTGGGTACGAGGGCAACAGTCTCCAGGCCGCCATCCTGCGATACTACAATGCCCTGTCTCGCGTGGGCGTGAATGCGGACCTCGTCAATCGCCAGGCCGATCTGGCCAAGTACAAGCTGGTCCTGGCGCCGGACCTGAACGTGATGCCCGACGAGACGGCCCGCAAGCTGGTCTCCTACGTCGAAAAGGGCGGCGTTCTGCTGGCCGACTGTCGGACGGGCATCAAGGACTGCAACAACCTCTGCCACGAGCGCACGCTCCCTGGGCTGCTGTCGCCGGCGTTGGGAATCCGCATCGAAGAGTACAGCGCGCTGGGGTCCAACGTGCGCTATGCCGTCAAAGGCGAGGCGGGTCTCGATGGCAGCTACAATGCCATCCGATACACGGATTGGGTGGTTCCCGAGGGCGCCGAAACGCTGGCGCGATACTCGGAGCAGTGGCACATGAAGCCGTTCGCGGCTGTGACGCGAAACCGCTTGGGCAAAGGCCAGGGATGGTATGTTGGCACGGTCATCGAGCAGGAGTCCTTCTATGACGCTCTGATTGCCCAACTGCTCAAAGGCGCCGACATCCGGCCCGTGGTCGATCCGCCCAACGGAGTGGAAACCTCGATTCGTCAGGGACAGGGAAAGAAGCTGTTGTTCGTCATGAACCACACGGACCAGCCGGCGACAGTGAACGTGCCGGAAGGCAAGGTGGAGTTGCTGAGCGGCGGGCGAACGGATAGAACCCTGAGACTGGACCGGTTTGGCGTGGCCGTGATCGCGTTGGAGCAATGACCCACATGGCGCAGAAATCACGAGACAACTCCTGCGCGTTGTGCCTGTTGGCGTCCTGCTTTCTGGCTGCGATCGTCTCCGGTTGCCGGGCGGCGCCGGTCGATGGCGAAATGGAGGCTGTTCAGAACTCCCGCACGTACTACGTGGATGTCCAGCGAGGCGACGACCGCAATCCTGGGACCACTCGTGAGAAGCCCTGGCAGAGCATCGCGCAGGTCAACAAGATGGATTTCGCCCCTGGCGATCGCATTCTCTTTGCAGGTGGGCAGACGTTTGCTGGCACGCTCTGCCTTCAGCGCGAGGACAGCGGGACACAGGAGCAGCCGATGCGCATCGGCTCGTTTGGCGAGGGTCGCGCGGTGATCGATGGCAGAACCGCCTGCGGCCTTCAACTGACCGGCTGCGCCTGCGTTACGATCTCAGAGTTGGCGTTCGTCGGCAGCGGACGCAAGAACGGCAACGACGGCAACGGCCTGGAATTGGACCGCACCGAGCACGTCACGCTGGATTCGCTGGACGTTTGCGGATTTCGCCTTTCCGGCGTGGCTGTGATGGGAGGCCGAAACGTGCGAATCACACACGTCGATGCCCACGACAACGGTTTCGCGGGCATTTCGACGTCCCGGGACAGCGACGGCGCGCGCACGAAGGACCTCTACATCGGGCACTGCGTCGTCAGGAACAACCCAGGCGATCCGAAGAACCTCACCAACCACAGCGGCAACGGCATCGTGGTCGGCGGCTTGGATGGCGGTCTTGTCGAATACTGCCTGGCCTTCGACAACGGCTGGGATATGCCTCGCCAAGGCAATGGCCCCGTCGGCATCTGGGGATGGGATTGCGATCGGCTCACGATTCAGCATTGCATCTCGCACGACAACAAGACCGCGCCCGGCGCGGCCGATGGCGGAGGTTTCGATCTCGACGGAGGCGCTACGCGTTCGATTCTCCAATACAACCTGTCGTACCACAACCACGGGTGCGGCTACCTGCTGTGCCAGTATCCCGGCGCCGGCGTGTGGAAGGACAACATCTGTCGCTACAATGTCAGTGTGGACGACGGTCTGGCGAACCACTTCAGCGGCATCTATTTCTGGGCGGGCGATCAGGGCATCTCGGACGCCCATGTGTACAACAACGTCGTCGTCAACGACCGCTATGCGATCTGCTCGACACATGACATCGCGCGACTGGTGTTTCGCAACAACATCCTCCGGGCGGGACAGGCCGCAGTGGTTGGGCCCCTGCACCAGGCAGTGTTCGAGAACAACCTCTACCACATCTCGTCGGAGCAGGGCGTCGTGTTCCAGAATGGCGACCCGGTGTTCGAGACGCTGGCGGACTGGGCCCGCGCGACCGCCAAGGAGATGCTCGATGGTCGGATGGTCGGCCTGACAGGCGATCCGAAGCTCGTTCTGCCAAGCGACCTGACGAAGCTCCCCACCGACCCTCGGCAGCTGCAGACCATGCCGTTCTTCAGGCTTCAGTCCGACTCACCCTGCGTCGGATCGGGTATGGCCATCGCCGACAACGGCGCCCGCGACTTCTTCGGCAATCCCGTCCCCGCCTCCTCGCGTCCTTCCCTCGGCGTCCACGAACCGGCCCGCTGAAGGCCGACGGTCATCGTGTGTGGGCCTTTGGGGCAGTCCCTTGCGCGCGCGAACGGAATCTCACCCTTCGATGGATCGCGATTCCCGCTATCGCTACGATCGGCAGGATCGCCAGGACCATAACCTTACGAAGAGAGGTTCTCCTCTGGTCGCTCACGACGCTTCCCGGCGGGAACTCCAGATCGAAATCGTCTCTCGACAGGTTCTGGTTGATTTTGACGGCTTTCGCTTCGTACACGTTCCTTGCGTTCTCGGCGTCCCATCCGGTGGTGCCTTTGACAGGAAACCACAATCCGTCGGCGACCTCCTCCAGCGCCAGGACGTCCACCTCGACGGTCACAGCCTTCTGCCACAGGGACACGTATTCAAATCGAACGGGAGCGTAGCCATGATCGACGGACAGGAACACTCTGGTGTGAACGGCCCCTGTGTCTGTCACGCAGTCCAGCTCCACGGTGCGGAAGTCCCGCACTTGGCCGATCTCATCGACGACTCGAAAGGACTTGGGGTGTTCCCTCAAACCCTGGGACAGCAGTCCCTCGCGATAGAAGCGGAAGACCGTAAAGGCCATGGGGGTGAGGTTCCACTTGCGAAGCATGTCCTTGCGATTCGTGATCAATCCCTCCGGCGAGTGCTCGTTCGGTGCGCCGATGGTCACTTGTTTGAATACGTCGCCGTTGTAGGCGTATCGTACGTCGGAGGTGAACACCCGGCCGTCGGGCGTGGAAAAGTCCACCTTGCGGGAGTACAACTGACGTTCCAGGAACGGTTTTGCCGTGGTGAACGAGCATTCCTCCCTCGACGCCGGAGAAAGCAGGCCCGTGGCGCGCGTGTCTTCCGCCGTCGATGGTTCCTGGTTGTACCATTCATATTCGATGCTGACGTCCGCTATGGAGGACTCCATTGCCTCGAAGATGTCCGCCAGCTCGCCAAGTGTCAAAGCGCTGCATGGCAGAGCCAGGCTGCCGATCAAGAGAGCCACTGCAAGTCGTCTCATGCTGTCTCCGGCTCCTTTCGATCTCGTCGGTGAGCCCTTCAGGGTGTTTTCCATGGGCGGTTGTGGGTCGTCGGTTGTCGCGCAGCGCCAGGCCGGTCTCATCTTCTCCGAGCGCAGTCGATCAAGACGTCCTCGAGTTTGGCGATCTGGCCCTTGACGTTGAAGTACCGGGCCATGCGTTCTCGTCCGGCGGTTCCCATCCTCCGTCTCAGATCGGGATCGCGCGCCAGTCTCAACATGGTGTCTCGCATGCGGCCTACATCCCGCGCGGGGACAATCAAACCGGTTACCCCGTCGACCACCTGCTCGGCCAGCCCGCCAAAATCGGTCACGACAACCGGCAGTCTCATGGCGGAGGCCTCCGCCACGCCGACCGGCCAGCCCTCGGCAAACAGCGAGTGCTGCACGAAGACGTCCGACTGCCGGAGCTGCTGCCTCACTCCGTCCTCGGAAAGCCATCCGGTGAAGCGAACGCTGCCGCTCAGACCGAGCTCGGCCGCAAGCGCCTCGAATTCCTGGCGGTCCGGGCCGTTGCCGACGATCACCAGGCGAGCCTCGGGAATCTTCGCGACCACGCCCGCAAAGGCGCGGATCGTGATATCGATCCCCTTGATCTTGAGCAGACGGCTCACCGCGGTGAACTGGGGCGGCGCGCCGCTTCGCTCGCCCGGTGGAGCGGGGATCGACTCGTCGACCGGCACGCCGCACGGAATCACATGCACCTTCTCCGATCTTACTCCGTGTTCGAGCATCCAGTCCCTTTGTTTCAGGTTGACCACAACGATCTTGTCGAAGTGACGAAGAGCGGGCCCCAGGCTCCATCGGTACCATCGGTTCTCTAAGGCGCTGCTCAAACCGATGGAGTGGAAATGCACGGTCAGAGGGATGGCGAGCCGGCGCACGATCGGCAACATGCGCAGAGCCATCATCGGATACTGACACAGCATCACATCCGGACGCATCTCGCGAAGGACCTTCTCGATGCTCGCGTACTCACGACGCGTCGTGGCCAGGAAATTCCACCTGGGCAGGTTGCGCAATCGGTGGAGGCATCGGATCAGCCGAGGCGTTTTCTCGGGCCAGCACCCCGGCTCCTCCAGAATGTGCATAGGCACATCCCCGACGGGAAACATCTCTCGGTTGACATACCGCCAGGTGAGGACATGGTGGCGAAGGCGAGTGAAGCCAACGATCTGACGCCACATCCATGTCTCGCTCACTTCGCCAACCGAGCGTGTCACGAAGCAAAGCGTTGGGGCGCCATGTGCGACCCATTCTTGCCGGACCATGCCGTTGGCTGCCAGTTTCGGGTCGCAGAGTCCGGATGTACACTTGTGTGCCGAGTTGAATTCCTGATACACACTCGTCAACCCCCAATCGACTTCTGTCGCGCTTGTCTGCGTTTGTTTTCGCAGAGTGCAAGCGTCTGCAAATCGAAGCTCGCATTGTAGGAGAAGGGCAGGACCAAGGCAAGGCGCATTAACATGCGAAGTGCAACACGGTAGGTCGTGACAGTCACGAGCCGACCGGTAGCCACGTTGGGTTTTTTCTTTCTGGAGACGCTGTCCCCAGACCCCTGGGATTTATCGCTTTGGACCA
>JAAYBV010000110.1 GCA_012744475.1 Phycisphaerae bacterium
CCGGCCTGGCCCTCTATACGCCCGGCGACGTCCACTACGGCCGGGTCGAACAGGTTCGCCAATCGCGTCAGGCGGCCTTGGACGCCGCCTATCACCGGCATCCAAACCGCTTTGTACGCAAGCCACCTGAGGCGGCCCTCCCCCCGCAGGCCGTCTGGATCAATCCACCCAAGAACCCCGGAAAACCAAGCCATGAATTAGAGCTTAATTCCAAAAAGGAACTGTCTCATTCGACTTGACAACTACCGGCAGGCTTGGCCACGCTTCTTCTGGATTTCACTTGTGAACGGCGGAGTCAGGGTGCAGCGCCGGGCCGGAGGAGCAGCGGTGTTTGATCGCCCCGGAGACACCTTTGGTTGGGTCCCCGGGGCCTTTCGATGACTACATGGGGCTACGGATTCACGCTTTCGGCATAGCTGTGGGAGCTGCTGGAGCTTCCCGGTCCTACGGACATTCCAGATGTCTCGGCGGTCGCACTACAACCAGGACCGTTGGCGGTCGTGGTGCTCGTCGAGTTCGAGGAGGTCACGACGTTGCCGCAGGGCCAGAACCAGATCGGCCAATACGGCCAGCACCCTGTGTGGCAGGGCGGGGTCTGCTGATCATTGCCCCCACAGAGAACGGAACCCTCCTGGCAAAGCGTGTTGTTGCCCGTTATGACGGTCCCGACGGCATTGGTCGCCATATCCAGCACCGAGACGTGCACTCCGGCGTTGCCCCCGTACGTGCCGGGGACGTGCACCACGCCGACGGTCTGCCCGCCGATCATGCCGATGCCACCGGCCGACCCTGTTGTGACCATGGCGCCCCAGGCGGTACCGCTGATTGCGAGAACGGCCAGGAACACCCATGCATGTCTCTTCTTCATACTCTACCTCCCTGTAAGAAACCCATTCATCCGGCTTGCGGCCGACTCCATTCAGGCAGATCGACTCCCTGTGAGACGCGACCAGGACATGAAGACAGCCTGTCACACGACCGCGATCCTCCGTTGCCGGAGCCAACGAGCCGACAGACTGACGTGGTGATGTGCTCGTACGATGGGACCCTCACTCCGTGTCCCTGCCCGACGAGAATCAACCGACCGGCTCCATCCGGCAGTGATTATCTTCATATACACAGCACTGGCGTTTGTCAAGGAAAAACAGGCAAGAAAGGCAAGATATTCGCTGACGTGAAGCTTCAGACGAGGGAACCAGGAAGAAAAGTCACCCTCCCCCGTGCCGGGGAAGAACCCTCCAGAACCTGCGGCGTCCCAGTCTCGGGAGCCGCGCGGAGTCACGGGTGGAATCACCTGTGACGTGTCAACTCCGAAGACCGGCGGCTCTACTGAGCCGGGGTGCAGCCCCAGGGCCAACATGGATCGCAGGGACAGACTTTGAAGAACGCCGAACCGATGGCGCTGACCCGCGGGCCGAATTTCCAGCATTCGCAGTCGACACTCACTCTGACCAGGACCGAATAGGCGCCGGGGCACAGAGCAACCGTGACATTCTTATCCACCAGCGTGCACCCGCCACATTCGCAGTCCTCGCACTCGTAGCAGATATCCACGACGACCATGTTGCCGCGGACACAGACCTTGGGCGGACCGGCAGGATCACATTCGTATGGCAGACACGCCTTGACGTTGATCGTCACGTCCTCGCAACAACCCGCGCAGGGCGGCACGGTCACGCAGGCGAATGAGCCCCACGCCGTTGTGCTGATGCCAAGCACGAGCAACAGTAACAATGCTTGCTTCTTCATAGGTCACCTCCATGTATGTCAGTAACTACCCATTTCACTCGGCCCTTCCCCGGTAGGCCGTTTCTCCGCAGAACAAGCGTTCCTGCCGGCATGCGAGAACTCACTACTGCGGCACGCCGGACCGGCGCGACGAGGGCACACACGATGGCTCGCCTGCGTCACCGTCGAGACAAGTGGTCGACTCTTTTTGCGGCGACTGGAGCCACCGGCACACGGCACAAACGCGTGGCCCGGCACATCGCCAGCAGCTCATCCATCGAATGCATCTCATCTTGTCGTAAGATGCCGGAGTGCGGAAAGGCAGGCAATTGTGGAGACTACGTATTCCGTATCATCACTTTCGATGACAACGGGAAATAGCGTCGCGTTCTCCCTGAGTCGACGGCATGGTCGCGATGGCCGCACTGGGGACTTGCCTGAACACACCATTACTCATGGATCATGCCGAGGAGATTGTCGGCCAGCGCCGGATCCAGTCGCTGGAGAATTCGCTGTTCCTCAAGGGCCAAGGCCGTGTCCCCCGCTCGCAGATAAGCCCGTCCGAGGTTGTAGTGAGCCTGGGCATGCCCCTGGTCGCACAGAACAACGCTCTTGAAACAACTGATCGCCTCGTCGTACTGACCTGCCTCGAGACAGGCCTTGCCGGAACGGATTTGCGTGTCGCTGATCTGCGGGTCGAGCTCTTTGGCCTGTTTGAAGGCCTGCATCGCCTCTTCATACCGTCCCAGGTTCGAGAAGACTATGCCGAGGGAGACATAGGCGCCGGCCGCATCGGGCTTGATCTTGACTGCTCGCTCGTAGGATTTGAGCGCCTCGGCGTAATCGCCTACAACGGACCGGACCTTGCCCAATCCGATGTGGGCTTCATAGCAGTTGGGATCCAGCTCCAGGGCTTTAGCATAACAACCGGTCGCCACGTCCGTCTGGTTAGCAGCGTCGTAGGCGTTACCGAGCAGGACGTGGGCCTGCGGGTCCTCCGGGCTGATGTGAACGAGCTTCTCGCAGGCGTTCACGGCATCTTCCGGACGGCCGGCAGAGCTGTAGTGCTTGCCCAGGAAGGCGTAGGCATTCGCCCGATCGGGGCAGACACCGGCAACATGCCTGAGGATGCCCGCGCGCACGAAATCCAGGTTGATGAGCCCAGCCTGATTGGCCCCGAAGACCATCGCCAGCACGATCGCGGTGATACCCATTCCCCACGTCAGACGTCTTCTGCGTCGAGAGGTTCCGGCGGGCTGACAACGTCGCGAGGGCGACGCCGGTTGCGGAGTTCGCGTCTGGTGGATCGATGCGTCCGGCCGGGCGGAGAGAGCCTCGGCTCGGTCTAGAGACAACAGCTTCTGTCGTTCGGACGTTCTCTCTGGCATCGTCCCGTCTGCCTCTCTCAAGCGGCAAATCTTCGTCTCTTCGGTCTGCCTGTCGGCATGCCGGCCGAACGCAGACGGGAGGCAGGTTAGCCCCCCTGGAAAGCATACGGAGTATCAGGTCGGTCTCCAAGTAGCCGGTGGCGCATCTGTTCCATGCCATCAACGACGTCAGCCTGTGTTGCGATCTCAGACGGTCATCGGAATCCCGCACGGAAATCCAGCCATCGAGATGGCAATAGGGCCTTCTGCGACGCTCCTCGCTCCGAGAAACCCCGATGCGACTCTTCCATCACCCTGCGACGAGACGAACCTACCGCTTCGAATTCGAGAAGTAGGGTCCGAGAATAGAATGGCCGCGTTTCTTGGTCTTCTTGTCGGACGCCTTTGGCCTGACCCACAGCCGGTAGCAGCCCAGTTGTTGTTCCTTCAGGTCGGATTTCTGCGGTAGACCCATTTACCCACCTCTCTCCAAAGACTTATCTTTGCGTTGCGGACAGTTGACGACACATTAAACGGTGCAGGCAGTGCAGCCATACACCAGAGCATCACTGGCTTCCAGGGGGTCGGGGGCGTCATCGAAGGGCAAGCCATCGGCTTCTTGCTCTGCCCGGCAGTAGTCATCCCAGATGTAGTCGGCGTTGGGATGGACGTCGAAGTACGGCCGGGTGGTGTTCACGATGGGGAACTGCACCATTTCATGCACCTCGTCCAGCCGCTCTCGGATCTGGCGCAAAACCCGCGTGATCTGCCGATCGTCCCACATCTTCATGGCTTCTCTCAGGTCGTCATAGGTGATCCTCGTGATCCCCGTGCTCGCCTGCCTGGCCACCCAGGTGCACACTTGTCTCTGTTCGCGCGTCAGGTCGAATGTGAATGCACCGATTGAACCGTATCTCATAGTCAACGTCTCCATACCAATGAGCGTTTGCGGCCCCTTACCACAGTCCGCCCATCGGCTGAATACTGGGAAGGCTTGAGGGGGGATTGCACAGAAGACCACCTCTGGCGTGGCGCACTTTCAGCGTCCTCTAATCTCCGCAAGGACCGCTGGATCGTGATGGACCTTGAGACCCGAACGACACGGGTGGCCAATCGAGAGAAACCTGCCGGTGAACATTATCGGAAATGCGGACGTGCCGAGGCAGCAGCCCGGCAGATGGCGTGGCCCTGTTTTGTGCTGTGACTGGATTGGCGGGAGATCGGAAAACGCCGCTCCGCCGGACACGGCGTGCAGGCAGCCGGTTCGACGAATCGCGTGGCGCAACAGGCCACTACGCGTCTGCTTCGATCGTCTCGGAACGAAACGCCATGTGCTCCGCGTCGAGGGTCCTCGCGTCATTCTCTCGCACATGGCCGAAGATGTGAAGGATCAACTCGACCCGATCATTCAACTCGAACTTCTGGAACAGACGTCCCAGATGGGTCCTCACTGTGGGTATCGATATCCGCAACTCCTTGGCGATCTGTTTGTCGGACTCGCCAAGCAGAAGATGCCTGACAATCTCGGCTTGCCTCGGGGACAATCCCAGCGTCCGTCTGACCTGCACCCATTCCTGGTCGGAGAGAAAGGATTTCTGTGTGGTTACTGCCATCGCGCCTCCTCCTAAGGCTGGACGTAACCAGTAAGGCAGGAACCCATCCACGTGGGGCCACATCCTTCTGGCCATATACCCGTCACTATCACCTAACCTGGACGGCATTATAGGCAAGGAACGGGAAAAGTCAAGGCAAAAAGCATGTGGCTTTGCACAAAATGGGAAATAGGATCGCGGCACAACCAGCCTCCATGACGACAGCGGAGCGCACACGCGCACAAGACATACCCGCAGATGACACAAGGACATACAGCGGGTGGCTCACGCCGACCATCTGATCTTCACGCCGGAGCGACGGATCACAGCTCCTTCACGAGCACCTCGCGAACGACGATCTTCATCGGCCCGAACTCGGCGCCCGGGTGGACCTGGAACCCAATCTTGCCGGAGGCAGTCGTATCATCGTGCACATCCGCGACTTGCTTTCCGTTCAACCAGATCTGCGAGCGATCCCCTTCGCACCGAATCTGGATCGTGTTCCATCCCTCGCGATTCACCAATGCCTTGTCGGTGTTCATCGCCAGGAACATCTTCCCAGGGCAGTACAGCGTCCCGGAATAGCACTCGGGATTGGTGTACTCGAGGATGTCGGCCTGGTACGCCTTGCCTGGAGACTGATAGCGGAACCACACGCCACTGTTGCAGGGCCACTCCACTCGCCAGGTCACCGTCGCAACGAAGTCGTCGAAGCTTGCGGTCGTGAAGAGGTCTCCCGGCGCGTTGCCCTCGCCCTGCGTGCCGATTAGAAGCCCGTCTTCCACGACCCACCTGGCGCCGCCTTCGGCCTGCCAGCCGGTTAAGTCCTTGCCGCTGAACAACTTCACCATTCCGCCGGGCATGTCCTCTGCCGTGGATGCGGACTTCTCCGCCGACCTGTGGCAACCGGCAAGCGCCAGAAGCATCACCGTGGCCAGCGCGACTGCAAACGCACTACGTGACATAGTTCTCATCCTTTCCTTGTACGGGCTGTATTCCATTACTTGTTGTCCTGCCAGATGTTGGCAGTTCTCTTTTCGACGCCCGGCATGGGCGGCAGCGGCTCGCTGGGAACCGGCTCGTACCAGAACGTCGCCGTCGACCAGTCATCCTCGGTCTCGGCCAGGCCATTCTTCCACGCGATCTGCTGAATCGTGATCCGGCATTCGCGCTGCCAGTAGATCGGGTCGGGAAGATGCCACCGATACATCGAGATGAAGCTTTCCTGATCGAGATTGCACCCATTGTACAGGTACGGCGTCTGCTGCATCCCATAGGACAGGCCCACGTAGTCTTCGCTGCCGGTGCCGACGATCGTCGGGAACTCGCTGTCGCCATCCATGAAGATCTTGATCTCGCCCTCGCCCCACCACTGATCCGGGTGCAGATTGCGAATCCCCATCAGGGCGCCGATGTAGCGGCCCTTGCCCGTCCGCTTGGGAAGGAGCTCGAAATCCCGCTTCTCGGTGGTCGGATTCTCCCGCGCGAACAGCACGTGGAGGCGACCGACGTCCGACGGATGGACATCTTGCGTGGTGTAGTCGATCTGATAGAACAGCGGAACGTTCTCATTGCCCTCGTTGGTCAGCGTGATTCGGGCACGGTTGGCAAACGGCATCGGCAGCCAGATGTTCATGCCGGCGTTTCGGCCCAGCGAGTGCACGGCGGAGAAATATGGCGTAACCTTGCCGTGGGCGGTCCCCATGAAATCCCCGATGGGACACTCGATGCTCGGATGCGTCTGCCCGTCCCACCAGGCGCGAATCACGAGCGACCGCAGGTTTGTGGGGTTGTTGGCGGTGGTCATCCAGATGTGCCGGATCGTGCCGGAACCGTAGATGTCACAGAGCTGGATCTCCTGGCCGGCCTTGAGGGTCGTTGCGGGGGCCCCTTTGCGGCCCGGCCCCAGATTGCTGGCCGTCTTGCCGCCCTGTCCTGCGGCACCAGAGGGGTTCTCAAAACAAATCGACCGGGAGACCAGCCCCGTATCGAGACGATAGGGCTCAGTCACAAGGCCTCCCTGGTGGGCCGGCCTGTTGCCTCCCAGTTCGCAGCCGACCCCGGCGGCAACCAGAGCCCCGAGACAGGAACAAAGCACGACGCGTACTACAGTTTGGTGGGTCATCATAAGTCCTTTCTGTCACGATTCGCAGACCGACTCGGCCGCACACCAGCGAGACAGCGACATTACACTGAACACGCGGCACAACACAATCAGAAGGGCGTCTCGTCTCCGACCTGCGGGCAAAGGCGTCGGCAAACACCCGTCAGACGTACTTCTGGATGAATTCCACGGCCTTCCCGACGGTTTTGACCTCAAGGGCCTCTTCTTCGTCCATCTCGATGTCGAATTCCTCCTCGAAAGCCGCCACCAGCTCGACGCTTTGTATCGATTCGGCTCCCAGGTCCTCCACGAAGCGGGATTTGTCCGTGATCCGTCCGGGATCGATCTTCAGCGTTCGGGCCACCACTTCCTTCACTCGTCTTTCCACGTCCGACATAGACTTGCTCCGTTTCTGCCCCAATGTAGTCAGCGACAGAGGTTCGATAGAGCAGCCGACCCACGCCTCTTTCGGCGGCTCGTCACTTGCGCGACCCGGCCAGGATCTTCTTCGGGTTCAGGTTGTCCTTCTCGATGTCCTTGAAGTAGTTGACGGTTCCGACCTTCATCTCCGCCGTCGCCGCGTCGTCACACACAATGATCCCGCGCGGGTGCAACTGCAAACAGGAAACTGTCCACATGTGGTTGACGCCGCATTCCACGGCCTGCTGAAGGGCGCGGGCCTTGTTATGGCCGTTCACGATGATCAGCACCGTCCTGGCGTCCATCACCGTCCCGACACCAACCGTCAGCGCCGTCTTGGGCACTTTGTCCAGGTCGCCATCGAAGAAACGCGAATTCGCGATGATGGTGTCCATCGTGAGCGTCTTGACCCGCGTGCGGCTGGTCAGCGAGGAGCCGGGCTCGTTGAAGGCAATGTGCCCATCGGGGCCGATCCCACCGACGAACAGTTGGATGCCGCCGTAGCCTCGGATCTTCTTCTCATATCGGTCGCACTCGGACTGGAGATTCTTCGCATTGCCGTTGAGAATGTTCGCGTTGGACTTCTTGATGTCGATCTTCCCGAAGAAATTGTGCCACATGAAGGAATAATAGCTCTCCCGGTGCGCCTTCGGCAGTCCCACGTACTCATCCATATTGAAGGTCACGACGTTGGCGAAACTGACCTTCCCGGATCGGTTCAGACGAATCAGCTCCTTGTACGTGCCCAGCGGTGACGAGCCGGTGGGCAGGCCCAGCACAAACGGTTTCCTGCGCGTCGGCTTGAACTCGTTGATCGCTCTGGCTACGTACGCCGCCGCCCAGGCACTGGCCGTCTCGTAATCCTGCTGAATGATGACCCTCATGAGTGCCTTCCTTTCAATCACAGACAGATGGACTTCGTTCCCTGTTGCCGACCAATCGCTTGTTCGATACGTTCGATCCTCTGATGCAACTGCTCGATGCTGCGATTCATCTCCAAGACGAACTGATTCTCCTCGTATAGACCCCGGACCTGCCGGAAATCCCGCTCCACGTCGTCGACCTCACCATCCTGACCGTACCCCAGCCGGCTGGATTCGGAGAACTCCTTCTGGGCATCGGCCGTGACAAGGTTCAGGAATTTCGATTTGACTCTCAACAATTCCCGTGCCGCTGCACAGGCCTTCTCGGCGGTCAGTTCCCCCACGGGAACACCGAAAACCTCTTCGTAGGCGTTCCTGACCCAAGCCCACTCATCCGCCCCATAGTGCCGCAAGATGTTGGCGATGGCCGCGTCAAAGGCGTCCAGCGTCGCCACCGAACCGGTCTCCAGCGCACCCTCCAGGTCGACAAGTCGCTGGCGAGGCATGAGCTGCCCGGCGATATCCACCCAGTCCGGGCTGTATACCGCATCCTGCAAGGCCGCCGAGCCGGCCTTCTCATTGCGTTTGGCATCGTCGAGGGCCGCTTCGATCCTCTGGACGACCTTCTCCAGAAGATACATCTCGATCCCCGTGCGGTAGTATTTCTGGCTGGTGCGCAGGAGCAATCTCTTGACCAGTCCGCCCCCGATGGAGACCTCCTCGACAGACCTGTCGGTGGCGTCCTGCAACTCCTTGAGCCGCCGGGTGGCCTTGATCATCTTGCCGATCGTGTACGGGCTGAAGACCTCGAACGAGATGGCGTCGCGCTTCGTCGCGTCCTTTCGGCGATCGCGCTTGGGCCATTTGGCGGCGTCGCGGACCGTGCCGACGGTCGTCAGATGAAAGCCGGGAATCATCGCGCATTTGCCGTCCGACCGCGCTTCGAGATGGCTGAACGGGAAGTCGCCGGTGTCGAAATTCGTGCTGTGTTTGCCCAGCACGACGCTGAACGGGCCGACGCGGCAGGGCCACATCAGATAGCTGAACGACCCGGTCTTGGTCCCGCGCAGCAGCTTGCCCTCATGGGCGGGACCGAGTTTGTACATGTGGTTCGATTCGTTCGTGCCGCTGCCGGCGTTGTAGAAGCTGAACAACCCGGCGATCAACAGCGTCGATTTGTGGTGCGTCACGGTGTACGGCCCGGCGAAGACCGAGCACGCTTCCCCGTGAAAAGCCTCGCAGTTGGCGAAGAAGGCGGAATTCTCGGCCGAGTACTGCCGGCCCACCTGGCAGCCCTGGCCGACGAAGACCTTGCTGAGCATGGCGCCACCGGTCACCGAGGAACTCTCGGCAACGATGAAGTCCTCTGCGATTACCTTGACCCCGACCATGGTCGGGGCCTCCTCGGAGCTGAGAATCGTGCCGTTCCGAAGACTCGAAGCATGATTGACCGTCGCAAAGGGCCCGATCCGAACGTCGATGATTTCCTCTGCCGAACAGATGCGCGCACCCGTGCCGACTTGCCCTCGGTCCGAGCGGACGGACTCGACGTATTGCCGCGCGATGCGGCGAAGCTGTTCAATCAGCTTCGGGCGATACCGATGCAGGCACATCAGATAGGCAAACTGGGCGGACAACCGGTCGAACAGCAGGATTTCCCGGCCTCCGGCCTCGTTAAGCACACTGATCTCGACCCCATTCCCAAAGGTGGCACCGGGATTGGCCTGCATGGTCGAAACGTTCTCGATGCACACGCGTTCAGCGATGTCGTAATTGGCGATGCGATCCGGGACGTTGGAGATGCGAGTGTTGTCGCCGACCGTGCAGTTGGAGAGCACCGCGTTGTAGATCCCGCTGGGTTTCTCGAACCCACCAGGCAGACGCACGTTGTCGCTGAACCTGCCGAGCCGTACGCGGCCCGAAAAATGCGAATTCCGTACACACGCCGGATCGAATCCGTCGGCCACCTCGATCAGCCCCCAATCCTCGGCAAAGCAACCCTGCATCCGCAGCAGTTCGATCTCGCGTCTACTCAAGACGCGAAACGCTCTGTTGTCGTCCATGGTCGATCCTGCCTTCTTCTGGATCGGCGCGTCCGTCCGATCACACAATCGTCCTAAAGATGGTCGTCAAACCCGCTGAACGGCACCCAGGCGCTCTTCTCCGTCCGGATGACCGTGCTGTAGGAGTGGAGCATGCCGTAATTCGAGCAATCGATCGAATACCACTCGATGTTGCGGTCGCGCGCCAGCTCTTTCCTGACCTCGTCGACCACGACAACGCTGGTCTTCTCCTCCGAGTGCACCTTCTCGATGATGAACCGCTGGTCGTCCTCGCTGAGAAAGGAGTAGACCGAGGCCAGCACATGCCGATCCACCAGATCGACAAGGTCCTCCGGGTAAACGTCGTTGTGACTCTGCACGGAGATGTCGAGCATGCTCAACTGGCCGAAAAGGCCCGTTGGGCTGGTGGCGTTCGAGGCCGGATACGTCGTGATGCAGGGCACCTGGATCTTGAAGGTGACAACGCCCGGTTCCTCCGTCGAATGGCCCTTGGCCGAGTATTGGCAGAGATATCGCACGAGGCAGGTTTCGCCTGAGACAGGGGTCTGCTTCTCGATGAAGAAAGGGTAGTCGAAATCGATCTTGATCGCGGTCGCTTCGAGTTCGGCGACATAATCGATGAGGTTATGCCGAAGGGATTTGGTCCCGATGTTGTCACGATGGCTGTGCAGCACGTGGATAAACCGGTCGATCCAGCGTGCCTCGAACGTCTGCATGATTCGGGCGTTGATCGAGATGTCGGCCACCGTCGCCTGTCCGTCCGGCGTCACGCGCGACACCGCGTGAATAGGAAACGGCATGTCCCGCAGGCCCACATCCACCAGAAAGCGACCGTCATCTTTCCTGTCTGTCATATTCCACACTTCGCCCTTTGGCTCCATGTTCGCTCTTGCCGCCGACCAGTTCAAACGCATCCCTGGCGATGGCTTGTTCCTCGTTCGTGGGGATGACCAGCACCCGGACGCGGCTTTCCGAGGCGCTGACGGCCGATTCACGCCCGCCCGCCTGGCCGTTGGCCTTCGGGTCGAGGACGATGCCCAGATGCGCCAGGTCTCGGCAGGTCAACTCGCGCACAAGCGCGGAGTTTTCGCCGATACCGCCGGTGAAGACTACAGCGTCGACCGAATCGAGCACGGCCGAGTACGCGCCGATGTACTTGCGGACGCGGTAGCAGAACATCTCGATGGCCAGCTTGGCGCGTTCGTCGCCGTCCTCGGCGTGCTTCTCGAGCGTTCGCATGTCGTTGGAGACGCCGGAGATGCCCAGCAGGCCGCTTTTCTTGTTGCACAGCCCGTTCAACCGCGCCAGGTCGTAGCCTTTGTCCGCCAGGTAGAACAGGATCGCCGGATCGAAATCGCCCGCCCGCGTCCCCATGACCAGGCCCTCGAGCGGGGTGAACCCCATCGACGTGTCAACCGACCGGCCCTTTCGCACGGCAGCGATCGAACAGCCGTTGCCCAAGTGGCAGGTGATGGCGTTCAGATCGTACTTGTCCCGGCCGAGCATCGCCGCCGCCCGTCTGGCGACGTAGCGATGGCTGGTCCCGTGAAAACCGTATCGCCGCACACGATGCCGCTCGTACAGTTCATAAGGCAACGCATACATGTGGGCCACCTTCGGGATGCTCGTATGAAACGCAGTGTCGAAACAGGCCACCTGCGGTGTGCCGGCCAGCTTTCGCATCGCCGCCCGGATGCCCACCAGGTTGTGCGGATTGTGCAACGGCGCCAGTTCTGCGAATCGCTCGATCGAGGCCAGAACGCGGTCGTCGATAATCACTGAGCCGGTGAACTCTTCCCCGCCGTGAACCACCCGATGGCCCACGGCTTCGATCTCGGAAAGGTCCTCGATGGTCCCGCCCGGCTGGACAAGCACCCTGAGGATCAGCTCCATCGCGGCCTCATGATTCGCGACCGCCTCCTCCAAGATAGCCGAATCATCGCCGCGACTGTGTACAAGCCTCGACGTCGGCTCTCCGATCCGCTCGACAAGCCCCTTGGCCAGCACCTCTGCGCCAGGCATGCCGTACAGTTGGTACTTGATCGAGGAGCTTCCGGCGTTGATCACGAGCACTTTCATCACAGAAGTCTCAGCCCTGCCTTCCTTCGCCCGGACCGCCCTTCTTAACCTGAGCCAGCGTGACAATCGTCGTGGTGACGATGTCTTCAACGGACGCTCCCCTCGACAAGTCCGACAGAGGCTTGGCAAATCCCTGGAGGAACGGCCCGATCGCCCTGGCGCCGGCCATGTACTGGGTCAGCTTGTAGGCGATGTTTCCGGCGTCGAGGTCGGGAAAGATCAGGACATTGGCGCGGCCGGCCACCTCGCTGGCGTCCTTGACCTTCTTCTGGGCCACGCGGGGCACGACCGCCGCATCGGCCTGAAGCTCGCCATCGACCACCAGATCGGGCCGGCGCGAACGAACGATCTGAAGGGCTTGCCGGACCTTCTCGGCGCTGGGCCCATCGGCGCTACCACGAGTGGAATACGAGAGCAAGGCCACCCGCGGCGGCTCGGCCAACAAGCCTGAAGCGCTCTGCGCCGAGGCCAATGCGATATCGGCCAATTGGCCGGCCGATGGGTCGATGTTGACCGCGCAGTCGGCGAAGATGAACACCTTGTCCCGTTCCTCGCCGAACCGCGGCACGATCATGAGAAAATAGCTCGATACCGTCTCGATGCCTGCAGCGAATCCCACGGTCAGCGCTCCGGCCTGAATGACCGTCGCCGTGGCCGTCGCGGCACCGGCCACCATGGCGTGCGCATCGCCACAGGCGACCATCATCCCGCCGTGAAAGAGGGCCTTGGCAACCATCCGGCGGGCAATCCCCGCCGAGAGGTCGTCACGACCCTGCATGTATCTCGCGACATACGCGTCCAGACGTGGACTGTCCTTGGGATCGAGCGTCTCGATGCCGTCCAGAGACACTCCCGCCTCCTTTGAAGCCGCTTCGATCTGCTCACGCGTCCCCAGGACGATCGGCTCGGCGATGCGCCGTTGACGGATCTCCCGGGCGGCGAGCAAGATCCGAGAGTCTCGTCCTTCCGGCAAGACCACGCGAAGCCCACGTCCGACCACCTTGGAGGTGAAGGCATCGAGAATGTCTACATTCGCGCCGCTGGGATTCAACTCAACCATGGGCATTCTCCCACAGATGGTTATCGCGCCATACACCGCGACTCGACCGCCCCACGATAGCGGCCCCCTGATGCTGCGCCAAGCAAGAAACGCTTTGCGTCTCTGCCACGGAGCGAGTGGATCGTCATCCCTCTGGCCACCAGGATCACTCGGTCTGGCTCAGCGCCACCTGACAGAGTTCCCGCGAGGCGTTCTGCTCGCTGGACCCGGGCTCACCGGCCGCACCCAGCTTCCAGGCAGATCGGGCCTCTTGCAGGCGTCCAAGCGACTGAAGGGCCTTGCCCCGCCAGTACTGGGCCGTCGCCTCCTGCGGCTTGTTCGACCGTCCGACCCCGATGTTGTCAGGATAGGTCAGCGCCGCCTCGAAATCCTGCAACGCCCCTGCGAAGCTACCCTCATCGAAACGCATCCGGCCACGCTCCATGTGGGCCTTGCAGAACAGGTCCCACGTAACAGTCTGTCCCTCCCAGTTCACGAAGTACGGCGTCGATTCGAGCAGTTCAATCGCATCGTCGAATCGCCGCTCGTCGCAGCAAACCTGCGCGAGCAGGATGATGATCTCCGCCCGCTTGAGCGGATCGCCCGGGGTCGATTCCAGCAATTCGATCGCCTCAGGGCGCCTGCCCTGCTCCAGAACAATCTCCGCGAGGTCACGACAAAGCGTCTGGTCCTTCGGCCGAGCGGCGATGGCCCGGCGATACGCCTGTTCGGCTCTGGTCAGGTCTTGCTCCTGCGCCCAGGCGTAAAGCCCGAGATTGCGATGCGCGACGCTGAGCGATCCGTCGAGGTCGACCGCCTTCTGCCAGTGCGCCGGCGCCTCCGCGACGCGGCCCAGGTGGGCGTAGAGATTACCGAGATACAGATGGGCACAGGCATCGTCCGGGTTCTCGCGCACCGCGTACCGCAGAACCTCCAGAGCTTCAGGACGGGAAGGGAACACGTAGTCCCGGTACATGCCTGACGCCTGCTTCAGACACTCTCTCGCCGTATCGGCATCGCCGGCCAGCGATGCATAATAGGCCCGGTAGTAGAGAGCCAGAGGACTGCGCTGCGGCTCCGGCACGGCCTCCACGCAGACAGCGTCCAACAGCCGCGACGCTTCCCGCACCAGGCCCGCCTCGGCAAACGCCAGGCTCATCTCGATCATCTCGAAGTCATCTTCGCCGACGAATTCGCGAGCCTCCTTCATGAAACGCTTCATCTCTTTGTCGCCTTGCAGCGCCAAGACCGCGCGGGGCACAAGGTCCGTTGGGAACTGCGAGGAAACCTCCTGGGCCTCCTCGAATGCGGCGCGCTTTTCGCCGTTCGCATACAGGGCCAGCAACCAATGATCCCTGGCTTTGGTGTCGTTCGGATTGAGCCTCATGGCCTTCTCGAACGCCTCGACCGCCGCCGACTTCTGGCCCAGCGCCGCGTGGGCGCGGCCGGCGAGGTCGAAGGCCGACGAGGCGGTCACTGCATACCGTGCCGCTTGGCGGGCGCAGCGAAGGGCCTGCGTCGCCTCATTGAGCTTCAGGCGGGCCACACCCAGGAAGTACCATGCCGTCCCATCGTCGGGGTCTCGTTCGAGGGCCTTTTCCAGGCGAGGGATCGCCTCGCCGTAGAGGCCCGCTTCCACGTCCAGAACGGCCAATCCGACCAGGGCAGGCGAGCAGCCCGCGTCGTCCGCCAGCGCCGTCTCGTAGTACTCGCGAGCCTTCTTGCGATTGGTCGCCAGATCGAACTTGCGGCCCTTGAGCAGCTTTTCCTGCGATGTCAGCTCCGCATCGGCCTTGTCCATAACCTTCGTGCGGGGCGGAGGCGCCACCTGCGGGATCGGCAGAGGCGTCACAAAACGGGCCAGAACATCGCCCTGCCGCGCCCGGATGGTCACCTCGGCTGCCCCCTGCGGTGCGGGCGAAACGACAACGGAGCAGGCCTCCTGCGGCGACAGGTCCAGCCGCCTCGTCAGAAGGTCCCTGCCGTCCTGCGAGACCACACAAGTGGCGTTGGGGAACTTGCCCGTCGCGATCATATTCAGACGCAACCGGCCGTCCTCCCGGCGCGTCTGGATCGCGATGTCCTTCGTGGCAAACTCAAAACCGTCCCCCAGTCCGTGCACCGGATACCACCATTCGCGCCAGGCGACCTGTTGTCTGGGCAGCAGCATGCCATAGTCGGATTGGGTCGGGAGCGGCCCGCTCTGGACCTCGATGTAGGGCCCGTCGTCATCCGTCAGGTTCTTCTGGCTGACCAAGCCGAAATCCCACGTGCCCCACGTCCAGGCCTTCTTGCCGCTCAACTCGTAGTGATTGGCCACCTGTACAACGCCGCGATCGTCATCGACGTCATAGGCTCCGAAGAAGTCGAAGATGCAATCCACCGAGAAGATTGAGGCCCAGGTCTCGTAGTTCTTCAGCCAGGAGAGGTCCCTGCCCTGATGGATCGGCCAGTTGAAGAACTCCGTGCCGTTGTGATCGGTCCCGAGCGTCATCGGATAGATGAACCGTGTGCCGCTCTTGGCGGGAAAGGCCGTGCAGTTCCAGAAGTAGTACGGATTGACCGCGTCAACCGGGTTGAAAATGCGAATCTGTTCGTCCAGGTACGCCCGGTCGGGATGCAGCGTCACGCGCACGGTCCAGCGGGTCCGCAGGGTCTTTTCCAGATTGTTGACTTCGAGATAGGCCGAGCCGTCCGGGTTCGTCCCCACCATCGCATCGACGGGCGAGAGGATCGTAACCGTGTGCACCTGAGGGCCGGCGTTCCACTCGACGCCGCCGCTGATGAAGGCGCCGCGCATGGCGATCATGCTGGGCTTGATCACGTTGTTGAGGTGGAACGTCTCGGCGCCTGTGGTCTTGTCCAGCACCGAGTGCAGCCGGCCGCCCAGTTCCGGCAGACATGTCACCTTCAGGTACTCGTTTTCAAGGAACAGCGCCCGGTAGGTCCGATCCTCTTTCGTGCGATAGAGGTGGTCCTGCATGGTATAGGGGTACACGATCGCGCCTTTGACGGTGGTGGACAGCTTGATCCGGTCCTCCAGGGCCCAGAACTTCGGGTTGACGTCCTCGGACCACCCATACGTCGGGATCGTGATCGTGCCCTGCCATGCCCTCGTCTTCGCGTCCGTGCGAACGTGAAACGACAGCACGATGGCCACGCACCACACGATCGACAGGGAACTGCCTCTGAATGCCTTTGCTCTCATGGCCTCGCCTTTCACTCCATATGCACCTGTGCCGTTCCATGTAACGCTGTTCGGTCCTCCTCCCAGGCATCTTCCGAAAGGCATGCTACCCGAATTCCCCCGCGATGCAACGGTTTTCGGCGGGCGAGATGCGCATATCGCGACAGCACAGACGGAGGGGAAACGGCTGTGGGCTTCGGCAGATACACGGACTGCGATGATGTATGGAGGGAAACACCTGACGCCAATGTCCCCCGGGCGGACAAGAAACCGCCCACTATCCCCGGGAGGGCTCGAACCTCTAACCTTTGGCTCCGGAGGCCAACGCTCTATCCAATTGAGCTACGGGGACAGAAACCCATCCGGCTGCTATCTTACCGCCGTCGGGGAACAAGTCAAGCGGGCAACCGTCTTTAGTTTTCGACGTTGCGCCAACGGCCCGCCATGGCACTAAACGGGTAGAGAGCATTGGCGCACACCCTTTCTGGCAGAAAACGACTCTCGGATATGCTATAATGGGTGAGAATTGGAAAGGACAGCCCGTGAGAAGGTCAGATCTGACAGCAATCCGAAAGGCACTTCCTGTTATTCTTGTCGTTCTGCTGACGCTGGCATCGGTCCTCCAGGCCGCAAGCGAAGGCTGGCAACGCCGGGACGTCGATTGGCAGGCCGGCGGCGGCAGGCGGATCAAGGGCATCCAGTATCCGAAGGATCGCCCTGTGCCCCTGCGATCTGAGGAAGAAGGAGCCGCCAAGCATTCGACCGACCAGAAAGTCCGCCTCTATTCCGCCCCCGCCAGGACAGCCACCGCCCTGCTGGCGAATGAAATGCTGGTCGAATCGCCTCCTGTCGACGGCTTCGTGCCCTGGATTGCCGTTTCCATCACCACCCGGCGCAAGGCCGAGCTGGAGCTGGAGGCCGATGTGGAAACATCGGTCAGGGGGAACTACCCCACCGGCGTGAATCCACAGACAGACTATGTTATCGGACTTTTCGACACCGGAGCCAGCGCTCACGTCATGGGCTATGCCGGCGGCATGCGAACCCGCATCTACCCCGGACTGATCACGGCCAGTGAGACCGTGGTCAGCGGCGTCACCGGATCGGTGGTCGCCTCGGTCACGCAGCCCCTGGGTCTCTTCATCGACGGACTGGCGGCGATCGACCCTGAGACGCTCACGCTGGATTCCTCCAGTATGAAGGGCGAGAGCAACGTGGCGATCATGGTCGGGCAGAACCCCGGGACCTTCCCCGACCTGCCCACCGCCATCGGCACGCCCATGAGTGTCTATTACACCACGGTGATCCGCAACGACCAGACGTTGACTGTCGAGCGCGACGGCGAGACGTTCACGGCGCCGGACATCCGTCTGTACGAAGCCGACGATGCGCAAGCCCCACATTTCTCGAACGTGATCCCGTTGGAATTGCGTCCGCTCGGCGGGGTCAGCGTGCAGTACATCCCCACCCTCGACTTGGGTCTTGGCGGCATAGATATCGACGACATCCTCGGGGGTGGTGGCTTCGCGTCGGACTTCCCACCGGCCAGCCCCTCGGTGATCATTGGGAACTCATCGCAGAGCCTCTTTTTCGTCCATAGCGTCGATCTGTACGATGGCGAAAAGGCCGCTCTCGACAAAGACCGCTTCATGCTCGACACGGGCGCCCAGGTTACGGTGGTCGGGTCTCGCATTGCCGCCCGTCTCCAACTCGATCCGGCGGCCCCGGAGTTCGAGGTCGAGATCGAAGGCGTCACCGGGGAAATCTCCATGACGCCTGGCTACTATGTGGACGCCATCGACATCCCCGCCCTGGGGCAATGGTTCCAGGCCCGTCAAGTGCCCGTCGTACTGCTGGACGTCTCGTCGCCCGAAGGTGGGACACTGGACGGCATCATCGGCATGAACCTGTTCGTGGACTTCAACCTGATCGTGCGAGGAGGCGGCCTGTTCCTCGATGAAGACCCCGCTCTGGAACTGGAGCGTGTCGAGCCGAATGCGGCAACGGACGCGAACGCCGTCGAGTGACCCCGTGAAGACTCGGCGCGACCCAGGATTCGGACAGCCCAAATGCTATGAGGTCCGTGCCGTTTGACATATCGGGTCCTGGTGGATATCATGCCGACGTCAATACCAGACGTATCCCCGGTTCAGGGCCGATATGAGATTCATCGTCGATGTGGTCTATCTGTTTGCGGGCCTGCTGTTCAGTCCCGTCGTTCTCTACAGGCGGCTCCGGCACAACCGGTACCGCCAGGGTTGGGCCCAGCGTTTCGGCAATATCAGCCGGAAATCCCCAGAGAAGCGATGCCTATGGCTGCACGCGGTCAGTGTCGGTGAGGTCAACGCCGCCAAGACGCTCGTAACCGAGTTTGAGAAACGCTTCCCGGAGTTCGAGATCGTCGTCAGCACCACGACGGACACCGGCTTTGCTCGCGCAACCGCTCTGTTTGGAGATCGCTGGACGGTCTTCTACTTTCCGTTCGATTTCTCATGGGTCATGCATAAAGCCTTCCGGCGGCTCGATCCGGCCCTCTGTCTGTTGATGGAACTCGAGGCGTGGCCCAATCTCATCGAGGTGGCGCATCGCCGCTCGGTTCCCGTCGTCGTGGTCAACGGACGAATCAGCGACAGGAGCTTCGTTCAGTACCGCCGATTCAGATGGCTGGTCCGCAGATTCTTCGGCATGATTGACCTCGTGCTGGCCCAGACACAGGAGTATGCCGACCGATTTCGCGCGTTGGGCTGCCCTGCCGAACGGGTCGTGGTGACCAGCTCGCTCAAATACGACACCGCCCAGGTGACCGACCGGGTTGAAGGCGCCGACACCCTCGCCGACCAGTTGAACCTCGCAAACGCCCGCCTGTGGGTCGCCGGCGGAACGGGCGACGACGAGGAGAAGATCATTCTCGATGTGTACCAGTGGTTGAAGGAAGACCCGTCGTTTGCCGACCTGCGTCTGGCGGTAGTGCCGCGCAAGCCCGAGCGGTTCGACGAGGTGGCACAGTTGATCGAGCAGATGGCGCTGCCTCTGGTTCGCTACAGCCGGATCAAGGGCACGCCGGGCCGCGGCGTCGACAACAACGATGCGGTGATCCTGGGCGACACGATGGGTGATCTGCGAAAGTTCTACAGCCTCGCCGCGGTGGTCTTCGTCGGTCGAACGCTGGTTCCCATGGGTGGCTCGGACATGATGGAGGCCGCTGCCCTCGGCAAGTGCACGATCTTCGGCCCGCACACCTTCAACTTCCGCCAGACGGTCGAGGCGCTTCTGGCCGACCAAGGCGCCATCGAGGTCGTCGATGCTGACGATCTGCGTGTCGTGATGACGAAGTGTCTCGCCGACCCTGCCTACGCCGAGACAATCGCCCGACGAGGCCGCCAGGTCATCCAGAACAACCAGGGCGCCACCGCCAGGACCCTCGACCACATCACCCGACTGCTGCGCTCCCGCCGCGCATAGATTCCCCCTGCCGTGCAAGCCGGCGGCACAAGCCGGGGTATCGTCTACTTCAGTGCGGCAGCCAGGGCGGCGATGAAGGCGGGAGTGGTACCGCAGCAGCCGCCGAGGACGTGCACGCCCGCCTCCTGAATCCGCTTCGCCGCCGCAGCGAACTCCTCCGGCGTCACCCGGTAGACCGCTTCGCCGTCCACCAGTTCGGGCTTGCCCGCGTTCGGCTCGGCAAACACGGCCACCCCGATCCCTGTCGAACAAGCGGCGGAAACATACTTGTGGGCCAGCGTCACGTACTCGTCGAGCGTGGCGGTCCCGCAGTTGAACCCCACCGCATCGACGCCCAAAGCAATCATTTTCGTGACCGCCGTCGAAACGTCCACGCCCATCATGGTTCGATAATCCGATCCCGCCTTGTCGAACGCCATCGAAGCAAACACGGGCAGGCCGCTTTCCAGCGATTCCACAGCTTTGATGGCCACCTCCAACTCATCAAGCGCGGTCATCGTCTCGATGATGAACCCATCCACACCGCCATCGAGAAGTCCCCGGGCCTGCTCGGCAAACGCCACCCGCACATCGCAGGCCTTGAGCTGGCCGAGCGGTTCGAGGAAATCGCCCGTCGGGCCGATGTCGCCCAGAACATGCCGCCCTTCGCCGGTGACCTGTCGCGCCAGTTCGGCGCCGGCCCGACTGATGGTGTACGCCTTCTCCGCGTGGCCGTGCCGGGCCAGAGCATGGCGATTGGCCCCAAACGTGTTCGTGATGATCGCGTCGCTGCCGGCCTGGAGATACGCCCGGTGAATGTCCGCGACGATATCCGGCGATTCAATGTTGATCGCATCGTTGCACACGCCGGGCGAGACCCCTCTGGCGAACAGTTGTGTCCCCATGGCCCCGTCGAGGAGGAATGTGCCGTTGTGAATTGCCTTTCTCAGGTCCGTTCGAGTCATGTGCCTGGCCCGTCCATCATGCGTTTTCCCGGAATTACTATCGTTCGGACACCCAGTCCCCGTCTCGATATCGGTACACCTGCTCGAATTTCTCCATCTCTCTTGGGTCGCGGGTGAAGACCTGCCGCCGGGCCTGTTCGCTGAGTTCTTTGGCCTTGATCGAGCTGAGTTTGATGTCGATCGTGTCCTCGCGCCCGTCGGGAGCCATCGCCTTGACGAGGATGTCCGTGGGTACGTGAAAACCCTCGGCCAGCGGCTTGTAGCCGTCCAACTGAGCCACCGCGATGATCTGACCTTCGGCGCCGAAGTATTCGATCTTTCGCACGAGGTAGTCGCACGTGTAGATGTAGACTTTCTTGAGGATGCGCTCCCCGTCACCGTGCTGGATCAGCACGTCGTATTCCGCTTCGCTCGTCAGAGACCAGTCACTCGCATCAGTGCGCGCGTCGTGTTGCACGATCCCAAACGCTTCGAGCACGACCTGCGGACTGACCATAAGCCCTTCGACGTTCTGCGCCTCGTTCCAGACGCCCCAATAGTAGGCGCTCACCTCCTTGGGACGTAGAGCCAGCCAGAAGGCCTCCGCATTGGAGCCGATGACCACCGCCTTGGGATCGACCGCGATGCTGCCCTGCATGTACACCTCCGACGGTGGATTGAACCACAGCAGGATGGGCAGGTTGTGTCGCTTGACGCCGTCGTCGTCCGGAACGTAGTAAGCCAGGCGGCACTGGCCGCTGGCGCGGAACGCCACCGCCTGCTCGACGCGCGAACTGACCGCCGACAGGGCTTCCTGAACGCTGGCTTTGCCCGGGCAGGCCGGCAATCGCGCCGGACCCTGCACGGCACAACCGGCTGCCAAGAGCACCAGAGGTACGCTCAGCCAACGGAACGCCTCGGGTATCCGTCCCAATTTCGCCTCCTATAGATCCGCTTGAAGAATCTGTCCGATCTGCGAGGTCAGCAACTCGATTTGCTCATCGTCCAGGTGTGGGTTGACCACTTCGACCAGGTCTTTCTCTCCCACGACGCGCAGCGACCAGATTTCCCTGGCCCCGTCCATCTTCGTCGCATCGTATTTGAGCCGGCGTTTACGCATGAGCACCAGCGCCAACACAAATCGGAAGCTGACCTTCTCCGGATCGGTCTCGCTGGCCAGCCGGTCGAAGAACGCCATCAGCATCTCGTCGCTGACGAAAAGCTCTTTCTTCTCGTCGGGGTCCGCCAGGCGGCTCCTCCAAAAGCAGAATACGCCGGGCTTTTCGCTCTCCCAGTATTCCACGCTATAGTCGCGGCGTTCGAGCCCCTGTTCGGTCTCTACCAGCGCCCCGAAATACTCCTGCCCCGGCTCGATCGCCTGGCCCGTGCCGCAGCACTGCCCCAGGGGCTTGTTGATCGTCCAATCCGCCATACGCCTCTGTTCTTACACCGCCAATCCATTACGCCAAAGACCCGCGGTCACTCCGTATCGCGACCGCGATTCGGGGGCAAGCATACCAGAGCCCCGCCCGCCGGGCAAGAACATACGGGGCGTCGTGCTCCATCAATTCTCAGGCAGTGGCGGTGCGTTGGGCTGGCCCGGAGTGGGCTGGCTCAGAGCCACAAAGGCGTAGGATCCAGCGTTGTCGACGAACCGACCGAACGAAACCCCATTCTCCGCCGGCCCGAACGACGCCTGCTCGCTGTAGCCGGTCAGAACGCCGCCAGAACCCGAATGCAGGTACACCGTTTCGCCGTTGCGGCTCAGCCCGAACGGCACATGGCAGCCGGGGTCGTTCTCGTTGCCGAAATGCTCATCCTCCAGGAGCACGAGATAGCCGCCGGGAGCGATGATGGTCCCCTCGGCGATTTCGTACCGGGTCAGCTCATCGGCGTCGTCGCTGAGGAACCAGCCTCCGACGTTGATCGCCTCATCCGTTGTGTTGTGCAGCTCGATCCAGTCGCCCAGACCACCGGCGGCGTCAGGCATCACCTCGTTGATGACGACGACGCCCAGCTCGACGACGTCGCCGGAGTCATCGAAACCGGGCGAGCCACCTTCGTGGGCGCTTGGACGCCAGGCGTCCTTCGCGTCCAAGGCGTTCGGATCGATGGCCGCCGGATCCTTGACAGTCAGCGAGAAGCCCATCCCATCGGTGACATCATACCAGCCGTCGGAGTAGCTGAACTTGTGAATCGTCCGGCCGGCGGCGTCCTGAAGCTCGATGCGTTCCCCGGCGTTGTCGAGTTTGCCTGCGTACTGCCCGGCGATGGGGAAGCCCAGTCCATACACCGCCTCGAAGGCGTCGACGTCCTCCACAACCAGCACGTAGCCGCCAGGTGCCACAGCGACGTCGCCAAAGGTGAAGTCCACCCCTCGGCTCAGCTTCGCCAGACGCAGATTGATCGTCTCGGCGCCGACGTTGGTCAGCTCGATGTACTCGGTGTTCGGATCGGCCGGATGATACATGATCTCGCTGATACGCAGGTTCTCGGCCACCGGCCCGACGGCAAACGTCGCCTCGTTCACCGCGCTCCACTGGCCCGCCAGCGTTCGCGCCTTGACGTGCGTACTGCCGGTCAGCAGGATCGGTTCGGTATACTCGATCGCATCGGGCGAGATCGTCCCCTGGCTGATTTCGCCCGCGATCAGCTCGGCGCTGATCAGGAAATCGGAGCTGCCGGTCGAGAGATTCAAGCCGTGAATCGCCAGCAGGTTGGCTCCCTGCCGCAGAAGGCCGGCGTGAGTGGAGATGTCGACGCTGGCCAGGGTGACCGCCGCCTGGTCGGCGTTGCCGGCACTGGCCGTCGAATTCCACGCCGGCACGCCCGTGAAATTGCGCCGGGCCACTTCGCCGCCGTTGAGATAGGCGACGAACCCGTCGTCGTAGCGAATCCGCAGGATCACGTTGGAGTATTCGGCGTCACCGACCTCAAATGGAATGCGGATATAGCAGGAACCGTTCTTGTTGTACATCTCCGATTGGACATCAATGTCGAAGTAGTTGGGGTAGCTGCCCCCAGCCGTCTCGAAGCCGACGCCTCCGGTCCCTGCCGTCCAGCTCGAATCGTCGAAGGAATCGGTGAACCAGACGCTGGCCTCACCGACCTGGAGCCCGCCACGGGTGATGTCGCCGACGAGCCGGAAATGGGTCTCACTGAACGTGTTGCGCGAACCAGGCGCCGCAAACAGCTCCAGTTCGGAGCCGCCCCCTTGCTCGTAGAAGACCAGCCGCAGATCGTATTGGCCCGCCTCGGCAATGTTGAACA
>JAAYBV010000023.1 GCA_012744475.1 Phycisphaerae bacterium
AATGCCTGGGCCTGATCGAATCGCTGGGCGAGTACTACCCCGAGGCCCAATGGCAGCGGTGCATGGTCCACTTCTATCGCAACGTCTTCTCGGTGGTGCCCAAGGGCAAGGTCAAGCAGGTCGCGGCGATGCTCAAGGCGATCCACGCCCAGGAAGACCGTCAGGCCGCCCAGGAGAAGGCGGACGCGGTGGTGGCCAAGCTCAAAGCCCTGAAGCTGCCGGCGGCCGCCGAGCTGGTACGCGAGGGGATCGGCGAGACGCCGACGTACTACGCGTTCCCCGACCGGCATCACCGCCAGATCCGCACGAACAATCCGCTGGAACGGATCATGCGGGAGATTCGGCGACGCAGCCGGGTGGTGGGCTGCTTCCCGGACGGCCGCAGTGCTTTGATGCTGGCCGCAGCACGACTGAGGTACATCGCGGGCACGAAGTGGGGCACGCGGCGGTATATGAACATGGAGCGATTGAAGGAACTCCAGCAAGAACGCCAGGAGGCGGTGCTCGTCAGCGCGTGAGCATCCGATAACGTGCGGCCCCCTTAAGGGGGCCAGGAACCGGAAGGTGGACCTCGATCCCTTGACCCGAGTGACTACTCCCAGAAAATGTGCGAAACATCCTTTACACTACCGCGTATCGAAAGCAACGGCCGATGGGCTGTAGTTCCGGATGGGGGCAGACTGCGCCGGGATGCCTGGGCCGATGCGCCGCCGGCCACGAAAAAGGGCCTGCACCATGCGGTACAGGCCCTTGAGGTTCTTCCCGTGCCCTTAGTTCAGGGCACAGCATCATGGTTCGAATGGCCTACTGGTTAGTCGGCCAGCGACTGCACGAGCCACTCATCGGCGGTGACGGCGGCATCGACGAAGTCGACGACGCAGTCATCGTTCCGGTCGCCCACCACGTGCACATCGCACGGAGCGGCGGGTTCCGCGATAGCATCGGGACCGGCCAGGTAGTTGGCCGCGATCTCGGCCGCCGACAGGGCGGTGTCATAGATGCGCAGTTCGTTGAACGAACCGCAGTACAGCGGGTCGCCCCACTGCGAACGCCCCAGCCAGATGTTGTTGTCGATGAACTCGTTGAGCACGGCCGGCGCCGCATAGCCGCCGATGATCGTGCCGTTGATATACACCTTGACGATGCCGGCGATATCATCATGGACCTGCGTGATCAGGACCTCTTGCCCGGCGGCGAGTTTGCCGTTGTCGTTGACCGGCATCACGAAGGCCGCGCCAAGACGACGGTACTCCACCTGAAGCACGCGGCTGCCGTTGTCCGGGCAGACGCAGAACCAGGTCGTGGCGTCGCCGCCGTTGGAAGCGTCTTCGCCACCATTGGCGGTGCCCATGTCATAGACCCGCTGCCAGATGGCATCGGTGCCGTCCCAGGTAGTCCAGCACTCGATGGTCATCTGCGTCATCGGCGAGATGATGCCGTTGGGCAGGTCGATGTAGTCGCCGGCCGCGGCACTGGAGGAGTTCTGCGAACCGGTGTTGGCCAGGGTGGCCTGGCCGCCGGCGATCGTTGCATTGCCGGTGCCGTTCATCAGCGTGGCATCGGCCCCGCCGATCACGTCCGGGATCGTCACGCCATCGGCGCTCTCATCGAAGGTCCAGCGGTGAATCAGACCCGTCTGCACGTCGAGGAACATCATCGCCGACGTGGTCGAGCCGTTCTCATTGGTCACGACGCAGTAGTAGTATCCCTGGTCGTCGATGGTCGCGCCGGCGACATTGAGTGTTGCCTCAACGCCCTCGGGCAGCGGAACATCATGCAGCTCAAAGCCCATCATGATGACCGTCTCTCGGTACCACTGGTAGCTCAGTTCCGACGGAACGACACTGGTGGCCTCGCAGACCAGCTGGGCATCACCACCGGGGGCGACGGCATCACCCTTGATAGAAGTGACAATCGGGCGACCGTGCTGCGTGGTGAAGCTCCAGACACTGCCTGCTTCTCCGTTGGTGTCAACACGCCAGTAGTAAGTGGTCTCGAACTGGAGGCCCGCCGCCAGACTGCCGGCATCGACCGACGTGTCGGTGATGCCTTCGGCAATCGCTGCCAGCGCGGCCGCATCGGTGCCGAAGTACACGGTATACGCGGGCGACTCGATTGTGGCCGGAGCGCCCCAGGCCAGCATCGCATTGACAACAGCGGTAGCGCCGTCAGCCGGGCTCGGCTTGTTGGCCTTGCTCGGATGGGTCGCGTAGGTCACTGAATCCGGCAGCACGGTGATCCCTTCGATCCCCGGGCCTGTGACGCCGATGGCGAGGTTGTCGCCGCCGCTGCCTTCCTGCATGACCGCGTAGAACGCGATGAGCTGGCCTTCGGTCAGCGACATCGGTGCGGACTTCTGGCTGGCGTACGAGGTCCAGGCCTGCGAGCCGGTCCAGCCGTCGACATAGGCGACCTGAACCGCGTCGGCCATGTTGTCGTTCTGGCTGACGTACAGCCGGCTATAGTCGTCGCTGGCGACGTAGAAGGTGTAGTCGCCGGAGGCCGGCACCACGGCATAGCCACTCAGTCTTGCCACATAGTAGTCGGCGATATCCGCCCACGTCGGCTCGGCCAGAACGTCCACCTGATCGGCGGGCGTGCCGCTCTGGACCAGGTTGATCGCGGCATCAATGCTGACGTTCTGCCACCAGATCTCCCGCAACACGTCAGCGGAACTCGCCGCTGACAGCATCAGGCTTGCCACAACTGCGATTAACGTTGCTTTTCTCATTTTGGGTCCTCCCCGTACATTTGGCATTTTGCGTCACGATACAATGCGATCCCATTCAGTGCTCGCAGCACCTTCCCTGTTCACCGTCGGTCGATTGCCACCTCCTTCCCATCAATGCCTTGGGCCGACAACACCCGAATCCACACTTGCTGGGGTTAGGCCGGGAACAACTGCTCCCCGCTGACGAGATCCTCCCTGATCAGGAAACTCTCGTGATTGTGAGCGGTTATGTGTCATCACGTTCCTGGTGGGACCAGCTCCTCAGACTCAAACCAGACACATGCGTCGCAGCAAAGACATGCCAGGACTGCCGAATGCGATGACGCCACCGGTCGAATGAAGCAAGTCTAACACAAGCGACCTTCGCGTTCAAGCCAGAGTGCGTCAATAACCCGCGTCCTTGGCCGATCCGATCCAGCTTTTCTCGGACCTGGTCTGTTTCTGACGCTCCCGTCCGATACGTGGGGGCGGCTGTGGTTTTCTTCGGTCTTCCAGGGGGGGGACTTTATAGAAATCCGGACCCGACGGACACCGAGCCAACGGACGAATCGGGCCTGAAAAGAAGGGCCCATGCCAGACGGCATGGGCCCCAGGATGCTGCCAAGTGCACTTACGGTGTTGGTAACGCGGTTACCACGTGGACACACCAATCAGCTCGATCTCGGCGATCTGCATGCTGTTCGCACCACCAGGATTGCGAACCGCCGGGAACAGAATCTGATAGTTGGTGTACGCCACCTCGTTCTCAAACGTGATCGGTGTGACGTTCTTGGTGAAGCGCGGCCAGGCGACCTCACCGGCGAAGTCCACGACGTCACCGCTGGCGATCAGCGTGTACGGTCCGTCGATCCCTTCGTTCGAGCCATAGAGCTCGAAGCTGATCGGGTCGCGTTCCACGGCGTCATTGGCCGTGGTCAGTGCCAGTCCCGTCACAACCGTCGCACCGACAGCCGGCGTAATCTGGACGCCGGTGGGCTCCGTTTCACCCTTGAAGTGCAGGTACTTGGTTGCGGTGTTGTTGTCGAACGCCAGATTCGGCGTCTCGGCGCCGGGCCAATCGCCGTCGTTCGGAACGCCCACGATCACGTCAGCCGGGCTGGTGACGTCGGCGAGCACATTGTGGCTCAACGGCGTACCGAAGCTGATCGTGACGTTGACCGTGCCACTGCCGGCTGCCGGAGCATCCGGAGCGCCGGCGCCGACGACGATCTTGGCGACGTTCGCCAGATCCACGCCTTCCAGGCTGGCCAGCGGAATGTTCCAGTTCTGCGTGCTGATGGCCTGCGTTGCCGCCGGATCAGCGTTCACGACCGTGGCAACCCCACCGGCAGCGTCTTCGATCGCCACATACAGACCCGCGGCGTCGTTCGAAGGCATGGCCATGCCGATCGCTTCCGCCGTCCAGTCGCCCGTGACATCGCCCGTCGTGCTGATCTCAGAGAGCTGAGCAATCACGGTGTTGGCGGCGTCATGGCTGGTCACGGCCAGACCAATCAGCACCGGATCTTCCATCACGACTTCACGGTCACCACCCAACTGCAGCCACTCGGCACCATCAGCCGAGATGAACCCGGTGAGGATGTTGCCAACGCGCTCGACCTTGACGTAATACGGCGGCGCGACGGCGGTGGCGGCATCGTTGTTCACACTGCCACCGTCGGCGACCTGACGGCCCTGGAACGACGCGCCGTTGCCGGCGCCGGCGGCCCAGAAGTTGCCCGTAATCACGGTCAGCGAGTGAGCAGAGCCAGGGGCCGTGCTCTGGCGGATCATGACGCCCGCCTTGGTCCAGTTGTTCGTGATGTTGCTGATGCTGTCGACGCGAGCGATGATCGAGCCGTCGCCATTGAGCGTCTTGTAGGCATAGCGGAACTGATCCGCGTTGTTCCAGATGTCGGTGCCGGCACCGCTCATGGTGACCACGCCGTCTGCTTCTGCGAAGCCAACGGGGTTGCCCTTGTAGGCCACGCGCAGCGTGTCGGGGGCATACGCCGTCAGGTCGGCCCCGTCCATGGCGATTTCCAGCGTGTTGCCGGCTTCGCCGTACGCCAACACATCCGAAGCGACCGACACGAATTCGGCCGTTGTGAAGCTCCACTCGTCGCCTTCCCAGACCGCGGCGCCGTCGTTCTCGTCGACACTCCAGGTATACGGCATGCCGTAGACCAGGTCGGCGGCAAAGCTGCTGGCTTCCACCGTGGCCACCACGCCGTTGACGGTCACGTCACTGGAGACCGCATCACGGCCGGCATACCAGTCGAGCACCGTGGCGGGGCTCACGCCCGTGGCGCCGTTGGCCGGCGCGACCAGACGGGCCTGCGCCGGGACATACGTGAACGCCACTTCGGCCAGACCGGAATCCGGGAACAGGCCGCCCCACGTGCTGTTGATCGTCAGACGGACGAACTTGGCGCCGACGCCGGCCAGATCGATGGTCGACTCGGCGGCCTGAGCCAGCTCGACATCCCCGAAGGCGGCCCATTCGGCGCCGTCAGCGGAGGTTTCGATGGTGACGCTCTTGGCGCCGTAGCCCAGCAGGGCCTCAAACTGCGTGTTGGAGTTGAAGACCTTCATGTCGTACATCTTGTAGACGCGCGTGAACTCGAACTGAATCCACAGGGCCTCGCCCTCGGGCGGAGCGGCCAGCCACTGCTCGGTCGCCTCCATCGAGGTCAGGCCGTCCAGCGTCTTCTCCGGCCCCGACCCTTCCTGGGCCGTGCCGTTGCTCGTGGCCACGACGTTCTGCATTGCGAAGGTCATCGGTTCGGTGGTGAAGCTCCAGACCTGACCCTCGACGCCGCTGGCATCGACGCGCCAGAAATAGGTCGTCGCGAAGTCCAGGTCGATACCGGCTGTGCCGGCGTCCACGGTGGTCTCGATGATGCCTTCGGCGATCGGC
Organism: Phycisphaerae bacterium; assembly: GCA_012744475.1. Classification (GTDB taxonomy): domain Bacteria; phylum Planctomycetota; class Phycisphaerae; order Sedimentisphaerales; family Anaerobacaceae; genus Anaerobaca. The sequence goes on from JAAYBV010000023.1 coordinate 5,631, forward strand.
GCCAGGGCGGCTGCATCGGTGCCGAAGTACACGTCGTACACAGGGTCCTCGCCCACGGCGGGCGCATCCCAGCTCAGGACGGCGTCAATAACGCCTGTGGCTCCCGAAGCCGGCGAGGGGCTCCCGGCCATCGTCTCGTACGGATGGCTCAGATACTCGCCCGGGATCACGGTGATGGCCTCGAATCCAGGGCCGGTCCAGCCCCAGTCCTGACCGTCGCCGCCGCCGCCTTCCTGCATGATGCCGACGATGGCCAGAACCTGGCCCTCTTCGAGCATCATCGGCTCGGACTTCTGGTCGGCATAGCTGGTCCACGCCTGCGAGGCGGTCCAGCCATCCACAAAGGCAACGAGCACGGCATTGGCCGGATCGTCGTCCTGGCTGACGTACAGTCTCTGGTAGTCGTCGCCGGCGACATAGAAGGTGTACTCACCGGTCGCCGGGATCGTCAGCCAGCCGCTCATCCTCGCGACGTAGTTGTCGGCGATGTCCACCCAGGTCGGATTGGCCAGGATGTCCATCTGATCGGCCGGTGTCCCGCTGTTAACCAGCGCGATGGCATCGTCGATGCCCAGGTTGACCCACCAGATTTCCCGCAACACGCCGGCTGTCGAAACGGTCGACACCAGCAGACACACCAACAGTGCCAATAATGCTAACTTCTTCATAACGCGTCCTCCTCGGACTAATCACACTTGGGTTTGATTACCACACACTCCTTCGGACTCTCCTTACTTCCCTTCGCTCGATGGCCACCTCCTTCCTGCCAACGCCCGGGCGGCAGGCGCCCGGAAATGCTTCCATCGTGTCACGACCGAGAGCCATCGCTCCGGGTCACGAAAGACCGTCCATGGCTGGGATTGGTCCAGGTGCCTCTAAGGGAGACGCAATGCGACGGTCCAAACAGTTGGTCTCGATGGTACGACGCTGGTTGCAGACGGGGCAGAATCACTCACTCTCTCTCGAACCTCCTTGACCCATGCGTTGCTGCGACCGGGCCGGCAATGGTTACGCCGCTGTTACCACGAGCGTGTTCTCACAAGGGTGGCTGGAGAACACATGTCTCGGTCCTTCAGATAGTCTTCCGATCACGGGCAAGGGATGGTCAGGTCGTCTGGAAATGAGCGCCCACAGTTTTCGTACCGGCGCCTGTCAGACACCCTCCCACGCGAAACCAAAGTGGCAACACTCCTGCCGCACCGAACAGATGCGAGGACCGATAAGCATTGCTTTATCACAGGTCGAATAAACAGATTCTAACCCAGAGACGAGACCCGTTCAAGGAAAAAATCTTGGGAAGGAGGCAGTTTTTCGCTCGGCAAGGGTTCTGCGGCTCCAGCGTGCGTGCGACACGGATTACTCGCGCTGCCCCTGCGCCTGCCAGGCCGACTCGCCGGAGCTCTGGCCGGCCTTGGGGGTGGCCATGGTAATGGGCATCTGGACCGCCAGCTCATGGCGCTTCCGGAAGGTCCTGGCAAGCACTTCGCCCGTCGCGGCGGGCCGCTCGGTGACCAATTCGGGCGTATTGAACGTCAGAAGGCAGGACTCGTAAAAGGCCGGATCTCTCTGGGGCAGCACGATTGGCTTGTGGACCGTCCCGTCACGGTCGACGTAGCTGATGAACAGTCGGGTGAGAACCCCGTGGAGACGCTTGCTGCTGAAGACGAGCCATCGGCTGTTGCTGGACCAGGTCTGCCACGATTCGCTCGTGTCGCTGTTGATTCCGAGACGCCGGTAGGCGGGCCTGCCGGCGTCGTCCCGGGCTGCCAGGTCCATCAGGTACAGGTCGCTGTCGGCCTGCCAGGTAGGGAAGAAGCCATAATCGCACATGCAGAACGACAGCCACCGCCCGTCCGGGCTGCACCTGGGCATCGCAATGCTCCTGCCCGTATCTTTCGCGGAGAGCACGGTTTCCAGCGCGCCCCAACGGTCGGCGTCGAGATCGTACGAGACTCGCATCAGGCTGTATTTGACCTGATCGTACAGCAGCGGCGGGTTCGGCGTGTCCCTGGGCCAGAGCATCGGCGCGCTGCAAAAATACAGGTGTTTGCCGTCACCCGACCAGGCAGGCCAGTTCTCCAGGTGCTCCTTGCGGGCGAGGTTCGGCTCGACGCCTATCTTCTTGCTGTCGTTGAAGTAACAGGCGAGCAGGGAATCGAGATCCACAGTGTCGCGCACCTCGTTGCGACTGGAGTGGTAGAACATGGGCAGGTTGTTGACGGAATAGACCGCCATCCGCCCGCTGGGATGCCAGCAGGTGTAGCCGAACTTGGCGCCGATCTCGTGGACCGAGTCGCCGTCGACCAGCAGCGTGCCGACGCCGTACCTCGGCGATCGCACGCCCATCAGCATCTTGTCGCTCCGATTGGCGGCAAAGGAATGGCAGTTGATGCAGCCGTGTTCAACGCTTCTTCCGCTGAGCAGCGTCGACTCGCCGAACCCGGTCAAGTCGCGAAAGTGAATGGCGATTTCCCCTTTGACCCGCAGATGCGTCGGGTGCATCTTTCGATATACGAGAAAGCGGTCGATGTTCTCCTCGGCGATCCGGTTGGTGACGGGCTGGAAGTGATTCCATTGGCCATCCTTGCCCTTTACGTAGACGTCGATTCGCAGCTCCCGGCCGCCATTCTGCCCAAGCAGGGCATGCCAGGGTTTCCCATCGATTTGGATGGCGGGCTTTCTGCTGAGTACCTGGATCGGGTCACCTTGCGAGGAGGAGACTCTGACGCCGTACGCGGTTCCCGGCTCGTGAACCACGAAATTCAGCGGGGCGATGTTGGGCGGGATCACTGCGTCGGTGTAGTCCGGCTCAATCCGGGGGCGTCGGTCGAGTTCCCCGAAGCTGCCGACGGGCTCCGGCCGGTTCGACACATAGACCAGACCTGCGCAGACCCCTGCGGCGACAACCAGAAGGAACATACTGACCGCAAAGGGTTTACGCACAATCAGCCCCTTAACCGCCGAGGAAGTAATAGTAGTAATACGTATCGCCGAACGGTGCTCTCAACGCCGCAATCGCGTTGGCTTTGTTTTTCCCATGTTGTTGAAGGGTCTGGAAGAACTCGTGAAGCCTGACTTTGGCCTCCCTGGGGATTGTCTGACCGGGAGCGTCGATGGGCAGCTTCTTGAGCGTCCTGTGCAGCAGCAGGGCCTCGGTGTGGTGTCTTGGCTGGCCAGAGACACCGGGTGGGCGGAACTTCTCGACATTCTGCCCGAACTGCTCGATGTTCCTGGTCAGCAGCAGGCTGGCGATGCCGTACTCATAGGCCATCCGATTAGCCGGGTTCTCCGTCAGCAGCAGCGTCAGGGTGTCCGCGTTCCGGACGAAGTCGTGCCGAAGCATAATGGAGCGCCAGTGCTGGATCGCGGCGTCCTGAGACAGGCCGGGATCGGTGTCGAGCTTCGCCAGATCGGCGCGGGCTTGTCGAGTCCAGAACGGGACCTTCGCCAGGGCTCCGAGGAACACACGGGCCGTGCTGGTATTGCCCTTGATCGTGTGGACTCGGGCCAGCCGATGGAGCAGCAGAGGCCTTTCACCGTACGTTTCAACGCATATCATCAGGGCGTCCTGCGCCTGGTTCACAAGCCCCATATCGACACAGGTGTCGAACTTCTGCCAATAGGCCTCTTGCTTGGTCAGGAGAAGGGCCTCGGGTTGTTGGGGGAAGGCGAACATCTCGTCTCCGAGCCTTCCCATGCGGTACAACGCCCGGTTGACCGCGTGACAGACGAGGTAGTGATAGGGGTTCCGGCGGCCGATCTCCACGACCTTCGACCACTGTTCCTGGCGAGAGAAGTAGTCGACCTCGAAAAGGGTCTTGACCCTGGGGTTGCGGTACAGCAGCAGCGTGGCAGCGGTCGCCAGGACGAGTGCGGCCGTCCGTACGTTCAGGCCGAACCGGCTGTGCAGCGGGTCGCCCGCCAGTCTGTCGGCCGCCTTGCGAATGGATTGCAGTCTCGAAGGGGTCCTGTCCCTCTTTCGCGGCCGCCGCGACTCCAGCGATGCAGAGAACATGCCCACAATCCCCAAGACCAGCAGGCTCAGAGGAAGAAAGAGAATCACTGCCCAAACGGCTCCTCGCATCAGTTCCGTGGACGTAAAGGTCGTGATCTTCCACGAAAGCGGCAGCAACTGGAAATAGGCGTCGTGCGGACGTTGCCCGAGGAGGCCGACGCCCAGCGCCAGGGGTGTGGCAGCGCCGACAGCCAATTGCGCTGCGCCAAGCCGGAACCGGCCATTGAAGAGGATCTCAGCCAGTCCGCACAGCACGGCGAACACCAGATACGGACCTCCTGCCGACATGTAGAAGCCGATGGAGAGGGCCAGAAAGCAGAAACCTGCGCGAACCTCTGTCTTGGGTGCAAGCCTCAGATAAAGGCAGAAGGCCGCAATCGCTGCCAGAACCCCCATCGTTTCAGGCAGATGGAATGTGTACTGCGAGTAGATGGCCAGCAGAACCAGCGGGCCGACGAACCGCAGTCCCCTCCATCGCGCCAGGCCGAGCTTGCAGACCACGTAGTCCGTGCACAGGCACATCAGCCACGCCTGAATCGTGACCACCGCCGCTCCGGCCCATGAGTAGTAGAACAACTGCGACAGCAGGGCACAGAGGTACTCGACAAGGCCCCCTGGATAGGTCGTGAATTCCGCGAAGAAGTCCCAACCCCAGTAGAAGACAGGGAAATTGTCGATCAGGCCGGCGCCGTGGTAGAGCAGGTGCAGCTCGATTTCGAGGGCGAGGTACAGGTAATACGCGACGAAGAAGACCACAGACAGAGGCAGTCCGAACGCGCGTCGAGACCCGGTCTTGCCTGCCGTGCTCTCTGTCTTGGTCATTGGCTTTCTCTTCTGCGGGGCACTGCTTTCTGTCATTTCAGTTGAACCAGCATTGGTATCGGCTGCTAAGTCTGCTGGTCTGAATGGATTATAGCAGGATCGTCACGAAATCGTCCAGCAGGTTCGCCGCAGTCGCCTCGACGGCGGCTATCGGGGACGTTTGGCGCGCAGCCAGCTCTTGAGCTTTGCCGGTGAGAGGGTATTTAGAATGTCGTCCTTCGTAGCCCAGCCGCGTCCGGCGGTCGCGACGCCAAAGTGCATCAGGCCCAGGCCCTCCGTGCTGTGGGCATCGGTCCCGATGGCGAGCTTGACTCCCGCCTCGGCAGCCATCTTGCAGTGCAGGTCCTTGAGGTCGAGCCGGTATGGATTGGCGTTGATCTCCAGGGCCGTGTGGGTCTGCGCGGCCTGCTCGATCACCGCCGCGATGTCCAGGTCCATCGCTTCCCGTTGGCCGAGCAGCCGGCCCGTCGGATGGCCGATGCAACTGACGTAGGGGCTTTCCATCGCTTTGAGCGTTCGCATCGTGACCTTCTCGCGGGGGCTGGTCATGCCCGAATGGATCGACGCGACGACATAGTCCAGATCGGCGAGCAGCTTGTCGTCGAAGTCGAGCGAGCCGTCCGCCAGGATGTCGACCTCGGCGCCTGCCAGCAGCGTGATCCCCTTGAGCTTGGCGCCGATCCTGCGAATCTGCTCGATCTGTTTGGCGAGTCGCTTGGGGCTCTGGCCATTGGCGATGACGGAGGACTCGGAGTGGTCGGTGATGCACAGAAACTCGTAGCCCAGCCCGCGGGCGGCCCCGACCATCTGCTCGATCTCGTTCCTGCCGTCGGAAGCGAGCGTGTGCATGTGGAAATCGCCGCGGATGTCCTCGATCTGCACCAGTTCGGGCAGGGCATGCGAGCGAGCGGCTTCGACCTCGCCACGGTCCTCGCGCAGCAGGGGAGGGACGGGGTCCAGCCCCAGCTTTTTGTAGATCCCCTCTTCGGTGGCGCCGGCGACCTGTTTGTCCCCATCGAACAAGCCGTACTCGTTGAGCTTGAGCTTGCTCTTGATGGCGATCTCGCGCAGGCGGACGTTATGTTGTTTAGACCCTGTGAAGTATTGGAGGGCGGCGCCGAAGCTCTCGGCTGGGACGACGCGCACGTCCACCTGCACCGGCGTGGTTTCGGTCTGGATGATGGCCGAGCCCTTCGTGTCGCCCGACGCGAGGACGCGTTCAACGAAGGAGGCTTGGGTGAATGACTGGATGATCTTCTCGGGACTCGTTCTTGATTTTGACTTGCCCTTTCCCGTGGCCACCAGGATGTCCACGTCGCCGATGGTCTCGGCCCGTCGGCGGAGCGATCCGGCGGCTTCCACACGCTTGACGCCGGACAGGCCCCGCAGGCACGCACAAACCATCTCGGCGGCTTCCATCGCTTGGTCCAGCCGGATGCGACCCGTTGACTTCTCCAGGAACTCGATCCCCCGCTGGATGGCCGCCGCCTTCTTCTGGCCGAAGCCCGGCAGAGTCGCCAGCGATCCGTCCTCGACGACCCTCTTGAGATCGTCAAGGCCTTTGACGTGCAAGCCTTCGTACACGGCCTTAACTCCCTTCGGTCCCATGCCCGGGATGTGGAGCAGCTCCAGCAGCGAAGGCGGGATTCGCTCCAGAAGCTCCTCGTGCGCCGTGATACGGTTGCTCGCGACGAACTCCTGAATTTTGGCCAGACTCGATTTGCCGATCCCCGGCGTCTTGGCCAGACGCCCGTCCTCCAGAAGGATGCCCACGTCCGTCGGCAGCTCGGCGACAGCGCGGGAGACCTTGCGGTAGCTGTTGATGCGGAAGGGGTCCTCCCCCAGAATCTCCATGATGTCGGCCATCTGGTCGAAGATCGCGCTGAGTATCGCGTTTCTCATGGGCTCGATTATAAGCTGAAAGACACGAAAACAAAGCGGCAATCGCTTCGATTCTCAGCGGCGCAGGTAGTGGATCAGCCAGAGCATCAGCGTCAGGATCAGCGACAGGAGGATGCACGCGTGCCCAGTGGGAAGTAGACCCGCCAGTTCCTGCCCACGAATTCGAGATCGCCCGGCAGGCGAAACAGACCGATGCGTCCGAGCCGCATCAGCAACAGACCGACCGCGACGGTCACGGCCCCGATGCCTGCCAGCCACGTTCCGAATTGTTCTGGTCCTGAAGGCATCGTGCCCTCTCCCTGCTTCAATGCCGTGGCACAGTGCGTCGCTCGTCAACCTGCCTCCCGCCGTCCGTCGGCAGGACGCCGCCGGAACCAGCACCCTTCACCGGCTGTTCCATTTGAAGAACTCCGAGGCCGCACACACAGTGATTCTCTCCGCCACTCCGGGCGGCACGGTCAGGCCGCGGCTCGATTCGCCAAGCGATACGACCCAAAGACGGGACAGTCCCTCCACAAAGAAACGCTTGTCCAGTTGCGCAATGTCCGCATCGGACAGTTGGCCAACATCCCCATTGACGAACACGGCCCCATGCAGAACGCCATCCCTCTCAAAAATCAGCGGATTCTCACGCAGGAATTCGCCCGCCGCTGGCGTATCGTCGAACACCCTGAGATAGAAGCATCCCTCCGCCATGCGGATGAGTCTCATCCCCAGCTTCTTCTTGTATCGAAGGACCCCATCCTGCAAAAAGGCGCGCGATTTGCCGAGACCTGCTTTGGTGTAGCCCTGGCTTGCCAGATGACGAAGTGTGAAGTGATACCTCGCCCCGATCACTCCGGCTCGAACAAGTTCTCTGCTGCCATCTCGCACCCCCGCCATCACCAGCCGGGGGACTGTCTCGGAGTAGTCGATCAGTCCTCCTGCAACAGGTTCTCCCTCGGCCATCACAAGCAGAAGTTCATTGCCTTTGAATGCCCTCTTGGCTTGGTCATAAGAGTCCACGATGGCACTGTCGCCGTGAGCCCCTGCTATATAGGGCACATGCATGCGGTGGTAGAAATCGTCAAACTGCCGCATATCATGCGATATTTCATAAGTCAATGCGTTCTTCCGTATCCTGCGGAGGTCTTTCTTCACGTTCTCGCTGGCCAGGACGTGGCGCGGCAGTGGCAGATCCACCTCGCCCACTACCCACGCGGGAATGTTGATCCACTTCTGGGGCCCGAGAAATCTCCGAAAACCGGGCCGTGCACGGACGAAAACCGCACAGCAACGCTGTCCCTGTGCAGTCAGAACCTTCGAGAGATTCCACAGCCATGCGCGGCCAGTGCACCGCTGGCGGTGGTGCTCGCCCAAGACCTGCCGGAATAAAAAACTCCTGTCCCAGTTGCCGGCAACACAGAGCACGGAGATCCCCCGGCCATCGTCTCTGCCTTGACTCTCACCAATCCAGAACTGCGGCCGGATCTCCTGGTATGCCCAATAGCAGAAGACCATCGGATACAGAAGCCGGCGCCACGACGGTGGTATACGGCCATAGAGTCTCTTGGCCAACATGCGCCATTTGTCGTTCTGTCGTGCCTGGCGACTGTCCGCCACAACCTCATCCCCGCCGAAATCCGAAGGACATAGATATCCGAGATCTTCCACGTAATCTCAGGATTGGTGCTCCGACAAGCCTGCTGCAAACCGATTGCCACAACAATGCAGCAAGACCACGCGCCGTGTTCTTGCCCATCCGAATGTCGCGCAACTCCGAATCAACGGTCGAGGTCAGACCGAACGCGTGATCAAACTCTCGACAGGCAAGCATACCTCTGTCACTTGCGATGAAATCCGAGCCTCGATCTCTCGTTAAAGTGGAACCTCATCGGCTCCTTGTGTGCTTCACCCATTACGGATTCCCACAAAGAATGGGGAACCTGGTTTGAATGGCCCCAATGCGCTCGATGCTATCAAAATCCGGCTTGCACGTCACCAACTACTTCAGAAATCCGGGTGTGATTCCAATTTCATGCTCCGTCCGCTCCCCTTTTGCGTCCTGTTGGTACACGCTCGTACGACGATTATAATGATCGTATTGCGATGCGTTCAAGGAGGCTCCTGGTGCACACGCCCAATGGGGACATCTGGATCGGCACCTCCGGCTGGCAATACGACCACTGGCGGGGGCGGTTCTACGTCGAGGGCCACGCCGTCAACAACGCCATGACGTTGCGGAGCCTTTTGGCGGGCTGACGCCGTGTCAGTCCAGCACGGTCAGGCCTTTGGCGCGGGCACATTCACGAACGGAGGCGATCTCGTCGGCAGTGGGCTGGCGGTCGATTTTCGGGTGGGCATGGGCCTGATAGCACGGCCGGTACTGGCCCATCACGTTGATCGTCGTATGTGGACTGATCCGGTCGGCGAGGAAGTCGATGACTTCGACGCTGCCGGCCAGATTCTCGGGCAGAACGAGGTGGCGGACGAGCAGTCCCCTGGTGGCGATGCCTCGTTCGATTCGCAGATCGCCGACCTGGCGGTGCATCTCCTTGACGGCTGCAAAGCAGACCTGCGGATAGTCGGCAGCAGCAGAAAGCTCTGCGGCGACTGTGGCATCCGCGTACTTCACATCAGGCATGTAGATGTCGATCAGTCCTTCGAGTAGATGGAGCGCCTCGACACAATCGTAGCCGCCGGTATTGTAGACCGTTGGAATCCGCAAGCCTTTGTCACGCGCGGTCTCGATGGCCGCGGCGATAGGCGCGGCCACGTGGGTGGGCGTGACGAAGTTGATATTCACGCAGCCGATCTGCTGGAGGCCGAGCATGGCGTCGGCAAGCTGTTCGACGCTGATCCGCCGGCCCCCGCGCAGATGGCTGATCTCGTAATTCTGGCAGAAAACGCAGCCCAGATTGCAGCCCGCGAAGAAGATCGTCCCCGATCCGCCCGATCCGACGAGCACGCTCTCTTCGCCGAAATGGGGACCGACCGAGCTGACGACGGGAAGGGCCGCAATCCCGCAGAATCCGACTTCATCAGCATGGCGGTGAGCCTGGCACCGACGCGGACACAGCGCACACGGGTCGGTCTTCTCCCAGAGCTGCCTGACGTTATCGCTGAACCGGGCCAGGTCCATTGCCGCAAGCCTCATTCTGGCAGCACGTCGGGCCTGATCGCCCATCGAAGCTGCCACGCGTTGTCCGGCATGCCGTAATGTGAGCATACCTCGTCCATTGGCCGCTCAGTATAGCACGAGGCCTGTGCCAATAAGAGTCGTTTTGGCGGCAAGGGCCGATAGCTCCGTATTGTATGGCTGCCACCGAAGCGGTATACTGCAAGTGGGTCTTGCGACGTGGGAATCATGCAGAAAAACACACGGGCCATAGAACAGAAGGACGGTTCGGCGCATCTGGCTAACCAGAAGGTGGTTCCTCTACATGGTGAGCGGACCCGCGACCAGGATGAGTCCTCGCTTGCGCAGCGTTTGCGGCATGGAGACCGGGCGGCGGCCGAGGCCCTGGTCGAGCGATACCATGAGCGGGTCTACGTGTTTATGCGGTCCATGGGGCACGATCGCCAGACCAGCGAGGACCTGACGCAGGAGACCTTCATGCGGGCCTGGTATCACATCGGGCAGTTGCGCGAGGGCAAGGCTCTCAGCGCCTGGCTGTTTCGGATCGCCGGCAACGTCTCGCGTCTGTTCTGGCGCAAGCACAAGCATCCCGATCCGGTTGAGTTGGACGACGTGGAGCCGGCGCCGGATGAGGTCGACTCGGCCCAGCAGGCCGGAGACCGGGAGCTGTTCGCCGGGCTGCACCAGGCCGTCGGACGGCTGCCGTGGAAGCTCCGCCAGGCTGTGGTGCTGCACTACATGGATCAGTTGAGCATCGCCGAGGCGGCCCAGGCGGCCCAGATACGAGAAGGGACGCTGAAAAGCCGGCTGAACAGGGCTTTGGAGGCCCTGCGAAAGGAAATCGTCAAAGAGTAGGGCCCAGAACCGCACGCATCCGAGGCCATGGCAGGGTAGCATATGACAACGGACAAAGAGCGAATCGAGGAGTTGCTCAGGGCCTTCCCGAAGCGGGGGCTGGAGCCGGTCCGTCCTGGCTTGCTCCAGGAGCTCAAGAACCGCATCCCTCACCGACTGATCGCCCACCGGATGGACACGGTCAACATCATCGTGGACCTGCGAATCAGCCGGATTGCCGCCGCCGCCGCCATTCTGATTGCCCTGGTCATCGCCGGAGGCATCTTCGGCGGCCGCGAGGCCCTCAGCAGGCGGACGTACCAGGATGGAAAGACCTTTCTAAAATACACGTTCGCCGGAGAAGGCGTGTATCGAACCGAGGTCCTGGAGGGGCTCCAGAACATGCGCGACAGCCTTCTCGCCCAGGGGCGGGAGGTGGTCTACTATGGAGACCGGGCGAGTCTCAACAACCCGCACGTGGTCCTGATGCACTGGAAGCTCGATGAAGACCGGTACGGAGTGATCCTGGGCGATCTGTCGGCCCGGACGGTCAGCGGCAAGACGCTGATCCGCCTCCAGGCCTATATGCTCAAAGAACAGCGCAAATAAGTCCGGCTGGGGGCAGGAGGCCGGTTGGGTGTTGCTTTCTGACGCCGGGGTTGGTAGAATCAGGGCTGCGTTATAGGGGGGATTGGGCTGCTTTTTGGAAGGGGCATGGCATGCGCAAAGGCAGGGGATTCACACTGATTGAGCTACTGGTGGTGATCGCAATTATCGCCCTGCTGATGGCGATTCTCATGCCGGCGTTGTCGAGGGTGAAGAAGCAGGCCCAATCCGTCGCCTGCATGGCCCGGCTCAAGAGCTGGGGCCTGATGTTCAAGTTCTACACCGACGAATACGACGGGAAATTCAATCCCGGCTGGGGGGTCGGTGAGGCGACGCTGTGGCCCAATGCCCTGCGTCCCTACTACCGAGACGATTGGGAGATGCTGTTGTGCCCGACGGCGACGCGGATCGATGAGCAAGGCCGGGAGGGCACCTTCATGGCCATGACGCGAACGCTGGCCACGCCCAGCGGCGGATCGCAATACTATGCGTTCAGCTACGGGATCAACAGTTGGACCAATCACATGTACGGCCCTCGTGGCGACCGGCCGGAGGATTGTTTCTGGAAGACGACAGCGCACACCGGCCAGTACAACATTCCCGTGTTCGCCGATTCGACCTGGCACGACGCCTGGCCGCGTGAGATGGACGCCCCCATCCAACTGCCGTGGGATTTCGGGGGCGGCGACACCGGCACGACCGGCGAGATCAACCATTTCTGCATCGACCGGCATAACGGGTGGACGAACTTCCTGTTCATGGACTGGTCCGTCCGCCACGTGGGGCTCAAGGAGCTTTGGACGCTGAAGTGGCACCGCAACTACGCAAAGGACGCTCCTAGTCCTTACACGAAGGCCGGAGGGATGACGCCGTCGGATTGGCCGGCCTGGCTGAGGAAGTACAAGGACTACTGATCGCCTGCGTTCCATGCCGAACGCCGCGTGGCCGGTGCGGGTGAGCGGCGTCTGTGTCAGTAGATGATCGCGGTGACCTCCTCGATCTTGCGAATCACTTCCGTTCCATCGGAGGGGTTGGAGACGTAACCGTCGAAGCCCTTCTGGATGAGCGCGGTTGCCTCCGGCTGACTGAGATGGTTGGCCAGGGCGATCAGCTTGATTGTCGCATACTCCTCATTGTCGCGGATGCTCCGGCAGATGCCGCCGGCGTCGATGCCGTTGGCCAGCAGGTTGATCAGGACCACATGGGGCGCGAACCTCTGGATGGCCGCTCCCGTTTCGAAACTCGTGCCTGCGGCCTGGACCTCGTAGCTGTCCCGGGCCTTGAGGTTGTTGACGATCGCTAACTTGTTGTTGGCATCGTTGTCGATCACCAGGACCCTGAGCCTGCCGACGGACAGCGCCTCGGTCGGCATGTTGTGGGCCTTCATGAAGCGCACCAACTCGTTCAGCGGGATGCGTCGATCCTTGCTGCCCGGGATGCGGTAGCCCTTGAGCTGTCCGGAGTCGAACCACTTGGAAACCGTTCGCGGCGCGACGTTGCAGATCTTCGCCACGTCTCCGGTCGTCAGCACGTTCTTGCCTTTAGCCATCTTTGCGATTCCTGAAACAAGGTCCTTGTGCCGCTGTCCTCTTCGGTCCGTGCGGGAGCGGGATTTAACCGAGAGCCAACAAACCCGCGCCGCCACGCTGCTATCGTCAATTCCATCGCCCGATGGTCCTATAAGCGGGCGGCGGTCCCTCCTCGAGCGGTGGGGCGGGAATTGCGTTGGATTCGGCGCGTGGCGAGATTAGAATGCCCTGTCACGATGGACCGGCGCCACGGCGCAGGAGTGCATGATGCGGATATTTTTGTCCCGACCCGACATCACCGACAAAGAAATCGCCAGTGTGGTTGAGGTGCTTCGCAGCCCGAACCTGTCACTGGGGCCCAGGCTGACCGAGTTCGAACAGGCCCTGACGCGCTATCTTGGGCGTCGCCGGGCGGTGGCGGTCAACAGCGGCACCAGCGGGCTGTTCCTGAGTCTGCTCGCCCTGGGGATCGGTCAGGGCGATGAAGTGATCACCACGCCGTTCTCGTTCGTCGCTTCGGCGACGTCGATCATGATGACGGGCGCCAAGCCGGTCTTCGTCGACATCGACCCGGTGAGCCTGAACCTCCGTCCGGATCGCATTGAGGCCGCGATCACCCCCCGCACGCGGGCGATTCTTCCCGTGGAGGTGTTCGGCAATCCCGCCGGATTCGACGAAATCTGCAGGATCGCCGAGCGGCACCATCTGCCGGTGGTCGAGGACAGTTGTGAGGCCCTCGGATCGGCCCTGAACGGCAAGAAGGCCGGGACGTTCGGCAAGCTGAGCGCCTTTGGCTTCTATCCGAACAAGCAGATCACCACGGGCGAGGGCGGGGCCATTCTGACCGACGACGAGGCCCTGGCCGACCTGTGCGTTTCCCTTCGCAACCAGGGACGCAGCAGCGGTGATCAGTGGCTGCTCCACGAGCGCCTGGGCTACAATTTCCGGCTCAGCGACATCAACTGCGCGCTGGGCCTGGCGCAACTGGCGCGGATCGACGAGATCAAGGCCCGGCGCAGTCGCGTGGCCCGATGGTACCAGGAGATGCTGGCCGACGAGGTCCGCCTCATCGTGCCCACAACGCCGCCCGGCGGGGACATAAGCTGGTTCGTTTTCGTCGTTCGTTTGGCGGATTCGGTCGGATGCGAGCACCGGGATCGTCTGCTCGAAGAGATGCGCCGCCAGAAGATTCAGGTGAGCAACTACTTTCCCCCGATCCATCTGCAGCCGTTCATTGCCGAGCGGTACGGACACGGTCCGGGCGATTTTCCCGCCTGCGAAAACGCCGCTCGACGCACCGTGGCCCTGCCTTTTCACGCCCACCTGACCGAGGACGACGTCGCCTTTGTCTGCGGCGTCCTTCGGGGCATCCTCGACACCGCTCTTCGCTGATTCCTACGCTGATGCCGCCGGGATTACCGGCCCCCTCGATGAGCGTTTTTCCATTTGCATCTCCCGCTTTATATCGGAGTATTTACGTAGAGACGGATGCACGCAACACGGCTGGGACTGGCACAGTAAATCCAGTAAAGAAGGGGGGACTCCATTGGGTTGGAGATCAAAATTCGTCTTGCTGCTGATAGTCTACGGCACCGGTTTTGCGACCGCCATCTACTGCCTCTCGCCGGCTCCCGATTCGGCCCCGGGGCAGCTCGATGGCAAGGGTGGCATTCTGGCCAAACTCAGATCGGAAGAATTCACCCAGTCCGTCAACTCGGGAATGCACAAAGCGATCGCGTTCGGAAAGGAAGCCGCGACGAAGGCCGCTGAGATGATCCGCGAGAAGATCGACGAAGCCCAGGCCAAGTCCAAGGGCTAAACACACCCAACACGAAATCTCGCCGAGGCAACTATACGCGACTGCGGCAAGGGGGGCTTAGCCGCAGCCCAGGGGGGGAATCGCAAGTGTCAGCAGGCCGCGGGTCCGAACGACCCGCGGCCTGCACAGATTGCGATCCGTGTGGCTTCTTCACCATCCTGTAACCCGCCGAGCAGCGTCACCTGGCTTCGTAGAATTCCGCGCCGAGCGGCACAAGTGGGTCCACGCCGAGACCTGGAAGATCTTCACCGAAGAGCTGCCCATCGACATCCTCCAGCCCGCCCCCGACATCAACCAGGACTGGCGCTGGTGCTGGGAGCACTGGCCCTACCTCGACGACACCGAAGGACCCCGCCGAGGCATCCGCGTGGCCTGTCGTTTGTAGTGGGCCCGCAAGGGCCTATTCTCCCTGGACACCATGTAGCGTCTTACGACGCCACTGCGAACACCGCCTGCCGGCAGCCTCAGAACTTGTCCTGAGCGCGGTCGAACGGAACCCCGTGAAACGAGGCTTCGAGGTTGGCGGTTCTGGCGGGCCTGTTCTACCGAAACAGACATCACCCCCATAATCTGCGCGGACGCATCAATCGAGTTCGCCGTACTTCTCCTTGCCCCGGACCTGCGCACATGCCACAATGAATGAGCCAGACGTGTCCCGCGATCGCGTTGCGAGGGATTCACGGGGAGCTCGTGTCAGCCGGGATATGTGCGGGGTTGGCGATTATGATGACGAAACGCAGTAAGTTAGCTTCGTTCTTTGCAGGCCTGATCGCGTCAGGCGTGCTTGTCTTGGGTACTTGGCGTTTGCTTGCTGTCCTGTTGCCCAGGTTGGAAGTGTCCTTGTTTGTGCGGCTGCTTGTCTGCTATCTTTTGCCGCTTTCCTTGGCGGCGATGGTTCTTGTCATCCTGCGGCGTACCTGGCTCGCGTCACGTATCGATGTCTTCAGGTACCTGACGCGGGGCTACCTGGCACTTGCCGCTCTGCTGTTGGTCTATCTTGTGGTTGGGGTCATGTCGTCAACGACTCAAGAGCCGGTCGATGAATTCGGTTGGGTGCTGGACGATCCGCGCTATGACCCCAACGACATATCGACGGGAGACGAACTGAAGGAGCGGTATTTCGGACGGTTGCCAAGAGACATTGACCGGCTCAGGATCACTTCTGTATATCCAAGGAACGATCCGAACTCGCAGGAGGTGTATTTCGAGTATAGCAGTCCCCATCTGTATGAGGAATTGGACCGGCAACTGGAATTCCGGACGGTCAACAACGCGATCTTCAGACGCACACATCGCTGCCTGGGAATCGCCATGATATATTTCTATCGAGGTGATGAGTTGTGTCGCCTGCGCTGGAATTACGCCCACGGCAATTTCTTCTATCCGGGTCTGCTCACACAGGACTCAAAAGAGGATCTGTGCAAATGGTTTGGCAACAGAGGATTCACCAGGTTTTCCGAATGGAAAGAGTGAGATAGCTGTCGGATGTTCAAAACGCGCCGGTGCCATGTGAGTGACGTTACGCATGCGAAGGCGGGCCCTCCGTGGCTTCCTTTTCCGAGAGGGCGCGGTGGCCGAAGAACAGACACGGGGTACTCCACTTGGCTGACGGGGAACGGGTGACGCAGCGCGGAGACGGGAGGCTGGAGATATCCAACCTCCATCTACGCTCCGGCGCAAGCTGCTTTTTGAGACACGAGACACGACATACGAGATACGAGATGCGCTGCCGCGGAGCGGCTACTCGATTTGGCGGGGCAGGCCGTAGATGCCGTGGACGACGCAGGAGGATTGGCCGCCGAGAGTGCGGAACTGGACGATCATCTTCTCTTCGACCTTCTTGCCGTTCTTGAGCCGGACCGTGGTCGGCACGGCGACGATGGGCCCGAGCTTGGACTGGCCCGTCCGGCAGATGGGACCGACTTCGACGATCTCGACGATGCGGTTGTCCTGGTCCGGTTTGAAGATGATCTTGTGCCGGAACTCGTCACCCCAGTTCCGGCATAGCGGACTGATGGTCTTGAGGCCGTCCAGGTCCTGATCGATGACGGCTTGATAGAGCGCCCGCACGACCTTCTCCGTCGCCTCCTGCTGCGTCATGCCTTCTGCCGAGATCCCGTCGTGGGGGTCGCTCAAGATGCCTGCGGCTTCCTCGGGGATTGTCAGCGGCTTCTCGACATGCTTGGCTTGAGGCGGGATGCGGATGTCGAACACGCTGTCGGGCAGGTCCTCGTAGTAGGTGATCTTGAATGCGTCAAACGCGGGAGGTCCGCTGCGGTCCAGGTTTGGCCATTGCTTCATGGCCACAGGCAGCTTGCTGGCCGCGTCGAACTCGATGATCCACGACTGCGCCCCGTGCACGTCGATCAGACTGCACAGAAGCATGACGCGGTCGCGCCCGGTGGCGGGGTCCTTGCCTCGCACGGTCTGGGCGTTGTCGGCCGCACTGAGCATCTCCAGCAACTCCGGCCCGAGCCACTCGGCCATGCCCAGAGTCAGAGCGGGCTCGTAGTAGAGAGTGTTCTGGCTCGGCTCGTAATGATAGGTCGAACCGTCCTGCGTCCAGGTGATCGTGCCGTGACTGCCTTTGACGACGACGTCCGTCGACTGTGTCCTGGTCTCGTTGGCCCGCATCCAGACCTCGGCCGTGCCGCCGGGGAAGGCGCCGACCAGATAGACGGCGCGGAAATCCTTGAGGGCCTCGATGGCGTCTTCCATTGCCCAGGTCGAGCGGGTCAATCCATCGAAGACGGTGAGGGACAGCACGGCGGCGACAATCACCGCCGCGGCGGCCAATTTACCTGCTCTGCTCGTCATGATCGTTCTCCATGTGATGCGGCTTGTATCGGCCGCTCGTTGGCTTTTTGCCTGTTGCATCGCTGTCAAGGCCTCGGCGAGGACCTTGCCGTCGACCTCGGCGCCGTCCGGCGTCGGCAGGTTCGCGAGGTAGGCGTTGACGAGACGCTCTGTCTTTTCCGATTCGCTCATGATCTCACTTCGCTGTTCAGGCTCGAACGCAGTTTGTCCAGGCCATACCGGTACCGGCTTTGCGCCGTGTTGACGGAGATCCCCTGGAGCCGGGCGATTTCGCGGAATCGCAGTCTGCTTTGCAGGTGCAGCACGATCACTTCTCGCTGTTCATCGGGCAACTCGGCCATCGCGGTGTCCAGCTGGGCGACAAACTCTCGGCTCATGGCCACATGCTCCGGCCGGTTGGCATCCGCCCGTTGTGGCAGAACTCCGTCCAGATTCACGGAGTCGCGCCTCCGTACCGTTCGATTCCGGTCGCGGGCCCGATTGGCGACGCAGATGGCCAGATACCCCTTGAGACTGCCCTTGAGCCGGAAGCGTCCGGTGCTCTGGGCGAACTCCACGAACACGTCGTGCAGCACGTCTTCGACCCCGCTCTTGTCGCTGAGCAGGGCGGCCGCCACCTTCAGCAAACCATCGCGGTGCTTCTCGTAGATGCGGCACAACGCCGCTGTATCCCCACGATTGAACCGCCAGACTAAGAGTCGATCCTCGATCATCTGCACCCGGGCTTCTCAAACTCAAACAACCGGCTGTCACCCATAGAAACGCCCCCACCCGCCATTTTAGTCTATCTCGGGACAAAACGAAGTGGGTTCCTGTTCTTGACGTCCGCCCCGCGCCGTGAATCCTATCTGGGCAAGCGAGTTGAGGGCCACATCGGACACCCACTGCGACCGCTGGCTTTGTGCCCTGTTACTCTTGATCTGGGCGGCAGGGTGTGCTATGCTATCTACGTGCGGATCGAAATACGCGTTGTCAAGCGATTCGTGAGGAGCGGGGATGGAGGTCGAGGTTCTCGGCGACATTACTGACGTGGAGACAATCGCCATCGGCCGGGGCGTACATATCCGGCGCTACCTGGATCGTATCTATGGCAGGGGCAATTGGCGGAAGATGAAAGGTGTTGCGACCGTGCGGCTGCCGGAAGGCACGGTCTGCCGGGCTGAAATACACTGGTTCGAGGCGCACGGCATAGGCCGAAAAGACTTCAAAGTCAAAAGGGTAATCCTGTGAGTCGATTCGTCATCTGCATTGACAACGAAAGCAACCCGGCGAGCCTGATTCTGGGCAAGGTCTATCGCATCCTGCCGGATTCGGACGCCGAGACTCACAATATGCTTCGCGTTGTGGACGAGGACAAGTCCGAGCCCGATGGCTATCTCTATCCCGCCTCTATGTTCGCCCCCATAGACTTGCCCGAGGAGGCCGAGCGAGCCCTTACGGCGTCGGGTGGCTGAATGCGGCATGGATGATATGACCTGCGGGTTCCACCATGCCCAAGCCCTGCGGGCTTGACGCTGCCACCCGCCGCCCATCCGGATACGTGCGTCTGATACTCACGATATGCAAGTGGGGAGAACTCGACGTCAGTCGACGACGCCCTTTTCCTTCGAGCCGATGGAGAAGCAGCGTTTGGCGCCGTCGAAGTCGTAGAATTTGATCATGATGGTCTGGGTTTCAGTCTTGCCGCTGGCCATTTTCAGCTCGGTGGGAAGGAACCAGACGTCGCCTTCGGGGTAGGGCTCGCCCGTGATCTCGTAGCTCTGCGCCCACTGGCCGGCCTCTTTCATCTGGCGGACCTGCTCCCAGATCTGCGGGGGCCAGAGGCGGAAGAACAACGCCAGGCTCTCGAGCCTGGCCTCGTCCAGGTCGATCATCGCCTGGCACGCCTGCCTGGCCAGTTCCCGACATGCCTCCTCGTGAGACATCTCGCCCACGTCCAGACCCGAATCGGGATCGACCCAGCAATCGACCTCCTGCTCGACCACGATCGCATCGGTGGGCTTGGCGAAAATGCCCGCGGGCGGCTCCTCGTTGTAGCGGATCTCCACCAGGTTCTTGACGGCGAGCGTCTGTCGCATCATCTGTGTCGGATTGTCGTCGCGCACGGTCGTGAAGCGGATGGGCAGCTTGGTCTGGGCATCGACCAGGAATTCCTGCTCGCGCTGCGGTGTGGCGATGCGGATCGTGATCACGTCGTTGCCGTCGCTGACCTGGATGGCGTCACCCGCCCCGGCCTGTCGGAGGCTGTCTTTGAACAAGCTGCCGAACTTGGGAATCCAGCTCATACCTCGCTCGTCGCGCGTGGCGAAGTGGACGCGGTTGGTGCGGTTGTTCAGCCCGAAGACGCCGTCGGGCGAGCAGATCTTTGCCATCGGGTAGCCTTCGCGGCCCAGCCAGACGTGGGTGGGCCGGTCGGGATTGCCGGCGAATCGCATCCAGCATTCGAACTGGCCCTGTAAGTAGAATTCGCCTTTCATGTAGACGGTCTTGATGTCTCTGATGGCTCGGACGGTCTGCTCGACCGCATAGGCCGGCGTGGCTCCATCGTGGAACACGATGACGCCGACGATGGCGGCGACAGTGACAACGGCCGCAGCCGTCAGTCCGGTGAGTTTGCTGCGCATCATGATTCTCCTTGCTCCTGAGCCCGCCGGATGGGATCGTTTCGGTTGCGTCTGTTGCCAGGCGGCCAACGCGTCGTCCCGGACCTGGCTGTCGAACTGCGGCGTGGTGCGAGTGGCCGCGTGTCGTGCCCGGCAGAAGTCTCGAAGGTGGTCCTCGAATTCGTTGTGGTCTTTCATGGTGTCATCTTCCCGTCCAGCAGGGAACGAAGTCTTTCCAGTCCGTACCGATAGCGGCTCTGGACCGTGTTGATGGATACGCCCTGCGACTCAGCGATTTCGCGAAACGTCATTCCCACCTGGAGGTGCAGAATGACGGCCTCCTGCTGGTCGTAGGGAAGCTCGGCCATGGCCCGCTCGACCAGCGTGGCCTGCTCGACCTGGACGGCGATCCGGTCCGGCCGCAGTGAATCCGAGACCGCTGGTTCGGTCTCCGCCGCCGGCGGCGGATGGCGTCGTGCACTGCGTCGGTCGTTTCGTACGCGGTTGGCTACCGAACTGAGCAGATAGCTTCGCAGGCTCGTCTTCAGCCGCAGTTGCGGAGCTCGACGCACGAACGAGATGAAGACATCGTGCACGGCATCTTCCCCTGCGGTCCGGTCTGCGGACAGCGAAACCGCCAGCCCGAGCATATCGTGCTTGTACCGGTCATAGATACGACCCAACGCCTCGGCGTTGCCGTGCCGCAGTCTCCACAGCCAGAGCTTCTCTTCGAACATCGACAATCGGCCTCTTCGGTTCCGGAACGAATGACGGTCGCCACTAAGACACCGCAGGCATCGGTCTTAGTCTAAGGCAATTCGCAATTTCGCTCCAGGTCCGTGGAAGGAAGCCGCTGCCGGGTGCACTTGATGTTTGTAGGTAAACCTTCACCGGAGGCTGCAATCGACTCTGTCATTCCGACCGGAGCGCAGCGTAGTGGAGGAATCTGGCTGCGAAGGGGCTATTGCCTTATCCTCGGCCAGATTTCTCCGTGCGGGCTTCGCCCTTGGTCGAAATGACATCCGCCACGCTCTCCG
>JAAYBV010000024.1 GCA_012744475.1 Phycisphaerae bacterium
GGCGCTCCGTGGTGGAAAACGGGCCTTGCCGCGAAATCTGCACAGACACAGTTTGCCGATGGCTCTTGTCTTTCGGACGCGGGATGCGGTAGAATAGATTCTGCTGTGAGGGGAGGCGTGAACGATCATCTGAGTGACGGAGTGTGTGCCTTGGGAGAGCCTTCTGGAGGGAACATGGCGATGACGAGACGAAGCGGAGCGAGCGGGTTGACGCGGGTGGATGTCCTGGTGCTGATTGTGGCGGGCGTGCTCTTGCTGGTCCTGGCCGGACCGTTGGCGTCGATGCCGCGCAACCAGGCGACGCGGGCGGTGTGCAGAGCGAACCTGGCGCGGATCGGCAAGGCTATGCTGGTCTACGCCAATGAGTATCACGGCGTCCTGCCTCGCGCTGGTGATCCCAATTCGGTGTGGAACGGGCCGCTGATGTGGAACGTTTCGGACCGCGAGACGGCGTACAGCATTCCGCGCGATGGGAAGGGCGGCAAGGCGACGATCAGTTCCTGCTTCTACCTGCTGATCAAGTATCTTGCGGTGCCGCCGAGGGTGTTTGTCTGCCCGGCCGATACAGGTACGACGGAATTCAAACTTGCCGATGAGGTAGTCTACAGAGCGGACTTCAAACTCGCCGATGCGTGGGATTTTGGGGCCTCCCCGGCCGACAACTGTAGCTACGCCTATCACATTCCTTTCGGCAAGTATGGCCTGACCACCTCGCGCGATCCGAATCTTGCAGTGGCCGCCGACCGGAATCCCTGGATCATCAGTCCTGCGTCCTATGCACGAGACTTCACCCTTTTCAACCCCGATGTCGCTCCGTACAACGGCACTGTCAGGACGGCGCGCATGGGCAACTCCATCTCACACCAGACAGATGGGCAAAACGTCCTGTTTTTGGATGGCCATGTAACCTTCGAGCATCGCTCCTTCTGTGGGCTCGACGACGACAACATCTACGCAAAGGCCTCGTCGTATGTGGAAGGTGATGCCAAGGGATTCATGGCAGTATACTCTCCTGATTTGCAGCCGATGAACGAGCGGGATTCATTCCTCGTCCATGACCCCCATATGTTTGCGCATTCGTCCCCCGCGCGCTGAAAACGGAGATGTTCAGGCTCGCCCTTGGCTCAGACGTCCCAGTGGGGGGTCGTCGTTCGTCTGGAAGAGCCGTCCCTTTGCGTATGGTCAAGGGCACACCTGATGGACCTGAGGAGAGCTGTCGGGTTGCGAGGAACTGCCGCAGGTCGTCGTTGTCGATCTCGTGCCAGGAGTTGGGCGTCACGTAGAGGCTGACTTTGGACTCCGCGCCGAACGCCCTGTAGATTGTGCGCAGCTCTGCCAAGGCGGGCTGCACGGTCTCGTTGTAGGAAGCCGAGTTGTTGTCCGGCCCCGGCTTGTCCAGCTCGCCATAGTGCAGGCGGATGAGGCGGGGGGCGTTCAGGCCCGCGACGTCGCTGCGGTCCATCCAGTTCAAGACGCCGTGCCCACCGTTCACCTTCGGCCTGAAATGCGAAACACTAAAACGGGAAACTCGAAGCACGAAACGCGAAATCCGAAACAAATTCGAATGAAGGAAATCCGAATGTCCCCGGTACGGGCGA
>JAAYBV010000111.1 GCA_012744475.1 Phycisphaerae bacterium
CGGCGTTCAGCGCCAAGAGATTGGTCTGGAACGCGATCTCGTCGATGACCTTGATGATCTTGGCGGTCTCATCGGAACTCTTCTGGATGTCGTTGATCGCCTGACTCATCCGGGTCATGGCCTCGGCGCCGGTGTTGGCGGACTTGCGGGCCTCGGAGGCCAGGGTGTTAGCTTCCTGCGCGTTGTCGGCGCTCTGTCTGGTCATGGACGACATCTGCTCCAGGCTCGAGGAGGTCTCTTCCAGACCGGCGGCCTGCTCGGTGGCGCCTTCGGCCAGGGACTGTGAGGCGGCGGAGACCTGTCTTGACGCGGCCGCGACCTGCTCGGAACCTGCGGTCAGGCCAGCGATGATCCGACAGATCGGACCGGTGATGGCGCGGGTGACCACCAGCCCCAGGGCTACCGCCAGCGCTACGCCGACCACCGCCGCAACAAGCGACAGCGTGGCCAGGAAGACGGACTGGGCGTGGGCCGCGCGGACCTGTTCGGCCGCGAGCCTGTGGTTGATCTGGACCACGTTGTCGAGTTGAGTGAAGGCCTGCGCCTGCAGTTGACGTGTGCGTCCCATCGTCAGTTCGGCGAGGCGGTTCTGTTGTTCTTTAGCCCGAGCGACCTCTTGGGTCAAGCGTTCCAGGCTCTCGGTCACCTCATGAGAGGCCGGCTGCATCACCGTGCGGAACAACTGCTCGCATTCGTCCTTCTTTCCCGTCTGCATCTGATCGCGGATCTTCTTCGCCGTCTCGTGGAAGCAGTTGTGGTGTCGCTGCACCGCGCTGACAATGCTCTGAAGACGCGGGTTCCGCGTGGAGAACTGCGTCAGCCACTGGCCGAAGTGGCATGCGGTCGGATCGTCGTCTCCGTCGAGCGTTTCGCCGGAGAGAACCAGGCTGGCCACCTTGGCTTCCATCGCATGGTGATCGGCGCGGAATCTCTGAAGCTCCGTCAGCAGCGCGCCGGGATTGATGATGTCGACCTCATCCAACGCACAAGAGAGCTTGAGAATCTCGTCGTTGGCGGCCACCCACTCCGGCAGGAGTTTGAGGAACTCGTTCCACGCCTGCATCTCTTCGGGGGCGTGCGGCAGAGTCTCATAGAAGGTGCGCGCCTCCCCGTATCGGTTTCGTGCCTCGGCCACCCGGTGGTACTGCTCCTGACGAACCTCCAGGGTGTTTTCCGGGTTCAGCAGGGTACGGATGCTCCCGACGAGCGTCTCCAGTTGCACCTGCATCTTCAGGACCGTCTCAATGCCGGGCAGACGGACGGAGCCGACCTCATGAATGGAGACCTTGCTCTTGACGGCGCCGTAATAGGCCACGCCACCCAGGATCAAGGTCGTCGCCGCCACGCTGATGAACGCCAGAATCAGTTTCGTTCCCAATCGCATCCTCTTGAACATGTTCGGTTCTCCGCAAAATACAGGTTGGTCCCCCATCGGTTCCGATGCTCGCTTCCTCGTCTGCTGCGAAGGCCATGTGCTCGGCGGCGGGAAACGGCCTCGCTGCGACCGGACATGGGCCGACGCCCGCGCTCCGCCTGGCCTCCTGCCGGATCTTATCCCATGCCTTCGATCTGATCTCCGGCCAGCACCCGGTCGATGTCGAGCAGGATCTTGACGCGGTCGCCGACCTTGCCCATGCCGAGGATGAAGTCCGTGTTGACGGACGCCCCGAAACGGGGGGTCTCCTCAATGCTGCGTGCGGCAATGTCCAGAACTTCCTGAACGTGATCGACGATGATTCCCACGCTGCACACGGGGCCTTTCTGACCGATCTCGACGACGATGATGCAGCTCTGCTCGGTCACCTCCGCCGTTTCCATGCCGAACTTGGCACGGAGGTCGATGACCGGGATCACTTGGCCTCGCAGATTGACCACGCCCCGGACGTGGTGGGGCGTCTGAGGGACGGCGGTTACGTCGATGTAGCCGATGATCTCGCGGACCTTGAGAATCTCCAGCCCGAACTCTTCATTCGCCAGGGCGAAGGTCAGATACTTTCCCTCCCGGTTCGGCAGGGTCGCATCCGTCGCCATGGCATGTGCTCTGGCTTCTGTCATGGTTCACTCTCCAACAACGATGCTGATCGGCGTTTGAGAGGACCTCAGCCGAAGCGACGCTGTCGTCAGCGGCCCCTGATGGTCAGACCTGAGGCGCCGAGAGAGCCCCTCCGGCTTGACTCCTGGCCGGCTGCGACAGGCGCGTGTGCGCACTATGTCGCTGTTGCTGTTGTCCGTCTCGGGATTCCCTTCGCTTCCTGTGTTCGCCTCCACAACCTTGTGTCGGTATCTTCTGCTCTCCCGTGAAGACCCGTGCGTGCCCGCCAACGCGAGCTATGTCACGGTCCCTCTGCATCGGGGTGTATCTGTCCGGTCCCGGGTGACACCGCCTCCGGTATCGGCGTTCGGTCTGCCGGACTTAAATACAAACTGGGTACAAAAATGATTGAAGTGTGTCCGCCGCGAGCCGTGCGGAGGGTCAGCGAGGGACACGCCAGACCAGGCCGGCGCCGATGTCCCGGACTACCTGGGCGCGGTCGATGAGGATGCGCATGGTGCGCTCTATCGCTTTTGCCGTGGCTCAATCTGCCGGGGGGCACGCATGCGTGCGGGCCTCTTGGAGACCGCCCTTGTTCGGTGACATCATCGCCGCCGGACGATTCAGAAGCTTTGTGATCGAACAGGTCTGGACAGGCATCTGTCACAGGGTGTACGCCGACGCGGTGACTCCCGTCGTGGACCGTAGTGGAGGGGAGGCTCAGCCGTCAGGTGAACCGGCCTGGGCGGGGTCGCCGCCGGAATCGCCCTTGGTCAGAAGATCGCCTGGACGCGCAGGCCGACGACGAGGGCGTCGTCGACGGCGCAATTGCCGCCGGGACGCGAGAGATACTGGATGCTCGGGCTCAGTATGAGACCCGGGATGATCGGAGCGCTGTAATAGAGTTCGAGCACGTTTTCGTGGTCGGCGGTGAAGACGGCACTCGCCGCATCGCTGAAGACGCCCTGGGCAAAGCCGAGAGCGAAGACGTCGCTGTCCCGACCTTCCAGGAGCCCCTGGTATTGCAGGCCAACGCTCCAGAAACCACCGACATCGTTTCGCTTCTCGTCCGCGTAGCCGTAGCGTGCGAAGAGGCCCAGCCCCTGGCTGTCTTCGGGATCGTCGTTTTCCCAGAGGAGCATCTGGTCAACGCTGACGTACAGGCCAACGTCGTCGCGGTGTTCTTGATCGCGGTCTGCGTGCGCCTTGGGCTGCGGATCGTACCACAGGCCGAGACGGTAGTTGCCGGTCAGAGGGCTACCGGCGGAATCCCATTCGGTCGTGAGGCCCGTCTCGAGCGCGTAGAAGAAGTAGTCCTCTCCGCCGAAGGTGGTCCGGAAGCCGGTCTCTCTGCCGTCGGCTTCGGCGTCGACGGCTCCGGCTGTCACCGTCCACCGGTCCGTCAGACGCGCGGACAGGATCACGCCGAGACCATAGTCCGGCAGGGGAATCGTTGGATTGTTCACCAGGGCCCCATTGAGGAACTGGATGGTTTCGTCGTTGGCGAATTCGCTGGTGTCGAAGAAGCAGGTCGTGTCCACCTTGCCGGCTGTCAAGGTCAGGCGGTCGCGGAAGAGGCTCCATTCGACGAGAGCCTCCACCACGTCGATGCTGCGATTGCCGAGGGCGTCGGCATTGACGCCGAACGCACTGCCCACCATCGATTCGTTGATGCCTTCGGTGTCGGGCCAGCCTCCTTCGGCATGGACGAACAGGCTCAGTCCCTTCAGGCCGGCCAAAGCCTGGAGGTCTGCGGCGATTTCGACGTCGTAGCTGCCTGAAAACCGGCCGGACCTTCCGTGGGTGTCCAGACCGTTCCTGATGTTGGTCTGATAGATGTTGGTCGAGCCGAGCGCCACGTCGATCCCGCGCTTGGCCAGCGGCTCAGTCAGGCCCGACAGACCGGCGGTCCGAGACATGGCGTGACCTGTATCCGGGTGTGTCAGTGCCGGATCCGGGGCCGTCTGTGTGCCGATGAGGCTCTCGCTGTGGGCGCCGATCGATGTCACCGGAAGGAACCCCAGAATCAGCACACGAATCACTGTCTGGCCTAGCACCGTCTTCATGCCCAAATCTCAAACCTCCATTGCCTATCGTAAAACACCAAGAACAGCAGATGAACAGGTGAACAAGGTCCGATGTGGTTGTCGAAGCGATTCGGCGATGCGGCGTAACCACCGTTGTCGTGAAACATGTCCTTCCCACCGTGTACCGCGGACTCACCAGCCTGCCAGATTCCCGAGAGAGCGCCCGAATACCGCACGGAGCGCTCCCATCGCCGCTATCGGTTTGCGGCCGAAGGTACTTGACAAGCCGATGGCGGGTTGTGACCGACCGCTGGCTGAAGGGCAACCGGGAAAGGCCTTCCGACCTTGGATTCGGCGTTCGTTTCCGGTAGAGTGTATTGGTAGTGTCGCCGAAGCAATGTCTCGCCCGATCTTGCCCTCCGGCCACAGAAACGGACGTGTCCTTCGTATGGATCAGGGTGGTTTCGCGGCAGCCAGGTCGCGCTGCATATGGACATTGCACGAAGACCGATAATAGCACGGCGTACGCCATGGCAGTCGGGTCAGAGGGCCGGGTGACGGACCAGGTTCGGCCCGGGCGTGTCCGAGCGGGCGACGGCGGGCCCCCTCTGTTGCCTGGCTGAGCATGGCTGCTGATGATGATCTCGATTCTGTTTGAGGAGTCTTTGCCATGAAAGGACAAGGTGAGAGCCGGTTGACGGATCTGCCGAACATCGGGGCGGCCCTCGCGGCGAAGCTGGAGACCGCGGGGATTGCTACGCCGGAGACGCTGAAGACGCTTGGCAGCGTTGAGGCGCTGCGCCGCATCCGCGCTTCGGGCGCTGAAGAGGCGCCCTGCCGGAGCATGCTGTCCGCGCTCGAAGGCGCCATTCGCGGGGTCCGCTGGCACGATATCCCCAAACCGCAGCGCGACGCCCTCTGGCGCCGCTACCAGGACAACGCAGGGGGATGAAAGGCCCGCGCAGATGAACCGGAATGTGGAGATCAAGGCGCGGGTGGCGTCGCGGGAGGCGATCGAGCGGCGGGTGCGGGATCTGGCCGATGAAGGGCCCGTGACGCTGGTGCAGGAGGACACGTTCTTCGTCTGTCCACGAGGCCGGCTCAAGCTGCGCCGGCTCGGCGCGACGGAAGGGGAGCTGATCTACTACGAGCGGCCCGACTCGGCCGAGCCGAAGGAGAGCCGGTACGCCGTCTGTCGCACGCCGGACCCCGAAGGGTTGGCCGCAACGCTGTCGCTTGCTCTGGGCGTGCGGGGCGTGGTGCGCAAGAGCCGCACGCTGTATCTCGTCGGCCCGACGCGCATTCATCTGGACTCGGTCGAAAGGCTCGGCGAATTCGTGGAGCTGGAGGTGGTCCTCCGCCCGGACCAGAGCGCCTCCGATGGAGCCGCCATCGCCCGCGACCTCATGGCTCGACTGGGCATCTCTTGCGACCAGTTCGTCCGCGAAGCCTACATCGACCTGCTTGAAGCTCTGTAGAACAGACGGATTCCCGCCGATGCCGCCGCCCCCAGAATACGTATTTCTACGGATTGACGAATCCCAAACGGGAAACGACAGTGGATGCGGGATGACGCAGAGGCGGACGGACCCGCAGGGTGGATGAAGTCGAGCATTTCTGTCTTTAGCATTCGAAACCGGGAGGTGTGCCATGGCAGAGCAACAGAACACGAATCGTCGCGACTTGCTGAAACTGTCAGGGATGGGAGCGTTGGGCGGACTTGCGCTGAGCGCTCTGACGCCGCGGAAGGCCCTGGCCCAGGGAGACGAGTTTGACATCTCCTTTGCGTCGTGGATTCACGGCCACAGCATGGAAATCGAATACCCGGACCGCATGGTCAGCACGGTCCGGAAGGGCTATGCCTTCCAGGTGGAAGGCAAACCCGGCACGACGAACTGGTTTCACTTTGCCATCCCGACACCGGTGATCATCAACGATGTGCGTCTTCAGATCGCCTCGGTCCTGCTGCGATTCACCACCGGTTCCATCGATTCCTTCGTGCGGGATGTGCACATCTACGACGGCGAAAAGCGGATCGCCGTGCATGACGGAGTCTACTTGGCGGAAGAGAACAGTCTGGTGCGTTTCGAGGTTCCGGAAACGCCCTACCTGGCGTTGGGACTGGGCATCTCCCTGGGGGTCGGCTTCGGCGTAGAGATGATGGCTCACACGATGTCGTTCATCTCGGCGGGGGGCGATTTCGTGATCCGGCCGCCGCAGGACGCTGCTTGAGAACAATTCCGTGCGTCGGGGCGTTGGTACGGGCGAATAATCATTCGGCCCTACCGCACGGTGGGAAAGGCAGCGATGCGCAGCGTCGAGCAGCCGTAGGGGACCAGCCTGATGTCCTCGATAGGCCAGTCGTCCTGCTTGCCCTGCGGGCTCCACGGGATGGGGCCTGCCATGCCGCTGTAGAGCTGCCAGTGCGGCAGACGGACGCCTTTGGTCGTGATCGCGATTGGCGCGTTGCGGAGGTTCCACGGCTCCAGCGTCGGTACGGGCGAATGATTATTCGCCCCTACTGCGTACGCCGCATCCAGGTCCTTCAGGCTTGCCTCCAGTAGCGCGTAGTTCCACGGACTGGCCGGCTGAACCTCCCGATGCTGTTCGTGCGTGGTCCATGTCTCTTCAATCTGCAGAGCGTACACCAGCGGTCCGCGTTCGATGCTGACGCTGTTCTCGTGCCAGCGCTGCGTCCGCATCGTCATCGGCAGCGTCAGTTCGACAACGTCGCCATCGCTCCATCGCCGGTCCACCCTGGCGATCTGTCCTGCTTCGAGCTTGTGTTCGAACGGCCGGCCATTCACCGCGATCTTCGCATCGCGGCACCACGCCGGAATCCGCAGGTGCAGCGCGAATGTCACTGGATCGCTCGCGGCAACCGTGAAGCGCACCGATTCGCCAAACGGGTAATTCGTCTGTTCGGTGATGGTCACCGTCTGGCCTTGGGCCACCTTGGCGGTGACCTTCGAGGGTCCGTAGACCAGCGCCGCCAGGCCGTTGTCCGCCGACGCCATCCACAGGTGCCCGACGAACTTGGGCCAGCCCTGGTGGAGGTTGCACGTGCAGCAGGGGTAGCCGGTGAGCAGGCCGAAGACGACGCCGTCGATCGTGTGGTCGAAGAAGTTGTGCATGTGCATCGCGCACGTCACCTGGTTGGCCTGCTGAAAGTACTGGCGGGCCATGTAGTCGTCCGTCGCCTGCGTCGGCAGAGCGTTGTATGCCAGCAACTCCAGGTGGTCGGCGAAGGCGACGTCGCCGGTGATCTCGAGCATCTTCTCCAGCGAGAACATCATCTCGACGCACGTGCAGAACTCGCTGCCCTGCGTCGGAACGCGTCCGTGCATCCCCTCGTCGGCGCCGTAGAGCCCGTGGGGCTGGCCGTGATACTTGCGAATGTCGGCGAACGCCTTCTTCACCGCGCGCAGGTGTCTTTCGTCGGGATGAAGCTGGTAGTAGACGATCGGCTCTTTGATCCCCTGAGCCAGGTTGACGCAGTGGAAGGCGCTGGCACCGTTGGCGCCTTGTTCGTAACGGTGCAGCGCGATGTCGCCGCGTTCCAGAAAGATCTCCGTGTAGGGGTGCGTCTGCTCGCCGATCAGCTCGGCCAGGTCCAGCAGGAAGCCGTCGCCGGTGATGTTATAGAGCCAGAGCACCACGAGCAGATTGTCGCCGCCCCGGCGGTTGCCCCAGAACGACCAGTGGCCCAGCGGCGTTTTGGGTAGCTCGCGAAGCTGGTACCGGAAGTACTTCGTCATCACGTCGATCACGCGCTCGTCGCCGGTCGCCATGTAATACTGCTGGAGGACCTTGAGCATGACCATTTTGGGCCACCAGTCGCGGCGAGGGCTTTTCTGGATGCCTGGCTCCGGCGTCGGCGGCGTCTCGAACGGCACCGGCCCGATGTACCCGTCCTTGGTCTGGTGCGTCAGTGTCCACTCCACCCACGGGCGGACCTTCTCGATCAGCGCGCGGTCCTTGAGGATGTAGGCCAGCGGCAGCAGTCCGTCGATCCAGTAGGGGCCACGCTCCCAGCCGTCGCCGTCGCCGCCCAGCCAGCCGTTTCGCGGGCCCACCACCTGCGGATACAGCTCATCGAGCCGGCCGGTCATGCCGGAGGCCATGATCTCCAGTTGCCGCCGCAGCCAGCCCGTCGGTTCGATCGAGCCGATAGGCAGTTCCGTGTACGGCTTGGCCGCCAGCGGCGCCCGGTTGGTGATGTAGTGCGAATTGCCTTGTGCCGCCGACCCTGCCGCCGCCGAACCGATCAGCGTCCCCACGAACAACCAGACAATCGATGCATTCCCCATCTGCTCTGCTCCTGCGATGCTCCCGCCGTGCGGATTCCAAGGCCGCGTCCACCCCTGTGGCGTCCCATCGCGCGGGCCGGCGGCGGGCCCATCATGTATGCGATGATCCCGCTTGTCAACGGCTTGCTCGTTAAGGCTCCTCGTTAGCTGCAACAGTATGGAAATCAGGAGTTCACGCCGTATAATGACTTCTGTCGAGGGCCGTACGAAGCATGCCAAATCCGAAATTCGAATCTCGAAATCCGAGACAAGCACGAAAGCCCAGAACCCGAAATTCGAAAGCGGCCTGCGGCCGGGAGTTTGGGAGCTTCGGATTTGCCTCATTCGAGTTTGTTTCGGATTTCGTGCTTCGTGCTTCGAGTTTCACGTTCTAAGTTCGCAGGTGGTCCGATGCGGCTGGTAGTGAGGCCGTGAGGCGTCATGCCCTGACGGGCACGCCGGAAACGCGGGCGTGCTCGTCGAGCAGTTCCGTCACGGTCACAAACCGGATGCCGGCTTCCTTGGCGACTTCGAGGGTGGTGCGCAGAGTGGTCAGGACGTAGTCGTCGAAGGCGGTCCCGGTGCGATCGAAATCGTGGGCCAGGCTGATGGCGCCGCCCGAGCGGCGAAGGGCCTCCGCAATCGTCTCGCCGTCTCGGCTTTTGGCCCGCCAGGTGTTTCGGTCTCGGGTGTCCAGCGTCCACATGCAGATGGGAATCCGTTTGCACAGCAGGAACAGGAGCGTGAACAGGTTGACCTTGCCGTACGGCGGGCGGAACGGAAGGACGTCCTCGGTCTTCAGCAATCGCCGGAGCACGTCCTGGCCGCGCCGGATGTCGGCGATCGCGCGGGTCGGCCAGACCTTCCAGGAGTGCAGATGGTCGTACGAGTGGGTGCCGATCTCATGCCCCCGGTCGGCCACGGCCCGGACCAGGTGCTCGCGTCCTTGGACGTTCCTTCCCAGCATGAAGAAGGTGGCGCGAACCCCGTGCTCCGACAGCAGGTCCAGGATTGCCGGCGTCAGACGGAAGCCGGGCCCGTCGTCGAACGTCAACGCGATATACGACTGTGTCTTCATCCGGCGGTCCTGCCGGTGGCGCAGCCATCTGATGTAGACGTACGGCACGCCGAGATAGAGGAAGCCGCCGGCAAACAGCAGCAACCCAAGAAACGTCACGCCATGCATGTCACCCTTCTCCGTGGACTCCAAGGTGGAGCCGAACATGGGCTGCCGGCCTGGGTCTCCCTGCACGCTTGTGCGAGGAACCTCCATTGTGTCTTCCTGCCGGCAGGCCTCGTGCCTGTCCCCAAAGAGCCCAAAGCCCCTGTTGCGTTGTTTCACGCGACGGGCGCTGCTCATGGAGACGCAAATCACACTGCTTCAGTCTATATAATGCATTACTTCTGCGAGAATGGCAAGCGCGAAAGGTCGGACACCCCGATGGGCGGCATTTCCGGACCCGTACGCAGGCCTGCATTCCGTCCTTGGTCCTTATCGACGCTTTTGGGACGAGGGTTCGGCAGTTCGGTCCAGGTGTGGCTCTTTTGCTCGCTTTCCGCTGCGACGGGTGTGCTTGGGAGGTTGCCTCTCCGGACAGCCGAGTGCTTATCGGACGCCCGGATGGCGTCGGCCCGGCTTCCGGTCGTTTCCCGGCCCGGCTTCCGGTCGTTTTACCATGGCGGGTCTTTCCTTGGGCGATTGCGTTCGTTGTTTCTCTTGTTCGGGCGGAGCTACGGGGGCATAATAGGGACGGGCCAGATCGCGGCTGTGGAGGGTCGCCCGACAGGAGTGGACATGATGACCGACAGCGCAAGACGAATCATCAGTCATCAATCGTCAACAGTCAATCCCAGGGCCTTTACGCTGATCGAATTGCTGGTGGTGATCGCGATTATTGCGCTGCTGATGGCGATTCTCATGCCGGCTTTGGAGCGGGTGCGCCGCCAGGCGCGAGGCGTGGGCTGCAAGTCCAACCTGCACCAGTGGGGCCTGATCTTCGCGATGTACTGCGACGACAACAACGGCTATTTCTACAGCGGACTGATGCAAAACTTCGGCGCCGACGTTGCGCACGGCGACTGGTGGCGCGAGTGCATGCGGCCGCTTTCGAAGGACAAGAAGATGTGGCTGTGCCCGACGGCGGTCAAGCATCGGTCCGGGACCTCGGTGGATGCGATGGCGATCGCGACCACTCCCTTCGACGCTTGGCGGGTTCCCGCCTCACACGGCGGCGACGAAGGCAGCTACGCACCCAACGGCTGGATGTGCAATCCGCCGGCGGGCATGGACAGCCTGTGGGGGCGCGGTCCGGCCAAGGATTACTGGCGGACCTACCAGGTCAAGGGCGCCTACAACGTCCCGGTCTTCACCGAAGGCTGGTGGGTCGACGGTTGGCCTCTGGATACCGACGAGCCGCCGTCCTGGGGCGACGCGACGCCGGTCATGAGCGGGCACGAGATGCAACGGCTTTGCGTCAACCGGCACGGCGGCGCGCAGTTTGTCCTGTTCGCCGACTGGTCGGTCCGCAAGGTCGCCCTCAAGCAGCTCTGGACTTTGAAGTGGCACAAATCGTTCGACGTCCAGGGCCCCTGGACCAAGGCCGGCGGCGTCCAGCCCAACGACTGGCCCCAGTGGATGATCGCCCTCAAGGACGAACTCTGAGCGCAGGCCGACCTGCCGCAGGCCGTAGCCCTTGGAAGCCCTGAAGCGAAGGCGCCGAAGGCAGCGGTCTTAGTCCCAACGCGCTGACAGACTCTTGTTGCTGACCGACGATCAGTTGCCAGAGAGGAACCAGAACGGCATCGACAGCTCCATCCCCAGCGATTCGAGCGAGCCGGCAACCTTGCCCGTCTGGTATCCGGCCAACATGACTTCATTCTTGATGAGGCACTGGTCCTCCCTCGATGCCGAGGAGGTGGAACTGCAACCGGCCGGAAGAACAATCATCATCGCAACCACCGCCACGGCACAAACAACAGCGATTCGTCTCATCAATCTCCCCTTTCATAATGTGAGAACGCCCCCCTTGCGGGCCGGCACTCTGTCGATGACACACCACGGCGGGAGAGTTCAGGCAGGACTGGAACCTTTCATCTCTCCTCACTCCAACGTGAGAGACATCATACGGTGTCTTCGGGGCCTCGTCAACTGGAAAAACGCGATGGTCTTCTCTGTCAGAAGGTGTTTCCTCTCCGCTGCGACCGACCCGTGTAGATCAGCGCGTAGGATAGGCGTCCCGATGGCCATCGGGACGCCCATCCCATGGACTTCCGGATACTACTCGGCGGTGGCGGGGCGGCCGAAGCCGATGTCGTCGATGTAGACGATGCCCGTGCCGCCGGCGGCCGGGGCGGCACGATTGCCGACACCGATCACCAGGGTTTGGACACGGCTCAGCGTCACGCCGCCGAACTCACTGAGGGCGATCCGCCACTCCTGCCACTCGGTTGCCTGGACGGCCTGCGGACCTGTACCGCTGACGGTTGCCGTGCGTCCGGCGCTGTCGGCCAGCGTGACGTAGAGCGTCTGCGCGGAGTTGGCCGCAGCGCCGCAGAAATACAGCCTCAAGCTGTCGGCGTCGCCGACGGTCCAGTCCTGAGCGGTGTCGAAGGTCCGCTCGGCCTCGGAGTAAAACGGCGCCGCTGAGTTGTCGTAGGCCATCGGCATGGACTGCTTGCCGCTGTGCACGATCTTCCGCTCGGCAAACGGGGCGTTGAGGTAGCCGACGGTGGAGCCGGTGTCGTTGGTCCAGCCGTCGATCCACGTGTCGAAGATGGTCGTCTTGGCGTCGACGTCGTCGTTATACGTCTCGAATCCGTCGATCAGTGCGTACTCCTGGGTCGAGAAGGTCCAGACCTCGCCGGGCCACGCTGTCACGGCGTCGGCCTCGTTGACCTCCACGATCTGCCAGTAGCAGGTGCTCCCGAACTCGATGCCCTCGGGCGCGAACGTCGGGCTGTCGACTGTGCCGGCCAACGTCAGGGCCGCCGGGTCCGTGCCCAGATACACCTCGTGCGAGGCGGCGTTGCGGCCGCTGCGCCAGGTCAGCGCGGCGCCCAGCTCCACCTCGGTGGCTCCATCGGCTGGCTCCGGCTGGCGAGCCTGCGCGGGAATGTACAGGAAGCGGACCTCGCTAAGCCCGAACTGGCCCATCGCGCCCCAGCCGCTGTGGACGCTCAGGCGGACGAACCTGGCCGGAACCCCGCCGAATTCGACGGTCGTGTTGGCGGCGTACGTCGCTTTGGCGGTCGCCTGGTTTAACTCCACGTCGCCCAGCACGGTCCAGTCCGTCCCGTTCTCGGAATACTCGACGGTTACGTTCTTGAGGCCGAAACCGAGGATCAGCTCGAACTCGACGTTGTAGTTCCAGACGAGCATCTCGTGGAGCTTGTAGAGACGGTCGAACTCGTACTGGATGTATAGGGTCCCCTCGGCCGGCGGGTCGGCCAGCCACATGTCGGCGTTGTTGACCGAGTGCCGATCGTCGGCGTCGAATCCGGAGCCGTCGACGGTCCTCTCCGGCCCGAATGAGGCCTCGGAGCTCCCGTTGCTGGTGGCGACGATGTTCTGGACCGGATAGGCGAGCGGCTCGGTCGTGAAGCTCCAGACATCGCCCTTGTGGACCGTGTTGTCCGGGGCAGCGCCGACCTCGTCGATTCGCCAGTACCAGGTCGTGCCGAAATCCAGCAGGCCGGCTGGATCGTAGCTCGTCTCCGTCTGGCCCTGGCTGACGAGGACGCCTCTCGGATCGGCCCGGCCGGCATCGTTGACGTCATCGAAAGACGTCCCGAAGTACACATCGTGCGTCGCCGCGGACCGGCCCGCTGTCCAGCTCAGGGCGGTATCGCGCGGCACGTCGATGGCCTCATCGGCGGGACTGGGGTCATACGCGAGATCGGGATCCGTCAGGCCGAGCATGATATCCTGAATCTCCTCCTCGGCCAGCGCCCGACCGTAAACCTGGACGTCGTCGATCATTCCGTTGAACCACTCCGGCACACGGTCCGCGCGATCCGGCCTCCAGAACGTGCCAACGAGCGTGTCACCTGCGGTCCCGAGGTAGGGAGCCGCCGCACCCTCTCCCGCGAGTTCGCCATTGATGTAGACCTTGCGGTTCTGACCGTCGAAGTCATACCAGAACGTGAGGTGGTACCAGGTGCCCACCTGCACCGTTCCAGCCGGCAGGTCCAGGTCGTTGGAGTAGAACCCCATGCGAACAACTCCGGCAGATGTGATCCGGTAGTGCAGACCCTGGTTCGCGCTGCTCGCCTGGTACTGGGAGAACACGGACTGATCCCCCGGCAACGCCGACGGATTGACCCACAGCGCGTGCGTGAAACTCTGACTGTTGAAGGGAATGTGCGGACCTCTCACCAGCGAATCGGAGCCGTTGAACTCGAGCGCCATGCCGATGGCGCCCGGGACCCAGGCAGCGCCGCCTTCGAGGGCCCCGTCGTTTCCGTTGCCGCTGCGGTCTTTGGCGACGGTTCCCCGGCCCTCATTGAACGACCAGTACAGGACCAGATTCTCGGGGATGGCCAGTGCCGACCAGGCGGGAATCACGATCAGGAATGCGACAAGCACAAGAAATGAGCACCTATTCATGACACATCCTCCTTCAGACCGAGTGAACCTGCTGATCCGCTCCCGGCCACGCGCCGGATCGCCGCCTGTAGCCTCCAACCAGACATGCAGGGCCTGTCTGTGCGCACGCCATGACGGGGTGGGCTTTGCGTGCGCCACAGTTTCCATCATACCACGGGATTCCGTCGGGTTTCAATAGTTCCGGCGGCTTATCCGGGTGCCCCACGTGTCAAAACCGCTAAATCCCACAAGAATTCCGGTGTTTTGCCGCGTCTTCCACGGATATCGACCGGGACTTCTTCCCCGCCGTGCCGGCTACACTGTTGCGGCCTGTCGTCTGGCGCGGCGTCCCGAGTCGGCGGAGGCTCAAGCCTTGGCCTGGATGACGTGGACGTCGCGCTGCGGGAACGGGATGCAGACGCCCTCGGCGTCGAACCGCTCCTTAACGCTGCGCGTGACATCCCAGTACACCGTCCAGTAGTCGCCCGTCTTGGTCCAGGGCCGGCAGATGAAATTCACGGACGAGTCGGCCAGCTCGTGCATCTTCACGTTGAACGCCGGCTCTTTCAGCACGAGCGGATGCGATCGGAGGATGTCCTCCAGGATGCGCTGAGCCTTGGCGATGTCGTCGCTGTAGCTGATGCCGAAGGTCATGTCCACGCGGCGGGTGTCGCTGCCGGTGACGTTGACGATGTTGTTGCCCCAGATGGACCCGTTGGGCACGACCACCACCTGGTTGTCGGCCGTCTTGATCGTCGTGGTGTTCAGGTTCATCGATTGTACGCTGCCAGTGACGCCGGCGGTCTGCACGACGTCTCCCACGTCGTACGGGCGGTGCATCAGGATCATCAGGCCGGCGGCGAAGTTGCCCAGTGTGCCCTGGAGGGCGAAGCCGACGATGAAACCGATGGCCCCGATCCCGGCCACCAGCGGCCCGATGTTGATGCCCAGCATTGACAGAGCGACCACCACGCCGATGACGAACACCGCTTTGCCGACGAGGTTGACCAGGAAATCCCGCAGCAGGTCGGAGCATTTCTTGTTCATGGCCACCGCGCGGCGCGTCAGACGGCTGAGGATGACCGCCAGGATCTTGGCGGCCACCACGATCAGGATGAAGGACAGGATGCTCTTGCCCCAGCGGAGCCCGCCCTGGGGCGACTTGAGCCACCCGAAGACGATCGCGCGCGTCGCGCTGATATCCTTGACGTCCACCTTCAGGCCGGAAACGGCATCGACGTACTTGCGGTACTCGGCGACGTCACCCCCTTTGGCCTCCAGTGCCGCGATCACCACGCGCACGCGGTCCGTCAGGGCCGTCTGTTCCTCGTGCAAGCGATTGATGTTGGCCAGCAGTTGCTCTCTGACTTTGGCGTGCAGCTCCAGCTCGGCCTCGCCGATCTTCTTGACCTTTTCCTCCAGTTCCATCCCGGCTTGTTCGACCTGTGCGGCGGCCTGTTGCAGCTTCGCCTTGGCATCCTCCACGGCCTCGGCCTTTTCGGCGATGTCCTTCTCTGAGGCGCTCGCCTCCTTGGCCTCCGTGGCCACCTGATTCACGTCTGCCGCCGCCTCGACGATCTCTTCCGCCTTTTGATCGAGAGTGTCGAGCTTCTGCTGAATCTTCTGCTCGACGCGTGCCGCTGGCGGATTGGCCTCTGCGGTCGCCGACGGCGCCGCGTTGGGCTCGGCCTCCTGCTGGATCTCTTTGATCTGCTCTTTGAGGTCCTGTTTGGTCTCGGAAATCTCGCGTCCCTTCTGTTTCGCCTCGATCTCGGCCAGACTGATCTCCCGGACCTTGGCCTGGAGCAGGGCCAGCCACGCCTCCGTCTCGACGATCAGCTCGTCTTTGCGCAAGGGTTTCAGGAGCAGCTCCAGGTCGGCGGGCGCGATCTGCGGATCGGCGGTGGTGGTGGCCTGGTAGGGGGCTTCCTCGCTGTGCAATGGCGTGGCGGCCAGAAGCGTCAGAGCGACAATCAGAACTGTTGTAGTGGTACGCATGTGTGCCTTTCTTCGATGGACTTGGTTCTTCTGTATCGTTCTCAGATTCGTTC
Organism: Phycisphaerae bacterium; assembly: GCA_012744475.1. GTDB lineage: Bacteria > Planctomycetota > Phycisphaerae > Sedimentisphaerales > Anaerobacaceae > Anaerobaca. The sequence continues at coordinate 15,984 of JAAYBV010000111.1, forward strand.
ATCGGCGCCGATGTCGGGCTGGCTGTCGCGGTGTTGGCGGTCGATGTCTTCGCCGACCGGCGCAGGCAGGGCGGCGCCCTGGTCGATGATCTCGTCGGCCGCCTGCGTCAGATGGAGATCGCCATGGGCCGGATCGGCGAACGCGCCCGACGCGTCGCGCAGCAGATTGCCGACGAACCGAATCTCGCTGTCGGATTCGTTGCTCGTTCCCGGCCCGCTGAGCAGGTTGTTCGCGACGAGAAGACCGTCGTTCGTGAAGACCGTGCGGAGCAGGCGGCCCATCCGGCTGTCCGGGTCGTGGATCGTATTGTGTACGACCGCGCAGTCCTTCGTGTAGACCGTCACGATGCCCGCCTCGGGCGCCCGTGTGATGAAATTGTTCCTCGCAACGCATCGGAGGCAGTGATATTGCACATTGTCGGCGCGGTGGGCGTTGCCGAGTTGCAGGCCGACGTCGCAGTCGATGATGATGTTCCGCTCGACGACGCAGTCCTGCGTGTCGAACCACAGGAACACCGCGCCGCGGCCTTCGAAGGTCCGGCCCTGAATCCCGACGAATACGTTGTCGCAGATCGTCCAGCCCGTGGCGTACATCACGTCGATGCCGGCGATGTAGTTGCCCTGCGCGATGTCTTGCGGGTCGTCGGCCAGCCGCTTGGGCCGGTCGTTGTAGAACAGGCAGTACTGCACGCGGCAGCCCTTCGGCCGCAGGGCCTCCCGATTCTCCGGCGGCACCTTGACGCCTTTGACGCCGCGCTGCCAGATGTTGTGGATGATGCAGTTGTGAATCGTCAGCCGTTGGACGCCGGAGTCGGAGTTGATCTTGAACCCGTTGTAGCGGATGTTTTGAATCGTCAGGTCGCCAACGGTCACATCCGAACAGCCCCGGAAACCGAGCAGCTCGCCGTGCATGCTCTGGACCCCGTCGATGACGACGCGCTCGCGATGCCCCGAGGCCCCGCGCAGCGTCACGCGGTCGACGCGGATCTCGACGTAGCGCGGCATCCGATAGTGACCGTCGGCAACGAGGATCGTTTGGCCCGGCCGGGCATTCTCGATGGCCCGGATGAGTTCCTCGACAGTGGAGACCTCGACGCGGTCGTCGGGCGGGGCTGGCAGCGCCGGCGCCTTGGGGAACCACGCCTGCTGTGGCGGACTCAGGATCGCTGTGCCCACCGAGCCGTCAGCCGCAACCGTCGTCGCCGCCAGCCAGACCGACAGCAATGCGGCAAACAGCCCCAGCCGAGCGATCTTCGCCGCGTTGCGCAGCGCGCGAAATGTGACGTATGATCCGGCCAAATCGTATTGCCTCTGAACCCCAGACCGGGAACAGTGTAGGGCAATCCGCCGGCCGAATCAACCCGGGTGTGTGCTTATTCCGACGCAGGCCATGCCGGATCGATTGAGCCCGGCCTCCGCGCTCGCCAGCGACGAGACACGGCCAAATCGCCCCATACTGGAGCCAACGAGCGGGTTCTTCGTGATCGTCCTTGTCTAATCGAAGTCGTTCCGGGATAATCTGTTCCACGAGAACCAGCCGCCCCCAGGCGGGCGCGGAAGGCGGCGACGTTGAGATTCAGCATCCCGGACGAGTCCGTGGCACCCGCGTGCTTCATTCCTGTCGCTCTTTTGATGATGTCGATGAAAGGCGAGGTGACCGAATGGGAACTGCTCGACTTGTGTGCATCATTCACGCCATCCAGCTTTCCTTTGCAGTGGCTGCCTCCGGCGGGCATGTGGATCTGACCTGCCGCGATGAGCTCATCGCGACCCTTGAATCCATCGCGCGCGGTTACGAGGCGAATGTCCGCAAGACCGGACCGGTGAGGGTCCGCGGGAGGATCTTCAACGTCCAGCAGGTGCAAGAAGGGCGGCAGATACCGCCTAACAAGGTGTTTGGCCCTCAGTGGGTGAGCTTTGACTACATCCAGAAGGACAACAAGCGGCGATACGAACAGGACAGGCTCTTTAGCCCTGGCGAGCGCGTCTACGCCCTGGACAATAACGAGAAGCTCGCCCTCTATGCAACCCCGAGCACCTTGCGCATCTTCCCTCTGGCAGACGAAGAATACCGATGGTCGCTCCTGGCTGATCTGTATCACAGCTTCGTCATCCTCGAGGGCGCTGTCGGCAAAGAAAACGTGGGCAGGGCCATGCACTCTCTTGTCGGAGAACTGCAAGAGGGACGATTTGAGGTGGAGGGCCGGACCCTGTCCGTTGACGCCTCCCAGGATGGTTTGCTGACGATCACGGAAGGGGCGAAGACGTCTTTCACGCAGTTCGTCATAGACAGCCGCAGAGGATTCAATCTGGTTGCACGCAAGTACAAGTATCTGAGGTCTTCCGGGCAATGGTGGCGGGACTTCGAAGGCACGTACGAGTATTCGCAACTTGCGAACGGAGCGTGGGTGCTCGCGAAGGGACGGTACAAGTACTCTGTTGATGATGGTACTGTCGGCGAAAAACGCCTGGAGGTGACCGACATTCAGACGCAGTTCGAGGCGCCGGACGAAATCTTCGAATTGGACAGTCTGCACATCCCACCGGACGTTCCCGTGATCGACCACAGCTATTCGCCGCCGCGCGTCGTAAACAAAGGGAATTAGGAGCATTGCCTCGATGGAAAAGGGGCCCGCGCCGGGATGGCACAGGCCCCTGGACAAACCCTTTCGCCGCTCGGACGGAATGCTAAGGGGCGACGGCGTCGTACAGCCCCAGCCGGGCGATCTTCGCCGCGTTGCGCAGTGCGCGAAATGTGACGTATGATCCAGCCAAATCGTATTGCCCCTGAACCCCAGACGGGGAACAGTGCAGGGCAATCCGCCGGCCGAATCAACCCAGGTGTGTGCGTATTCCGACGCAGGCCATGCCGGACGCCTTGCACCCGGCCGGCCAACGTGCTGCGAGTGACGAGGGATGGACCGCGCAACCGGGTTTTACAGAGTGATCTCGACGGTGTGCTCGATCTTTTCCTCCACTTCCTGCTCTCCGGTGACCTTCCCGGCCTTGTTGGTGACCGGCTGGGTCGCCATCTGCCGGCGAAGCAGCTTGACCGAGATAGGCTGCCCGTTCGCCTGCTGGGCGGCCTGCACGATCGGCGTGATGCCGTCGGCGGTCTTCAGCGATTGACCGTTGATCTCCAGCAGGACATCGAGGAACTTGATGCCCGCTTGCCCGGCAGGACCACCTTCTGCCACTGAGGTGACCAAAAGGCCGGCATCCTCCGGTAGGCCGAGGGCCGCGCGCTGCTCAGGGGTCAACTCGCTTATCTGCAATCCTACGGACGGATTGCGAAGATCGGCGCCGCGCGCCGCTGCCAGAGCATAGATCGCATTGGCCAGCTTGAGTTGGGAGTCCGCGTCTGCCATGCGCAAGTGAATCTCCTTCTGGCTGGTGGCGACCGCTAGACCGTACTTGAACTCTCTGGCGAGGTACGGCATGTGGAACAGGGCCAAACCTTTGACATCGTCGAAGGGGATCACCAGCATGTCGTTCTTTTCAGTACTGTAGGTCTGCGTCTGATAGGACCCGCTGTAGACGGGGACGTAGTTGTAGCCCGCAAAGAATCCGCCGTAGCTGGGAACGTAGTTCGTCTGCTGCGTGACCTCCGTCCATTCCCACTTCGCCCGCAGGCCGAAGGCATCCACGTCGAGCGTGGTCAGGGGCACGCCGGCGCTCCATTCGACGAAGTTCTGCTGGAGGTTCTTGATGGCGCCAATCGCCTCCTCCGGCGAAGCCATCGGTTCCGCCTTGTAGTGGAGCCAGACTTCCGACGATGCGCCCGGCCAGATCGACGGCGTCGGCGTCGTCGTACAGCCGCAAACCCATACGCACAACATGCAGGTGACCGTGGTGAGAATTGTGCAGCTTCTCATAGGATGTCCTTTCCATCGGAATGCCCGATAACGCCCGTGCAAGTGACACGGAGACGACCTTCAGCCAGATCGATCCACCCCATAGGCCTCGGTTGGCCCGACGCGTGTTATCGGTTTGTATCGGACACAGGGAGGCTCTCGCTTTAACAAACGTCCTGCCGCGCCCTCAACTTTTCGGCAAGACGATCGGATTCGGTCTGGCCGTGACAGGCGCAACAGCGTGACACACGCTTCGCTCTGGATAGAACACGCCCGGAATGCCGCCAGATTCCGCAAGAACCCGGTGCGTTGCCTCGATGGAGAAGGGGCCTGCACCGGGATGGTACAGGCCCCTGGACATACCTTTCGATGCCCGGACCGACTCCTACGGGGCGACGGCGCCGAGCAGCTCGATCTCGGCGATTTGCATGCTGTTGGCCGAGGCGGGGGTGCGCACGGCCGGGAACAGCAGTTGATAGTGCGCGTACGCCACGGTGTTGGCGAACTCGATGGGCGTAGTCGTCTTCGTGAGCCGCGGCCAGGCGGTCGCGCCGGCAAAGTCCACCACGTCGCCGTCGGCGATCAGCGTGTACGGCCCGTCGATCGTCTCGTTCGAGCCGTACAGCTCGAACGCGACCGGGTCGCGCTCGGGCGCATCGTTGGCGCTCGTCAGCGTCAGGCCTGTCACCACCGTCGGTCCCACCAACGGGGTGACCCGAATGCCGGTCGGTTCCGTTACGCCTTTGAAGTGCAGAAACTTCGTGTCCACGTTGTCGTCTATCGCCAGGTTCGGCGTCTCGGCGGCAGGCCAGTCGGCATCGTTGGGGACACCCTGCACGGCATCGCCCGCGCCGGTGACGTCGGGCGAAGTGTAGGCGAGGACCTCGGGATACAGCCGGACGTCGTCGATGTACACAACGCCCTTGGCGCCGGCGCCCTCGACGCCGATCGTCAGCGAGCGGACGTTACTGACGTCCCCGGCCTGCGACAGATCGATGCTCCACAGTTGCCAGGATGGACGCGTCAGGTTGATCGCGGGTCCGTCGTAAGCAATCTTCGTGCCGTTGATCTTGACGTAGAGCTGCCCCGTGTTGCCGTCGGCGCCGTAGAAGTACAGCGACAGGCTCCGGATGCCGTGCCGCGACCAGTTCGCCGACAGCTCCAGATCGGCCTCGGAGACGGCGACGGAGGTGTTGTCATAGGACAGGGGCATGGACTGCTCGCCGCCGTGGACGATGGTCCGCTCGGCGAAGGGGGCGTCGAGATGGCCGACGGTCGAGCCGGTGTCGTTGACCCAGCCGTCGAGCCAGGTGTCGAAGATCGTTGTGCCGGCGTCGAGGTCGTCGTTGTAGCTTTCGAAGTCATCGACCACAATGTACTCCTGTGTCGCGAAGCTCCAGACGGGTCCTTGCCAGGACTCGGTCTCCTGGATCTCGTTGATCTGCCAGTAGTACGTGGCGCCGAGATTCAGCTCGTCAGGCGTGCAGTTGCTCGTGCTAACGGTATCGACGAGGGCGAGCGCTGCGGCGTCGGTGCCGAAGTAGACCTCGTGCGAGACGGCGTCGCGACCGGCTCTCCAGACCAGCGTGCTTTCGACGCTGACGTCCGTCGCGCCGTCCGCCGGCTGCGGCTGGCGGGCCTGGGTGGGAATGTACATGAAGCGGACTTCGCTCAGGCCGTACTGGCCCATCATGCCGTAACCGCTGTGGACGGTCATCCGCACGCTCCGGGCCGCCACACCCTGGAGGTCCACCGTCGTATTGGCGGCGTAAGTCGGGCTGGCCGTCGCCCGATTCAACGTCGCGTCGCCCAGCGCAGTCCAATCCGCTCCGTTCTCGGAATACTCGATTGTCACGTCCTTGAGCCCGAAGCCGAGGATCAGCTCGAACTGGACATTGTAGTTCCAGACGAGCATCTCGTGGAGTTTGTAGAGGCCGTCGAACTCCCACTGAATCCACAGCGGCTCGTCGCCGGGCAGCGCCAGCCACATGTCGCCGCTGCTGGTGGAGTGCTGATCGACGGCGTTCAGGCCGGAGCCGTTGACGGTGTTCTCAGGCCCTGCGCCCGCGTCGGAGTTGCCGTTGGTGGTGGCGACGATGTTGGCAATTGCGTAGGCGAACGGCTCGGTCGTGAAGCTCCAGACGTCGCCCTTGAAGATCGTGAAGTCAGGGGCGCCGTTGACCTCGTCGACGCGCCAGTAGTAGGTCGTCTCGAAATCGAGAATCCCCGGCGGATCGAACGTGGCGTCCGGTTGATCCTGGCCCAGCAGCACCTCCAGCGGATTGCTCCGGCCGGCGGCATTGACATCATCGAACGACGTTCCGAAATACACATCGTGCGTCACCGCCGATTCTCCTGGCGTCCAGCCTAAGGTCACGTCCCGCGGCACATCGGCCGCCTTGTCGGCCGGGACCGGCTTGCCGGCCTTGACCAGACCGCCGGGGTTCATCACCGCCGTGATCTCCTGTCCCGACAGGGCCCGGTCGTAAACGCGAACCTCGTCCAGCATCCCGTTCAGGGGTTCTCCATCCGGACTGCTCAGCCGGAACATGGTCCCGGTGCCCAGAACCCCGCTCGGCGTCAAGGTGGCAACCTCCTCGCCGTTAAGATACAGACGCTGAGCGGCCCCGTCCCAGGTGCCCGCAACGTGAAGCCACTGGCCTTCCACGAGAACGTCGCCGGCATACGCGTGCGAAAACGCCCCGCCGGGAGTGATGTAGAAGTGCAGGCGTCCATCGGTCTCCTTGCGAATCACGGCGATCTCCGGACCGACAGTGACGTATCGCTCGACACGATTGGCGACGAAGGCCTCGTGCCACACCCAGGCGCATACCGTGATGGCGTTCGCGGTGCTGGAGAACTCCCGGTCTCTGCCGTAGCCGGCGCCGTGGAAGTGCACGGCGCTGCCGGCGAATCCTTCCTCCCACGTGGCGCTCACCAGCTCGATATCGCGGCCGTTGCCCGAGGAGTCGGCCGCCGTCGTGCCGACGCCCTCGTCGAACTTCCACCAGCCGATGAGGCTTTCGTCCGTCTGGGCTGTTGCGGACCCGACCACGCCCGGAATCAGAAGGCAGAGAAACACAAATAACGATCGCTTGAACATGACATGTCCTCCTTCCCATCGAGTGAACCTCGGCAGGCTCGGACTCCGC
>JAAYBV010000112.1 GCA_012744475.1 Phycisphaerae bacterium
ATGGTAAGATGGTTGTACGACATCGCGGGCACTCCGTAGTCTGAAGTCGTTGAACAACTCCAAGCTACCGGATGCCGCTCGCGATGTCTCTTCTATATCCGTGTTGCGCTTACCATGTGAATTCGCCAGAACTGCCGAGGATACTATGGACAGCCACCTATTCTCTCCTTGCCTTGTCTTCTTCGCTTCTTCGTGCTACAGGCCGCACGCCAATACAAGTCTGCCAGCCAATCGATAAACCTCGGCACAAATATGCTGTGGCGATGGTTCTTGTCTGTCTCTGATTTCTGGTGCCGCGTGTGTCTCAATTGGGTCTATTGTGGAGGGGATTGGGTAGAAAAACAAGGGAAGAATGCCTGGGAAAGCATTATTCCCCGTATCTCGTATCTGGTTGTTCGTATCTCAGGGCACGGGTCACGCATTTACGCTCCGACGCATCTACGCAAGAACGGCAGGCCGAAGGCTGGAGGCTGTAGACCGGAGGGAATCAAGGCGAGCGACGAGATACGAGATTCGAGATACGAGATACGGCGTATGCCAGGCCGGAGGCTGGATGTACGTAGTTTCCCGTATACGCATCTGCGAAAGAGCAGCAGGCGGGAGACTGGAGGCTGGAGGCGAAGGCATCGCTCGTCGCTCGTCGCTGGTCGCTCGGGGGGCACGCGTGAACGCATCTACGCTTCTACGCTCCTACGCTTCTACTCTTATACGCACGGGCGAGGGGGGGTAACGCCTTACGGCGTCACTACGAACGACGGGGGACGAGCGACGAGCGACGATCTTCGTCGATTTGCCGCAGGGCGGTGTAGAGGGACTGCATTTCGGGCAGGGGCAGGGCGTGGCGTTGGCCGCGACGGAGGGGTTCGCCGATGATGGCTTCGGTCTCCATGGGATGGCCGCTGCGGCGGTCGAGGTGCATCGACGTATAGTACGGCTTCATCTTCACCGTCAGGTCCATCATGTGGTCGAGGAAGGCGTCGTCGATGTGCAGGCCATCGGCCCCGGCGGCGGCCTGGACCTCCTTCATCAGTCGCCAGGCCCGCCCGTGCAGGTCGGGATTCGCCATGATCTTGTCGACGGTCAGGTCCAGCAGGGCCGACAGGCCGTTAAAGGGGACATTCCAGATGAGCTTCTTCCATCGGGCCAGGGCGAGATCGTCGGCGATGGTGCACTCGACGCCGGCGTGCTGCATCATGCCGGCGAACGTGCGCAGCGTGGCATCGGGCGGGCGCTGGAAGTTGCCGGTCTGGAAGAAGCCGTAGTCGAGGTGGTGGATCACGCCGGGCGCAGCGCGATTCGAGCATAGGAAAGCCAGCCCTCCGGCGATGCGCTCGGCGCCGAACAGCTCGGCCAGACGCTCTTCGTTGCCCAGGCCGTTCTGGGCGGTGAGGACCCGCGTGGCCGGGCCCACCAGCGGGGCGACCAGCTCCTGATAGTGCGCGTTGGCGGTGGCCTTGAGGCCGATGAAGACGAGGTCCACGGCGCCGATCTCTTCGGGCCGACGGTAGCAGTTCACGCGGTCGAGATGGAAATCGCCCTGCCAGCTCTGGACGGCCAGGCCGGAGGAGCGGACGGCGTCGTAGTCCCGCCGCATCAGGAAGTGGACATCGTAGCCCGCGCGGGCCAGGAACGCGCCGTAGAGTCCGGCCATCGCGCCGGCACCGACAACGGCAATTCGCATCGCTCGACTCCTTATCCGAATCTCCGGTCCGTGCCGAGGACCATCCTGTTTGTGTCCTTCCGGCGGCCATTGTAACCGAGTCCCGGCGGGAGATGCCACTGCCGTTTCCGCTCGCGGCCGGGGCCGCAAATCCGGATCTCGTATCTCGTTGCTCGTATCTCGCAGGGCGAAGCCGGGCCACGAGAGACGAGCGACGAAACATGAGATGCGAGATACAAGATACGAGATACGAAACAGGAGCGACGCGTCAGTCGTTCGGGAAGTTCAGGTGGGCGTAGGGGCCGTGGAGGCGGCGGGCGGCGGTGTCGTGGGCTCGGGCGGCGTTTTCTTCGACGTCGAAGAGGCCGAGGTTCTTCTGGCGGCCGTGTTTCTTGACATAGGCGACCCACTTTTGCCGACGACGGTCCCAGGCGACGCCGAGGTACTGTGACGTCGCAGCTCGTGGGCCGTGGCCAGCGGCCCGCTTGCGGCGGTTGGCGTTGTTCTGCTCGACGGTGCAGTTGCGCAGGTTGGCGAGGCGATTGTCGAGACCATCGTGGTTGACGTGGTCGCAGACGAGGTGATCGGGCGTGTCCATGATCATGCGGTGCATGAGGATGCGGCGGGAGCGGCCGTTGTGTTGGACGGTGCGCACGGCGTAGACGGCATCGCGGTTGACCTTGGCGTGCCAGCGGAACTGGGCGAGCCAGGGGTAGTACGCCGGATCGACCTTCGCGAAACGGCCCTGGGTCAGCGGGATCTTGCAGTACGGGCCGTGGCGGTCGGTGTGGACGGGCAGGTCCGGACACGGCTCGGGCCGGGCGTCGCGGTCAGCGTCCGGCTCGGCGGCGTCGCGGAAGCAGGCGCAGACGTCGGTCGGCTGGATGTGCGGCCAGCGGGCCCGTCCGGTGGCGGGGTCGGCCACCGGCGGGTTCCGCACGCAACAGAGCGCGCCCGCCACGTCGCGACAATAACGGCAGCGGGCGCACCGTCCGGGTCTCGCCGCATCGTGCATCAGTGCGTCCTTTGTGGAGGCGCCAAAAAAAGACGCGCCTCTACAATGGGGCGGTGTTGCACGTTTGGGACGAAAAAAACGGCCGATTTTCGCGGTCCGGCGACGCTAAATCCCCATGAGAAAACGAGTAAAAAAAATCTGAATGTCACGCGCATTTTGTCGTTTGGGTGTTGCGTGTTTGGGACGATTTCTCGCGCGTTTCGCGCTTCCTGGCCGAGCGTGGCGGCCGAGCAGGCGACTTGCCGGCCGGCCGAACAACGCCCTGCCCTCGCGAAAGAGGCGCTCGGCCGACTCGGGCGTAACCATTGGCGCGGTAGCCACTTATGTGATTGCGGCGGCCGGCGGGCTGCGGGCGGGCGCATTTGTATAATTTGGGGGGTTGTTATGGGACGACATTCGTGGTATAATACACGTGTTGGACGGTTCGATAGGCTCACTGTGGAGGCAGGCCGGATGAACGCCGACTTGGTGCTGCTCAGGAAAGGCGGAGCACACAAGACATTCTCACTTCGCAACGCCGTGACGGTCCTGGGACGCCGGCACGACTGCGACCTGCGGATTCCTCTGCCCACCATCAGCCGTCGGCACTGCGAGATCCAGCAGAACGGCGAGGCCCTGAAGATCCGCGATCTCGATTCGACCTGCGGGACGTTCGTCAACGAGAAGCGCGTCAACGGCGACAGCCCGGTCAAGGCCGGCGACTACATCCGCATCGGTCCGCTGACCTTCGTCTGCCAGATCGACGGCAAGCCGGAGAAGATCGTGCCGCCCAAGAAGGCGCCGCCGGCGCAACCGAAGAAAGCACCGCCGGCGCCCGCCAAGAGCAAGCCGGCCGACGGACTCGACGACAGCTTCGCCGACCTGGACGCCTCCGGCAGCGCGATCGAGTTCGAAGAGCTGGATTCCGACCTCGAAGACCTCGATAACGTCTGAGGCGAACAGGCGCGCCGGCTCGTGAATCGCCGGTGGGATTTTCAGAAGCGAGACTTGCCGAAACCGGTCGATTCGAGTACACTTTTCAAGCAGATCGGTGGTCTATGCTGTGCGAGCGGAAATAGCGAGGTAGTGGATCGATGCTTGGATCGTTTTCGGCTCTCGGAGCGGCGTTTGTGGAAGCCTGCGGCAGCGAGGTACTCGCCGATTCGCTCGGGCCGGCCCTGCCGTTCCATCCTCTGAAGCTGCTGCTGCTCGTCGGGTGGGTGTACCTTTGCATGTACTGCGTCCAGCAGGTCCAGTTCGGGCCGCTCGTTCCCGAGAAGTACAAGACGGTTGCGAATCTGGTGTCTCTGTTCGCCGGTCCGATCCTGCTGCTGAGCCTGGTCGTCGCCGAGACGGTCAGGAAGAGCCGGTCGGGCCAGAGCCGGTTCTTCGACCTGTTGAAGCAGCAGCTCGGGAATGCCCTGACCGGCCTCCGGTCGATGCATGCCGCTGCCCCGGAAGAAGAGGCGGCGTTCCGCCTGCTCGACTCGTCCGGCCGGACGATCGACGAGGTCTGCGGGCACGGCCAGGGCAAGCAGGCAGACGCCCACATCCTCGAACAGACCGAGTCCATCGTCGCCGACGCGCTCGAACGGCGGGCCAGCGACATCCTGATCGACCCGCAGGACGCGTCCACGTACAACATTCGCCTGCGCATCGACGGCGTGCTGCGGAACACCCAGCAACTGGACGCTGCGACCTGTCAGGCGGTGATCAACAGCATCAAGGCCGTCGCCGCCATGGACATCTCCGAGCGGCGGCGTCCGCAGGACGGCGCGTTCACCGCCCGGCGCGGCGAGCAGGCGGCGTCGTTTCGCGTGGCCAGCAGCGGCACCGTCAACGGTGAGAAGCTCTCGATCCGGGTCCTGAACCGGGACGCGGCGGGGTACATGCTGAAGGACCTCGGCCTCAGCGCCAAGCAGAACGACATCATCCGCAAGGCCCTGTACAAACCCTCCGGGATGATCCTGATCTGCGGCCCGACGGGCAGCGGCAAGACCACCACCATGTACGCCATGCTCAACAGCATCGACCGCCTCACGCGGAACGTGATCACCGTCGAGGACCCGATCGAGGCGATGCTGCCGCAGACCAGCCAGATCGAGATCAATCCCAAAGCGGAGATCACCTTCGCCAACACGCTGCGCAGCGTCCTTCGCCAGGACCCGAACGTGATCTGCGTCGGCGAGATCCGCGACGAGGAGACCGCCGAGATCGCCCTTCGCGCCGCGCAGACCGGGCACCTGGTCCTGGCGACCCTGCACTGCGACAGCAACGCCAGCGCGATCGCTCGGCTGATGGATCTGGGCGTCTCGCGCCTGCTGCTGTCGCTGGGCCTGAATCTCATCCTGTCGCAGCGGCTGCTGCGGTGTCTGTGCGCGCACTGCCGCAAACGCGCCTCGCTCAGTGACACGCAGATCGCCGAATTCAACAAGAAGGGCATCGACTATAGCGGCATCTATGAGGCGGGCCAATGCCGCCGGTGCGACAGGACCGGCTACTTCGGACGGACCGCCATCTGTGACATCATGACGGTCGACGAAGAGCTGAAGGCCCAGATCGCCAACGGCGATTCGTTCCCGGCCCAGATGCGGACCGAAGGCAGCCGGCAGGGCCGGTCGAATCTGCGCAAGCAGGGACTTAAGAAGGTGGTCACCGGCGTGACCAGCCTCGAAGAACTCAAACGGGTGGTGGGGTAATCGCCATGGTATTCTGGATCGCCATCCTGGCGGGGGCCGCGTTCGTGTGGCTGGCGGTGCGCACCGGCTTCTACCAGAGCTGGGGCCTTCTGTTCAACGTCGTCGTATCCATCTACCTGGCGGTCTTCCTGGCGCCGGCGGTGGCCGACTGGGCCTCTGCCAGCGGGGGCGCATCGGGTTACGGCCTGACGCTGAGCCTGATGGCCCTGGCCGGCGGGTGTTTCGCCATCCTTTACGGCCTGTCGTACGTGTTCCTGACCGGCCAGTTCAGCATCCCCTTTCCCAAGGTCCTGGACGTCCTCGTCGCGGGCGTGCTGGGATTTGCGGCCGGATTCCTCGTGTTGAGCTTTGCCGCGCTGGTGATCACGCTCAGCCCGCTGGCTCAACACAAGATGCTCAGCACACTGGGCTTCAGCCGGCAGGACCAGAAGGCCAACATCGCCTGCATGGCCTGGTGCTGCGACCTGGTCCACCGCGTGGCCCGCTTCGAACCGGCCGATCAAGCCACCCAGGAGGCCATCGACCGTCTTTTCGAGAAGTCCCAGTCTATTGCCGAGTGCTCCCCGAGCGAGCAGGACGACACCGCGCAGACATCCACACCACCGACGCGGCCCGGCTTGCCTCTGGAAGACTTCTGAACCGGCTCGCCTCAAACCGCGTAGCTGCTTTCCGTGAAGACGCCAACGGAAAGCGCCGGGATGGATATAAGACCCTACGAGCCGCAAGACGAGGAACGCAAGAGCGATCTGGACCTGCACGTCACTGTGCGTCCGGGCGTTCGCATTTGTCGGAGGTACACGCACCTGGACGCCCACGCGCGGATGTACGGCCGCTGTCACACGTTTGTGGCCGAGCACGAGGGCCGGATCGTCGGCGTCATCTCCGCCGCCATCAAAGACGTGCGTCTGGCGGGCCAATCCACAAGAGCCGGCTATCTGTTCGGCCTGCGGGTCGCGCCGCAGGCGAGGCGTCACGGTGTCGCATCGGCGCTACACGCCAGAGCGGAGCAGGCAACGAAGGACGACGGTGCGGCGGCCACATACGCCATCGTCATGGCCGACAACGCTTCTGTGATGCCCCTGACTTCCAAGTTCGCTCTTGCACAGACCGATCGCGTGGAGACCCTGGTCGCGCCGGTTGCACGGCAGCGCTCCGATCGGACAAACGTGCGGACCGAACACTTGCCGGAGGCCATTGCGCAACGTATCGATCCGTTCTTTGAGAAGCATGATCTGTTCGTCCGGGGATCGGAACGATATCCGGCCGCCGGCCAGTTCGTCCTGCACTGTGCGGAGCGGGGTTCATCTTCTGCCGCCGTGACAGTGTCCAGTCACAGTGCCGCCTTTCAAGACCTGGTCGAGTTCGTGCCCGCCTGCCTGCGTCCTCTTCGCTGCTTCTGGGATACGATACGCCCTCTCGTCACACTGCCTCACATTCCCGTGCGAGGCCGCACGGTCTCCACGCGATGGATCGGCGAACCGGTCCTCGATGGTCCCGAGGCGATGGGGCTGCTGCACGAAGTGTTCCGCCACATCCACAACAAGGCCGTGGAGGAAGGCGTGCACTGGCTGATGATGCCGATCCGTTCGTCGGATCCCCGGCGGCAACTGATCCGCGACGCCTTCTCAGCCGGCAGGCTCGCTCGTCTTCTGCGAGCAGACAGTACCGTTCCGTCGCTGCTGTTGTTCAAGCCGTTCGTCAGAGGATGCACTGTCAATCCGGAACGACTCTACCTCGACACAAGAGACTTCTGATGCGGCCCGACGTCTTACAGGCCCGCGCCGTCAGTTCCCGGACGGGGCCTCAACCGGCTTGGCGTCCGCGCCCCACGGCTCGATCCGGCGCAACTGTTTGGACGCGAGGGCGTCGTAGCAGTCGGGCAGATCGAACGACGCCAGGATGTTCGGCACGAACGTCGAGAGAGGCCACGCATAGATCTTCGACTCGGCGATCTCCGAGTATGAAGTGAGCGCGTTCTTGAGCGTCACCTGGGTGACCCGGTCGCTCAGCACGGCGGCAAACGTCGCGGGAATCGCTCCGGAGCCCTTGCCCGCCAGATGGACCTCGTCGTACCCCGCGTCGGCGAGCCAGTCCACCACGCGAAGGACATCATGCGTTCGCTGCCCGATGTACGGCCGGTCCAGCATGATCGAGTGAATCGCGTAGAAATAGTCGCTGCCGTACGGATCGAAGTAGGAATTCTCGTCGCACGTGTCGGGCCGCGACTCGCCGATGCCTCGGACGTCCACCGTGTAGAAATCCGTATTCGGATCGGCCGCAATCAGCCCGGCGGTCAGCGGCTCATCCCGCAGCTCCGCATCGCTGGAAAGATGCGCGACGTACAGAATCGCCCGCTTCGTCGTCGCACGCGGTCGCGACAGCAGTTGCTCGTTGCCCAGACGATAAACCACTGCATGGATGCCGGGCTCGGTCTCGACGAGGTAGGCCGTCCATCGCGGCTTCGGATAGCCCCGCGACCGCCAGTTCCGCAGGATGCGATACTCGGGAGCCGAATCGGGGTCCGACGCCGGCAGGTGCAGTGCATCCCGGATTCGCTGCTGTAGCGCCGACAGCGAGAACGTGCTCGGCCGCTGTCTCGCCAGCGCCTTCGATTTGTCTTTCGTGAACTCGTACATCGGCCGCGAATCCAGCTCGCAGACCTGCCCGCGAGGCGTACACCAGAGCGTCTCGTCCTTCTCGATCGTCAGGTTCGGCTCGCCGGTCGCATCGCTGATGCGCGTGACCGCGTTGAACCAGCGATACATGGCCTCGCGGTTCTCCTGCGAGTAGCCATGCCCGGTCGGCCCGGTGAACAGGCCGATGTTGTCCTCGGCGTCGAACAGACGATACAGACGCCGCAGGCTTCGGTAGGCCGACTCAGCACCGCGCACGTCGAAGAAGTCTTTCTCCTTGGCTAAGATGATGACGGGCTTCGGGGCCATTGCCGCCAGAAAGTCCTCGTGGTCCAGGCCACAGGCCAGCGCTCGCGGCGGACACTGCTCCGTGTCGGCGGGCAGCTCGTTCTCGAGGTTGCGGCGAAACGTCGTGACGAAGCACGCCGGCGCCCCCATCGTCCAGCGGCGCTCGACGCCGCACAGCCACGTCGTCATCGTGCCGCCCCCGCTGTTGCCGGTCACGCCGATCTGCCGCGGGTCCACTTCCTTTCGCGTCAGCAGATAGTCGAGGGCGCGGATGCCGTCCCACGCCCGCCACGAGCCGATGAACTCCCCGACGAGGAACTGCTGGTTGCCCGCGTGGAGGTGCTCGCGCACGCCGACGCCGATCTCGCTCTTGAGCTGCGCGTTGGGGTATTGCAGCCGCTCGCCCTGGCCGAGGGGATCATAGAGCAGCACGACGTAGCCCTGTCGGGCCAGGCCCTGGGCGAACGACTGATACGCATCGATGGCCTTGCCCGTGGCGGAATGGCCGCAGGTGCCCACGACACCCGGCAGCGGGAAATCGCGGCCCTTGGGGATGTAGAGGTTGGCGGTGACGAGGAAGTCCGGGCGGCTCTCGAAGATGACGTTCTCGATGGTGTAGGCGTCCCGCTCGACGACGGCGGTGATATGCGGATTCAGAGGCGTCTTCTGGGGCCAGGGACCGAAACAGCGATCGATTCTCTCCTGCACGTCCCGCACGAACGCCTCGGCCTCCTGGCGCGTGCTCAGGGCAGCCCGGCGCTGCTCGCTCTGCCGCTCGATCTGCCGGACCTGGGCGACGAAGTACTCCTGCACCATGTGGGGGAACCGGTTCAGCGGTTCGAGGGCGGGCCGCTGCGACGCCGCCGGCGCCGCCGACGACGAGGCCAGGCAGAGTAGAACAGGCAGGACAGTGGCGCGAATGCTTCGGATCGGCTTGCCGGTCAGTGAGATGGAATGGGACATCAGCGTATCCTCCACGCACATATTGTGTCACGAGCGTCGAGCCCCGAAGTCCATCGACAACGGGCTCCTATGCCATCGGGCACGTGCCGCCGGGGCAACTGCCCATGCCGCAGGCCGGGCCGGCCGCGCACGAGTCACAGGCCGGACCGCTCGATGCCTTGCTCTGGCCGACCGCAAAGGCCGACAGCAGCTTCTTCATGTTGGTTGAACCGCACTTGGCGCAGGTCTGCTTGGTGGCCTTGCGGCTGGTCTGAAGCACCTCCATCACGTGCCCGCATTGTTCGCATCGGTATTCGAAGATCGGCATGGCTCTGTTCTTTCCCTTTCGGCGTTCATTGCGTCACAGGACGCTGCCCGGCGAGAAGTCAGGCAACGGTCCGCTTTTTCACCCTCTCTCCGGCGGTCTGCGAGAGCACCGCGTCGCTGCGAATCAGGACCTGGCGGCCCAGCTCGCAATCCAGGTGGCGCGCCAGGACCGCGCACTTCGGACGCAGCAGGAAGAAGATGTCCCGCTCGCAGTCGTTGAGCGTCTCGAAGTTGCCCTGGCCCTTGGAGATGATCAGGTCAGCCTTCTCGAAACGCTTGCGAAACATCTTCGAGCAGATTTCGAGGATCGTGCCGGGCGCATCGGCGCCGTTGTCGATCACCTCGACCAGATCGGTCAAGCCCACCATCTCGGCGTCCGCCAGCAGCACGTCGTTGAGGATCGGCCCGCCTCGCACGACGAAGGTCACCTTCTGACGAGGCATCTGCTCGATCAACAGGCGGTCGAAGACGATCTCTCCAGCGTTGTCGCCCAGATAGAGAATGTCCGTCGCCTCGGCGATCGCCACTCTGAACTCGGTCAGGGCGTCGAGGTCCAGCGGATCGGTCAGCGACCGGGCGATGACGCCCTCGACCACGCTCTCGTCGACCGTCGAGTTGACGCCGAAGTCGATGACGTTGCCCGCAATCGCCAGGCGGACCGCCGTCTCCATGCGATCGGCCGAACCCGCCACCGTCTCTTCAAGGTCGTCCACCATCTCCATCGCCAACCGGTTGTATCGCTGCTTCACTTGCAGGTACGGGTCGGCGACGCCCGTCATCTCGCGAACCATGCGATGCACCTTGCGGGCCATCGCCGGCGGACTCTGACGCATGTCCATGTCATGCCAGAGCCCCAGCGCTTCGCGCAGCACCTTCTCCTGCATCGCTTCATCGTCGGTGATCATCCGCACCGAATCGAGAACCTGCCGGATCGCGCAGGGAATACAGTCAAAATACGTTCTCATAGCACCTCACATCCGTACGGAACTCTTCACAACTTCAGACGAGCATTATGCGCGATCCACAGAGAAAAGGAAATGGTCTTCCCCGGAATCGGCTCGCTCGCAGCGCGCGGGTCCGTCCTTGAGGTCCTTGTGGTCCCTCAGGTCCCTGAGGACTTGAAGGACCCAAAGGACCGAAGAGACCGAAGGGACGCGGCAGCACTGCTGGACCGGCGGCTCACTTGGCGAACTCGGGCACGGTCAGCAGAACCGACAGCTCGCCGACGCTGATCTTGAACTGGCCTGGCTCGACAACCGGCACGTTGTCGCGACCGATGAAGGCCAGGTCGTCCCAGCCCAGCTCGAACCGAACGGTGCGCGTCTGCCCAGCCGGAACGTCCACCTTCTCGAAACGCTTGAGCTGGCGGACCGCCGGCGTCACCGACGCGACCAGGTCCGACAGATACAACTGCACCGTCTCCTTGGCCGCGATGTCGCCGGTGTTGATCACTTCGACCGTCACCGCCACGGTCTGCCCCGGCCGCAACTCGCTCCGGTCGGCCTGGAGGGCGCGATAGACCAGGGATGTATACGACAGGCCATGTCCAAACGGCCACTGTGGATGGAACGGGTTCTCACGAGTCTCTTCACTGGGCTTGTGGTCGTAGGTCGTGAAGCCGGCAGCAAACCGCGGATAGGTGTACGGCAGCCTGCCGCTCGGATTGACGTCGCCGAACAGGACGTCCGCCACCGCCTGGCCCCCTTCCATGCCGGGACAATACGCCGTCAGGATCGCCTGCACATCATCCACGATGGTGCGGATCACGCGGGGCCGGCCCTCGACCAGCACCAGCACGATGGGCTTGCCCGTCGTGGCCAGTTCTTCGACGAGCTTCAACTGCGGCTCGCTCATCGTCAGGTCGTCGATGTTGCCGGGCGTCTCGCAGTACGCCGGCTCGCCGATGCAGGCGACGATCGCGTCGACGTTCTGCGCCGCCGCCACCGCGCCGGCGATGTCCTTCTCCTCGTCGAACGTCACGGAGTTGACGTACGTGACGTTGTCCTCGCCGATCTTGGCGCGGATCGCTTCGAGAATCGTGTATTTCTCCTGCGGATACAGGGCCTCGTTGTCGCCCTGCCAGGTGAGGGTCCAGCCGCTGTTGAGCACCGACAGCAGATTGGCCGTCGGGCCGGTGACGAGCACCCTGGCGCTTTTGGCCAGAGGCAGGGTCTTCGGCTCGTTCTTCAACAGCGTGATCGCCTCCTGAGCGGCCTGCAGATTGACCTTGCGGCTTGTCTCCAGGCCGACGTTGCCGAGGAGGTTCTTGTTGGGATAGGGCTTGTCGAACAGGCCGAGCCTGAACTTGACGCGGAGGATGTCGGCCACCGCCTGGTCGATCCGCGACATGGGCACTTCGCCGTCACGGACCAGCTCCACCAGCGTATCGTAGAAGCTGTAGTCGTACGGGACCATGCTCATGTCCACGCCGGCCAGCACCGCCATCCTGACCGCCTCGCGACGGTCCTTCGCCACCTTCTCGCGGGTGTGCAGATTCTCGATGTCGGCCCAGTCGCTGACCACGAACCCCTCGAAGCCCAGTTCGCCCCGGAGCAGGTCGGTCAGGTAGAACTCGCTCGAATGGACGGGCACGCCGTTGATCTCGGAGGAGTTGACCATGCAGGTGACCGTACCGGCGCGAACGGCGGCCGCGAACGGCTTGACATAATGCTCCCGCAGTTCCCGGTCGGGGATGTAGGCCGGCGTGCGGTCCCGACCCGAACGCGGCATGCTGTAGCCCAAGTAGTGCTTCATGCACGTCGCCACCTTGTCCGAGCGGGTCAGGTCGTCGCCCTGCTGGGCGCGGATGTAGGCGGCGCCCATGACCGAGGCGATGTACGCGTCCTCGCCGAACGTCTCGAAGACGCGTGGCCACATCGGCTGACGAGCCAGGTCCAGGACGGGATTGAAGTTCCACGGGATGCCCACCGCGCGCGTCTCCATTGCGGTGATCTCCGCGGCCTTCTCCATCAGCCCGACGTTACCGGTGGCGGCCATCGCGATGTTCTGCGGAAAGATCGTCGCGCCCAGCACGTAGTTGGTGCCGTGGATCGAGTCGATGCCGTAGAGGATCGGGATGCCGAGGCGCGTCTGCTTCGTGGCGACGTCCTGCATCTGCGCGATCATCTCCTGCCAGTTCTCGGGCGTGCGGGCCTGACCGCCGCAGTTGAGGATCGAGCCGATGTGATGGTTGACGATGCCGTCGCGCAGCTTCTCCGGGTCGAGGACGAGGTAGCCGTCCTGGCCCGACTTGGCGAACGACTCCAGCGTGATCTGCGTCATCTGGCCGACCTTTTCTTCGAGCGTCATCTTCGCCATCAACTGGCGGACTTTGGCCTCGATCAGGGCGTCGGCTTTCTTCGGCGACGCCTTCTCCGCACTCGAACAGCCCAGAACCGACATCGATCCCGCCACGCATAGAAGCCACAATGCTCTCATGGTTCGCTCCTTCTTCTTTCCCGGCCTCGAACGACCCCATGCGGCGTCGCCGCTGTGCCCTTTGCATGCACGCGCCGAGTACCGCCGTCATACAAAACGACCGCTCGACATGCTAACAGAGGGCGACCAAACGCGGAAACACAAAATTCGCCGCGTCGCCGCACCGAGGCGATCCCCCAAGGGCCGACCCAACCACGACTTTGTCATTTTGAGTCCCGATGCACATCGGGATCGAGGAATCCGGCCGCGAATCAGACGCGCACCCGGTCTCTGGCCAGACCCTCGGCTGCACTTCGTTCCGCTCGGGGTGACAATCAAAATGAGCGGCATGCACTATGCGCGGCCTTCCTGGGAAGCGACCATGTGGACGCATTGCACGCCGGATTTCATGATGGCCTTGCGCAGCGTAGGGTTGAACACCACGCGAGATTTCCAGCTCTTCAGCAGGAGGTTGGCGCGCAGCAATCGCAGCTCGTCGCGATATCGCTTCTCAAAGCCATCGCGCGTCGCATGCAAAGCACGAGCAAGCGCCAGCGCGCTGCGAAAGGCGTAGCTGAACCCTTCGGCGGAACTCGGGCTGATCGCGCCGGCCGCTTCGCCGATCAGGGCAATCCGGCTCGACCCGGGGACGACGTCCGCCAGCCTCGTCGGGCGGACGATGTAGGCGCCCTCCCGCCGCAACGTCCGTCCGAACTCAAAACCCAGGCGCCGCAGCTTGTCCTTCAGCAGCTCGAACCTGGCCGATGCTGTCCGGCCGGGCCGCAGCGCCGCGCCGATGAGCAGGTGGTTGGCCTTCGGGATCGTCCAGCCATAGTAGTCGGTGATCTCGCGGTCGAAGAGCGACGTGAAATAGGGGAGATTGTGGTCCTTCTCGACCCACTCCTGGATGGCGATGTACCGCGCCGGATACGGCCTCTGCGGCAACAGCAGACGGCGGACTCGGCAATTCGCTCCGCCGGCGCCCACAAGGATTCTCGCCCTTTCCGTGTAAAGCTCGCCGCCCTGACGAAGCGACAGCGTGAACCCGTCGGGATCGCGAGCGAACGACACGAACCGGCAGTCCGTCCTGACGTCGACCGTCGACGGGACCATCGACAGCAGCCAGTGGTCGAATCGCTGCCGGTCCATGTTGATGTAGTGGCGTTGATAACACCGTTCCAGGCCCTGCCGGAGGTCCACCGCCTTGACGACGAACAGTTGCGGCTCTTCCAGCACATCCTTGGGCAGGCCCAGGCCGAGGACGGAGAGCATTCGCTGGGCGTCGGGCGCCAGCAGCCCACCGCAGCACTTGGGCGGCGCGAGCATTCCGCCACCCTCGATCCGCCGCTTCTCGATGAGCAACACGCGATAGCGCAGTCCAATCAATCTCGCCAGGGTGGCCCCCGCCGGCCCCGCTCCCACAATCGCTACATCGTACATCGTCACCGCACGCCCGTTCGACTATCCTCGGTCGCCGCATCTCTCCACCGCTCCGGCTTCTTCGCGGCCTGGGTGTCGCGACACGCCGGACGGACCAGATCCCGCATCTGGTGACGATATTGTGACCGAACGCGCCGCGCCGGGCAAGGCCAAACCGGGCGCACTACTGCCTCGGCACGCGGCTGTAGGCGACTTCGGTGTCGTCTTCGGTGAATGTCACCGAGACATCCCAGCGCGTGTCGAACAGATAGGCGTACTGCGCGACGGCCGCCTGAGGACTTTCCGCATAGGCCTGGGCGAATTTCGCGTGCTCCTGGCCATGCTTGACCAGAGCCAGTGTGCTCGTCGCGGCGGTGCATTGGTTGCACAGTGCAGGATTCTCCGCCAGCAGGCCCTCGATCTTATCGGCATCCGGATGACCGTTCGTGACGATCAGCCTGCCGCCGCCGTACTCGTGGCCCAGCCTGACAGGCTGTGACATGTCGATATCGTTGCCTCGCATCAGGGCGCGGAATCCTTTGCCGAAAGCCTCCAGTTGCTCGTCGGCGAAGGCCTGCATGTCCGCCAGCGTGATGGCTCTGCCCGGCTCGACGCCGAACAGCGAGGGCAATTGCAGGACGGCTTGTGCCTCGCCCGAGAGCGTGAGCGCGTCTTCCGTTTCCGCCTCCGGGCTGCCCGTTTCCGCCGGCGCCTCAGTTCTCGTCCGAGTCGTCTGATAAATCTGGTTCAACGCCCGCGAGCAATCCACCGTATCGATCATCGCCTCAGTGTCCTTTCAATCTGCGCGTCCTTGTGCCTGCAAACCGATGCCCGTGTAGATATGCACATTCCGTGCCAGAGGAGGTTCTACGCCTGGGAATCAGCAAAATGGCCCTACGGAGAAATGGAACCCGGACTCGCGCCGCTTTCGAGGGTGAAGATTCATCCCGGCAAGAGGAAGATTCTTCCGTGCCCCCCGCGAGGGACGCGTGGTCCGCCGCCGGCGATGTCACGGTGTTCTTCTACAGCAACGCGGCGGCGGCTTTGGCCGAGTAGGTGATCACGATGTCGGCGCCGGCGCGTTTGATCGAGGTGAGGATCTCCATCATGGCGGCGTCGTGGTCGAGCAGCCCCCTTTCGGCCGCGGCGTGCAGCATCATGTACTCGCCGCTGACGTTGTACGCGGCGATGGGACAATCGAACCGCTCTCGCGCGCGATGGATCACGTCGAGAAAGCTCAGGGCCGGCTTGACCATCACCATGTCGGCGCCTTCTTCGATGTCCAGGGCGATCTCGCGGAGCGCCTCGCGGGCGTTGGCCGGGTCCATCTGATACGTCTTGCGGTCGCCCAGACCGGCGGCGGCCATCTCCGCCGACGGCGCCGACTCGGCGGCGTCGCGAAACGGACCATAGAACGCTGAGGCAAACTTGGCCGCATACGAGAGGATTGCGACGTGGTCGAACCCGTTCTTTTCCAGAGCCTGGCGCATCGCGCCGATGCGGCCGTCCATCATGTCCGACGGCGCCACGATGTCGGCGCCCGCCTGGGCATGCGACAGCGCCATCTTCGCCAGCAACTCGCACGTGGCGTCGTTGTCGAGCCGGCGGTCCTTGATCACGCCGCAATGTCCCGTGGTCGTGTAGGCGCACAGGCACACGTCGGTGATCACGAGCAGATCAGGAACCCGCTTCTTGATGGCCCGAATCGCCTGCTGAACCGCCCCGTTCTCCGACCAGGCCTCAGAACCCTTCTCGTCCTTCGTCTCGGGCAGGCCGAAGAGCAGTACCGCCGGAATGCCCAGGTCCGCCACCCGCGCCGCCTCATCGGCGATGCAATCGGCCGAGAGATGGAAGCAGTCCGTCATCGATGCAATCGGCTCTCTCACGTTGCGGCCGGGACAGGCGAAGAGCGGATAGACCAGGTCGTCAACGCAAAGCCTCGTCTCGCGCACCATCCGCCGCATCGTGGCGCTCGTGCGAAGCCGCCGCATTCGGATTTCCGGAAACCCCATCGTATAGACTCCTCTGGACGCAAGCTGACGCTGTTATGCCTTCTGCCAACGGATTCCATATACCTGTTCGGCGTCGCCCGGTCAACACTCAGCGAGGATTCAGACCGGCGCGGTAGTTGCCGACGGCTTCGCTGGTGCGCAAGGGGCGGCCGTAGACACGCAAGCGATGGATACATCCGTTGAAACTCGCAGCGACGCCGAGCGGCTTGCCGGCGCCGGCCCGTTCCAGATCGGCGTCGAAGCGTCCCCACCCGAACTGGCGAGCCGGACCGCCATCGCAGAGCCTGCCGTCGACGACGAACGTGATGACCCTCGCTCCGGCGTCGACGTTGGCGACAATGTGGTGCAGCGTATTGGCCTTGAGAAGTCCGCTGTCGCAACTCCAGCGGCTTTCGACATCGCCATCGCACAAGACGATCTCGACCGCGCCGCCTGGCGCCGTTCGCACGCAGATCCCCTGCCCCTGCTCATTGCGGCTGTCCAGGATCGTCTGGCCGGGCGCGAGCGTCTGGAACTCGATCCACAGATCGATGGCAAACCCTGCAAGACCGGCGATTGGCTCATCGAGCGCGACCGTTGTGTTTTCGAACTGGCTCCAGAGCCCTTCGAGCAGAATACGGTCGACCGGGTGGACGCGGGCGATGGTCTTCTGCGTCTCGGTGAGATAGAACTGTCCACCGTCTTCGATCAGATCGGGATAGCTCATGCGGACGCGCGGATCGTCGTCGTAGAGCACGATCTCCGGCTGCGACCAGCGGATGACCTTGCCCTCGGGTGAATCGGCCTCGATGCCCCCGCAGAGCCAGGCGGGATTGCGGCCTTCGTAGGATCGGCCGCCGTGATTGTGGAACCAGTAGAGATATCTGCCGTTCGAGCACTTCCAGGCGAAGTTGGCGGCGCGTGGGTGCTTGATGGGCCGGCCATCGGCATATCGCATGTACTGTGGCGGGCTCCAGGTACGTCCGCCGTCGCGGCTGTACGTGCAGGCCGGATGGCCGTCCGTCGTCCGGTACACGCAGAAGAACGAACTGTCGCTGAGCACGCTGAAGCTCTGCTCTTCAGCCACAGGCCCGCCGCCGGCCGGAGCGCGCAGGCCGACGTCGCCAGAAGGAAGCGTCTGCCAGGTCACGCGCTGCGGGTCGGCCTGCGTCAGAAGGTTCTCGCTGCGGAGCAGCACACCCTCGGTGCGGGCGAGAAAGCCCTGCCCGAACCGGCCGACCTTGTGCAGAGGAACATAGGCGGCGCCGTCGTGGATGAAGGGCCTGCCGACGTTCCAGAAGAAGCGGACCGCACCGGCGTAAGGGTTCTCGCGGTCGATCTCGAACTCGCGCACGGGGATGGGAAACCGCTGCTTCGACCACGTGCGGCCGTGGTCGTCGCTGTACTTGAAAACGTAGTAGCCAAGCGTGTCGACGCGGGTGCACCAGCCGCCCTTGTAAGGTGGGTCGTCGGCCTTGACACGCCGCACGTTGTCGCTGTTGTGGTTGTAGAAGGCGAAGACCCGTCCGGTCGGCGCCTTCAGCAGCACCGCGTACGACGCCTCAGGCCCATCGGCCGGCTCGACGTCGACCGGCGGCGACCAGGTCCGGCCCCGGTCGCTGCTGCGCAGCGCCACCACGTGCTGACCGCTGGCGCCCTCGTGGCCCGAACCGGTCGTCAGGATGCAGAGCCATGCGCCGTCATTGGTCCGGACGATGTACGGCTGGTCGGCGTAGTTCTCGGTGGGAATCTCCCAGCCGGTGCGAATGTTGCGAAGATCTTCGGCGCGGACGAACGGGACCACCGCCAACGCAAGCAGCAGCACGGCGTATTTCGTCACGGGCTATGACCCCCTTTCCACCTGCTTCGCGAGGTCAGGTGGGCCGCTCGGCCGCTTCGATGGCGTCCAGCAGCCCATCGGTGGTGTACTCGGCGGCCGTCAGATCGACGCGAACGCCGAGCTTCTTCAACTGCTCCGAAGTCACCGGGCCGATCGAGGCGACTCTCGCACGGCCGGCGTTGACCGCTTCCGGCCCGATCGCGTCGAAGAAGTTGCGGGCCGCGGACGGGCTGGCGAATGTCAGCCAGTCGATCTGTCCGTCTTCGATCTGCCGGCGCAGCGCCTCGGCATCGCCCGTCTTCGGAACCACCGTGTACAGCGGAACGTCTTCCACGATCGCGCCGCCTTTCTGCAGGACGTCCACGAGATCGTCCGTCGCCAACTCGGAGCGCAGCGACAGGACCTTCTTGCCGTTCAGATTGGCAAAAGCGACAAGCTGCCAGCCCAGCTCGCGTCCGGTGAACACGGTCGGCACGAAATCGGCCTTGATCCCGTACTGTGCGAGGGCCGCCGCGGTCTTGGCGCCGAGCGTCGCCAGCTTGTTCGAGGCGAACACGCGGGCGTCTTTGCCCAGGGCCGCCATCGCGTCGAAGAAGACCTTCACGCCGTTGGGGCTGGTGAAGATCACCCAATGGTAGTCGGCCAGGTGCGTCAGGGTGCGGAGGAATTCGTTGCCGTCCGTCAGCGGCTGGATCGCGATGGTGGCAAACTCGACGGGCCGGGCGCCGCGATCGAGGATCTTCCTGGCGAATTCTGCGTTGCCCGCCGCATCGCGCGTCGTGACGATGGTCTTTCCGAACAAGGGCTGCCGCATGAACCAGTTCAGCTCTTCGTCGCCGCCGGCCGCAGCACCGACGATAATCAGTGCAGGCGGCTCGATCTTCGCCTTCTGAGACGCTTCGACGATCCCGCACAGCGGCGCACGCACTACCCGCTGGCTGGGCAGCGTCGCGTCGGCGACGAGCGCCACGGGCGTATCGGCCGCCCGGCCGTGCGCCGTCAGCCGCTCGGCGATCAGGCTCAGCGAGCCGATTCCCATGTAGAAGACGAGCGTTCCGGGAAAACGGGCCAGCACGTCCCAGTCGATGTTGGTGTCTTCCTTGCCGTCGGCTTCGCGGCCGGTGATGAACGCGACCTGCGAGCTGTACCGCCGGTCAGTCAGCATGATCCCGGTGTACTCCGACGCTGCAATCGCCGCCGTAACGCCGGGCACGATCTCGAAACCCACGCCCGCCTCGTTCAGCGCGATTGCCTCCTCCGTAACGCGTCCGAAGATGCACGGATCGCCCCCTTTGAGCCGCACCACGATCTTGCCTTCGAGGGCCTTGCTAACGAGAAGCTGGTTGATCTGGTCCTGCGTGAACGAACCGGCGCCGATCCGCTTGGGGACGTGGATGATCTGGGCATCGAGCCGCGCGTGCTCCAGCAGAGCGGGGTTGGCCAGCTTGTCGCAGAGGATGCAGTCGGCGATTCGAATCCGCTCGGCCCCGCGCAGGGTGATCAGGTCCGCCCGACCGGGACCGGCGCCGACCAGGTACACGAAACCTTTCTTAGCCTGTGACATCGCCTTTGTCCCTGTCCTTCTCCAGGTCGTCGACAATCTGTCTTCCGCCGGCGTCGAGCAGATTTTGCGCCACGTTCCGGCCCAGCTCATGCGGATGCGCCTTCGGTCCGGCCATTCGCGACCGCAGCAGACGGCGTCCGCTCGGGTCCGCGACGAATGCCTCCAGCACGATTTCGTCGCCAGCCACTTCCGCATAGGCGCCGACCGGGGCGTGGCAGCCGCACTTCATCGCTGTCAGCACCTCGCGTTCCGCATCGGTGGCGGCCCGCGCATCGGCATCGTCGATCGTCGCGACGATCTCGTTCGTCGTCGCATCGGCGCTGCGGGTCTCAGCCGCCAGGGCGCCCTGGGCCGGAGCGGGAAGGAACTGGTGCGGATCGAACACAAACGAAATCGCGTCGGTCAATCCAAGTCGCTCCAGTCCGGCCCGCGCCAGGACGATCGCGTCGAAGTCTGCGTCGCGCAGCTTGCGGATGCGGGTCGGGACGTTGCCCCGGACGGGGACCAGTTCGAGGTCGGGCCGCAAGTGCCGCAACTGGGCCGCACGCCGCAGGCTGGATGTGCCCACCCTCGCGCCGGCGTCCAGCTCGTCCAGCGAACCGATCTTCCTCCGCGCCAGCAGACAGTCCTCGGGCCAGCGCCGCTGGCAGACCGCCGCCACGATTAACCCTTCGCGCGGGCGCGTGGGCAGGTCCTTGAAGCTGTGCACGGCAAAATCCGCCTCGCCCGCCAGCAGCACATCCTCCAGACGCGAGGTGAAGAAGCCGGTGTCCTTGAGTTGCCAGAGAACCGTCTGACGGTCGCGGTCGCCCTCGCTGGTCACTTCCCGGATGCGAATTTCGACGTCGGGACAGCGGCGCTGGATCGCGGCAATGACGCTCTGCGTCTGCACGAGGGCCAGATCGCCCCGGCGCGTCGCGACGGTCAGCGCCCGGCTCATTGGCCGCCCTTGTCTTGCGAGAGGAACATCCGGTTGATCAGGTCGACCGCCTGGAGCTGCTCGACGGTCGGCTCGCCGGCGCCATCCTTGATGATGCTGATCGGCCCGTGCAGCATTTTCTTGATCAGCGACTCGGCGAACGCCTGGAGCTTCTCGCCGTTGCCGTCGCCGAAGTCGCCGGCGTAACGTCGGGCCTCGCTGCGCGCCAGATCGAGTCCGGCCTGCGTCAACCGCGCGATCACGGGAACCAGGTCGAGCGACTCGTACCACTGCGAGAACACGCCGACGAACTCCTCGACGATGGCGCGGGCCTTGGGCACCTCGCGGTTGCGCCGGTCGCGGTTGGCGCCGATCTGCTCGTTGAGGTCGTCGATGTTGTACAGCGTCACGAAATCGAATCGCGTCATCGTCGGATCCACGTCGCGCGGCACGGCGATGTCGATGATCAGCAACGGCTTGGTCCGGCCGGACAGATGCCATGCGGAGTTGTCGTAGGTCAGGACCGGCTCGGTTGCGCCCGTCGAGCTGACGATCAGATCGACGTCGCGAAGCTGGCCGACGATCTCGGGCAGACCGATCCCCTTGGCCGTACCGAAACGCCGGGCCATCGCCCGCGCCTTCTCCACGTCCCGGTTGGCGATCACCAGGTTCGCCAAGCCCGCCTTGGTCAGGTAGCGGACCACCAGCTCGGCGTTCTCGCCGGCCCCGATCACCAGCGCGCGGGCGTGGCGCAGGTTCACCTTGTCGCGGGCCAGCTCGACGGCCGCCAGACCGATCGAGACCGCGCCGCAGTTGATGTCCGTCTGCGTCCGAACCGCCTTGCCCGCGCGGAAGGCGTGGTGGAAGAGCCGGTGGAAGATCAGCCTGCTCATGTGCGATTCGAGCGAATCGGTGTAGGCGGCCTTGACCTGGGCGAGGATCTGGTTCTCGCCGACCATCTGCGAGTCCAGACCGGCCGCGACCTCGAACAGGTGCCGGGCGACGTCCATTCCCGTCGTCTGGCGGCTGCGCCGGGCCCACACGCCGGCCGCCTCGGCCCCCTGCGAGGCGAGCAACTCGCCGAGCAGCGCCCGGCAATCGCAGTCCTTTCTCGCGTACAGGTAGAATTCGAGCCGGTTACACGTCTGGAGGATCACCGCCTCGCTGACGCCCCCGCTGTGGTGCAGGGCCTTGAGCATCCCCTGCCGCTGCTCGGGCGCAAAGGTGACCTTCTCCCGCAGCTCCACCGGGCAGTCGTGATACGTCAGATTGTCCAATACCAGCTTCATTCGACCGTCAAATCCGCGCAGAAAGATACCCTAAAGCTATACAGTGTAACAACCCCCCGGTTCACCATCAAGCGCCCAGCCGCGCTACTCGCCTTGATGGACCCATTGGCGGAGCAGGCCCATGCCCTCCGCATCCCGACCTGTCAGCTCGGTGAGGAATTGCCGGAATGTCTGCCTGTCCTCATAGTGGGGAATGCCATGCAGACGACGGGGATCGCTGGGCAGGCCATAATCCTGGGGCTTGATTCCTGACGAGACGGCCCGGGCGATCAGCCAGTCCTCCAGCCTCGGACAGACGACGATGAGCCTGCGCTCGGCATCACCCCGGTGAACGAGCAGGCGCAATCCTCCAGCCGCTCGTACCTCGTCATAATTGGCCAGATCGCGGGGTTGCGCGCTGCTTGGGTCTTCATCGATGACGCCGATGGCACGATCGAGCTTGAGCACCCGTTTGACCACCTCGCCCTTGCACCGCTCGTGGCGCAAATGTTTCTTCGTGATTCCGAGGGCGCGCAGCACCGCGGCATCCGGATAGCACTCCACCAGAACCCTCATTTCTCTCCCTCAAGGAAACGGTCCAGATTGAAGAAGGGGTCGGCCTCCATCAAATCGGAAACCTGCTCGCCGGTCAACGGTTTGACCTTGGTCTGATAGTCTTCGAAGTACGTGATGAAGACCTGCACCGCATCCTGAGGAGCCTTCTCGATCACCGCCGAGAGCAAGTACGGATTGTGCGTCGCGATGAAGAACTGGTTGGTCTCGTCCAGCGCGATCCGCTCGCCCAGATACTTCGTGTAGTACGGAAACGCATTCGATTCCGGCTCCTCGAACACCAGCACCGAATCCTTGTTCGACGCGATCGCCACCGTATAGAAGATAATCCGACGCAGCGTATCTGAAACCAGTGAATACGGAAAACTGAAGACCAAATCGTCCGCCTGTCTTTGAACCTCGAAGACTCTATCCTGGGGCCTCAGTACTAATTTCAAGCCATATTTCTGAAAGAACTCGCCCATCAGCCCTCGAAGATCGCTTGAGCCAAACACAACGGAGAAGAGATTCGCACCGTTCGGAGGCTTCAGGGCGCCCGGTTCTCTGTCATCGTATACCAAGGAATCTCTGAAACGAAAGAACCTGATCGGCATCTTCGAGAAAATCACGGATGGACGTTCCACCGAATGCCCCTCATAAGTCAGAAATCTCAACGCGTTGTCTTCTTCGTGGAACAGGAAGTCTGAGCCATCGCTCTTGACGGCAACATGGAGTCTGGGGCGCGACTGGTCAGATAGCGATGCCGTCACGGCAATCTCTTGGTCCAACAACTGATCGTAGAACAGGTTTGGCAAGGTCTGAAAGCGAACAAAGCCGGGCAGAGGCTCGTCGGCCGGGTGTCCACACCACGAGAGGAGGGCAAGTGCCTCAAGGATATTGGACTTGCCAGTATTGGGCTCGCCGATGAAGAGGTTGACCTTCTTGCAGTCGATATCCAACTGGCGAACGGACTTGAAGTTCGCGATGCTCAGCTTCGTGATCATGGCCGCATCTCCTGCAGCACCTGCCCGGAAAACCGACGGGCTCTCCGCCCGCCCTGCCACCTATTGTACCGGCGCCCCCACCGGTGACAACCCCCCAGACAGAGCAGGGCCCGGCCCACGGGATGAAGCGGCTTGTCGTTTGGGAGTCGTGCTGCTATAATACAGGGCGTCAGACGGGTAGCGCGGGGATTTGCTGGAAGCGTAGAACAATATGTGAGTCGGTGCGACAGGAGGGGAAAATGAAAACGTCTTTGTTCGTCGTTGTGATTCTTGTACTGGGTACGCATGGCTTCTGCGCCGAGCGTGCGTATGACCCCAACATCAACACATGGTCCGTAGTCACACCACCTCCAGAAAGTGAGAAAGAAGCCTGGCGGGCCTTCTGGGGGTTCACGGATGACATTCGAACCCAGTTGAGGATTTGGGAACAAATATGGGTGGTTCGCCGAGAGAACGGTAGAGTCCTCGCCTATCTGAAGGGCGACTACAAGCCAAAGCCCGGTGAGACTCCAAGCTTCGATACAACTATGGAACTGCCGCAAGGCAGAAGGCAGGCATCCGTATCCAGTAAGGTGGACGACGGCTGGATCGCCGGATACGACATGGGAGAATTCGGTGCGGCGGTGTACTGGTTCAACGAGACTGGGACACAGAAGTACAAACTCTCCGACTATCACATTCACGACTTCCTTCTTGATGGGAAACGCTTCTTTGCCGTTCAGGGTCTCGACCACGGCATATCAAGAGGGTCGATGGTCGAGCTGCGCAAGGAGGGAGGCAAATGGGTGTGCGAGGAGTTTCTTCGTCTCCCACAGTCCGGCGAAGCTATCGCGAGGATCGCTCCAGGAGACTACGTCGTCGTCACTTCCAGCATGTTGCTCAGGGTCAATCTGAAGGAAGAGAAGAGCGTCCTGGTCCCAAAGACTCATTGGATTGGCGCCAGCTCCGTGACCGTCACCGATGATGGATTCGTCTGTGTGGGAACGAGGCGATTCGTCGCACGATACAAGCTGGGCAGTGATCCCCAAACGGTTGAGTATCTGATACCAGACGAAAGCTGGCTGAACACAGACAAGGAGAAGTGAGGCAAGGCCGGGCTTGTCCTACCGCTTTCCTCGCCCACATCTGAACCATCCCAAAGCCCACCGGGCTTGGCGTATGCTCTTGCCTGACAGGCCCTTGCCGTCACACAGAACGCCGAATCCATGAGCCGAATCAACCGGCATAGCTTCATTGGGTGTCTTCCGCAGATTCTGCGCCGATTTTGGCGTCGAATCGAGACTTATCTACAGAAGTGCAGAGCGGCTCTGTTCAGTATAAGATTAGGCGGATGAAAGACCTCGACGATAGCACGCTGGTACGGCGGGCCTTGCAGGCGGATCCGGCGAGCTTCGGCGAGCTGTGCCGGCGATACTACCATTCGCTGGTCGCCATAGCGGATTCTGTCCTGCTGGATCATCACCTGGCGGAGGATGCCGCCCAGGAAACCCTCGCAGCAGCGTGCAGAGAACTCGATCGGCTCAAAGCCCCGGAGCGGTTTGGCCCGTGGCTCGCTTCAATCTGCCGGAACGTCGCCAGGGACATGCGGCGGGATTCGCAGAAGCAGCGACGATGTGTTGAGCGAAGCCTGGCCGGCGACGGCCCTGGCGAACCGGACGACTACTGCCTTGGCGAGCCGGACGACGAGCAGAGGGCCGTCCTGGCCGCAGCGCTGGCGCGCCTGCCGGAACCGCTTCGAGAGGTCCTGTTCCTGCGGTTCTACAACGAGATGAGCTACCGGCAAGTAGCCCAGGTCCTTGGCGCCACCGAGCAAGTGATTGATGGCCGCATCCGCCGGGCCAAGAAGAAGCTGGCCATCCTTCTGAATAACGCGGGTTTCGGGAGGTAACTTATCCTATGAGGCAGAACGACGACAATCGCTGGTTGGACCCATTGCTGGAGCAACAGATCCAGCGCGAACCGGGCGAGTTCGATTTCGCCGCATGGACACGGGACCACCCGGACGAAGCCCGCCTGTTGCATCGTGGCTACCAACACACAGGCCGCAACACAAAAACAAGAACCCTTGTAGTCTGGAGAATCCTCATGGAAAGCAAAGTGACAAGATATTCAGCGGTCGCGGTTGTTCTATTGGCTTTGACATTGGTTCTTCTCAATCCCTTCGGGGGATCAGGAAACGGCGGCGTTGTGCTCGCGGATGTCCAGAAGAAAGTCGCTGCTATCGAGACAATGATACTGCGAGGAACAAAAACATTCACCTATCCGGGCGAGCCCGACCGCGTTTTCGAATTCGACGGGACAAAATGCAAATTCGACCTCCTGAAATATCATTCGACTCGGCACGGCCTGGTCGAGGAGGGATACGTCGAGGGCCAATTGTTCTATCGAATCACCCTCAATATCCCTCAGAAGCAGACGCTTATTCTGTTTCCGAAGTATAGGAAGTACTTGAAATTCGCTTCCATGGATGCTCTGGCGAAGGCCATGGAGATCTTTGGAACTCCCAACAGCATCGTTAGTCTGCTTCTTGGCGGCAACCATGAGAGGCTGGGACGAGAGGAGATCGATGGCATCGAGGCTGAGGCCTTTGCGTTCCAGGACACAGAGCCTTTCGCGCCCCTCAAAGAGCTTCTGCCCAAGACCGTTTTTGATCTTCAGGCCTTCAAAGGCAAGGTCTGGATCGGAATCGATGAGCAACTCCCGGTTCGGGTAGAAGGCGACCTCACCATCGGCAAGAGCTTCATGACCATGTTCCGCGATCTGAACCTCCACGAAGTCAACACGTTCAGTGACTACAACATCGAACTCGACGAAGCTGTCTTCGACACCACGCCCCCTGAAGACTATACGGAACTGACTCTCACCGACATTCTCAAGTTCGTTCCCACACAGGCCAAGGCCGGCGCCGCCGCACTGGGGATCTTCCCCGCCGGTCTGGTCGTCTGGAGAAAGCGAAACAAAGTGAAGAGAGCCAAGGCCCTACAGCGACAATGACCGTCCTGCGACGAGGGCCTTGTGCCCATATTGATGAGTTTCCCCGTTCCTATCCGAACCATCCCCAAGCCTGTTGGGCTTGAGGCTGCCACCCATGCTGCACTCCCAGCGCTCTTCGCTACAGACCGGTGCCGGGGGTGGGGAGTGCGGCGTGCCAAGCGGCGGGGTCGTTGCTGGAGACGTCGGGGGCCACGTCAATCCGCTGGAGGCTGTCGCCCTGACCGTCGGCGGTGGCGGGCCAGGGGGCGGCGTCGGCGTAGACCACTTCGTCTACAACGACCCACGCAATCGGATCCTGGAGATCGCCGGTTGCCTGGGGTTTCTCCAGTGCGATGCGCTCGGCGCCGTTGTTGAGGCCACCCTCCCAAGGCCCGACGATGTCGGCTCCCGGCGTCAGCGATTCAGCGCCGTAGGCCGCGATGAAGGCGGCCAGGCGCGCGGTCTCGACGAAAGGATCGAACCCGACGACGACCACGCAACCGCCGGACGCGATCGACAGACCCGTATCGAAGGTGTAGTGCACGCCGCCGTCGAGCCGCCACGGTCCGGCTTCGCTCTCCAGAATGACCTCCGCATCGGTCGGATTGAACAACTCGATGAACTCGTCGTTGACGTCGACCGGATGATACATGATCTCGCTGACCATCAAGTCGAGGACCGCCCCAGCGTTGGCGACGTCGCGAGTGGGCTGAAGCCGGAACCAAAAGGCATCGCCGTCGGGATAGCGGCCCCGAGAAATCCCGCTTTCCTGCGCCTTGAAACGCACGCTGTCGACCACGCGGTCCTGCGCCGTGCCGGGCAGGTACGATAGGAGCAGGTCCTCGCCCGAGCGGCTCAGGCCGAAACCGAAATCGTCGCCCGATTCCTCGAACGTGAGGAAGTCGCCGGACCCGATGGCGGGCGCCGCGACGGGCCACTTCTTCAGATTGCCGGCGTCGTCGCTGAGATAGAAATCGGCCAGAGCCACGCTCGCATTCGTCGGGTTGTACAGCTCGACCCAGTCGTCACCACCGGCGGCAAGAAACTCATTGATCACGACGGTCGCTCCGAGATCGGGATCGTCGGCGCCGGGCGAGCCGCCGATGTAGGCACTGGCCCGCCAGTTGCCCGCGTAGTCGAGCGAGCCGGCAGGCTCATCGAGAATCGCCGAGGCCAGCGGAACCATCGAGTGGCCCGCGCCGTCGGCCGCAACCGGCCAGCTTGCGCTGTCGCCGTAGGTGAACTCGGCGATCGTCCCGTTCCAGAAATCCTCCAGCGCGACGGTCTCGCCGCCGTTGGCCAGCTTGCCCTCGTACTGACCCGCGATGAGACTCGACAGGGCCGCGCCGTAGCGAGACAGGAACGCCTGCCTGTTCTTGACCACCAGCACGAACCGTCCCGGGCCAAGGGTCGTGACATTACTGGCGACAAAGTCGAACGTCACACCCTTGGTCAGTGAGACGCTCGACAGGTCCAGCGTCTCATCGCCGATGTTCTTGAGCTCGATGAACTCGAACTCGTCGGCATCCGTCATCGCGTCGGCGGCCGCAGCAGGATGGTACATCAACTCGGTGATGCGCAGGTCCGCCAGGATGCCGGCGGCAACCGGGTCGCCGGCGGTGAACTGGACCGGGCTGGACCAGTGACTCCAGCGACCGGTGTTGTCCTTCATCCGGCAGCGGACGCGATATGTCCGCCCCGGCTTGACCGCCGAGGCCGGGATGCGAACGTCCGGGTTGAACTGGGTCAATTCCGCCGATTCCCAGAGCGCCTCGATCTCGTAGCGGCCCGGCTCGCCCCGATAGACCTGGACCGGAGCCGGTGTCTCGTCGTCGGGTTCCTCCGTCGTCTCGGCGCTGAGCTTCAGATCAATGAAACAGTCCGAGCTGCTGCTGATGTCGGAGTTGAGCACTTGGACGGCAATGACGTTGGTCCCCTCGACGAGGAAATCGCTCGGCACACCGACGTCGTACCGAACGAAATCCTGTACTTCGATCGCCGAGACGGCGGTGGCATCGTGTGCCAGCTCATCGGAGGCGACGTTGTCCTGGAAGACCAGGTGGTTGTTGATCCAGACGTTGATCCCGTCGTCGTACATCGCCTCGAGCACGAGCGTGTCGAAAGCGGCGACGTTGGTCGCGTCGAAGGTCTTGCGCAGATAGATCGTAGAGTAGTTGCCCCGCATATCGGGCAGGCTGGTCTGGAGGAAGGCCTCTCCGAATCCGATGGGCGCACGGCCGACGAGCCAGGCGGCGTCATTGAACTGGAGCGTGCGCCATGCGCCGGCGGTCGCCGAGGGCTCGGCCGTTCCTTTGAAGTACTTCCACTGCGACCCGTCGGGCACGAAAAGGAACCCGGACGACTCGTCCGGCTGCACCACCTGCGAACCCAGGGCGACCTCGCCGATACGCCATTTCAATGCGGCGAACGTGCCGGCCCCCTGGGGATCGGCGAACGCGCTGGTGCGAAAGGTCAGGGCGTTGGCGGGGAAATCGGCCGGACCGGTGGCGGTGATGAGGGGGGTCTGCGGAATCGCGTTGTCTTCGACGTAGGTGTTGAACGCGCGGTTGTTCGAGACGACGTAGTCCTTCATGATCTGGACCATGCCCCGGAAGTCTTTGGTGGACGCCCGCTGGTAGAAGCGGCCCTGGCCCGACTTGCTCGGATTGACGTAACTGCTGGTCATGATCGGGTTGTAGTCCCACATGGCCCGGTCGGCGTCGACGAAGGTGGGACCGCCGGTGGGCGGGTCGATGACGTTGGCCAGCTCATCGAGCATCTGCCAGCCCTGGTCGGCGTTGTACAGCAGGTCGAAGAACTCGCGCAGGCGGTTCTGGAACTCGATGCGGAGGTTGGCGTTGGAGAAGATGCCGTTCCTCGTGAACTCGTCGGCGCCGCCGCCATACATGTTGTTGGCCCAGGTCAGGTCCAGGTCCCACGGCAGGATGGTCCATCGCTCGGTCGTCGGATCGTGATAGAAGAACCAGTTCTTGCCGCCTTCCATGTCGCCGTGGTGGATGGCCTCGACCGTGCAGCGGAAGCCATAGTAGGAAGCCAGATCGACGTTCTGCCGCCACCAGGGCTCCTGGGGGCGACTGTGGTAGCCATTGACGAACGCCACCAGGTCGGAGTGGTCGGTCGGCTGGGTCGGTCCCTGGTTGTTCAGGGCGCCGCCGCCGGGGCCGGCGTCTCCGGACCCGCGATCCATCTTGTAGAGGTTGCCGTCGGGCAGACCGTGCTCGTCGAGGAAACGGCCGTCCATCTGCTCGATGGTCATGTACAGACCCCAGAAGTCGCCGTCGTACTGCGTGGCGCCGAATTCGTCGGCGTCGTCGATCACCCGAAAATGCACCCAGTTCGTCTTCGACGCCGGACAGCCCATCAGGTTGAACAGCTTGAAGCCCGCGGCCTCGAACATACCCTGCTCGCCGCGATGCTGGTAGTCGCCCTGCTGGATACAGGCAGAGAAATTGAGCTTGTCCCACTGTGTGTCATAGGGCCGCCCGTAGTCGTCGCGGGCCTGGAAATAGTGGCCTCGGAGGAAATCGGCCTTGAGCATGTTCTTGCCCATGGCATATCGCCAGACACCGCCACGGGCGCGGAAACGGATGTGGTCGTAGACGACGCCGTCGTAGACGATGGTTCCGCGCCATCGATAGTCGCTGCCGCCGTACTGACCCGCTTTGGCGCCGGGCATATACAGGGCGTCAACCACGTCCTGGTGGTTGGCGACCAAATGGTACACGGGCAGGCTGGTGAGCACCTCGGGGCTGTATTCAACGACCTCGCCCGTCGCGCCGCCGCTTCCGGGTCGGATGGCCCCGCTCCAGGCCGGGACGCCGTCATAGACGAAATAGGCGAAGTTGGGTTGCGGATCGTCGCTGTACGGCACCGTAAGGTTGTTTCCCAGACCGTCCACTACAAACAGGCGATAGCGAACCAGACGCCGGTGCTTCTGCCGCAACGCGGGAATCTGCACGGTATAGATGTCGTCATGCGCGAACAGGTCGTCATCGAGGCCGTCGTCGTGCATATCGACCGTCTGCCAGCCATTGGCGTAGGAGGGCATATCGATCGCGATGTAGTTGCCCGGATCGACGATCTGATACAGCAGCTTGACGAACGCCACCCCGTCCGAGTCTGTGACCTTGGCGGTGATCGTCACGACCTGCCCGGATCTGGGTTGCCTGGGCGTGTGCGCAACCTGGCGGACGTGGGGCGGAAGATTCTGCAAAGACACCGTGCTGTTCTGCTCGGCCGGCGTGGGCGCCGCCGACCGCCAACTGCCGCCCAGGTCGTTGTCGAGCGATGGATGGATCAGTTGCATCGACCGTCCGGTTCCCGGCTGGTTGTCCGAGATCGGATCGCCCACCGTCGGCCAGGGGAAGCCAAGCCGGTAGTTCACCTCGTCGACAGTGGTCCCGGCGGCGTCGCGCAGGATGACCCGGTCCCCTTCATTGGCGAGTTTGCCGACGTAAGGCCCGTAGACCAGAGACGGCGCGACGTGAAAGCGGGACACGCCCCTGCCGCCAAGAATGTCGGTGGGGCTTTGCCCGACGACCAGGTAGCCGCCGGCCGGCAGGACCGTCCCGGCGGGAAACGTGTACAGGATTCCGCCCGCCAGAGACCACCCGGACAGGCTCATCGGCTCGGGGCCGGCGTTGTGCAGCTCAACGAACTCGAGCAGTTCCGTCTTCACATCAGGATTCGTGTGCAACTCGTTGATGACAATGGCCCCGTTGACGTGGGCCGAAGCCAGCAGCGTCAGGATCAAAACCGTCGTGCCCAATCTCGATACCCAGTTGCCCATCATATCCTCATCCGTTCTCGAATCATGTGGTTGCCCATGTTGGCGGCCGCGCGTTCGTGGTCCGCTCCTCCGCTCCGGGGATCGGCCTGCTCAAAACGCCAGAGCCGCCTCGACGTCGGGGTCATCGGCCCCGGGGGAACCGCCGATGCACGCGCTGGCGCGCCAGTAGTCCTTGTCGTTCGGCGAACCCGCCTCGGCAACGGCCACCAGCGAATGGCCCGCACCATCGGCTTCTATCGGCCAGCCGCCCCTGTCATTATACCGAAATTCCGCCACAGTCCCGGCCGAACCATCCACCAGCGTGACAGTCTCGCCCTCGTTGGCCAGCTTGCCGGCGTATTCGCCCGCGATCAGCGGCGTCAGGTCCGCCCCGTAGCGGGCGAGGAACGCGGCCTGGTTCCGGACCACCAGGACGAACTGACCAGGGTCGAGGCTCGTGACGCGGCCGCTCGCGAAGTCGAACGTCACCCCTTCGGTCAGCGACACGCCGCTCAGATCGAGCGCGTGGCGGCCGACGTTCTTGAGCTCGATGAACTCGTACTCGTCGTTGTCGGCGAATGTGTCGCCCGCCAGTTGCGGGGGATTGTACATCAGCTCCGTGATCCGCAGGTCCATCGCGATGCTGGGCGCGATCCGTTCGCCGGCGAGGAACTGGACCGGCGCCGACCAGTGACTCCAACGTCCCGTGGTGTCCTTCATGCGGCAGCGCACGCGATAGGCCCGGCCCGGCGTGACGACCGAAGGGGGAACGCCCATGCTGTCGCTGAATCCGGTCAGCTCGTCGCTTTCCCAGATCGCGTTGATCTCATACTTGCCCCGCCCGCCGCCGGCGGTGGCCGGTGTCTCGTCCGAGGTCTCCTGCCGTTGCCACGCCGCCAGCCGGACGTCGATGAAACAATCGGAACTGCCGCTGATGGCCGAATTCAGCACCTGTACGGCGATGACGTTGCTCCCCTCGACCAGCCACGCGGCGGGATCGCCCAGATCGGAACTGACAAAACTGGCGTTCTCGATCGCGCTGTCGGCGGTGCCGTTGTACGGCAGTTCGGCCGACGAAACGTTGTCCCGGTACGCCAATCGCCCGTTGATCCAGACGTTGACTCCATCATCGTACTTGACGTCGAGAGTCAGGCGGTCGAGAGCGGCCAGGTCGACGGCGTCGAAGGTCTTGCGCAGATAGACCGTGGTATAGCCACCGCGCATGTCGCTCAGTTCGGTGGCGATGAAGGTCTCGCCATAGCCCAGCGGCGTGCGGCCCACCGACCAGGCGGAGTCATCGAACGCGAGCTGGCGCCACAGACTCCGCGGCGACGACGGCTCCTGCCGGCCTTTGTAGTACCGCCATTGGGCCTCCTCGGGGAGCAGCACCACGCGTGAGTCCGTATGGACCACCCGCGCCTCGGGCGAGACCTCCGCCAAGCGCCACTGCATCGCGCCGAACGTGTTGCGGCCCTGCGGATCTTCGAAATGCGACACGCGGAACGCCAAGGCGTCGGCGGGGAATCCGGCCGGACCGATCGAGGTCACCACTGGCGTCTCGGGAATGTCCGTATCGTCGTCGATGCGCGCGAGGTTCTGGGCGCCCCAGCCGCCGGGACTGATGAATTCCTTCATCCGCTGAACCATGCCGGCGAAGTCCCCGGTGGGCGAACTCTCATAGAACGTGCCCCGGCTGGCGGTGCGCGGATGATAGTCCCACATGGCCCGGTCGGCCTGCACGAAGGACGGCCCGCCCGCCGGGTCCGCAATCACTGCCGCGCATTCGTCGATGATCTGGCCGCACCGGTCGGCGTTGAGCAGCAGGTCCGTCAGCTCGCGCACGCGGTTCTGAAAGGCGATGATGCAGTCGGGAAACTCGTGGTAGATGTTCGGGGTCCCGACGCTGTGGCCCTGGAAGAACCGCCGGGCGAGCACCTGTTTCCAGTACTCGTCGTCGTCCGTGTAGATATCGGTGTCCCAGGAGTGGTCGAAATCCCACGGGATCATCCACCACTGGCCGGTTTCAGGATGGGCATAGTACAGGCAGTTCCATCGATCTGTCAGGTCGTAATGATGCACGGCGTCGCAGATGATGCGGTAGCTGTAGTAGACGTCGAGGTTCGTGTTGTCCTGCCACCACTGGCGGTCGGAGGGATGACGCTGGTAGGCGTTGCAGAAGCCGACGACGTCGCTGTGGTCGGTGACCTGGGTCGGGCCCTGGTTGTTCTTGTTGCCCGTGCTGCCGGTGCAGGCGAAGTACATCTTGTACAGGTTGCCGTCGGGCAGGTCGCGGGCGTCGAGGAAGCGGCCGTCGGGCTGCTCGATCGCCAGGTACAATCCCCAGAAATCGCCGTCGTACTGGCTTGGACCCGACTCGGCGGCATCGTCGATGACGCGAAAGTGCAGCCAGTTCATGTGACACGAGGGCACGCCCGCCAACTGCATCAGCCGGGTGGTCACCGCCTCGTACATCCCGTGTTCGCCCCGGTTGTGGGTGTTGTCGAACTGGAAGCATGCCGAGAAGTTCAGCTTGTCCCACTTGGTCTTGTAGGGCCGGCCCTCGTCGTCATGGCCCTGGAAATAGTGCCCCCGATTGAAGTCGAATTTCCACCGGTTCTTTCCGAAGGCGTAGGTGGCCCAGCCGCCGCGCGGGCGATACCAGATGTGATCGTAGACGACGCCGTCGTAGACGAGGGCGCCGGTCCACTGATACCAGCCGGCCTCCTCGTTGCAGCGCGCGTCCGGGATGGCATTGAACTGGCAATCCTCGATGTCCTCGTGTTTCGCGATCAGGTGATAGACCGGCAGCGACTGCATCACTTCCGCCGGGCAGGTAACCACCCTGGCCTGAGCGGCATTCGAGCTGCCGGGTCGGATCGCGCCGCTCCAGGCGGGCACCTCGTCGTAGCAGAAGTAGGCGAAGTTGGGCTGTGGATCGTCGTCGTAAGGCGCCTTGACAGAAGCCCCATTCCGGTCCCAGGCACTGATGCGATAGCGCACCAGGCGGCGGTGCGTCTGCACATTGCCCGGCATCCGGACCGTATACACATCGTCGGCGGCCTGCTCGTCGCCGTCGGTCCCATCGTCCACCATCGGGACATCGACCCAGCCCCTGCCGTATTCCGGGTCCAGGAAACGCCGGTTGTTGCCGTCGGAGTACTGATAGCGGATGTAGCGGCCCGGATCGACGAGCTGATATTGCAGGACCACCGCCGCTACACCGTCGGGGTCCGTGATCTTGGCGGAGATCGTCACGGCCTGGCCGGAACCCGGCTGCTTCGGCGTGTGCCGGACCTGGCGGACCTGCGGCGGCGCATTGCCGGTCAGCACGGCCTGATTGGCGGCCGCCGGCGTCGGCGACGCCGACCGCCAACTGCCGCCCAGGTCATTGTCGAGCGCCGGATCGATCAACTGCATCGAGTCGCCTTCGCTGAGCCGATCGGTCGCGACCGGATCGCCCACCGTCGGCCAGGGAAAGCCGAGCTGATAGTCCACCTCGTCCACGACCGTTCCATCGGCATCGCGCAGGACCACGCGGTCGCCATCATTGCCGAGTTTGCCAAGGTAGGGGCCGAAGACCAGGGCCGAGGCGAGGGGAAAACGCGCTGCGCCCCTGCCGCCAAGAATGGCGGCGGGACTCTGCGCCACGATGATGTGGCCGCCGGCCGGCAGGACGGTCCCGGCCCCAAACGTGTACGAGATCCCGCTCGTCAGCGACCATCCGGCCAGGTTCACCGGCTCGGAGCCGGCGTTATGGAGTTCGACGAACTCCAGCAGTTCCGTCTTCACGTCCGGGTCTGTGTGCAGCTCGTTGATGACCACCGCCGCCGTCGCCCGGCCGCAGGGCACATGGACACAAAGCGACCAGAGCACAGCCGCCAGAATCGGGAATCGCTGCGATAGGGTCACGCTTGTCCTCTTCCATGCTCAGTATCGTTCTACGAGGGATGGCCT
Organism: Phycisphaerae bacterium; assembly: GCA_012744475.1. Taxonomy (GTDB): domain Bacteria; phylum Planctomycetota; class Phycisphaerae; order Sedimentisphaerales; family Anaerobacaceae; genus Anaerobaca. The sequence continues at coordinate 35,234 of JAAYBV010000112.1, forward strand.
GGTGCTGCTCCAGACCGCCTGGCGGCCCGGCCGCTGCACCCGCATCCATATCCGCGCTGTCTATCTTAGCCTATTTGCCCCGGCACGGTCAAGCCCGATGGTCCGAAAACACCGTTCCCGGCCCGGCCTGCTGCTTGCCGAACGAGAGGCTCTGTGATAGGCTATCGGCGTATCGAGGCCCGCCCTTGACCGGCCGCCGCGGCGCGCGGTCCTGCAACGGGCATTCACGGACGAATGGAGACAGATCATGAAGACCCTCATCACGCTGATGGCTGCGTGCATCCTCATCGCAGGCTGCAAAACCAACCAGGACGGCTCCCAGGCGACCGGCGACGCACAGAAGGCCGGCGTCAAGCGCATCCTTCTCGTCACCGGGGTTGACCACCCCGCCCACAACTGGCGACAGACCGCCCCGGCATTGGCCAAGGTCCTGCGGGCGGACGGGCGGCTGGACGTGACGGTCACAGAGGACCCTAACTTCCTGGCCTCGCCGCAGTTACGACAGTACGACGCTGCCGTCATTCACTTCATGGACTGGCAGATTCCCGACCCCGGACCCCAAGCCCGGCTGGCCCTCCAGCGGTTCGTCCGGGCGGGCAACGGTCTGATGATCGTCCATTTCGGCTGCGGCGCGTTCGAGGAGTGGGACGATTTCGTGCACATGGCCGGCCGCGTCTGGGACCCGAACATGCGGGCCCACGACCCGCACGGCGCCTTCACCGTGACCATCACCGACGGCGAGCACCCCATCACCAGGGGCCTGGAGTCGTTCCAGACGACCGACGAGCTGTACACCTGCCTGGCGGGCGAAACGCCCGTACACATGCTGGCGACCGCCCGCTCCAAGGTGGACAACCTGGACTACCCGATGGCCTTCGTGCTCGAATACGGCAAAGGTAAGGTCTTCCACTGCGCCCTGGGCCACGACGTCGTCGCGATCGAGAACCCTCCTGCCGCCGAGCTGTTCCGACGAGGCTGCGCCTGGACCGCCGGCCTGCCCCCCGTCCCAAAAGGCAAGTGAAGACACAAGCCGTTTGATCGCAGGTGTGTGTGAAAATATCGTGGCATGTGGGTGGCAGCCTCAAAGCGTAGTGCAACGGAGCTTTGGGGATGGCGAATGGGAGTGGCGCATCCGTACGGAAAGGTCTCTGCGAGGCGATCCATCCCCAAGTCCTGCGGATCCGTTCGGCTTCGCTCAGGACAAGCTTTGAGGCTGCCACCCTTGGCGGTCTGCGCCCGCAAGGGCATGCTGCCCTGAAATCCTGACAGACACGCCGAGCGAGTGTCTGTGAAAATATCCTGGCAGC
>JAAYBV010000025.1 GCA_012744475.1 Phycisphaerae bacterium
CGCCCTGTGTGGCAGCGGCAAACGGAGCAAGGCGGAGTTTGCCGATGGCTTCGACGGCATGCGTATCACCATCGGCAAGCCTGCGCTTGCCGCTGCCACACGCCTGCCAGGATATTTTCACAGACACTCGCTCGGCGTGTCTGTCAGGATTTCAGGGCAGCATGCCCTTGCCGGCGCAGACCGCCAAGTGTGGCAGCCTCAAAGCTTGTCCTGAGCGAAGCCGAACGGATCCGCAGGACTTGGGGATGGATCGTCTCGCAGAGGCCTTTCCGTACGGATGCGCCACTCCCATTCGCCATCCCCAAAGCTCCGTTGCACTACGCTTTGAGGCTGCCACCCACATGCCACGATATTTTCACACACATCGACCACCTCTTTCGTTGCCTGTGCCGGGGGCCGCGATGCGCGCACGGCTCACAGCGCTTGCCATGCGGCGGCCTTGGCGCTGGCGAACACCGCGTCGATCACGCGCATGTTCGCAACAGCGTCTCCGAGAGGGGTCGGGACGACGGTGTCATTCAGGACTGCTTGCGAGAACAGGTCGCCCTGGACGGCATACTGGTCGGTCTTTGGCAAGCGGATCTCGCGGAAGTCCGACGTGCTTTGGTGCCACAGCCTGCATCGCTTCTTCGCAGGGGCGTTGAAGGGGATTTCGATTTCGACCCGGCCGGTCGTGCCAACGACGTTGACCCGCTGATAGGCGCTGAGCTGCATCGAACAGGTAAAGGTCGAGGTCCCGGCGTCGAACTCCAGGATACCCGAGGCCAGCCGGTCGACGCGGAACGTTGGGTCGTATTCCACAAGGCCGAGCACGCGCCGCGGTTCGGCGGCGAAGAGGAACCGCGACAACGAGATGCAGTAGCATCCGATGTCCAGCAGGCCGCCGCCGCCCAATTCGGGGTTGTTGCGGACGTTCGCCGGATCGACGTTGCAGTAGGAGAAGAACGATTGGATCGTGCGAAGCGATCCGATTCGCCCCTCTGTCACGAGCCTCTTCGCCTCGACCCACTGTGGATGGAATCGATACATGAACGCTTCCATCACCTTCAGGTGTGGATGCTGTGCGGCGGCCGTCTGGAGCCGGCGCGCCTCCTCAGCGTCCCGTCCGATGGGCTTCTCGCACAGGACGTGCTTGCCCGCCTCCAGGGCCTTGATCGACCACTCCACGTGCAGGTGGTTTGGCAGAGGGATGTAGACTGCTTCGACATCCGGGTCGGCCAGAAGCGCCTCATAGGAAGCGTGGGCCTTTGGGATTCCAAGCCGCCTGGCCGCATCGTGGGCCTTGGCCGAGTCGCGCGACGCGATGGCAACGATCCTGCTGTACTTGCCCTTCTGCATCGCGGGAATGACCTTCTGCAAGCCTATCTTTGCGGTGCTGAGCACTCCCCACGCCAGTTTCTGCATCCTCAGGGCTCCTTCCCGGAATCGTCTGCCCGGCTTTCTCCCGACAGCAGCGCCCATATAGCTAAAGCCTGTCAATCTTGGCGGCAAGGACAAAATCGTTCTCGTGCAGACCTCCGATCTTGTGCGTCCACAGATCGATCCTGACTCTGCCATAGCCCAGGTAGATATCCGGGTGATGATTCTCCTGCTCAGCCAGCTCGCCGACCCGGTTGACGAAGGCCAGAGCCTGCCGGAAGTCGTCAAACCGGAATTCCCTGCGCAGGTGGTGCTCGTCCACGACGTCCCAGTCCGGATTCAGTTGCTCGGCATACGCCTTCAAGGCCTCGCCTTTGAGCGAGGCGCCTCCCTCGCGACATGGCTTGCATCTCTGCTCGCTCAACGTTGCCATATGGCGTCTCCTTCGGTTCGCACAGCTTTTGCACGGGAGGCCATCGGTAGACCGGCCTCCCACAACAAGCTACGGGCCCCATCACACCGAAGATCGTCCGTTCGATCTGAAGGCCCGTGTGCGCGTCGACGAGATCAGGGCCCGGGTGGAAGGCCGACGGGGGAGATCAGCACCTCAAAGGGTCTGCCCCGACGGATCCTCCGTACGGTAAACTCCAGAGGCTCGACGCGGAGCCTCTGGTCGACGACAAGGCTGTCGCCCAGCCGGGCGGCCATCCAGTTGGCGAGCGTGGCCTCGGTGGCAATCTGGGGCATCCCCAGCCGCTCCGCCAGTTCCGACATCGGCACGCCCCCACCGACGATCCAAACCCCCTTGGCCAGGCTGTGGCACATCTTCGGCAGGCGGTCGAACTCGTCCTGAAGGTCCCCCAGGAGCACTTCCACCACGTCTTCGAGCGTGATCAGGCCGGCCGTGTGGCCCTGGTTGTCCCGCACGATAGCCATGTGCTCGTGCTCATCCACAAAGGCACGAAGCACCTGGTGGCAAGGCATATCGGCCGGCACAAATCGAACGGGCCGAATCACCCCATGAAGCGTCGGCTCGGCAGGGTTTGTCCGGACGCGATAGACCAGCTCCTTGAAGTTCACGTATCCCTGCACAACATCCCGATTACCGTTCTGGATGACTGGGAATCGCGTGTGTGGGTCCATATGGGCGGTTACGAGCGATTGCGGCAGCGTTTGATCGCTCGAAAGGAACGTGATCTGCTCGACCGGCACCATGATGTCGGCCGCGGTCTGCTTCGAGAGGTAAGCTGCCTGGGTGATGATGTTCTCCTGCTGAGGCGTGATCAGGCGAACGAGGCGGGCGTGTCCGGCCAGGGCCACGACCTCATCCAGCGACAAGGAGGCGGCGTCCGCCCTCGAACGTGACTCAAAGGGCCGGTTCAGCAGCCGCAACAGACGAATGACCGGCGCCATGACTCGCGTAAGCACCGACAGCGGAATGGCCATCCACGCACAGACGGCTTCATTGAACCGGACGCCGAGCGATTTCGGGAGGATTTCCGTGTATTGTAGCATGAGGAAGGTGAACAGTCCGGAAAACAGGCCGATCGCCTTGTTGCCGAAGATCAGGGCGAATTGGGCCCCGGCGATCGTGGCTCCGATGGTGTGGGCCGCCGTGTTCAGGGCGAGAATTACCGTGATGGGTCGGTCCAGGTCTTCCTTCAAGCGGCCCATGGCCAGGCCAAGCCGGGGGTTGGCCCGTTTGAGCCGGACCAATTGCCCCGGCGTCAGGCTCAGAAGGGCCGCCTCCATCAGCGAGCAGAAGAAAGACACCAGGAAGGCCAGAGCAGTCCCTGCCACGAGCATAGTGACACTGCCTTCCGACGCCGACACACCGCCATCCATTTCCACCTCGGCAAAGTCCGCGGCGTCCCGTCCAGGGATACGCGGCACTGGCCATGGACGCTAAAACACTGACACGAGGGATAATAGCATGGCCGTTAACCTGAATCAACCGCAACCACAGCGGTCGGCAGAAAGACCCCCGGAACCGGGCCTTACAGGGCAAGAACAGCGCGTCCGGCCCAGAAACACGGGAAAATTTGGTGTCTGTGCGCCATTATTAGCTTGCTTTGCAGCCCGAAACCCGTCAAATATGCCAAGAGATAAGCGGCTCGGCGGGCCGCATCGGGGGTTTGCCGCAGGTCTTTGATGCGGCCGGGGTGATCCGTTTCTCTCTGCGACGGCCCACGAATGTGCAATTTGGGGCGACGCACCGGGGAACGAACGAACGCGGAATCCAAGTTAGTCGTACACTATGCTTCAGGAAAGACTCGCGCGGCTGCGTAGCCGAGGCGGTGGAAACCAACGTAAGTCTATAATTGACAAAGACTCCATTAGTATCAAAGGAGGATTCGCAATGGCTGGCAGGAAGGCCCAGAAAAGCGGCACTGGAACGATGGAACGTAACGCCCAATCCGGCGGCATCAAGACTGTCGGGACTGGAGCCGCTACGATAAAAGGGGTCGGCTCGACGACCAAGCCGTCCAGCGCTTCTACGAAGTTGACCCACGAACAGATCGCCAGGCGAGCAGAGGCCATCTGGCTCAAGAAGGGATGCCAACCGGGTCAGGACGAGTTGAACTGGCGAGAGGCTGAGGCCCAATTGAAGGCCGAAATGGGAATTGCGTGATCTTCATCGGGCCTTGTCGCAACAGAAAACGGGCTTGAGGCCCCGCCATAGTCGGATGGGGAGCATAAAGGCAAACACAGCCTGCATCTTCACGATCTGAGACCTCCGAGCCGCTTGGCGACACAAGCCAGGCGGCTCCATGAGTGGTTTTGTCGTTGCGAACGCAACAGACGTAGGTCTGTTGCGCGGGGAGGGTTTTTGTCTACGGGAAACGGGTAGTCTCCACACTGGGCGCATTGTGCGTCGTCTGCTATACTGATAATGGGCCTTTTATCAGAGGCGTCAGGTGGAGACGACGACGGCATACAAAGCTGCGGCAGGACCTGTGGTGGCTCCGGCCGCCTGCCGGATTGGCCCAGGGTGTACGAGTCTTTCCGCTTTCTTTGCCCGGACGGCGATGCTCTGCGCCCGCCCGATTCCAGAGTCAGCATCCATCCGGCAGGCTCAACCGCTTCCCTTCGCGCGCCGCTGGCGAGGTTGCACGGGGGACAGCCCATGACCCTGTGGAACAACGTCGCTGAACTGGTGGACTACTACATTCCCCCGATGCCCTCAGAGTACTGGGCCGACATCACCAGAGCCTGCAACCTCCGCTGTGTGATGTGCCCCCAATCCGACGGCCTGAGTCAACCAAATGCCGAGATGTCGATGTCGATGTTCAGGCAACTCATCGACGATGTCTGCGAGAATCGACCGCTGATCAAACTCTACATGTCGGGCGAACCCCTGCTCCACGAGAACCTCTTCGACATGATCGACTACGCCGCCTCCAAGGCGTGCCGGACCGCAGTCCACACCAACGCGACCACCCTGACGAGCCGGATGGCCGAGAAGATCCTGGCCTCGCCGCTATCCTCCATCTCCTTCTCCTTCGATGGGTGCTCCCCGGAAGTCTATGAGAAGCTGCGTCCGCCGGCCAGCTTCCAGCTGGTCCGATCCAATCTCCGCCAGTACCTGGACCTGCGCAGGCGCTCTCCCAATGGAGGACCCCGAACGTGCATCGAGATCATCCGGATGCAGGAGACAGAGGGCCTGATCGACGCCTTCGTCGACGAATGGAAGGCCAGCGGCGTCGACGAGGTCAAGGTCGTCGACTACATGATGTGGCACGGCCGCATGGAGGACCGCCGCGTGCCGGGCGCGGGGGAGTTGACCGCATACAAGCCCTGCGCTGCGCCGTTTCAGCATGGCTGCGTCCTTGCCGATGGAACGGTGGTCCCCTGCTGCCTGGATGTTGATGGCGAGAGGCCTCTGGGCAATATCACGATGGATCGCTTTCGAGACATCTGGATCGGCAACGCGTATCGCCAGCTCCGCCTCGAAATGCTGACAGGAACCTTGCCGCCGGATTCGATCTGCTGCCGGTGCCTGAACACGATTCGAGCCACATAGCGGCATGCCACGACCCGTCCGTTCCATTCCTCGTCTGCCCTGCTGCTTGCTCCTGGGTCCATTTTGGAGGATCATGGTCTGCCCCGGCGTATCAGAGCGGCGAATGGGCCGGCTCGACTCTGCGAGAAGACGGAAGGACAACCATGCAGGAAACACCCCAAGACGGAGACAGACAGCGGCTGGACGCGGCGGGGATCACGGTCGTTGTGGGCACGTTCTTCGGGGCGTTCATCGAGGGCGTGCCGCTGTTTGCCGCCGCCGGAACGCTGGCCTTGCCACGAGCGTGGTTCTTCCTGGTCCTGAGCTTCGTCGCCATGCTCGGTCAAATCATCCTGGTCGCCCGGCAGGACCCCGAACTGGTCAATCATCGAGGCCGCTGGAAAAAGAAGCGGGACGCCAAGCGATGGGACAAGCCCCTCGTGATCGCGTTTGGCCTCCTCGGCTTCTATGTGGTGCCCATCGTCATTGGACTCGACGTCGGCAGATACCGCTGGTCGAGTCTCGGAACGTGGTGGTTGGCCCTCGGAACGGCCCTCTACGTCTTCGGCACCGTCCTGATCACCTGGGCCATGCTCGTCAACACGCACTTCGAGACCGTCGTCCGCATCCAGACCGATCGCAACCACCTAGTGGTGACAGATGGACCGTACCGCTTCATCCGACACCCGGGATATGTGGGAGCAGGGCTGTGGATCCTGGCGGCCCCGCTGATCGTCGGCTCTGCCTGCGGCCTGATCCCAGTCGTTCTCGTCGCCGTCACCATCGTGGTCCGAACCCGTCTGGAAGACCGAACCCTCCGCCGCGAACTGCCCGGCTACGCCGACTACGCCGCCCGCGTCCCCTACCGCCTCCTCCCCCGCATCTGGTAGCCTGCGAGCTACGGGCCAAGCAACTGGCGGGCGCGGTCGAGCAGGTTGGGCGGGTAGTGTTCTTGTTCGAGGATGCGGATGGCGGTTCGGGTGCTGGCCGGGCCGGGGCAGAGCAGGTAGTCGAACTCGATGCCCTGCTCGGTCAGGTGCTCCTGGAAGTGGTGGTTCCCGGCCAGATCGGACGCGGCGGCGGTCTGCGCCAGCGTCTCTTCGTGTGTCGCGACCAGAAAGAGGTTGCCGGAGGCCAGCAGATGCTCCGCCAGGGCGATGCCGGCCGCCGTTCGCTCGGAGGAATTCGTGCCACGGAAAGGTTCGTCGATCAGGCCCAGCAGACGCGTTTCGCTGCCGGAGTCAACCACCATGCGGCGAAGCCGCCGGACCTCGGAGAGGAAATAGCTCTCGTTCCGCGCCAGATCGTCGCGAATGCGCACGTCCGTCAACAGCCGCACAGGTGAAAGTGACATCTGCCCCGCGACCACAGCCGAGCCGATCTGCGCCAGCAGCACGTTCACGCCCACCATTCGCAGGTAGGTGCTCTTGCCCGCGGCGTTGGGACCGGTGATGACCCACATGCGTTTCGCCTCGGTCAGGCAGATGCTGTTGGCCGTCACGTGGCCGGACGGGATCAGCGGATGGCGGCCGTCGGAAATCGACACGAGAGTCTCGCTGGCGAGGTCCGGATAGCACGTGCCCGTTCGCTCGGCGCCATAGCACGCCAGACTGGCGAGGGCCTCGAATTCGGCCATCGCGGCCAGGCCATCGAGCAGCATCTGCCGGCCGGACACGAAACGCCGGACGATGGCTTCGCACACGTGCAGATCGTAGAAGACGATCACGTTCAGCAGACTGCGAGCAAGGCCGCCCAGAGCCATCCACCCCAGATGCTCGCACAGCGAAGGAATCTCGGTCTCGGTCGCCACCTTCTCAAAACGACGCCTCAGCACGCCCAGATCGGCCTCGGCAGGCAGGCTCTCCTCGGCGCACTGGGCCACCGTCAGAAGCCCACGCAAGACCGACGTCAGCTGGACCAGAGGCAGTGCAGCGGCTTTGAGAAAGGTGAGCATGCCTCGGTTCAAACGTGCGATCAGCAGGTTGACCAGGATCAGCGCGACGAGCAGCCGGTACCAGCCGTAGTGCGTCGTCAGCACCTGGACGACAGCGAAGACAAAGCAGAGACCGCTGAGCGCCGACCAGACGCGAATCCACCTCGATGCGCTCACATGCGGGTTGGACGTCGTGTTGTGAAGACGCTCAGCGAGCGCCTCGATATGTTGGGATTGGCCGCGCAGGGGAACGACGCACGCCATCATGTCGATCCGTTGCGCATCGTGCTCGGCGAGCCACCGCACCGCCTCCTGTCGAGAGAGAATGTGCTGGGCGGAAAGGCACGGTCCGTCCAGCATGTCGCGCAGTCGCCGGGCGCCGAGATCGGTCGACGTGCGATTCAACAGGCCGAATACGCCAACGGGCGCCGCGTAGATGTCCAGATCGTCCCGCTCCTGCTCGCTCAGGGCCCATGTGGGACCCGATTCGAGCGCGACCGGCAGAACGGCCTCCGCGAGATCCGAGTCCGATGGACGCTTCCAGTCGCGTATGGGCTTACCCTCATCGACGGCGCTGCGCAGTGATTCTTCGACCACGACGAGAATCCGCTCCGTCGAGGCTCTTCTGCCCTTCCAGTGGATGTGCCGCAGGACTATCAGGCCAAACACAAGAAAGGCAGAGGCCGCGCCTGCCGCCGCGGGCAGGAACCCATACAGCAGGGCCAGGGCCGCGCTTGCCGCGACGCAGATCGCGAAGGTCGCCAGTCTCAGCCACGACCAGCGGCTTTCGCGACGCCGGTACAAGACAAGATCGCGCTGGAGGTCCTGCCGCCGGGCCATCAAACGTTGGTGGCATGTGGTCCCCTGGCCTTGGCCGGGCCCGGGCGAGAAATGGGTTTTGACATCCGTGTCCATGGCGGGCCTATAGATAGCATGCCGGGGACGTCGACGCAAGAGGACACCCGCTCTGCCGCGCCACCCCTGCGAACCCAAATTCTCGCTTGCCTTGCGTCGATTCGCCGTCACAATGGCGTTAATTGACGCCGCTAACCGTTCCGATGCGAGTTCTATGATCGGAGATGAGCCAATGTCACCGCACAGAATTTCCCGACGCACGTTCATGAAGTCCCTTTCGTTGGCCGCGGCTGCGGCCATGATCCCCGCCCCGCTGCGGGCGGCCCAGGGCAAACGCCCGAAGAATATCGTGCTGATCTATGCTGACGATCTCGGCTATGGTGACGTCAGTTGCTACGGAGCCAGGAACTTCGAAACGCCGAACATCGACCGGATCGCCTCTGAAGGCGTGCGCTTCACCCACGCCCATTCGGCCTCGGCGACGTGCACCCCGTCGCGGTACGCGATGTTGACGGGCGAATACGCCTGGCGGCGCAAGGGCACGGGCATCGCAACCGGCGATGCGCGGATGATCGTCGAACCGGGTCGCGCAACGCTGCCCTTGCTCCTGCAAAAGGCCGGCTACAGCACGGGTGTCGTCGGCAAATGGCACCTGGGCCTCGGCGCACAAGGGCAGGAATTGAACTGGAACGAAGAAATCAAACCGGGTCCGCTGGACATCGGTTTCGACTACTGCTTCCTGATCCCTGCGACCGGAGATCGCGTGCCTTGCGTGTACGTGGAGAATCGCCGGGTCGTCGGCCTCGACCCGACGGACCCGATCGAGGTCAGTTTCGCCGGGCCGGTCGGCGACGAGCCGACGGGCAAAAACCACCCCGAGCTGCTCAAGATGCACCCCAGCCACGGCCACGACCAGACAATCGTCAACGGCATCAGCCGGATCGGCTACATGAAAGGTGGCCAAGCTGCCCGCTGGGTCGATGAGGATATCGCCGACACCATCACCGCCAAGGCGACCGATTTCATCTCGGCCCACAAGGATCGGCCCTTCTTCCTCTACTTCGCCACGCACGACATCCATGTCCCGCGTGTGCCGCATCCCCGCTTCGCAGGCACCAGCGGGCTTGGCCCTCGCGGCGACGTGATCCTTCAGCTCGACTGGTGCGTTGGCGAAATCCTCAAAACGCTGGATCGTCTGAAGCTGGCCGACGACACGCTGCTGATCTTTACCAGTGACAATGGCCCGGTGGTGGACGATGGATACAAGGACCAGGCGGTGGAGAGGCTCGGCGGGCACAAGCTGTCGGGCCCGTTGCGGGGCGGCAAATACAGCGCGTTCGACGCCGGCACGCGTGTACCGTTCATCGTCCGCTGGCCACGTGAGCTCAAGCCGGGCCTCTCCGAAGCCCTCGTCTGCCAGATCGATTTCTTCGCTTCGCTGGCGACGCTGACCGAACAGAACTTGCCTGCTGATGCGGCGCCGGACAGTTTCGACGTCCTTGGCGCCCTGGTAGGCAGGACACGAACCGGCCGCGACCACCTGGTCGAGCACGCCGGAACGCTATCGCTCATCAGGGGCCGCTGGAAATACATCGCACCGGGCAAAGGCGCAAAGGTCAACCGCAACGTCAACATCGAGTTAGGCAACGACCCCGAGCCGCAGCTCTACGACCTCCAAACCGATCTCGGCGAGAGGCACAACGTCGCAGCCGAACATCCCGAGATGGTCAAGGAGATGGCGGCCCTGCTGGAACAGATCAAGGCCGCCGGCCGCTCACGGCCGTGACGTGCGTCACAACAGAAGTGTTGAGCAATGCCGCTCTATGGTTTCCGGGCGTCTTCTCGAATGACGTCCACCAGGCCCACGTCGATGTACTGCCCGCCGGAGGTCTGCCGGCAATGAACCGCGAACACGTTCCGGCCCGGCTTCAAGGTCGCCAGCGCCGCCGGCGTCATCGCCATCTCCCCGTAGCTGGACGTGAAACCTGACGTCGTCAGAGCGAGCACACCGTTGAGATAGACTTCGGCGTCCTCATCGTGGTGGATCTGTAGTTGCAGGTCGTGCCACATCCCCTCGGGCAGAACGAACTCGCGACGCAGCCAGATGTCGGAACTGTTCCAGACCGTTCCGACGCTGGCGCCGGGCGTGCTTCTGGTGCCGAATCCGCCGGGTCCTTCGCTCCAGCCGGAAGCGTCGAAGTCCGCCGCAAACCAATCGTCGGCCGGTTTGTCGGTCGTGTACCGCCACGTGAGCGGCTCGTTCTGGCTGGTCGGGACCGCCGTGATCACCTTGGGCGGCTTGGGCAGCGGCGCCCAGCCCGATGCGTCCGTCACATCCCGGCGGGCCCATTTCCGCCAGATGCGCTTCTCATAGAGCATCCTCAGGAACACGCCTCCGACCGTCGGCCGGGCCTGGAAGCCGCGTTTCTTGGCATCGTGCGTCCAGTACCAGTCGCTCATAGGCACGCGGTCCGGCGTTTCGTTGAGGAAACGGAACACCGGATCGACGAGAGCCTCGAAGTCGTCCTGGTTCTGTGTCAGCGTCGCCGTCCAGAGGATCCAGTCGAGCTTCGTGTAGCGCGACCGGTTGTCCAGGGGCAGCCCGTAGGTGTTCTGCACCTTCTTGTAGTATTCCATCTCCGTGCCGAGCACCTGTGCCGGGAACAGATCGAGACCGAGAAGCTCATCCCACACGAGGTTGTATTTCTGGCTCCACGTGCCGGGCTTGTCGAACGCCAGGCGGTAGTGATCGCCGTCGTCGGCCTCCTCGACCCAGCGGGCGGCAAACTGCTTCGCCAGCTTCGCGTATTCGTCTGCCTTGGCCTTGTCGCCTCGCATCGCGCAGAGCTTGCCGTAGGCGCCCAGGCCGCAAATGGCCTTGGCTGAGAGGTTCACGTTGTGCGCCAGGTGGCCTGCGAAGTCGTCGGTGCAGAGCTGGTTCTCCGGATCGAAGCCTTTGGCCTTGAGGTACTCGGCCCACGCCGTCAGTTGCGGCCAATACAGACCCGCAAAGTCCGCGTTGCCCTCCATCTGCGCGACGGCGGCCATGAGGATCAGCAGATTGCCGCTCTCCTCGACGGGCATTTGGTTCTCCTCGGTGCGCTCGCCGCCGCCGTATACCTGGCCGTTGGCGTGCGGGTACTGGCCCAGGTCATGCGGAGCAAACGGGAACCGCCATCGCTCGGACGCAGCGTAGTTCATGAACGGCACGAGGAACGATTTGGCCACCGATGGCCCGAACAGCAGAAACTGCGGGGCCATCGGGTAGAACACGTCGGAGGTCCCGATGCAACCGTTGGAGTGGTTCTCCTTGCAGAATTGCAGCGGCTGACCGTTGGCGTCGGCGACGAACTTGCCGGCCGCAAAGCAATGCCGATACGCCAGCGCGCAAAGCAACGCATACTTGCGTCCCCCGGTCTTGGTCAGGTCCGCCATGAGCTCCTTGTCGAAGGCCGCACAGCGCTTCTTGAGCGACTCATAGTCCCGAGCCGCCGCCTTGAGCAAATCCTCGGCCTCCCAGCCGTTACGCCGCCAGTACGGGCGAAGGTTCTTCTTCATGTACTGGATCGAGTACAGATCGTCGTAAGCGAGCATCAGCCAGCGACTGACAGGCTTCTTGGAAACCTTGAAAGCCTCCAATACCATCGCCGCACATACGTTCTCGGCGGCCGTCGAGCCGTTGACGATGGCGACCGAACGCATACCATCCTTGAGAAAGCCGGATTGAGCGGCCTGGCGCGGGGCGAACACGCGGGACGACACGGCGCTCTTCGGGGCCGCTACATACAGATAGCCCCAGTCGATTCGGATGTCGTCGCCCCTCTTGGCCAGAATCGGCTGGTCCTTCGAGCCGATTCTGCCGGCAACCAGATCGCCCATCTCCTCGCCGGACCACACCACCTCCTGGTTCGGGGTGTTGACCGCAAGTTCGGCGGAGGCGTCGAGGTAAACCTGGACGTCGTGCGACTTGCCGTCGGTGGCGCGGAATTCGTAGGTCAGATAGGTGACGGGGCGGGAAAGCAGGTCTATGTCCTCGGGCAGAGCCGCCGTCATGAAGGTCAGCGTCAGGGCGATGCCCACGCCCTCGAACGTGTAGATCGTTCGCGTGGGCAGGACCTGGAGCGACGTCTGCTGCAAGGCATCCACATCGGCGGGCGTATCGCCCATGATACGCCAGGACTGGCCGTCGATGCGGACCAGGCTGGTGAGCCGGTGGGGCTTGCCCGTCCAGTGACGCGTCCCGTCATCGGTAAGCTTGTCGGCGCAGGACCAGATGCTGAAGAACGGATCGCACGCCACCAGCGGCACCGCCGGCGGGCGCAATGTCACTTCGTCGCGCCCCGCCCCATGAACCGGCGCGGTCGCCGAAGCCAGCAACAGGACCAGACACAAAAGACTGCGAATCGTCATCAGATGCTCCTTCTTTGTCGAATTTCTGCAACGCCACCAGACCTTCGGCCTTCGGGCGAACGGATTGTATCGTGATTGGCGCAAACGAACAAGCAATGAGAGGATCAGGCCTTGAGACGGTAGCCGAGCCGGCCGATCAGACCGGTCAGGCCGACGATGGCAAAGGCCATCGCCAGACAACCGAGGATGCTCACGATGACGGGCAGGTCGGGACGTTTGTAGAACGCCAGCGGCAGACCGATGAACGAGGCAACCGTGAAGACGAAAGGATGCAGGATGTAGGCCATCAGCGGATTGGCCCCCGCGGGACGAACGACCACGCTCCAGGCGCCAGAGCCTCGCACGTCCATGATCCAGTACAACGCGGCCCACGTCAGCGTCGTCAGCGACGAGCACAAGAAACACCACGCCGGTGTCGCCTGAATCTTGTTGATCCCATATAGCGGATCGAACAGCAACGCGGCGGCAAGCAGGCCAACGGCATACACCAAAGCCCACCGCAGCCGCTCCGCGTGCGTGCGAATCGGAGACTCGCCGGTGACGATGGTACCGAGGCAGCAGCCGGCCACCGAGATCGACGCGAGCGAGCCGAAAGACTGACCGATCGAGACGTGCGAGCCGACCCAGCCGTACGCGCGTTCGAGAAGCCCGATCGCCGGCGCGGCCCAAACGAGCCATGCCCGCGAATCGACCCGCGCAAACAGCCCTTCGCGATCCGCCACGTAGACCATCGCCAGAAGCCCGGCGACGCCGATCAGCCACTCGCGCCGGCGCCCGAATACGAGATAGACCAGCGACGCCACGAGATACGCCCAGCCGATCAGGCCGAGGATGCCCCACCAGGAATGACGCAGCCAGACCGTGTCACTCGAATCGAACAGCGGACCGAGGACCAGGCGCTTGCCGTCGGCGGTGCGATAGACCAGGGCCAGGACAGCCAGGCCGATGAAGCCAATGATGCGCCACACCTGGAACGTTCTGCGACGAAGCTCCGGACCACGCGGCACGACAGGAAAGGCCAGGAAGATGGCCACGTACATCATCAGCCCCCACAGGCCGCGATAGCCGGGATTGTGCTGGTCCCGGTTGACCATCAGGACGCCCATCACCAGCAGCGACAGGGTCCGCGCCAGTACCTTGGGCGCCAGCGAAAGCCTGGATCGGCCTGCCTCCAGCGCTCGGCCGAGCGACAGAGGGATCGACATTCCCATGATGAACAGGAAAGCAGGGAAGACGACGTCGGGCAGCGTCATGCCGTCGGCCTTGGCGCTGACGTGCTTGAGCCAGCTCGGCGCGCCTCGGACGCCCGCCACGTCATTGACGAAGATCATCAGCAGGATGATCAGGCCGCGAAGCGCATCGACCGATGCGATCCGGCCGTCAGGCTCGGACGTTGTGCGCTCGCGACGGAGGTCTTCTTCGCTCACCGGGTCCGGTCTCCACGCGTTCAGTCGGCCGCCTGGAGCAGCTTGAGCCCTTCGACGAGCGGTGGGAACTCGCTCCATTTCTTGCGCCCGCTCCACGTCGTGAACAGGTGCCCGAGCATCTTCGGATCGTCGAAGCGCCGGCTGTACCGGATCAGGGCGTTCGTCGCTTCCACCTTGTTCCATCCGGCCGGCCAGACGCGGAAGCCCTTCTCGATGAACATGGGAACCGAGGGGTACTCGTCCCGTTGCCCGTAATGCCAGTCGCAGATGATGATGTCCTTCGGGACCAGGTCGATGGCGGGCGCGGTCCCGCACTCGGACCCTTCCCACTTGCCGTAGCCGGTGGCCTTACCGTCGATGAATCGGTCGCCCCACATGAGCATCTCCACGTGTCGTTTGCCGACCAGATGCGCACGCAAGTCATTGACGGCCTTGGCGAAGACCTCGGCCGGGTTCTTGCCCTTCGTGGATGGCGAGTGCTCCGAGCCGATCAGAAACACCTCGTCCATCCCGACGTGCATCGCGTCGGCGTCGAAGGCGTCGAGCAGCTCATCGAGCATCGGCAGCACGATCTCGTAGACCTTCGGATTCAACGGGTCCCACTCGCGGCAGTAGATGCCCTCGTTGTTCGGGAACGCGCCGGGCGTCAGGTCCAGCTCAGGGTACTTCGTCAGCAGAGGGAACGTGCTCTTGGCCCAGGACTGATGCCCCAGGCACGAGAACTGCGGAATCAGTCGAACGCCGTTGACGCGGCAGGTCGCCACCAGCTTGCGCACCCCGTCGCGTGTCGCCGGCGTATCGCCCATGCGAAGCTCCGGATGCGACTGATAGGCGAAGCCGTAGTTGATCTCGAGAATCAGAACGTTGATCCCCATCTCCGCCAGCGTCGGAATCTGCTCGCCCAGTCCAACCAGCGCTGCATCGCTGCCGTAGTTCAGCACGTGCAGGCCCCGCCACTGCCCCGCCGCCGGACCCGCTATCGCCGAGACCGATGCGACGGCAACCGCAAGTAACGTCACGATACGAAACCGGATCGATATAAACATGGCCGTTCCCTTTCAACGCGTCAGTTCCGCTGCTGCGCCATTCGGATCATCCGTACGACCGCGCGATGCTCCACTCGTCACCGCCGGCCATTGTAGCCCGCCCTACGCAGGCGGGCAAACAGAATACTCCCGGACCTTCCATCTGCCGGTTTCCAGCTTGCCCTTCCAGGGCGATTCTGATACGATGTGTTCGTCGGGGGCAGGCAACGGTAGTCCTTGGCCCTGCGACAGCGGAGAGACGTCGTTTTGGGAGCGATGGCGATGGAGACGACACGGCGATTTCGGATTCTGAGCGTCTGTCTGTGCGTCCTGACATGGACGGGCCTTTCCTTCTCTCAAACCCCTTCTGAGCCCAACGTGGTTTTCTCGATCGAAGAGTGGGTCCACTGGGCACCGGTCCTGGGGGCCGATGCGCCCGCCTTCACTCTCTACGACTCCAGGGACCTGATCTACTTCGATCGACAGGCATACGAGTACGTTTGCGTTCAGCTCCGCGAAGGCGAATACACCAGGCTCCTGGAGGACATCGTCCCCAGAGACTTGTCGATGCTGGACGATGGGTACATGCGCGCCTGGGTGACCTGCCAGAATGTGTACTACTTCTATTTCGGCGCCGCCGGGCGCATGGTGTACGTCTACGGACATCCCACGGCCAGCTACGGAGACGATCAAGGCGACTTCCATATCCCGCAGTCGTTGCGGCGATGCTTCAACACAGTCGAGCGCTATCGCAACAGCCGAGCGGCCCGTTGGGTCCCAGAGAAGATCGAGGTCATCGTATGGGACGCGTTTCCCACAGACGAGCAGTTTGTGCAATGGCCTTCGGACTGGCCCGACCTCAACTCCCCCGACACCGTCCGCCGGTCGCAGGTCTGGTCGGTCTACCTGCCCGCCGAGCTATATGATGAGTTCATGGCCCTCCTGGAGGACAGCGAAGGCGTCGTGACGATGAACGGCCGGCCGATGGTCATTTGGTATCGACTGCCCATCCCGGGCGAGGAGGTGTTTGATCAAACACCCGACGAGCCCGCGCGACCGGGTAGTAGTGACAGCCCTCTGCACGTTGCCGCCCGCCGAGGCAATCTGGAGAGCGTGACGTCGCTCATCGCGTCAGGCGCCGACGTCAATGTCCAGAATAGTGATGGCTCGACGCCGCTGCACTGTGCGGCCTCCGAAGGCTACTATGACGTGGTGGAATACCTGATAGCCAATGGCGCCGACGTCAACGCGCAGGACAAGGAGGGCCAGACCCCGCTCCATCTGGCGATCTGGTGGATGTACGACGACGTCGTGCGACTGCTGCTGGCCAACGGCGCCGATATCGACGTGAAAGCACGCCATGGCAAGACCGCCCTGCACCTGGCGACGGAATGGGGTTGGGAAGACACCGCTGAACTGGTCATTAGCCTCGGGGCGAACATAGAGGCCAGGACCGCCTATGGCAACACGCCCCTGCTTTGCGCGCTGGACTTCCGAGAGCCGAACCTGGCGGCTCTGCTGCTGCGTGGCGGCGCAGATGTCTCGGCCTGCAACGACGCCAACGATACCGCCCTTCACTACGCCACGGACGACGTCCTGGCCGATGTCGCCAGTGAGTTGCTCGCCGCCGGGCTGGAGCCCAACACCAGAAACGACGCGAAGGACACGCCCCTCTATTCGGCCGCAAAAGACGGGGCAACCAGGGTTGTCGAGCTGCTTCTGACACGGGGCGCCGACGTCCGCGCAGCAAAGCCGGACGGCCGGACCGCGCTGCACGCGGCCGCTTTCCAGGGCCATGCTGACGTCGTCGCCCTTCTGCTCTCGCACGGCGCAGACGTCAACGCGGCGACCGACGAAGGCCGGACGCCGCTGGACTACGCGCTCGGAGCCGGGCGAGACGACATCGCCGCACAACTGCGAGCCGCCGGAGGCAAGACCGGCGCCGAGGAAGAACGCGGGTTAGCGGTCCGTTCTCTGTGTACCCAATCGCCATAGGCGCGGGTGGAACGTACGCCGCATTTGCATGGGCAATACGACAGACTTGAATTGCGATGGTCTCATCCGGTATACTGATGCCATGACGACAAAAGAGAAGGTCATTCGCACGGTTCAATCGCTGCCCGATGACGCCTCCATCGAGGACGCCATGGAGCGTCTGCTGCTGTTGGCCAAAGTCGAGCGGGGGCTCCAACAGGCCGAAGCCGGACAACTGATCCCCCATGAAGAGGTCAAGGAGCGCATGGCGAAATGGCTCAAGTGAGGTGGACCCCTCAGGCAGCAGACGACCTCGACAACATCGCCGAATTCATCGCAGAAGACTCTTCTCACTTCGCCAGCCTCTTTGTGCTGGACATCCTCGAGGCCGCCGAGCGACTCGCTGATTTCCCCCAGTGCGGCCGGATAGTCCCCGAGATCAACGACGCCGCGATTCGTGAGATCATCCTGGGCAATTATCGTATCATCTATCGCCTTCAAGCCGGACTGGCGGAGATATTGACCGTATTCCACGGAGCACGACTGCTTGACCTCGGACGGCTCAAGTAGTCCAGCGGCTTTTTCGTTGTCGCGGGGCGGAGATTCGACGACAATGGTCGCGGCTGAGGCAGGCTGGTGTCTGCGCCGCAGCGACCGTGGAACGTTTGTGCCGCCGTTCGAATAGGGTTTGGTTCAAGAGAGTCAGAGCATGAGATTCCCCATCGCACTGGCAGTGTTGGCGATGTTCGTCCTGGGCGCCGGCTGTGCAAGCGGGTACCGCTCCGGGCAGTCCTCCATGACCGGTGGATACGCCAGCGAGCAGGAAGACTTCAACCTCTTCAGCGTCCGGTACGCCGGAAACGCATTCGTCTCGGAGCAGAAGGCGTCGGATCTGGTGCTCATGCGCGCCGCGGAGGTGACCCTGGAACACGGCTTCGAGTATCTGGCGGTGATCGCCTCTCAGAATGAGGTGAATGGCCTGGGCAAGCCGTCTGCGGAGCTGCTCGTCGCCTGCTTCCGCAAGGACCCCAAGCATGCCCGCCCGTCGTACGACGTCTACAAGGCGTCGGACGCGTTTGCGGAGATGGCCCTGAAGTACGAACTCAAGCGAGGCGCCGAACCGATCCAGCCCAAGCGAGGTCCCTTCACGCCGGCCCCCGATTCGGTCCAGTTCCGCGTCGCGCCATGGTACGCGGCCGAGCCGATCGCGGTCGAGGACGTCGAGTACATCATTCGGGGCACCTCCGGCTTCGACATGGACGGGACATGGGTCGGCCGTTACGCCGACCTGGAGAATCCTCTGGCGACGGTCGACGACTTCGTCGAGGCTGCCAAGCCGATCGCCGCCCGGTACGGCGCCAATGCGATCGTGGTGGAAGACGAACCGGCCCGCATCCACGGGACCGCCCGCTTTCGCGACGTCGAAGAGTCGCTCATCGGTTTCGTGGCCGACCTGTACATGGTCCCGACGGCTTCGCTGGGGATCGAGTGGGAGCCGGGTGACATGCTGCTCGGCAAGTACATCATCCGCCGCTTCCGCCCGGGCAGCCGCTGCGCGGAGGCCGGCCTGAAGCTCGGAGACAAGGTCCTGGCCGTCAACAACGTCGATGTGCTCGAGACCAACGGACTGCTCCGCCAGTCCATGCGATGGTCCGTCGGCGAGAAGGCTATGCTCGCCGTCGTCCGCGACGGCCAGGAAACCGTCATCGAAGTCCCGCTCGTCCCCAACATCCTCGTCGCCCGCTGAGCGGCCCGTAACGTTCCCGTTCGTAGTGACGCCGTCAGGCGTTGATCTCTCCATTCATGCCCGTACGGGTACGCCGCGAACGCGTTCCCTCTCACAGACTCCACAGGCGGACCTCCTCTCCCCAATGCCCGTTCGAGGCCCGAGATACGGGCGATTGGCGGAAAAAAGACAGGCAGATTTCGCGCACATTTCGCGTGTGGCGGTACACTATCAGGGTGAACGCTGAGATCAGCGCACCGGTGAAACGAGCAGGTTTGACATGAGAATCGAATCGCAGGAACGATCGGATGCGGTTTTGGTCGAAGCAGCCCAGGGCGGCCACCTGGACAGCTTCGGGGCTCTCTATCAGCGCTATCACAATCCCATCGTGGCCCTGGCCTATGCTCAGCTGGGCGACCGGCACGCGGCCGAGGATGCCGCCCAGGAGGTGTTCGCCATCGCCTGCCGGGAGTTGCCTTCGCTGCGGGACCGCGACAAGTTCGGGCCCTGGCTGGGCGGGATCTGCCGCAACGTCACCCGACAGATGCGGCGTCAGCGATTCCGGCTCGCTTCGCTGCCGGCCGAACCAGCCGACGAGCGGCCGTGCGAGGACGACGAACGATGGGAGGCGGTCCGCCGGGCGGTGTGGAATCTGCCCGACGCCGAGCGAGAGCTGATCGTGATGCGGTACTTCGATGGATTCAGCCAGGCCCGGATTTCGGCGGTCCTGGACATCACCCCATCGGCCGTCAACGGCCGGCTCATACGAGCGAAACGCAAGGTGGCACAGTGGTTGAAACGTGATGGTTTCGGGAGCTGAGTCATGGCACGCGTAAACGACGACAACTGGTTGGACGAGGCGCTGGACAAGGCCATCGGCTCGGACGATACGCAGCCCGACTTCGAGGCGTGGAAGGCCCGCCATCGCGAGGCCGTGCAAGAGCTCACCTCGCGGACGCCGCAGCAGCAGCGCCCGCCCGTCATAAGGAGAATCGCCATGAACGGTCTGTTTGTCAAACTCGCGGCCGCCGCCGCGATCATCATCGCAGGAATCGTCGGCATCACCCAGTTGAACCAACGCGAGAATATGGAACAAGCCACGATCTTGACCGGTCCCATGAATCACACGTTTGCCGATGGATCGGTGGTCGCGCTGACCGACGGCGCCCGAATTCGCACCTATGGCCAGGCCGGCCGGCGCGGCTTCGAGCACCTTGCCGGCGCAATCGATGTCACGGTCGCCAAGGGCAAGGGCGAGTTCATCGTCACGACCCCCTATGGCGAGGTCAAGGCGCTGGGCACGCAGTTTGCGATGGACCTCGTGGACGGCGTCGCCGACACAGGCCAGCAGGTCCAACTGCTGGCGGTCGAGGTCACCAAGGGCAAGGTCGAGGTCCGCAACGCCAAGGGCGCAACGATGCTGGAGGCAAAGCAGGACGCCATCGTCGGGAAGGATGTGGCGCCGTATGACTTCCGTCAGGACCAAACGCTGCCCGCCCGACTGAAAGAACGGATCGGGGCGATGGTCGCCGCCTTTGCGGCCGGTGACCGGGCTGCCTGGGCCGCCAATTTCAACTTCGACTACCTCTTCAAGCTGGCCAAGGGCCAAGTCCAGTACGATCCGCTCCGCTTCGGCGGCAGCGAGGAAGACGCCAGGCGGCTCGGCGAGATGACCGCGAACATCACCAGCCCTCAGGAGATGTCGAAAACCTTTCTCGGCGCCATCAACATCGCGGGACCGACCACGGTCTACATTCGACAGGTCACGCTCAGCGCCGACGGCGCCCACGCCAAGGCAGAGTGCGTCACCCGCAAGACCGATCGCGGCATGACGGTCATCTGGCCCCAATGGCACCACTTCGACAACGACTGGTGGCAGATCGACGACTGATCGCCACAGCCCGCAAGCCTCACCCGAGCCGGGTCCCCGTGATACCCGGCTCTTTTTTTGCGCTCACCTCCCAGGAGAACGCAACAGCACGACAGCTCGTGCATTATGATAGGTGAACACCGACTCCGGAGCCGTGGAATGGCGAACGAAGCAGCAGAGGTTGGATTGGAATCACATACTGAGGTTTTCGACGAGGACGAGATGCTCGTCGCGGCCGCTTGCAGGGACACGCAGGCAGCGGGAAGGCTCTACGACAAGCACTACGAAGCGATCTTCCGCTATATCTGTCGCTGCACGCCGGACCGCGCGACTGCCGAAGACCTGACCTCGAACGTGTTCCTGGCCGCATTTCGCCATCTGAAGCGCCTTCGCTGGCGACCGATGCGGTTTCAGGCCTGGCTTTATCGGATCGCCACGAACGAGATTCGGATGCAGTATCGCAGGGCCAAGCGCATCCGAGCCTGGCGTACGACAACGGGCGGCAGCGGCATAGATACCGCCCCACCGGCCAGTGACCGGTCGGCAGCAGCGGAAGAGTATCGTCTGCTGCACGAGGCCTTGCTGCGTCTGAAACCGAAGTATCGCACGGTGATCGTGCTGCGGTATTTCGAGGATCGGACGATCGCGGAGATCGCCGAAATCACCGGCCGCAAGGAAGGAACGCTCCGCTGTCACTTGCATCGCGGGCTGGCCCAATTGCAGGATATCCTTTCACGTTATGGCGTATTGCCCCGATAGGGGGTGGACCATGAGCAAGAACATCGAACGAATCGACCACTATCTCAGAACCGTTGCCCTGCCGGAGCCTGTGCCCGGTCCCCATCGGCACGAGCTGCGCCGGCAGGTGCTCAATGAAATCGAAAGGAGACGGACCATGTCCGCACGAGGAAGAAACTGGAAGCTGGCAGCGGTGGCTGCCGTTGTGTTGGGCGCCGGAGCCCTGTCCGCTGTCGGCGTGAATATCGGAAGGATCTACTACCGGGGCAAAACCGAGGACGGCGCCGCCCACATCTTCTACAGCGAAGGGGGCGAAGGGACCTCGGGCGAGCTCTTCATCACCATGGATGCCAACGGCGTCACGGACGTGGAGCAGACCCGAACGGACCTGGAAGAAATGCAGGGCCTGAGTCAGCAGGGCAAGAAGGAACTGCTCCAGGTCAAAGAGACGGTCATCGGCAGCTATCGGCTGAAGAAGCACGAGTACCGGTATCAACTTGCGGACGGGCGAACCCAGGAGATGGGCGAACCTGCCGCCGACACGCCCATGTACAGCCAGGAGCAATGGGGAGAATTCAGTCCGCAGTTGAAGGAGTTCTGGGGACTCCGCGACGCAGGACCGGGAGAGGACCTCGGCACGCATGAGGAAACCGTGGAGGGCCGTGTCTTCTCCTTCAAACGGGAACGGTACGTCCTCGGCGATGGCACCGAAGCGATCTGGTCCGTTGGTACGCCCAAGGACGGCCAATAGCCTCAAGATCGAATTCTCCTCCTGACACAAGAGCCGGGCTTCCGTGAGGCCCGGCTTTTCTTTTGCGCGGAACGGTCTTGCGGTGGTCACAAGTTGCGCAGAAAAACCGGGATTTCCGGTATTGGAGCGGCGTTCTCCGGCGTGATAATGGTGGAAAACGATCGTTTCCGACAATGCCGAGCGGTTCATGATTGAAGACGAACTACTGAAACTCGGGCTCAAACGGGGCCGGCCGGAGGCGCTACGGCGCATCTACGAGAAGTACCTGAACTACATGCTCAGCGTGGCGATGGCGTTTCTGAACGATGCCCATGCGGCCGAGGACGTAGTGCACGACGTCTTCGTATCGCTGGCCCGCTCGCCGGACCGGTTCAAGCTGACCGGGAGCCTGAAGCATTATCTGGCGACGTGCGTCGCCAACAAGGCCCGGGACTATCTTCGAGCGGGCAAGCGCAACGCTGTTCGGGTTCGTGCGATCGCCGAGCCGCAGCGCGAGGCGGGTTCGCCCGAGGAAAGCCTGATCTGCGACGAGCAGGCCCGGCAGGTGTACGAGGCGCTGGCCCAGGTCCCGTACGAGATGCGCGAGGTGATCGCGCTGCGGATCAAGGCCGGCCTGGGATTCAAGCAGATTGCCCGGATGCAGAACGCCTCGTATGTGGCCGTCCAGGCGCGCTACCGACGAGGCATCGAGACACTGCGGTCACTTCTGAATGGAAGGCTCTGAGATGAGACCGGCAGAGAAGACAGAACACGCAATCAAGAAAGCGAACTGTGAGGCCTCCGAGCGGACGCGGCAGCGCCTGTGGCAGTCAATCGTTCAGACGCAGCGGGCGTCGTCGACCGCCCCATCGGAACTCACGAATCCAAAGGTAGGGAGATTTCTCATGAACGCAAGAATCTTGAAGGCGGCATTGGTGCTGGCTCTGATCGTCACGGGGGCGATCGGCGCGACCATCGGCGTGAGAGTGTATCGGTACCATTTTGTAGGCCGGGACACCGAGGGCAGATACCACTTCGAGTCGGAACCTGAAATCGTCTATCAACGGACCAGCCAGGACGCCAATGGCTGCACCGAGGGCGTGGGCGTCGCCGGCGGCAGTTCGGTGGTGATGGGTGGGCGTGACTCCGAGGAGGTGAACGTCGAACAGATGCAGAGCGATCTGGAAGAGATCGCCCGACTGCGAGCCCAGGGCCTCGGAGAACTGGTGGGCGTGCTCGACACCCAGGTCAACGGTCACTTCACCCGAGCGTATAGCATGAAGTACACGCTGGCGGATGGCCGCACCATCACCATAGGCGAGAATGCACCGAACGTGGACATACAGCGGACCCCCGTCCAGAGGGAAAACGACTATGCGGAAGTGGCGCGTCTGCGCGAGCAAGGCCGCCGCGAGGTGACCCAGGTGACCGAGTACGATCTGGACGGGCAGGTCATGCGCGTGTTGGCATGCCGCTATGTGCTGGCCGACGGCCGGGAGATCGGCATGGGAGAAGGCGATCCCGAGCTGCCGCCACCGACGAAGATCCTGGCCCCGGAGCAGATCTTCGAAGTAGGACGCCTCAAGACCCTCGGACAAGGTGAATCGCTCGGCACATCCCAGAGGCAGATGTACGGCAAGACCTTCACTTTCCAGACGCGTCGCTTCACGCTCGCCGACGGCACCGTCGTGACCTGCGCCGAAGGCACGCCCGTGGGAGGCAAGATCACTCTGACCGAGGCCGATTGGGACGAGTTGAAGGCATTGACCGTACAGGGCGCCGGCGAGGACCTGGGCAGCTATGAGGAAGAGATTAACGGGGTGGTGTTCGTCTTCCCGCGCACGCGCTACACCCTCCGCGACGAGACCGAAGTGATCTGCTCACACGGCACGCCGAAGCAATAGGGACAGTCGCACCAGTCGTCTCTCAAGGGAAAGCGGCTCTGCGGAGGCCGCTTTCCCTTCTCCATGCGCTCCGTCTGGTCCCTCTCAGCCGGACTCTGACGATCCGGCGTGCTTCTCGTCGCCCACCCCGCCATCCCTCCGGTGGAAACCATCGCACAATAGAGATTTCTTATGTCCAAATGGGGGCGCGGATCGTGATAATGGTGAACGACGATCGTTGTGGACTTATGAGCGGTGCGGATTGATGCTCGAAGATGAATGGTTGAAGCTGCGGTTCAAGGCAGGCAGTGACGACGCGTTGCGGCGGATCTATGAGAAGCACCGCGACCGGCTGCTGACGCTGGCGATGGGCTTGCTCAACGACAGCCACATGGCTGAGGATGTGCTGCACGATGTGTTCGTGACGTTCACGCAATCGGCGAATGGGTTCCGCCTGCGGGGCAGCCTGAAGAGCTATCTGGCCACGTGCGTCGCCAACCGGGCGAGGGATCGCTTGCGAGGCCGGAAGCACCAGCCTGCCAGTCTGGACGCCAGCCTCGACGTGACATCGGATTTCGATGGACCGGATACAAGGACGATCACAACGGAACAGTCGCGTCTGGTCAGCGCGGCCATGGAGCAACTGCCCTACGAGCAACGTGAGGCCGTCGCCCTACACCTGAACGGCAACCTGACGTTCAAGCAGATCGCCAGACATCAAGGCGTTTCCATCAGCACCACCAAAGGCCGCTACCGGTACGGCCTGCAAAAGCTGCGGTCGACCCTCAATGGGAAACTGTGATATGAAACCGATGAAAGAGACAAGACGCATGGTGAAGGACATGTCGTTTGCCACCGGTCCGGAGATGGATGAGCACCTGTGGAAAGCGATGGCCGAGCAACGACATCGACCGGAAGACATGACACCGAGACGCGCCGAGACCCGCGCATGGAGGATTCTCATGAAAAGCAAGATCGCAAAACTGGCCGTCGCGGCCGTGGTCGTCGTGGCGGCCCTGGCGGTGGGCGTCGAGCAGTTCACTCGCGCGAAACAGGACAAGACACACGCGTTCAGCGCTGAAATCCAGGCGAACATGGCGCTGGACCTGGACCCCAAGGGGGCGATTCCCCTGCGACAGACCCGGCCGGGAGACTTCGACGTGACTTGGGACGGAGAGGACGGCGGCACGCTGAGGATCATGCCCGGCTCGTCCCTGCGGCTCTGTACGCCTTCGAAGCACCAGCCCAAGGCGGACCAGGCCCTCTTATGGGCCTATTCCATACTGGCGGAGATGCCCGAAAGCACGACCACGAGCGTCTCAGCCCGCCAGAGCCGCTTCGCCGCCATCCTGACAAGTGACGGAAATCTGGCGGTCGTCCAGATCGGCGATTATGACGAGAACAAAGCCCGACTCCAGTGGCAGGTGGAAGACCCCACACCGCCCGGCTATGGTCCCGTCCAGGTCGTGACACTGACCTGTCTCGATCCGGAGAAGCCCTCGACACAGCCGTGCGCCATCGACTTCGACACCGGACAGACAAGCGTCATTCCGGCACAAGCGCTGAGTCTACCCCCGGAAGACCTTCTGGACTGGCTCCAGCAGAATGGGATCGATGCCATCGCTCGGGTGGCGGACAACAGCGGCAGTCTGGTCGGCGCAGGGTTGGTCGTGCAGGACCTGGACCCCGGCTACTGGGTGATGGCCCGTGCTCTGAACATCCGTCACTCCATAGCCGGCATCGCGTACGAGTCCCGCGATCCGATTCCCTATCGAGAGGGCCAATTCCAACGCGTTCACCCCTTCAAGACGCGCGAAGGCGGCATAGGAATCCTCCAGATGCGCGGCATGGATTGCGCCGAGCGGACGCTACAGTTTCGCTACAAGATGGTGCAGGGGGATTCGGCGATCGCCCTCGATGGCACAGGCGAGAAGGATGCGGAATTGACCCAGATCTACGCATCGGCGACATGGCTCGCCGATCTCGGGAAATATGTGCTGCTCTACGCCGGCGAGCACGAGGACCGACTGCCCCAGTCGCTGGAGGAACTGCGGGACTATGCCGAGAGCGATGAGAATCATCGGTGGATGGTCCATGACGTGGAGTACCTCGGCGCCGGACTGACGTGTGCCGACCCGTTTTCCACGGTTGTGGCCTACGACCGGACCCTTCTCGCGGCGGGCAAGGGAACCAACGTGCTGTTCCTCGACTCGCGCATCGAGTTCGTCGAGGCCGAAAGACTGGCGACGCTCGGTCTGCCCGCCGGGAACGAGAAATAGGCCAGGAATCAACCCCACCAAGCCAACCGAAGAGGCTGGGCCGCGGAGGTCTGGCCTTTTCTTTTGCGCCGGTTGTGTAAAATGGGGGCCGAGGAGCGTGCTATGGGGAAAGAGCGCTCTTGGGAATCCGGATTCTACTCGTGCGGATGATCGAAGACGAGCTGTTGAAGTGGCGGTTCAGGCGGGGCAGCCGCGACGCGCTGGCGCGGATTTACGAGAAGTATATCCACCTGCTGCTCAGCGTCGCAATGGGCCTGCTGAATGATCCGCACGAAGCCGAAGACGTGGTGCAGGATGTCTTCGTCTCGTTCGCCAAAGGCGCCGACGGCTTTGCGATGAAAGGCAGCCTCAAGGCGTACCTGGCCCAGAGCGTGGTCAATCGCGTGCGGGACCGGGTCCGCCGGCAGCGCAACCGGCAGCGGCGGGTGGATGCCCTGGCCGCTACGGCGGGCGAACACCGGCCGGACAGTCTCGTCGCACGCATCTGGAGCAGTATCGAAACAGGCTATCCCGTCCGGATCGAGGGCGAATATGCCAGAGACGACGGCCCGAGACACTTTGCGTACGTCCAGGATCAGTTCCAGTGGGACGTGGAACTGGACAGGAGCCTCTTCGAGCCCAATGTCCCAGCCGGGTACATCGACATCTCGCCCGACGAGTGGTAGTCCAAGGAAGTGGGCGAGGACGCAGGGGCTAAGCGCCTCAGTATCTCGCCGCACACATTCGCAGATGCACGGCTTCCACAGGCCGGGCCGTTGGCTCGGCCTTTTCTTTGGCGCGGAGAAAATTCGCGGGCAGGATACGAAACACGGGCTTCGAGCGTGGTACATTGTGAGAATGATCGTTCTTGACGGCGGCGTGAACCGATGGCGATAGCCGAAGATGAGCTGTTGAAATGGAAGTTCCGCCGGGGCAGCCCGGAGGCGCTGGCGCGGATCTACGAGAAGTACCTCGACTCGATGCTGACCCTCGCGATGGGATTGCTGAACAACCGGGCGGCCGCCGAGGACGTGGTGCACGATGTGTTCGTCTCGTTCGCCCGACTGGGTCCGGGGTTCCGGCTGCGGGGCCGGCTCAGCGGCTACCTGGCGACGAGCGTGGTCAACCGCGTTCGAGACTATCGCCGGCGTTCGCGGCGGCAGGTGCAGGCGTCGGGCCGGGAGAGCAGGCCCGCCCGCGAGTCGGTGGAGCCCGACGACGTGGCGAGCTTCACCGAACAGGCAGCCCAGCTCAACGAGGCTGTCGCCAGACTGCCTGACGAACAGCGCGAGGTCGTGCTGCTGCGGCTGAAGACAGACATGAGATTCCGCGATATCGCCAAGCTCCAACAAGTATCCATCAATACGGTCCAAGGCCGGTACCGGTACGGCCTGGACCGGTTGCGGTCAATGCTGAACGGCGAGGTGGAAAAATGAAACCGAAGAAGAAAGTCGAGAAGGCCATTCGCAACAAGCTGTGGTTCACCGCCGGCTCGACGCTACGCGACCGACTGTTGACGGATGTCATGAACGCACGAGAAGAATCCATGCCGATCAGACCGGTCCCCTGCGGGCCGGGTATCGGGAGAAGACTCATGAAGACTCGAATCGCAAAAGTAGCCTCCGTCGCGGCGGTCATCGCCGTGGCGGCGCTGGCCCTGACGTTCTGGAGCCGGTCCAGCGCGCCCGCCTATGCCATCACGGACCTGCCCATGCTGCTTGGAGAGATTCAAACGCTGCACGTCCAGTCGACGGTCTGGCTCTACGAGACCGATTCGAACCAGCCCGAATTCGAGCAGGCCATCGTCATTCCATGTGAACTCTGGCTCGATGTGCCCGGTTTGCGCGAGTACTTTACTTCGTCTTCCTCGTGGAGCCGACCGGATGGCACGCGTGGCATAAGCCGCATCGAAGGCGTTCACACCGCCACGTACGCGATGGACATCGACCACACGAGGAGACTCGTCTGGTTCAACAAGACCAGCCCGATCATGAGACGATTGACCATCCGAAATCAGATCGAGGATCGCCTTCACCGGATCACGGAAGAGCAACTCGAACACTTCGTCCGGGTGGGCCAGGAGACGATAGAGGGCGTCCTATTCGATATATGGGAAAGGATCGATGCTCGGAAGAAGACCCGCTGTTGGATGGCACCGGCAACGGGGGAACTGGGGCGAATCTATATCTGGGCCAAGGACCATGAGGATCGTTGGCGGTTGAGTTGGTGTGCCGAGGCCATCGAGCGGGACGTCGAGGTCCCGGAAGAGGTCTTCGCCTTCGATCCGCCGCCAGACTACGAGTACCAGAACACGCTCGAAACGGCCACGCTTGGCGAGGGCCTCGGTAGGGGGTGGTATTTCATGGGCAGGGCCCGGGTCTGTGTCGCCGTCAGCTTCACTTTGGCCGATGGCAGCATGATCGTCGCGTGGCACAGTGACGACCTGGAGCAGGATCGCTACGTCGATCAGGCGCATCTGTTCCAGGACCTCACGCCTGGCGGAGAGCTGCCCAAGCTTCCGATGGTGGTCTATGGGCTCAAGACCATTCCTCTGGAGCCCTATTCGCGTCCGGAGGTTGTCTACACAGGTCGCCATTTGGCCTACACGAAATCCGACCGCTGGTATTACGAGTGGGCGTTGTTCGTGCCCACGCAGCCATCCCCGCCGGCGGCCGCCGGGCCGGAAGTCGTTCGCATGCTCTGCCGGTTCAATCTCCCCGTGGAGCAGGAGTCGGCCGTTGGAAACCCTGTGCACGAGAATCCGATTGCCCCCGACGAGTTTGACCTGTTCGTGCGCGGCGCGATGGCGGAGTTGAGTGACGACGGCGTCGCGCCAGGCCACGTCACCTACGAGAATGTCATGGCGCTGGCACGGCAAATCCGTGAGTCCACTACGCCATAGCCCGTTGCTGACGACGGAACCATCCAGGCCGGATCGCGGAGGTCCGGCCTTTTTCATGCGCGGGCGTTGGCGGGAGGCCGCCGGAGCGGAAAATCCGCGTCTTCTCATACCCAAAGGGGCGTCTGGTTTGTGGTATAAATGACGGTGATCTTGAGCTTGGGAAAGTCGGTGCGGATGCTGGAAGACACGGTGCTCATCTGGAGGTTCAAACGCGGCAGCCGCGAGGCGCTGTGCCGGATCTACGAGAAGTACCGCACCGACCTGCTCCGACTGGCCGCCATGCTGCTGAGGGACAAAGGCGACGCCGAGGACGCGGTGCACGACGCCTTCGTGTCCTTCGCCCGGTCGGCCGAGACGCTGAAGCTCAGCGGCAGTCTCAAGGGGTACCTGCTCACCTGCGTCGCGAACAACGCACGCAACCGCAATCGGGCCCGGCAACGAAAGCAGACCGTCGGGCTGGACGAAGCGGCGGAGGCGGCCTCGCCGGATAAGACGCCCGAGCAGTGGATCGCATACAACGAGGAATTGCAGCGATGGAGCGACGCACTGGCAGAGTTGCCTTACGAGCAGCGGGAGGTCGTCACACTGCACCTGCGAGCGGGCATGACGTTCCGTCGGATCGCCCGTTCGCAGGCGGTTTCAGTCAATACCGTCAAGGGCCGCTATCGCTACGCACTGGCAAAACTGCGGTCAACGTTCAATGGCGAGTTGGAACCATGAGATCGGAGAAAGACATCGAACGATCCTTCAAACAGGCGAATCTGGACGTCACGGTGGGTGCCGAGTGTGACCGCCAGATTCTGGATGAGCTGCTCGACGTGCAGTGCAAGTCCGCTTCGCCGCACGCCACCTGGTGGCCGGTGCCCCGCTCCTGGGCATTGAGCCTGGCCGCTGTCGTGGCAGTCGTCACCGTCATCGTCCTGCTCGTCAGCCGTAGCAGGCCGCTCGAATCCAAACCAGCCCCGTCGAAACCGCGAATCGTGTCGAGGATCGAACTGGCGACCGCTATCTCGCTGGAGAAGGCGTTTCGGCAAGGCGGAATCGAGGCGGTGGAGAGGCAGTGCAAAGAGACTTTTGGAGCCTTTCGAGCAGACGCGAAGACTCCATCCGTCGATGAGTTGCTAACGCACCTGGAAAACGAGATGAAAGACCTTTAGAGGTGAGGACTATGACAACGAAGAAGAGTCACCTGATGGGATTGCTGTGTGCCGTGACATTCGCGCCCTGGGCCTCGCCGGCCGCGGCGTACCCGCCGGACAACGCCGCCGTGCTCTACTACCAGGCCTTCATGCTTTATCAAGCCGAAGACGAGATCAAGCCGATGCTGGATGACTATTGGCATGGCCGGATCGAACGCAATGAGACACTGGAGGCGTATCTCGCGAAGAACCGGCCCGTTATCGACATGGTGCTCGATGCCACGCGCATCGATCGCTGCGACTGGGGCTTGGACTACGCCCAGGGCACCGAGGTGCTGCTGCCCCCCCACAATCAGGCCAGGAACGTCTTCTTCCTCATCGCCGCCGAGGCTACCATGCAGTTCGACAAGGGGCACCCGAGGACGGCGATGGAACACTGCATCGCCATGTACCGCATGGCGCGGCATCTCAACGAGCGTCCGCTGATCTGCTATCTCGTCGGCGTCGCGATCAATGCGGCGACTCACAAGTGCGTTACCCGCTTCCTGTCCCGGATGCCGCCGGACGCTGAGATGCTGACCTGGCTGCAATCGGAATTGGCGGAACTCGACAAGCAGCCGTTCTCAATCGGGCCCGTGCTCAAGTGGAAACGCGAGGCGGCGATCGTTTCCATGGCGCCCGACAAGATCGGCAACGCCGTGCAGGCTGGGTTGGACGATTGCGATTTCAAGACGAAGGTTCTGGAGCTCGTTCGCACCGCCGATGCACAGTTCTACACCAGGAACATCGCCTATTGGAACGACTTCATGGACCACGTGGAGGCGGCTTTCGCAATTCCCTATCCGCAAGCGTACGCGAAATTGGGGGAACTGAGCAAGACGCTATCAGCAGACTGCGATACGAACCAGGATGCAGTCTTGACGGCTTGTTTCGCACCGACGTTCCAACGCGTCTACGCTCTCTCCATCCGACTGGCCGCCGACTCGAATGCGCTGCGGAATGCCATTGACGTGTACTCATCCTATGCCAAAACGGGCCGCTTGCCCGACGCCCTGCCCGCCGGTCTCCCACAGGACCCGTTCAGCGGTGAACCGTTCCAGTACGAGAAGACCGCGAGCGGCTTCACCCTGCGCTGCGCAGGCAAGGACCTGGACAAGAACGAACCCTACACATTCGAGTACGGCGTCAAGAAATAGATGGAGCCTTGCGCCATCGTGAAAGGCCGGGCCGCGGAGGTCCGGCCTTCTCTTTGCGCTGAATTCGCACGCGAGGAGTTTTCGTTTGAGTAAAACGGGGCTCGTGCGTGTTATATAGGTGCAAGTGGATCGATTCACTCGTGCGAGAGGCTCGGCGCCGTGCTGGAAGACCGATATCTCGTTTGGCGGCTGAAGCAGGGAAGCCGCGACGCGCTATGCCGCATCTATGGCAAGTACAGAGAGGATCTGCTCCGGCTGGCGGTTTCGCTGTCCAATGAGACGACGTTGGCGGAGGACGTCGTCCAGGACGTGTTCGTCGCGTTCATCGGCGGCGCGCCTCAGTTCCGGCTGACCGGCTCGCTGAAGGGTTATCTGGCGACGTGCGTGGCCAATCGCGTGCGAAACGCCAACCGCGACCGCCGGCGGCGCGGGCAGGTCGGCCTCGACGAGATTCGATCGGTCGCCTCCGAATCGGTCCGGCCGGACCAGTGGGCCATCTGTAGCGAGGAACTCGAGCGCGTCGCCCGCGCGATGGCCCTGCTCTCGTACGAACAGCGCGAGGTGATCGCCCTGCGCCTTCAGGGCGCGCTGCGGTTTCGCCAGATCGCGGAACTGCAAGGCGTGCCGATCAAGACGGTCCTGAGCCGATACCGGTGCGGACTCGGGAAGCTTCGGTCACTGCTCAATGGTGAGGTCACACAATGCGATTGCTTAGAGATATCAAGAAATCTGTAGCCCAGGCGGGCATCCGCACGGCCCCCGGCGCCGACCGGGCGGTCCTGGAACACCTGCTCGAGCAATTACCCGACAACCAGAAGAGATCTTCGGCGGCGTACGATCCGCCGAAGGGAAGGAGAAGCATTATGAGAAGTCCAGTCACGAGGTTCGCTGCGGCGGCGGTATTCCTGGGCGTTGCCGGGGTGCTGATCGCCATGATGGTCAGGACAACGACGCCGGCCTACGCCTTCGGACAGACGGTGGAAGCGATGCAGGGCAAACGCTCGTTCCACATACAAACCTACTGGCAACAGCAACGCAAAGATGAATTCTGGGCCGAGTTCGACAAAGATGGAAACCTGATTCGCTTTCGGCAACATGAGAGCGAAGGTCCTGAGAACACTCTCGTGACGATCTGGGAAGACAACGTCATGAGCCAGTACTATCCGCCGCCGTGGGGCGTTCACCTGATGACGCACGTCGAGAACACCGGCGGCGGATTGGAGGGACTGGAGGAGTTCGATCCGGAGACGATCGTCACGGGGATTGATGCGCTGGTGGCGGAGGGCAAGGCCGTCATGGAGATGGAAGAGTCTTTGCGCGATACGTACCGGATGACGATTCACGTGAAGCGCACGGACGGTGAACCGCTGAAACAGACTCTGGTGGTCGATCCCGTCACGAAGTTCGTCGTTCGAATCGACGACCACTGGGGCCAGGAGGACGGAGGAACGATCCATCACGGCATCGAGGTGCTGGAATACAACGAGGTGATGGACCCCGGACTCTTCGAGCGCGCTTTCCCCGAGGGCACCGTCCTGATAGACCAGGTGACGCAGGAGGTGGGGATGGCGCAAGGCGACATGACCAACGACAAGGCTGCCGTGGAGGTTCTCCGTCAGATGCTGGAAGCCTGGGCGCAAGGGGATTACGCCACGGCGGGCAATCTCTGCGGCGGCGCGCCGGTCGAAATGCTGAGCGAGCGTTATGCCCACCTGCGGCCCGTACGTATCCTCTCCATTGGACAGCCGGCGCCGATCCGGTTCATTTCGCCCAGGTTCAGGATTCCATGTCAGTACGAGATCGAGCGTGATGGGCAAACGGAGGTCACCAGCCAGGAGTTCTATGTCTTCGCCGTGAATGGTCGCCCCGGCCGTTGGTATGTGTTCATTGCACACACCACCCCGATCCCCTCCAGGGACAAACAGGTCAAGGCGATGCAGGATGATGACGACACCTCCGGGGGGTACTCCGTAGCCCTGGCCGGTGCGGTGGTCGACCCGCAAGGCAACGTCGTACCCGATGCGTGGATCTTCGCATCCTACGCCGCACCGGGTCAGACCGATGCCCAGGGGACATTCGCCCTGCCCGCCCCGCCGACAGACGGCAGCCAGTCGATAGGACCGGTGGACCTGCCCATGTTCGTCTGGGCTTACACGGACAGCGATCCGTACAGCGTGGCATGGACCGTGATCCGACCGCCTTCTGAGCCCGCACCGGTTCGGCGTAGAATCTCCGATGAGCCAGACGATTCGGACGAACGCGTGGAAGAGACACATCAGGGCGTAGTTCTCACCATCCGCAGCGAAGAGGAATTCCTCGCGAACTTGCCCGGTGATCCGGGCCAGCTCGCCGGCAACGGGTCCATGTACGGCGACCCTCAGATTGGCGACGTCGTGCTCGTCACCGGCCCGGCCGGCGTCATCGCGGGACAGGTGACCGATGTCAACGGCGTTCCCGTCGCCGATGCCCTGGTCCTGGCCAAAGCAATCGAATTGCAGATCGGATCGAACACGCTCCGCGCAGGGGGGCTCGATAGAGAGTGGAAAGCCGGGTTTGCTTCGCAAACGGATGCCGACGGCCGCTACAGCCTGGGACATCTGCCGTCCTGCTGGACGCAGGCAACAATCGTCGTAGAAGCCGACGGACAGGGACGTGCGCAACAGGTGGTTCTGCACGCCGGCGTGGACACGACGTACGACATCATCCTGGCGGAGGCCAGCGAGGAGGAGCCATAGACCAGCGTCTGGAGGCCGGTCCGAACCAGGCGCACGTTCGTAGGGGCGAATGATCATTCGCCCTGCCAAGTTCACAGTAACCCCATAGGCCGGGCCGCGGAGGTCCGGCCTTTTCCATTGACGAGGGCCCATGCCTGCGATACGAACGCACCCGGCCTACCTGGTGCGATTCGCGGGATGAATCTGGCCGAGCGCGCAGTCTTTTCTGCATGGAGGCGGCGCGCCGCTCGTCTTGATTGGCAGAACAGGTTGGGGAACCCTGATTGAACGACGCGGCCGACGACAACGCAGTGCAAGCTTGCCGGCAAGGGGACAAGGCGGCGTACGCCACCCTGGTCGAGAGGCACTACCGACGCGTCTTTGCCCTGTGTCTGGGCATGATGGGCAGCGCACACGACGCCGAAGACCTCACCCAGGAGGTGATGCTCAAGGGCTTTACGAATATCCGCAAGCTGTCCGACGCCGGGCGGTTTGAGCCTTGGATACTGAAGGTCGCCAGAAATCTGTGCCTCGATGCCCTGCGAAGGCGGAAACGTCTCAAGGCCAGGGCCGCCGAGCAAGCAGTTGAGCAGGTACGAGAACCGCATGCGGACCATGATCTGGAGCGCGCCATCCGGCGGCTGCCGCTGGAACTCCGCGTCCCACTGACCATGTACTACTTCGAGCAGAAAGACGCCGAAACGATCTCCACGATACTGAATATCTCTCACTCGCTGGTTTGTCAGCGGATCCGCGCAGCAAGAAACGAGTTGCACGCCCTGCTGATGGAAGGAGATCACGATGAACGCTGATTGCCGGAGAATCAGAGACCATATCTCAGATGCCATCTCAGATGCCCTGCCCGAGGCAGATGAGCGAGCCCTTCGAGAGCACCTCGATGGCTGTGCCGATTGCCGCCGGTATGCCCAATCGCTGGCACGGGAACATGCCTCTCTGGCCGACCACTTCGCCCGGATCGACGCCGGCATGGCCGCTCGCCGGTCGCAGGTGTTAGCCGCGATCGAGCAGCCTCGGCTAGCAGTCCCATCCCTGCGAAGGCGAATCCTGAGGAAAGTGGCCGTTGCCGCAGCCATCCTTGTCGCGGCCGGACTTGGTCTTCGCTGGATCGGCCTGGGGACGGCCGCCTACGGACTCACCGAGGCCCTGGAACACTCACAGAATGCCGATGTCATCCACATCAAGGGATGGCACCTGCGGGAGTCCGTCGATAGCGGAGAACTCAAGAGACTGCCTTTCGAGCACTGGATCGACCGCAGGAACGGCCGCTACAGAGACGACTACACCATCGGGTACGCCGATTCGGACCCGAACCGGCCGCTGTGCATGCTGGAGGTCTTTGACGGCGAGTATTGCATGGATACGCGCGGTTACTCCACCGATCCCGCCACGGGACGGACTACGCTATCGATAGAATACGCAAAGCTGAGTCCCTTCCAGCGACGTCTCAAGATGCACACCATGGGGGCGTTCCCCGCGTTCATGAAACACCTCCGCGAGGTGAAGGGATTCACCCGGACCGGACGCGAGCAGATCGAAGGGACCGCGACCGATGTGTGGGAAGGTGAAATCGTCGCGCCGGACGAGACTGTCCCGTACACGAAGCTGAGAATATGGTTGTCCCCCTCGACAGGCCGGATACTCCGCATCCGTCGATGGTTGAACGAAAAGGAGGACTCGGTAGAATGGATGCTGAGGCAGGAGGCCCACACGATCGAATACGACGTCCTACCACCGCCGGATTGTTTTCGCACCGATCCCCCTGACGGCTATGAGCTGGTCAATACGAAAGCCACTGCGGTCACGCGAGAGCTTGGTGACTATGACGGTAGGTCAAGATTCTACACGTGCGTTGGGTTCACGCTGAACGACGGAAGCGTCATCCTCGGCTGGCATGCCAATCATCTGCCCCAGGAATCCCAGGCCGACGTCTTCGCCAATCTGCGGCCGGCGGAGTCTCTGCCCCAGCTACCGGCGCGTGTGGTGGCCTTGAAGCCCTGGCCCATCGAAGAAGAGGACACGATCCTGGCGGGTTATCATCTGGCCTGGACGGCGAAGAGAGGCAAGTTCTACGAATGGGGTCTCTATGTGCCAGACAGGAAGGTGCCGGAACGCAACACGTTCAAGTACTACAAGGTCATCTCGGAATACAGTGGCGTGGAACCCCGGAGTTTCGGCGGCCGGCCGAATCTCGTGGCGGAGGAGGTGACCATCACGTCGGACGTTGAGTTCAAGACCTGGGTCATCGGGGCCATGGCGGAGCTGAGCGACAACAGCGTGGCGCCAGCCCATGTGACATATGAGAACGTCATGACCCTCGCGAGACAGATTCACTCGTCCCTCAATCCATAGCCCTTCGAGAACAGTCAACCGACCAAGGCCGGGCCGCGGAGGTCCGGCCTTCCTGCTGCGCCGGACAAAGGGTCCACACACACTCACGCTCCCCTTTCGGATAGATGGAAAAATCGAGATTTGGCTTGACGCGCCCAGCCGACATTAGTATTCTGATTAACGAACACGGCCCGGTCTGAGTGTTTGATCCGAAGCGGGCCGGGTCATGGCCCAGAAGCGTGAAAATCTATGGCAGGCATTCGTGCGAAACAAACCCAATTGCGGAGGCAATAACAAGCTTTAACTCCTTGTTATCAATTATTTTATGGCAGTTCGGCAACGAACGAAGAAAGCCAATTTCCAGCCAGGACAGCGGGTCCGGAAGGGCTGGCTTGGGCAGATCGGGACCCTGCCTGTGGAGTGAGGGACATGGGACGGAGAACTAAGTGCTGCATTCTTAAGGGTTTGTGGCAATCGGTGCGCCGCCGTGCCGGTGCGCCGGCGATGCTGCTCTGGCTGGTGCTTGTTCTCGCCCGGGTCGAGGCAGGATGGGCGCAGACCTGGGTCGAAGGCGTCGAGGACCGGGAAGTCTACAAAGACCGGGTTTCTTTCGTCGTGTCATCCGAGGAAGGCCTCGAGACCACCGCTTCGCTGAACGGCGAGCCGGTCGCGACGGATGTCTCCGTAACTGTCGACAAGGCCGACTATTACGAATTGCACATCCATCGGGCCGAAGCGGCCTCGGAGGCCGAGCAGAGCCAAGTGGTCCGCTTCATCGTTCGCGACAGCAGCCGGGGCAACGCCGAATGGGGCCTGCCGCCCTGGACGCCCTACCCGACAATCGCCTCGGCTGCCGGCGAGTTCGCCTGCGCACGATTGGAGCTTGTCGCGCCGGCCCAGTACCCGGCCGGAATGGAAATCCCGGTCGTCGCCCGAGTCGAGAACGAGGCGGGAAGGCGTCTCGGCGTCAACGGCGCGATCGAGGCACTTGAATTCCCCGACCACCCGCTCGACCTGCTGCGCGGCGTTGGCTCGGTCTTCCTGCAGGGGGCGACCGACCCAGGCCCCCTGCTCTACACGGCTCGGATATACTCCCTCACAGCCTCACGTCAAATCGCCATCGAAGCGACCACCGACTGGCAGACAGTCTCCGGAGAGGTCGCCGCAGCGACAACCTGGCCCGAGGACGCCCGCATCCGCATCACGGGCGACGCGTTGACCATCAGACCGGGCGCGACCTTGACCATCGGAGCGGGCAGCGTCATTCTCGTCGATCCCGACACGGACATCGTGGTCGAAGGCGAGATCATCGTCAACGGAACCGTCGAGCGTCCGGTCGTGTTCACCTGTCGAGACCGCAACATCCCGTGGGGCGGCTTCCTGTTTGAGGCGGGAGGCTCGCGAGGAACTTTCACAGGAACCATCCTCACCGGCAGCGGCGCCGACCCCGACTGGCTGGATAACCACTCCGACTATGGCCACAGCCACCGCGACGAGCAATGCCTTTTCTTCCTGGCCGACGATGCGCACCTGACGCTGACGGACTGCTTTCTCGTCGAGAACCAGGGCCAGGCCGGGCACGGGGAGGACGCGTACCTGACGATGACGCGGTGCCTCGTGCAAAAGTGCATCACCACCGGCCAGTACAACGGAGGCTCGGTCGTCCTGAACGACTGCGCGCTGATCGAGTTTCCATCGGCCCGCGCGCCCTTCGCAGACGACGACAACGATGGGCTTTACCTGACCGGCGGCGCCCACGTCCTGACCGACTGCCTGATCGGCTGGGCCTTGGACGACGGCATCGACGCCGGCTCCGGCTCCGGCGGTTCGGTGAAGGTCGAACGCTGCTGGTTCGAATCGTGCTATCACGAGGCGATGGCCTGGTCGGAGGCGCGTGACGCCGATGTCACCGACACGGTCGCTCTCAATTGTGGCCAGGGCATCGAGTGCGGGTTCGGCTCGCCCGAGGTCGACGTCGTCCGCTGTCTGTCGACCGCCAATCTCGTCGGCGCGCGTTTCGGCGACAACTACGACTGGAGCTACCACGGATTCCTGCGCGTGCGAGATTCGCTGCTGCTGTTCAACCGGCGCGACGTCTGGGGGCAGGCGTGGGACGACTGGTCCGTGCACCTTTCGCAGATGGACATACGCGACAACCATCTGAGTCTTGCCGATCCGTACTTCCCGGACAACGCGCCGTGGAACCCGCAGACCGACCCGAATCAATCGGCCCGCCTGGCGCCCTTCCTGCCGACCGGCGCCGGCACCGTCGGCATCGGCCTGGCCGTCGATGCGAACGTGCTCGACGCCTCGGAGCTTGGCGAGGCCGTTGCCGTTCGCCTGAGCGCCTTCACCACGAGCGATGTCTCCGTCGATTACACAGTCGAGGCGGATGGGAGCACTATAGGCAGTGACACGCTGCACTTCGTCCCGGGCGAAACCGTCAGACAGATCCCCCTCGGCGTCACGGCCGTAGAAGGCATTCGTCCCATCCGCGTGACGCTCCGCAATCCCATCGGCGCCGAGCTGACCGGCAACTCTGAGATCACGTATCTCAACGCCGCCGCCTTCATCGAGCCGCTGGTCGTCTCGGGCGATTCCTGGCGATACTTCAAAGGGACGCAGGAGCCGGCGGCTGATTGGAACACGCTGTCGTTCGATGACAGCACATGGCCGTCGGGCCCGACCCCGATCGGCTACGAGACCGGTTCGGGCTATGAGTCCTGCATCGCCACGGACCTGCCCGACATGCGCAACGGCTACCTCAGCGTGTATGCCCGCCGGCAGTTCCACGTCGAAGACCCTTCGCAACTGAGCCGCTTGACGCTCGCTGTCGACTTCGACGATGGGTACATCGCCTTTATCAACGACGTCCGCGTCGCTGGCTTTGCCGAACCGGACGAGCCTGCACACGATCAGCCTGCTCTGCTCAGTCACGAAGGCTGCTGCGGCGATTGCGAGCCGGAGCCGGTCGATCTGACCGACCGTCTCGACGTGCTCGTGCCCGGCGCCAACGTACTGGCGATCCAGGTCCACAATCAGTCTCTGTCCAGCTCCGACCTGCTGCTCGACGCCGAGTTGTCCGCCGCACGGGTCGCAGGGACACGGTAAGGCGATCGTTTGTAGTGGCGTCGTGAGACGCTACTGTCTTGTATGCCCTCACGGGCACACTACGTGTCTGTGAAAATATTCTGGCAGCCGTGTGGCAGCGGCAAGCGCAGGCTTGCCGATGGTGATACGCGTGCCGTCGAAGCCATCGGCAAACTCCGCCTTGCTCCGTTTGCCGCTGCCACACATGGCGCTGCGTGGTGGAAAACGGGCCGTGCCGCGAAATTCGCACAGACACCACACTACGAGCGGGGCGGAATTCTATTGCCAAGGTTTCGGGCCGACCCTTAACATATCGGGACGATTGAGAATGGTTGATCCGATAAGGAGCCTCGACATGAAGCGACACGGGCCGATTCTGCTCGTCCTGCCCTGGCTGACGTTCGCTTGTGGATGCGCCACGCGCGCGCCGCAAGCGGCGGCGGTCGTGACCGGTCCCATGATGCAATGGCACGCCGTCACGCTGACCTTCGAAGGCCCTCAGACGAACGAGATCGCCGATCCCAATCCCTTTGTCGATTACCGCTTGAACGTGACGTTCTCCCGCTGGGACCGGCAGCACGTCGTGCCGGGTTACTACGCCGCCGACGGCGACGCCGCCAATACCAGCGCCAACAGCGGCAACCGCTGGCGCGTCCACTTCGTCCCCGACGAAGCCGGCCTGTGGACCTACACCGCGTCGTTCCGCGCCGGTCCGGAGGTGGCCCTGATGACCGACCCGAACGTCGGGACCCCCGCCGCGTTCGACGGGCTCACGGGCACGTTCGTCGTGAACGCCAGCGACAAGCTCGCCCCCGACCTGCGTGCCAAGGGCCTGCTGCGATACACCGGCGGACGCTACCTGCAATTCGCGCAGACGAAAGAGTACTTCATCAAGGCCGGAGCCGACAGCCCCGAGAACTTCCTGGCCTACGCCGACTTCGACGACACCTACGACACCGAGGATCTGCTGCGGGAAGGCGAGGCGGCCGGCCCCAAGTTCATTCACCGTTACGAGCCGCACCTGCAGGACTGGCGCGAGGGCGACCCGACCTGGAAAGACGGCAAGGGCAAGGCCATCATCGGCGCCCTGAACTACCTCGCCTCCAAACGCATGAACAGCGTCTACTTCCTCACCTACAACGTCGACGGCGGCGACGGCAAGGACGTGTGGCCCTGGGTCGTCCCGGGCGACAAGCTGCGCTTCGATTGCAGCAAACTCGATCAGTGGGAGATCGTGTTCTCGCACATGGATCAGCTCGGCCTGATGCTTCACGTCGTCACGCAGGAGACGGAGAACGATCAGGCGCTCGACGGAGGCGAACTGGGCCCGCTGCGCAAGCTCTACTACCGCGAGCTGATCGCGCGGTTCGGCCACCACCTGGCGCTCGTCTGGAATCTGGGCGAGGAGAACACCAATACCGACGCCCAGCGGAAGGCCTTCTGCAAGTACATCCGGGACATCGACCCGTACGATCATCCGATCGTCTGCCACACCTATCCGGGCAAGTACGACGAAGTCTACACACCGCTGCTGGGCTTCCCCGACTTCGAGGGGCCCTCGCTCCAGACCAACGACACGCACGCCCAGACGCTCAAGTGGCTTGACGCATCAAAGGAGGCCGGACGGCAGTGGTTCGTCTGTCTCGACGAAATCGGTCCGGCCCACACGGGGGTCAAGCCCGACAACGACGACTACGCCCACGACGAGGCGCGCAAGAAGCACCTCTGGGCCAACCTCATGGCCGGCGGCGCGGGTGTCGAATGGTATTTCGGCTATCGCTTCGCCCACAACGACCTGAACTGCGAGAGCTGGCGCAGCCGCGAGCGCCTGTGGGACCTGACGCGTTACGCCGTGGAGTTCATCCGGGACCTTCCCTTCGCCAGGATGAACCACCACGACGAGCTGACGTCGGCCGAAGACGATTACTGCTTGGCCGAACCTGGAGCAGTGTACGCCATCTATCTGCCCTCGGGCGGAACGACCGATCTGGACCTCGGGACCGCGACGGAGACCTTTCGCATTCGGTGGTTCAACCCTCGCGAAGGCGGTCCGCTTCAGGTCGGGACGCTGGCGATGACCTCCGGCCCGGGCGTGGTAACCATCGGCCAGCCGGCGGTGGACACCGACAAAGACTGGGTGGCGCTGGTCGTGCGCTCCACATTCGACCACATCGGCCGCATTCCATACTGATTTCGACCTTCCCGCAGGTATATGACCACTTCTGCGCCGGCCCCGGCACAGCAGGCCGTCGTCCGGGTCGACCTTCCGACCGGCCGATGCCACCCCGGCAACGGGAAAAGGTGGCTGTAATGTGCCGCCGGGCTCCGATTTGACGCAAAACCGTGTTGCTTGAAGGGGCAGCGTCTGGTATAAAGGATATACGGATGTGTGGGTTCCTGATGCAGCCGCGAGGGTCTGAAGCGAGCCACCCTGCGGCGAATCGGACTCGGAGGCCCTTATGCAATGTGTCGCGTTGCACACATGGCGCAAGGGGGGATGCGCCGGGTCCATGTTCATTCCCAAAGATGATCCGTCATTTGACGATTTTTCCTGTCGCTTTTTCGGAAAGGAGGTGCCGCGGCACGCACTCTGCCCCTCGGGGGCCTGACGAATCGATCAGAAATGAATGCAGCGCCATGCCATTCCATAGGCTGATTGAAAGGAGGACAAGTATGTGCGGAAGAATCATGTGTCTGTTGGTCTTGATTCTGGGCCTGGTCGGGTCGGCGGCGGCCCAGGGTTATGACATGGAAATCCCCTCGGTCATCAAGCCCCCTGTCCTGGATGGGGAGGTCGACCCGATCTGGTCGATCGCCAGAACGCAGTACATCAAGACCACCATCGACGGCACCGTCTCCTCGCCCGCGGATTGTTCCGGCAGTTGGCGAGCCATGTGGGACGGGCTGTACATCTACGTGATCGTGGACGTCAACGACGATTCCCTCCAGAACAACTCCGGAAGCGCGTACCTGGACGACAGCGTGGAGT
Source organism: Phycisphaerae bacterium (assembly GCA_012744475.1). Classification (GTDB taxonomy): domain Bacteria; phylum Planctomycetota; class Phycisphaerae; order Sedimentisphaerales; family Anaerobacaceae; genus Anaerobaca. The sequence continues at coordinate 42,571 of JAAYBV010000025.1, forward strand.
TCTACTTCGATGGAGGCAACACGAAAGGCCCCGGATCGCCGCTGGCGGATGACGATCGCCAGTACACCTTCGGCTGGACCGCCGACGACGTCCAGGGGACGAATACCAGTCTGGACGGCGTCGAGCATGCGCAGGTGAACACCGACACCGGCTGGCGCATCGAGATGAGGCTCCCGTGGCTGTCGCTCCAGGGTTCGGCGCCCACCATGGGGGATCTCATCGGGATCGACGTTTTCATCAACGACGATGACGACGGCGGCGACAGTCGCGAGGCCCAGGTCTCGACCTTCTCAGGCAGCAATGCCGACTGGCAGATCCCTGCCTCCTGGGGAACCGCCATTCTCGCCAAAGGCAGCAGCGAGAAGGCCTCGGCCCCCGATCCAGCGGACGGCGACACGGACGTTTCGCGAGAAGTTGTCCTGGCATGGTCGCCCGGCGAGTTTGCCAACACGCACGACGTCTACTTCGGCACGGTCTTCGACGACGTCAGCAATGCCAGTCGGGCCAATCCGCTGGGCGTGCTGGTCAGCCAGGGCCAGAGCGCCGCAACGTTCGATCCGCCCGGACGCCTGGAATTCGATCAGACGTACTACTGGCGAATCGACGAGGTCAACGCGCCGCCGGACAACTCGATCCACAAGGGAGATGTCTGGACCTTTACCGCCGAGTCCTTCGCCTACCCCGTCCAGAACATCATCGCGACGACCAATGCGACCAGCGAGGAAGACAGCCCCATCGAGAACACCATCAACGGGTCCGGACTCAATGCCCAGGACCAACACTCGATCGCGGCCAAGGACATGTGGCTGGCCACACCTCCGGCCGGCGAGGCCACCTGGATCCAGTACGAATTCCCGAGAGTCGAGAAGCTCTATCAGATGCTGGTCTGGAACTACAACGTGCAGTTCGAGCTGATCCTCGGCTTCGGTCTGAAAGATGTCGCCATCGAGTACTCCGAGAACGGCACGGACTGGACCAGTCTGGGTGACGTCCAGTTTGCCAAGGCCACAGCGAAGGCCGACTATGCCGCCAACACGACGGTGGATTTCGGCGGTGTGGCCGCCAGGTACGTCCGCCTGACCATCAACAGCGGCTATGGCATCATGGGCCAGTACGGCCTGAGCGAAGTGCGGTTCCTCCAGATTCCCGTCTACGCGCAGAAGCCGCAGCCGGCCGACGGCGCCACCGACGTGGACCCCGGCGTCGTCCTGAGATGGCAAACCGGAAGAGAGGCGGTCTCCCATGAGGTCTACCTCGGTTCCGATGAGTCGTCGCTGGCGCTGGCCGGCACGACCGCTCAGCCGAGCTTGGTCCCCGCAGGTCTGGAATTCGGAGGCGCCTACTTCTGGAAGGTCGTCGAGGTCAACGAGGCCGAGGCGATCAGCGTGTGGGAAGGCGATCTCTGGAGCTTCGCGACCAAAGAGTACGCGGTGATCGACGGGTTCGAGACCTACACCGACAACGTCGATGCCGGGGAAGCCATCTTCGACACGTGGATGGATGGATGGGTCAACAGCACCGGCTCGACGGTCGGCTACCTCAACGCGCCGTTCGCGGAGAAGACGATCGTCAACAGCGGCAGGCAGTCCATGCCGTTGCAGTACGACAACAGCGTCTCGCCCTGGTATTCCGAAACCGAACGCGACTTCGAAACGGCCCAGGACTGGACGGCGTACGGGGCAACCACGCTGGCGATCTACTTCCGAGGCAACGCACCGGCCTTCATCGAGACCGCCCAGGGCATCGTGATGAGCGCGATCGGGACGGACATCTGGGACACCGCCGATCAGTTCCGCTTTGCCTACAAGAGCCTCAGCGGCAACGGCTCGATCATCGCCCGCGTCGACACTCTCGAACGCAGCAACGAGTGGGCCAAAGCGGGCGTGATGATTCGCGAGACGCTGGAAGCCGGCTCGAAGCACGCCTTCGTGGCGGTGACGCCGGACCACGGCATCAGCTTCCAGCGGCGCCCGGTCGCCGGACAGGCCAGCGCCAACACCGACGCGGCCGGCCCGGCGGCGCCGTACTGGGTCAAGCTGACGCGGACGAACAACACGTTCACCGCACAGCATTCGGCCGATGGGACGAGCTGGGCGGACATCACCGTCAGTCCGGCGCTGGAGATCCAGATGGCCGGCAATGTCTACATCGGGCTGGCGCTGACCAGTCATGACGGGGCCATTCCGACCAGCGCCGAGTTCTCCAACATCTCGACGGCGGGAAGCGTCAGCGGGCAATGGCAGGTCGCCGGCATCGGCGTCACACAGCCGGAGGGCAATGCCCCCGAGGCCCTTTACGTCGCCGTGGAGGACGCCGCCGGCAAGATCGCGGTCGCGAAGAACCCGGACCCGGCCGCGACAACGAAGACCGGCTGGAACCAGTGGCAGATTCCGTACAGCGACCTGGCCGGCGTGAATCTGGGCCGGGTCGTAAAGCTGTACATCGGCGTCGGTGACCGCAATGCCCCTGCCGCCGGAGGCACGGGAACCGTCTACATCGACGATATCGGCTACGGCCGCCCGGTCGCAAACCAGTAGGGGCGAATGATCATTCGCCCTGACGGGATGCGGGCGAACAGCCCCATTCCATCGGCAGCAGCAATGCCGCGTGGCTTCGGTCCTCACCGGCCGAAGCCACGCTTCTGTCTATGGTCGGCAGGACTCTCGGCCTCAGCCGGACACTCACATTCACCCTCTTGGGGGCGAAGTCGCCTTTGCTCAATATATTCGTGTCTTCTGGCCGGCTGCCATCGGTTACTATAGAAGCTGTCGTGAAGATCCTGGCTCAACCGGGCAAGCGCCAGCAGCCATGATCGACAGGAGCTGAGGGCGGAACGGCACAAGCCCCGCGATAGTGCACGGTGAAGGAGGTTTGGCATGAGACGTTCGAGAATGAATCGCTTGTGGCTGATGACGGCCGGTCTGTGCGTACTGGCGACGGCATGCGCAGTGCAGGCTGCGGTGCCGGACGGGCTGGTCGCCTACTACAAACTGGACGCGACGTCGGGTCTGACCGCCGTCGATGAGACCGGCGCCCACGAGGGAACCCTGACCGGTCAACTGGCGTGGGTCCCCGGCAAGGACGGCAATGCCCTGCAATTCGTGGGCGGCAACGGCTCGCCTTTCGTGAACCTCGGCGCCTGGCAGACGAACGGCCCGGCGGGTCTGGGATTGGCCGTGTGGGTCAAGTGGGCCGGTTCGAACAGCTTCTATCAGGGCCTGATCGGTCAGCGGCAAGGCACGATGTACTGGTGGACGGAGCTGAGCCCCGATGGCGGCCAACTGCGATTCAAGTCCAACACGAGCCCTCAGAGCAATCTATACCTGACGGGCGAGCACCTGATCGAGGATGAGTGGACGCACTACGCTTGCTCCCACGACGCGGCGGCCGGAACCGGCGCGGTCTATCTCAACGGCGAGGAGAAGCTGACTGGTTCGTGGAGCCTTCCGAGCGGTGACTTCAGCAATCTGAACGTGGGAATCGGAGTGGTCAACACGGCCGATGGACTCGGAACCTTCAACGGCATCCTCGACGAGGTGATGATCTTCGACAGGCCCTTGTCCGTTGAGGACGTGGCAGCGGCCATGAACGGATTTGCCGATCCGACCGCTTCGGCTCCGAACCCGGCGGACGGCGCGGAGGACGTGCGGTGCGACGTGGTCTTGAGCTGGCGGCCCGGCGAGACGGCGATTGCACACGACGTCTACTTCGGCACGACGTTCGACGACGTCAGCGTCGCCGACCGGGCCAATCCGATGGGCGTGCTTCTGAGTCAGGGCCAGGACGCTAACGCGTACGACCCGACGGGTCTGCTCGCTTTCGGCCAGACCTACTACTGGCGCGTCGATGAGGTCAACGCGGCCCCCGGCAATGAGATCTTCAAGGGCGCGGTCTGGAGTTTCACCGCCGAACCCTATGCCTATCCCATTGAAGGTGTCATCGCCACGACCAATGCGATTCCACAGGCGGGCGCCGGAATCGAGAACACCGTCAACGGATCGGGCCTGAACGCCAACGACGAGCATTCGACGAACGGACCCGAGATGTGGCTTGGCGCCTCCCCTGCCGGCGAGCCGATCGTCATCCAATACGAGTTCGACCGGCTGTACATGCTCGCGGAGATGCGGGTCTGGAACTACAATGTCCAGTTCGAACCGATCCTCGGCTTCGGCCTTAAGAGCGTCACCATCGACACGTCCGCCGATGGCGTCGACTGGACCGCGCTGGGCGACTTCGAATTCACTCAAGCCAACGGCCTGGTTACGTACACCGCAGACACCCGGATCGACATGGCGCGGGCGGCGGCCCGGTTCGTCCGGCTGACCGTCAACAGCGGATGGGGCATGTTGGGCCAGTACGGTCTGAGCGAAGTCCGCTTCTACCAGATCCCCGCAGCGGCGCGCGATCCGGAACCCGGTTCCGGCCTGACCGGCCTGAACCCGGAAGTCGTGCTCGCCTGGCGCCCAGGCCGATCCGCGACGTTGCACAACGTCTACTTCGGCAGCGACCGGGAGGCCGTCGCCGGCGGCGGCGCCCTGGTCGGCAGCGTCGCCGAGACCCGATACGATCCCGGCTCGCTCGATCTGGGCACGACGTACTACTGGCGAATCGACGAGGTCAACGAAGCCGGCGCGCCAGCTGTCTGGGAGGGCGAGGTCTGGAGCTTCTCCACGAAGGAGTACTTCATGATCGAGGATTTCGCCGGGTACACCGACAATCTCGACGCCGGCCAGGCCATCTTCCAGACCTGGATCGACGGCTGGGAGAACAACACCGGCTCGACGGTAGGCTATCTCGATGCGCCGTTCGCCGAGCAGGCGATCATCCACAACAGCGCGCAGTCGATGCCGCTGGCCTACGACAACACCGCATCGCCCTGGCACTCCGAAACCGAGCGGACTTTCGATTCGGCCCAGGATTGGACGATCCACAGCGCCGATACCCTCGTGCTGTATGTGCGCGGCGGCGCGCCGGGCGTTCTGGAGCAAGCCGACGGCCGCATCCTCGTGGGCGCCATCGGCAGCGACATCTGGGGCAACTCGGATCAGTTCCGTCTCGTCTACAAGCAGCTCAGCGGGGACGGCTCGATCGTCGCGCGCGTCGACAACATCGCGCCCAGCGACGTCTGGGCGAAAGCCGGCGTGATGATCCGCGAGAGCCTCGAAGTCGGCTCGACCCATGCGATGGTGGTGGTGACCCCCTCGAACGGCGTTTCGTTCCAGCGCCGCCCGCAAGCGGACGCCGCCAGCGCCAGCACCGACGCGGCCGGCCTGGCCGCACCGTACTGGGTGAAGCTGACCCGGACGGGCAACACGTTCACCGCGCAACGATCCGAAGACGGAAACGCCTGGGTGGACCTTGCGCCGGCGGCTCCCGTGCAGATCGCGATGGCTGCCGACGTGTACATCGGCCTGGCCGTGACGAGCCACAACGCCAACGTGGCCACGCTGGCGGAGTTCTCCAATGTTGCCACAACCGGTGACGTCACGGGCCAGTGGCTCGACGCCGGCATCGGCGCCGAACAGCCGACCGGCAACACGCCGGACACACTCTACGTGGCCCTTGAGGACACCAGCGGCAAGGTCAAGGCGGTGGCGCATGGCAATCCGGCCGTGACGGTAACACCCATCTGGCAGGAGTGGCGGATCCCCTTGAGCGAATTCAGCTCGGCCGCTGTCAGAGTCAACAGCATCGAGAAGATGTACATCGGAGTCGGCGACCGCGACAATCCGACCGCAGGCGGCAACGGTCTGATCTACATCGACGACATCGCATTCGGCCATCCGGCTTCCAGCCAGTAGAATCGACGGACGCGAGGTCGTCGCGCTCGTGTGCGGACACCTCGCAATTGCCACCCTCTTGCCCGTCTGTCCTGGGGCCTGTGTCTGAATTGACACAGGCCCCCAGTCGCTGCCCGTGTCTTCGGTGGACAGCAGACAGCACGCGTATGTGAAGGCACCTCGGCATCCGTGTGGCAGCGGCAAGCGAAGGCTTGCCGATGGTTAGACGCATGCCGTCGAAGCCATCGGCAAACTCCGCTTTGCTCTCCCGATGGCCATCGGGACCGCTGCCACACATGGCACTCCGTGGTGGAAAACGGGCCTTGCCGCGAAATCTGCACAGACACGGTGCCACGTGTGTGTGAAAATATCGTGGCATGTGGGTGGCAGCCTCAAGGCGTAGTGCAACGGAGCTTTGGGGATGGCGAATGGGAGTGGCGCATCCGTACGGAAAGGCCTCTGCGAGGCGATCCATCCCCAAG
>JAAYBV010000113.1 GCA_012744475.1 Phycisphaerae bacterium
CCCATCCACATCCCAAGCACAACCGCCGTTGTTATACCGCCAGTCTTCCTGCCGCGGATAGACTTCCCGCATCGCCCCATTCTTCGCCAAAGGCCACTGGAGAAGGCGGTCGCCCCAGGCCACAATGTAGGAGTTCCTCTCGGCGCCTTTGCGATGAACGGCATTCGCCAGGTGTTCCGGACCGAGTCGCGAAAGCGTGAAGAGCCGGGAAGTGATTCCTCCCTGGGCCTCATTGGACTGGCTGGAAGGGAACGTTGGCTCCGGAGAGGACTGACCCAAGGCGCATGAAACCACAATCAGAAGCCCCATGCAAACATGCCTGAATCGCCCCAAGCATCCCGGTTGGACGCGTCCCATAGCCAGCTCCTTCCACATCTACGAATGTCGGTGCATTCCAGGTTGGCCCCTGCAACCAAATCAGTTCCCACCGATTCTACGAATACCAGGATAATGCCTTGCCTCGTTGGATTTCAAGCCCGACACCGTCATCGCAATGCCTGTCACTGACCGGCTGAGGGATACCCATAGCCGCCAGAACGGCTGGGGGCTGCTCCGCGAACGGCTCAAGAACGTGACCAAGCCGGAGGCACTGTGGCTGTTCGTGTTCAGTCGCTGCCGGCAGTTCATCCGGACGGCGCCAGTTCTGCCCCCCGACAAGATCGATAGGGATGACGTGGACATCGCCGCCGAGGACTATGTAGGCGAGACGGAGGATTGGTTCTTGACAGGCACACCCTGTACCACACTTGTCAAGCTCTGCATTTGTGGCTATTCTCATCCTCTGGTAACATCAGGACCATTGAAAGGTCGTGTCCGTGTGCCGGTCCGGCCGGGAGAAACTTGGAGGAATTATGAGCGCCAAGATGTTCTTGCGCACCGCGGTGCTGACCGCCATCCTGATTGCACCGACAACGGTCTTCGCGAATGACCCGGCGTCGAATCATCTCCGCATTGGTTGGGCCACGGTGGACATTACACCCGACCAGCCCGTGGTGCTGCGCGGGCAATTCCACGCCCGTGTCTCGGAGGGCATTCTGGACCGCGTGACCGCCACCGCGTTGGCGCTGGAGGCGGTCGAGAAGGGGGCCACGAGAGATTGGGCCGTCCTGGTCAGTTGCGACCTGGTAGCCATCGGCGATCAACTGCGCGATCGGGTTCGAGAGCACGTTCGCACGAAGCTGCCCGAGCTTGATCCGACGAAGGTGTTCCTCAACGCCACCCATACCCACACAGCGCCCGCCTTCGGCAATCGGTCACAGGATCGTGAGGCTGCTCTCGCCAGAGAATATGGCTGGGACCTTCCGCCCGCGTGGGCGGATTGGGGCATCGAGCTGGCGGCTATGCCGGGCGTTGAGTACCGGGAGTACGCTGCGGTGCGCATCGCCGGGGCGGTGGAGCAGGCGTGGAAGAGCCGCAAGCCCGGCGGCATCGGCTTCGGCTTGGGCTCCGCCGTCGTCGGCCACAATCGGCTTACGGTATACGACTCGGGCCAGTCGCAACTGTACGGGCCCACCGAGCGCCCCGATTTCAGTCACATCGAAGGATACGAGAATCACGGCGTCGGCCTGCTCTTTACCTGGGATCGAGACAAGACGCTGACGGGCGTTGTGATCAACGTCGCCTGTCCGTCGCAGTGCAGCGAGAGTCTGTATCAGGTTAGCGCGGACTTTTGGCACGACACGCGCGAAGAGCTGCGGCGTCGATTAGGCCCGGGTCTTTTTGTATTGCCGCAAGCGTCTGCGGCCGGCGATCAGTCGCCCCATCTGATTGGCCGCGGGAGCACACGCGAAAACGCCGAACAACGGATGGAACGCATCACGGGGCGGAATCGTCGGCAGCAGATCGCGCAGCGCCTGGCCGATGCGGTTGTTTCGGTCCTGCCGCACCTGGAAAAGACCATCGAATGGAGCCCCACGTTCGCCCATCGCGTGGCGCAGGTGGAGCTCATGCGGCGGCAGGTCTCAGCCGAAGACGTGGCCTCGGCGCTGAGCGAGTCGGAGCGCTGGCGGCAACGGTACGAAGAGTTGCGTCGCACCATCGAAGAGCATCCCGAAACCAGGCAAAACAACCGGTGGTACACGGAGATCACGCAGGCGTATCGCAGAACCATGTGGGGGGCAAGCGTACGAGACCGCTTCCAGCTACAGCGGGAGCGTCCCAAGCTCCCCTGCGAGATCCACGTGCTACGCCTGGGCGACTTGGCTATCGCCACCAATCCGTTCGAGTTGTACCTGGATTATGGCGTCCAGATACAGCAGCGCAGCCGAGCGGTGCAGACGTTCGTGGTCCAACTCACGGGAGCCGGCACGTACCTGCCCACACGCCGATCGGTGGCCGGCGGTGCTTACGGTGCGGTTCCCGCGAGCACCGAGATCGGCCCCGAAGGCGGGCGCGAACTGGTCGAGCAAACCCTGGCGTTGATCGAATCGTTGTTTCCCAAACCGTGAGGAGCCAGACTGGCGATCCTGAGGTCCTGGTCGTCCGGGACAGGTGCCGGAGCCGTGGGGGACACTGGGATTCGCCTGAGGTTTGTCCAACCATATGGGGCTGTGGTCTTTCACACGCGGCATTCGAGATAGTAGTGACACAAGGTTCAGCGGCCGTTCGTTGCCTCCCTTTTCCCGCGGAACAACTGGTTTCGGAATCACGACAGGCTACTTCAGAGCGGGGAAGGGCAGGCAGAGCCGGGGAAGAAAAGGGAGCGAGAGGCTGTAGAGACAGGTGAGGTGGACGCAGACCAAAGGTGGAATGCGAGCCTGCAAAGCGCCAAGGTCTGCCTTTCCACAGTAACGACACGCAGCGGCTGTCGAGGGGAACGGGTTCACGACGCGATTCGGGGCGAAGCAGCCCCGATCGTGGGTTGGTAGTCCTGGAATTGGGCCGTGGTTCAGCCCGCCTCTCGCGCCGCCAACATGACGTTGCGGAGCATCACCGGCCGAGTATCGGGGAACCGGCCCTCATCCTCTATCTCTATCGTCAGGCAATCGTTCATCAGAAGTCGATCCACCGCCCCTGCCGGTCGGCAGATCTGTGACATGCACACACAAGTTCGAGGTTGTGCAGAGCATCCTCAGCCTCTAACAGCCTGCCGTTGAGGATAGATCGAGCGTGACGACCGATGACCGCTTGGTATATGTTGCTGACCTGCTCTACTCTGACCGTTTCCGGATCTGTGAAACGATCCAGTTCGAGACGGATGGGGACCGGTTCGCCGGGATGCCCCGACAACTGGAACAGCGTGCCATAGCCCCGGATCACACCCTTTGTGCCGTAGATCTCGTATCCGAGATTGGTTAACGTTCCGCCAAGACCGCCGCGGGGCCGATTGAACGCCACCTGCGCTGTGCCCTGGACGCCGGTATCCAATCGGAAATGGACAAACGCTCCATTCTCAACGGCAATGTTCAGAGTTCTGGGCGTGTACACGCACGACAGGGATTTCACTGTGCCGTTCAGAAGAGATTCCGCCATGTAGAGGCAATGACTGCCCACATCGCCAACAGGCCCACCGATCTCCAACGGATCGGCGCATCGCCAGGTGGCGGCCTCGTTGGGAGTAGAGCCATAGCAGAACTCCATGTGCAGGGATATGTCATTGACCTCACCGATAGCGCCTGCCGCGACCAGTTCGCGAGCCCGCTGGTTGTACGCGTTCTCCGTCATCATATGGTCCACGGCCAGGCTGACCTGCCGTTGGCGCGCGAGTTGTTGCAGCCTCCGGGCATCGTCCAACGTCGTTGCGATCGGTTTCTCGACAAGGCAATGCTTGCCGGCCTCCATGGCCTTTTGTGCCAGAGGGGCATGGGACCGGTTGTTCGTGGCGATGAACACCGCGTCTACGCCTGGATCTTCGAGAACCGCGTCCACAGAGTCGTACCACCGCAGCCCCAGTCGCGACGCGGCATCCTTGCGTGTGACGTTGGTATCCGTGACGCCCGCCAGGGCAGCGGTTGGATGTCCAGCGAAGCGGCTGCCGTCCATGCCGAAGCCTTCTTTAGCGATGCGGTTTTCCGCGATGCCGCCGAAACCAATGATGGCGTATCCTATCTTCCGCATAGCGAGGTCTCCTCTACTGGGCATAGGCCTGGATCACCTTCTTCAAGGCGGCACCGATCTGACGGCAGTCGTCCTCCGTGAACGTCGGGAATGCGAAACAGGTGAAGGTATGGTCCTGGTGCCAGATCGCGTTGGGAACCTCCACGTGACGGTAATCGGCGCTGCGCGGGTCTGTGTATTCCTTCGACTTGAATGGGAACCCGCTCCGTCCGAAGGCGTTGTGCTGTGTGTAAGCCTTCTCCGTATGGCATTGAGGCCAGAAGACTCTCCAGCAGGGCGCCCCCTCGGCCCCGGCGGCCGCGACGAACTCCGTGATGTCGCACCTCATGCTCTCGATGTCCAGCGAGAACGCCATCACGTACCAGCCGTTCTGCCGCTCGGGCGTGTCCACGGGCAGGTACTTGATCTGGGGCAGGTCCTTGACGGCGTCGATAATGATATGGGCGTTGCGCCGCCGGTTGGGCATATTCCACGTGTCCATCCGCTCCAGCTCGGTCAGGCCGATGGCCGACTGCATCTCCGTCATGCGGTAATTCCAGCCCACCATGTTGTGGATGTAAGGCAGCTTCTGTTCCAGCTCCAGCAGGTGCAGCCGCTCCTTGACATCATAGCCGTGATCGCGAAAGCTGCGGGCGTTCCAAGCGAGGTCTTCGTCATCCGTCGTCACCATCCCGCCTTCGCCGCCGGTCGTGAAAGTCTTATTCTGGCAAAAACTACATGCGGCGATATGCCCGAGGGTACCGGTCTTCTTGCCCTTGTAGACACCGCCAAATGCCTCGGCGTTGTCCTCGATGACGAATAGGTCGTGCTTCTTTGCGAACGCCACGATCGGGTCCATGTCGCAGACGTTGCCGTAGAGGTGCACCGGCATGATCGCCCGAGTCCGCTCATTGACGAGCTTCTCAGCGGAGGCCACGCTGATGCAGTGATCGTCCAGGTTCACATCGGCGAAACGTGGAATCGCACCCGCCTGCACGATCGAGAAGCTGCTGGCGATGAACGTGTAGCTGGGTACGATCACCTCGTCGCCCGGGCCGATCCCCAGGGCGCTGAGGGCCACGTGCAGGGCAGAGGTCCCGGAGGACGTGCTGATCGCAAACCGGCTGCCCTGCCAGGCGGCGAACTTCTTTTCGAACTCCATGCCCTTGGGGCCGGTCCAATAGTTGACCTTGCCCGAGCGCAGCACCTGCTCGACCGCCTTGATCGCATTCTCATCGAACCGCGGCCACGGGGTCAGCGTGTTGGTCACGGCCTTCGGGCCACCGTCGATTGCCAGTTTCTGTGCCATTGCATTCTCCTTTTCCGCCGTTCGAATCGGCCCTGACGGTTGCCTTGGCGCCTCTCTCGCCTCATCCGGTCAAAGGCAGTCTCACGGTCCGGCCGGTCGCGATCGAGCGGTCGATCGCCAGGCAGAGCTCGTGCGACTTGTACGCTTCCTGTATGCCGGCCGCTGCTTCCCGGTCCTCCACAATCGCGGCGGCCAGATCGTCCACCATCCCCTGGAAGGGGTGGTGGGCCACGTCACCGCTTTCGGCGAAGGTGCTGTTGAACTGCTGCCAGCCCTTCTGACCCGGGAACCACTCCTTCGTGTAGAACTTCTCGTTCAGGACCGAGCCCTTGTGGCCGTGGAGAACGATATTGAGAACATAGGGGCACTCGTTTTCGAAGCTGCAACCGGTCTTGCCGATCTTGCCGTTGCGGAATTTGACGACGGCCGCATAGGTCGGCTCGTACTCATAGTCTCTGCGGTGGCCAAACGCACCATACGCGAAGACTTCCTCGACGTCGCCGCCGAAGTAACGCAGCAGGTCCACGGCATGACAACCGGCCACGAGGCTGGCGCTGGGCCCGCCTTCCCGGGTGGCAACCCCCCAGCGCCATCCGCTCCACCAGGGGCCGATCTCGTGGTAGTAATCGACCTCTGCATAGTAAAGGTCACCCAGGCCGCCCTTGTCGAGCATGCGGCGGATCGACGCAATGTGCGGGTTCCAACGCAGGACGAAGCCGACCTGGGACTTGACCTTCGCCTTGACCACGGCGTCTCGAACCGCCTGAAGCTCCCGGAGATTCATCGCGATGGGCTTCTCAATAACCACGTGCTTGCCCGCCTCGGCGGCGGCAACGGCCTCCTCGGCATGCAATACATTCGGGGAGCAGATATCGATGACGTCGACGTCATCGCGCCGCACGAGATCGTCGAATGTGTCCATCACTTCGCAGTCCAGGGCCAGATTGTCCTTGGCGGCTTGGGCCGACTGCCTATGCCGCGAGGCCAGCGCCGCAACCCTCATATGGGGATTCTGCCTGTAGGCCTTGATGTGTTCTCCCGCGACCCAGCCGATCCCGAACACGCCGACACCGTACGTCTTCATGGCTGCAACCTCCCATGCATCGGACATCGTGAGTGATGCGTCTGCGCTACAGCCGTCTTGCCCGCACCACGTCAAAAACATCCCCCTTCGGTATCGCGGACGAGACACTCGGGACGATCCGCCTCCCGAACAACATGCGGCCAACGGTGCAAGGCCGCATGTCAGGTATCTTCCGCGGCAGCACCGGGGCAGTCAAGCTCCATCTGGGCGTCTGCTGTTGCTGCCGTACGCTTTGATCGTGACGTCGGTTGCGGCCAAACGGTAGAGAGGCCTGAAACCCACGCGCATCGCACAGCCAAATGTGCGACAAGGCCCAGGGCGGGTCCACCGCGTGAATCATACGCATCATGGTCCATTGGCGTGCGCTGCTGCTCTCCACGGAGCATAGCTGCCCGCGTCAGGCCTTCATGGCGATGATCTTGTCGACGCGTTTCGACAGGTCGGTCAGATAGGCCTCGTCGCCACCGGAGAGCTCCGGCGTCAAGTAGCCACGGTAGCCGATCTCATCCAGCGCCTTGCGGACCTGCGGCCAGTTCACGTCGCCGTCCAGCAGGTTCGTCCACTGAAAGCCCTGACGCTTGAAGTCCTTCAGGTGGATTCTGACGATCCGCTTGCCCACGGTGCGGATCCAATCCTGCGCAAACCCAAACAGGATCATATTGCCGACGTCGATGTAGGCCCGTAGCCACGGATCGTTGAATTCATCCACGTAACGCGCGAACTCCAGCGGACTGAGGAGGAACTTGTTCCAGACGTTCTCGACGGCGATGGTCACCTGCAGTTCCTTCGCCAGCGGCAGCAGTTTTCGGATGTTCTTCTGCGAGCGCTCCCATGCCTCGGCGTAGCCGACTTCGTCGTTCACAACGGCGGGCACCAACAGCACGGCGTCCGCCCCCGCCGCCTTGGCACATCGCAGCGACAGTTCCATGTCCGCCAGGCCCTTGGCCACGTTCTCCGGCTTGGGGTCCGACAACGGTCCGCCCCAGCCGTTGACGACCGAATGGATCGGTACGCCCGCCTGTCTTGCCTGGGCGCCCAACTCCTTTGCAGCGGTGAGGTCCTCCAGGGGCCGATTCAGCTCGATTCCTTCGAAGCCGCACTTTCTCGCCAGCGCGAGCTTTTGTGCGTCGAGCAGATCTTTTGGCAGCATGTTGGATTGCAGCGCCTTGAGCAGTCTGGCCCCCTTGGCTTGCTCCTCGCCCCGGGCCGACGACCCCAGCACGGCAGTTCCTGCCGCCACGGCGGCGTATTTCAGGAAGTCACGACGTTCAACAGTCCGATTCATGGCTGTGTCTCCTCTCAACCAGGATTTCCCATTTGGGTTCATAGATTATGCTCCTTCACGCCACGTGTCCTATGATACCCAAGCACTGCACCCGACCACAATAGTTCCGGGCATCAGTTCTGCCCCGTTCCCATGTCGGAATCCGTAGACCCACTATCCTATTCCTTCTTCGGCATGCCTCCCTCTGCAGCAGTTGCCCTATGGCCGAACCCAATTCTGCCCCCGGCACGATCAGTGGGCGAGGGCAAACGCGACGAGCGACAAGGCCGTGGCCGATGCATGTGAGAGGCTCACTGCGGAAGACCGGAAACACCTCGCAAGCGGGGTAGGCACAACCGAGGCGACGATGGTATGATGCCAAAACACGGCCCGGAGGCATAGCCGGGCGAAGTTGTCTGGGGAACGTCGGATAGAAGACCCTGGCCTTCTCGGCCGGGGCTCGCCGAGACGGAAACCGCACTCGTCCTGGGGGCAACTATGGTGCCTGAGAGCACAGCGTGGGCAAAGGGTGCTCGTCCGATGGGCTTCACGCTCATCGAATTGCTGGTGGTTGTTTCTGTCATTGCCCTTCTCATTGCCCTTCTCATGCCTGCACTGCAAAAAGCGAGAAGAATGGGGCAGGCGGTTGTCTGCCGGTCCCACCTCCAACAGTGGGGACAGGTCTTCCACCTGTATGCCCTCGACAACGAGAGCAGGCTGCCGCAAAGTGTCGAAGGCCGTGGCCTTAGCGCGCAAGAGGCCTATTGGATCGGGGCCACGCTGCCCTATTACAGGGACAAGAAGATACGCTTCTGCCCTGTCACGAGAGTTGTGCGAGATGGCCCCGCAAACAGAAGCCAGGGAGGCACTCTGGCCTGCTGGGGTCCTTTCGATCCGGCGACGTCGGGCAACTGGTGGGCCGATTTCGACACGGGCAGCTACGGGCTCAACGAGTGGTGTTCCTCTCCACCGTCCGGCGTCGCGTCGTTCTGGGGATTCCCGTCGGAGAAGGCCTGGCGGACGATTGGCGTGCGCGGGGCCGTCAACGTCCCGATGTTCATGGACTGTGTCTATGTCGATGTCTTTCCCGAGGACGACAACACCCCTCTGGAGGACGAGCCTCCGCCGTACGAATGGAACAACGCTTGGGGGGACTGGGGATTCGAGGCGATGCGCTTGACCTGCATCGACCGCCACAATGGAGCGATCAACTCGGCGTTTCTGGATGGTTCGGCAGCCTCCGTCCCGCTCCGCGCTCTTTGGAGGCTCAAGTGGCACAAGAGTTTCAACACGAACAATCCGATGACCGGCTCCGACGCGGATTGGCCGAAGTGGCTGAGCAGCTTCCGCGACAGGTATTGACGGCGGCCTTCAGAGAAAGCGACATCTTGATTTGTCTGCCCAAATGCATTAGCTTGGGGACTGGTGCGTTCCTTTCTGCCGGCGAACGCAGGGAGGTATGCTCGTATTCACACATGCGCAGCCAGGCAGCGCAGTCGGCGATATGTGGACCTGTTAAGTGGACCTTTTGGGAGGTGGGACAATGAAGACGGGACTGCTTCACCTTGGACTGCTTTTGAGCCTGCTGTGGATGCGTCCAGTTTATGGATTCTCCGAGCCACAGGGAGTTCCCTGGGCAGAGTGGAGATTCACACGTGACTTCGATCCGGCGCACGAGATTCCGGCTGACAGGGCATCAGATCCCGCCAGTCTGATTCGTCGCAATCCGACGACGGCTGCGATCCGCATCTCCGCGGGGAAGGCGATCTTCACGCAGACAGGCCCGGATGACTTCCTGCGGGTGGACATCGACGACCTGGCCGAGAACGGAGGGGGTGGCTACACAAACGAGTACACCATGGTCTTTGACCTCAAGGCCACAGATGCCGATTGGCTGCCCGTCTATAACACGGGGTATAACAACTACAATGCCGCCGATTTCTGGGTCGCCGCCGATGGGTCCGTCGGTTCGGGCTCTTATTCCGACCCTGGGGTCGTCCCGTTGCAGACATGGGTTCGCCTGGTGGTGGTGCGCAGGCTGGAGGATGGCAGTTGGGTCCGGGATGTCTATGTCGATGGAATGAAGGTGTTTGACAACCTCGGCGCCGAGGGTCTTGACGGCAACAGCAGCCTGTACACGAACGCCCAGCAGGACGAGGGGCAGTTTACGATCCTCTCGGATTCGGATGCCACCGCGTACGCCGGGTGCCAACTGGATAGTTTCGCCTTTGCCGCTGTCGCCCTGTCGGACCACGAGGTCGCAGAACTCGGGGCATACAGGGCCATGGGGATCTTTGGCGTCAAAGAGTTGGCCTCTGAGCCCGCTCCCGCCGATAAGGCAACGGATGTTCTGCGAGACGCCGTTCTGGCCTGGAAGGCAGGTGAGTTCGCGGCGACCCACGATGTGTACTTCGGGACAGCGTTCGACGACGTCAACGACGCGGGCCGGACCAATCCGATGGGTGCGCTGCTCAGCCAGGGTCAGACCGCGACGACGTATGATCCCGCCGGCTTGCTCGGCTTCAGCCAGACATATTACTGGCGCGTCGATGAGGTCAATGCACCGCCGACCAACAGCATCTTCAAGGGTGAGGTCTGGAGCTTCACGACCGAAGCGTTCGCCTACGCAATCGAGACCGTCACCGCGACGAGCAATGGGACCCCGGAAGAGGGCGCCGGGCCGGAGAATACCGTCAACGGCTCGGGACTGGATGCCGACGACCAGCATTCCACCAGGACCACCGACATGTGGCTGGCTACCGCTCCTGCGGATGAGGACCTCTATATCCAGTACGAGTTCGATGGTGTCTACAAGCTCCACGAGATGCTGGTGTGGAACTACAACGCCGAGTTCGAGTTGATTCTCGGTTTCGGGCTCAAGGACGTGGCCGTCGCCTACTCGCAGAACGGGACCGACTGGACCGCCTTGGGCGACGTCGAATTCGCCAAGCCCACCGCCAAGGCCACATATACAGCGAACACAACCGTCAGCTTCGGTGGTGTGGCGGCCAAGTACGTCCGCCTGACCGTCAACAGCG